>JASBVF010000006.1 GCA_030147525.1 Bacteroidota bacterium
CCTCGCTTTAAGGGGAAATCTCATTTTCAAATTTCACACGTGGCGTGGACAGATCCCTGACGGGACACAAAGAGGCGCTGCGATTCAGCTAATAAGACACGTACCTGCGGGCCCCATTTGTTTCCCCTCGGGGACCCGTCCACGTCATAAGGGAAAGTCTCGTATTCATATCACTAACATGGCGTGGACAGATCCCTGACGGGACACTAAGAGGCGCTGCGATTCAGCTAAAAAGATACGTACCTGCGGGCCCCTTTTGTTTCCACTCGGGGATCTGTCCACGTCATAAGGGAAATCTCATTTTCAAATTTCACACGTGGCGTGGACAGATCCCTGACGGGACACAAAGAGGCGCTGCGATTCAGCTAAAAAGACATGTACCTGCGGGCCCCTTTTGTTTCCCCTCGGGGACCCGTCCTCGTCATAAGGGATAGTCTCTTTTTCAAATCTCAAACCTGGCGTGGACAGATCCCTGACGGGACACAAAGAGGCGCTGCGATTCAGCTAAAAAGGCACGTACCTGCGGGCCCCTTTGTTTCCCCTCGGGGACCCGTCCTCGTTTTAAGGGAAAGTCTCGTTTTCAAATTTCAAACCTGGAAAGTAATTTTAGGAATAACATGAACCGATATTATCTTCGTTCAGGAAGAAGGAAATTACCTGTAATCCTTATCTCTTAATTACCGCAAAATCTGTAAGGTTTTTTTAGGAAGGTACAGATTTGTTTTTGTCGTAAAATCAGCTAAAGCCTTCAGGTCATCGCCTAAAGCCTTTAGGTTGTCGTCTGAGGCTTTCAGGTTGTTGTCTAAAGCCTTTAGGTCGTCGTCTGAGGCTTTCAGGTCGTCGTCTGAGGCTTTCAGGTCGTCGTCTGAAGCCTTTAGGTCATCGTCTAAAGCTTTCAGGTCATCGTCTGAAGCCTTTAGGTCATCGTCTGAAGCCTTTCCCTTTCCCTTTCCAGGTGCCCGTCAAGCCGCCCATTTGCCCCTAAACCGCATAAAAAACACGAGAAAAATGACCTGATAATAAAAAATGGAGCCCCGGCAGGGCGGCAATCGATAGATAACCGCACCGCCGGGGCTCCATTTTTGGATAAAATGAATGCTACAAACATGATCGCCCCTCCGGGGCTGAAATTTTATCAAAATTCGGGATGACTCATGTTTTCCTTCCCTCACATTTTCACGCTCTCATGTTTTCATTCCTTTCACCAGCCAACCACCTCCACGATTTCCAGGCCGAAACCGATCATACCGATCCGGCGGGTTTTGCTGTTGGTCAGCAGCCGGATCTTGGAGATGCCGAGATCCCGCAGAATCTGGGCGCCGATGCCGTAATCCCGCTGTTCCATCTCCTGGCTTCTTCTTCCCCTGAACGGACGGGGTGATTTTTCTTTTGCATTGCGCAGGTTTTGCAGGCAGGCCATGAGCGACATGTCTTTTTCACCATGCCGCATGATGACGATGGCGCCCTGCCCTTCTTCAGCTATTTTCTGAAACGAGCGATTGAGGTTGGCGCCCATGTCGTCGAAGATGGCATTGAGCAGATCGCTGCCGTCCATCGAGGAATGTACCCGCACCAGCACGGGATCTTCGGGTCTCCACATGCCTTTGATGATGGCCAGGTGCGTATCGCCGGTCGGCATTTGCGAATAGGCGATGAGTTCGAACTCACCGTAGCTGTTTTTAAAAGGAATGGTAAACTCCCGCTTGATGAGCCGCTCGTTCTGCATGCGGTAAGCGACGAGATCTTTGATGGTGATGATTTTCAGGTCAAACTTGCGGGCGATTTCGACCAGTTGTGGCAGCCGTGCCATGGTGCCGTCCTGGTTCAGGATTTCGACGAGCACGCCGGCGGGTTTGAAGCCTGCCATCCGGGCGAGGTCGATGGTCGCTTCGGTGTGACCGGTGCGCCGCAGCACGCCGCCGGATTTTGCCTTCAGCGGGAAGATGTGCCCCGGCTTGGCGTAGTCGGAAGGTTTGGTGTCGGGATGCACGAGCGCCCGGATGCCGGTTGCCCGGTCGTAAGCGGAGATGCCGGTCGTGCAGCCCTGGCCGATGAGATCGATGGAAACGGTGAAAGCCGTTTCGTGCAGGGCCGTGTTATCGGGCACCATCATGGTAAGCCCCAGTTCTTCGGCTCTTTGCTCCTCGATGGGAGTACAGATCAGCCCCCGGCCGTGGGTGGCCATGAAGTTGATGATTTCCGGCGTCACGCATTCTGCGGCGCAAATGAAGTCGCCTTCGTTTTCCCGGTCTTCATCGTCCACCACAATGATAACTTTCCCGTTGCGAATGTCCTCGACGGCTTCCTCGATGGTGTTCAGCTTGAATTTTTGATTGGACCAAACGGCAACGCCTTCGGTATTCATCGTTTCAGTCGTATTATTTTCCATTAATTTATTTTTGTTGTTGGCTGTTGGCTGTTTGCCGCCGGCTAAAAGCCCGTCGCTAACGGCAAAAAGCCAACCGCCAATCGCCCGCAAAGGTCTTTATTTTCACAAAGTGAGCTTCTGCCGGAGCGACTTTTTTTCGGAATGCGCCTTTTTTTTCTTTAAACGCTCATGCCGATTGGCGACGAGGGGCCTTACTTTCTTGCGTTTTTTCGGCGGTTGCAAGGCTTCCTTCATCAAATCGAGGAAGATGCTGACAGCTGCTTCCTTGTTGGTCAGCTGCGAGCGGGAGCTTTGGTTGGAGATGATTAAAACGCCGTCTTTGGTTATGCGGGAAGCTAACCGGTCCATGACGAGCGCCTTTTCGCTGTCGGTCAGCACCTGCGAATTCGGCACGTCGAACAGCAGATCGACTTTGGTTTCCACCTTGTTGACGTTCTGCCCGCCCGCCCCGGAGCTTCGGGAGGTACGGAAGTTAAGTTCATTTAAAAATCTATCAGTGTCCATTTTGATGGTTGTATGGTTCTGTAGGTTTAAAAGGTTTAAAGGGTTAAGGGGTTTAAAGGATTCAGGAAATCTGCGTTTGAAAAACGCCTCTCCAAAAACACAAACACCCAAAAACACTTTTTCGCCATCGGAACAGTCAGCAACCCGGAATAGTTCATGAAGCATGGCTACCTTTGTGCGTTGATGGGGGTGAAGGGTTTAAAGGGTTAAAGGGTAAAGAGTTAAAAGTAGCGAGACGGCGCCCTCTTTAAAGCCTTTAACCCCTTCAACCCTTAAACTTTTAAACCATTCAACCCTTAAACTCTTAAACCATTCAACCTCCCCCCTACTGCATATGCCAGAAAATAACCACCGCACCATCCTTCCGCTTTTGCAGGCAGCCACGGTTTGCCTTTTTGCCGGCAGAGCCTGGCAACACCTGTTCTGGGATGCTCCCTACCGGGAGTTGTTCTGGGATCAAAACATCATGCAGCCACTGGTGGAGAAACTAACCGGCTGGCGCTGGCAGGAGTACGTCACCAGTCCGGCCGTGGATGAAGCAATTGCACACTTTACGACGGGCGTGGGTATTTTCTTTGCCGTCTGCGCCGTCACGGCCTTGTTCATCCGGCGCTTACCGTCCATCTTCCGCCTCCTGCTGTGGGCGGGCGCATTCATGCTGTTCTGCCTGGCGCTGCTTTACACCAAGGAGTACTTCAATCACCTGGGGCAGTTCTTCGAATATGCCCTGCAGTTCAGTACACCCGTATTTTTATTGCTTGTTGTAAAAAACGGCGGCCTCACCGACCGGCTTTTGCTTTGGATGAAAATAGCCATAGCGCTCACCTTCTCCTGTCATGGATTGTATGCGGTGGGTTACTACCCTCGTCCGGGTCTTTTTCTTGAAATGACCATGCGCATCCTCGGCGTTTCGGAGGCCGGCGCCATTCAATTCCTGAACATGGCAGCAGTCTTGGATTTCGTGGTGGCAGTCGGCATCTTCCTGCCCTGGAGGTGGACGAAATGGATCGTACTCTACGCTGCCGCCTGGGGCCTGGCAACGTCGCTCGCAAGAATCTTCGGCAATTTTTACTGGGATTTCCCGGTGAGCAGCCTGCATCAATGGACGCACGAGGCTGTGATGCGGCTTCCGCACTTTTTAATTCCGCTGGTGGTGTTTTTAAGAATCAGGAGGGATTAGGAATTGGGAGTTAGTAGTCCCGCAAATAAGTTTTTTATAATTCTCCCGCAGATTTCACGGATGGCCGCAGATTTAATTTATTCAAATCAAATATCTATCTGCGTAAATCTGCGGAATCTGCGGGAGAGGAATTATTGATTTTCTACTTTTGGCGGAAGGAATTCCCAATTCCAATCAAATCGCCAGCATCTCCGCCAATCGCAGCAGATCGAGGTTGATCTCCTTTTGATTTTTAACGGCAATCGACAGCGGCGTATGTTTAATCTGATGGCTGACAAGGCCCACCATCACGTTTTTATGTCCATCCTGTAAGGCTTCGATGGCGCCGTTGCCAAGACGACTGGCCAGCAGACGATCGAAACCGCTGGGCGCCCCGCCCCGCTGCAGGTGACCGATCACCGCAACACGGGTATCGAAAACATCGAACTTCGCTTTGATCTCTTCAGCGATTTTATCGGCTCTTCCGATCGGATTACCCTCGGCCACGATGATCAGGCTGAAGAGCTTTTTGCGACGACTGGACTTTTGCAGGTTGCGCACGAGGTCATCGAGCGTCATTTCCTTTTCCGGTAAAAGCACGTGACCGGCTCCACTGGCGATCGCCGTGTGCAGCGCCAGAAACCCGGAGTTGCGGCCCATCACTTCGATAAAAAACAGGCGGTCGTGCGACTCGGCCGTGTCCCTGATTTTATCCACCGCTTCAACGGCCGTATTCACTGCCGTATCAAAGCCGATGGTGAAATCGGTACCGTACAAATCATTGTCGATGGTACAGGGCACGCCGACGATCGGCACGCCGTATTCCCGGTAAAACAACTCAGCTCCGGTGAACGTACCGTTGCCGCCGAGCGCAATACAGGCATCGATCTTATTTTTTTTCAAGGATTCGAAGGCAAGCTTCCGGCCTTCCTCCGTCATGAAACGCTGACTGCGGGCCGTCTTCAGAAAAGTACCGCCCCGCTGAATGATGTTGCCGACATCCCTGATCTCCAGCTTTTTCAGATTCCCGTCAATCATTCCTTCATAGCCGCCATGAATACCAAAGACTTCCATTTCGTAGTGTGCAGAAGTACGTACCACAGCCCGGAGGCCCGCATTCATGCCGGGGGCGTCGCCACCGGAGGTAAAAACTGCAATTCTTTTCAACTTTTGACTCATAAAATAGCGTAGTTTTATGAAACGGCCAGGAAGAAGGTCCTCAACATGCGGAGATTAAAACCCGCCGGACATCCACACTGACCGTCAACCGGTTTACTCAAACTCCTTTTGTTCGGGATCGAGTTGAATTCCTTTTTCGGCTTTCAGATGGTAATTCAGGAGAGGCAGGATGGGTTTGTGCAACACCTTGCCGAGGTGCAGGTTTAACTCATCCATCGCTTCCTTTAAAATATCCCTGCAATAAAAGGCCACGGAACCTGCGAAATGCACATGCAGCTGTTCGTGGTTTTCATATTTGCAAACATGGCGGTTGAGAAACTCCAGAAAACAGTCCCGGATTACTTTCCGCACAAATGGATGCCCGAAGTGGCCGGCAAATAGTTTTACAAACGAAGCGAGGTATGCTGCCGGCACCACCCCGCCGTGGTAAATTGTATCGATGACGTCTTTACGCCCGTTCGGACAAGCCTGCCTGATCACCGGATGCAATTCCTCCGGCATTTCACGGTAAAAATAGGCCTGCAACAGTTTCTTCCCGATCAGAGCGCCGCTTCCTTCATCCCCGAGCAAAAAACCCAGGTTGTCAACATGGTCGGCTTCTTTCTCTCCATCGTACAGCATGGAGTTGGAGCCGGTACCGAGTATGCACACAATGCCCGGCTCATTGCCGCAGGTCGCTCTCGCCGCCGCCATCAGGTCGTGACTGACCTCAATTTTTGTTTGCTGAAAAACAGCACCCAGCGCCTCGGCCACCACCTTTCTCCGGTCAGGGTCCCAGCAGCCTGCACCATAATAAAAGACGGAACCGCCGGCTGTTGCTTTCAACTTTACCGCCAATTCCTGCTGAACGACATGCCTGATCTGCTCAACTGTATGGTAGTTGGGATTGAAGCCGGAAGTGGTAATGTTCATCAACTTACCATCCTCCATTCTTATTTTCCAATCGGCTTTTGTAGAGCCGCCATCACAAACAGCCAGCATACCAACTGATTTTTGCCGCAAATGTAGTGTAAAACTAACACCAACCTGAACGAGCGGAGTATTTTTTTAGTTGCCGTGCTCCTTTTTAAAAGCAGCAAAACACAACTTTAAACAACAAAATGTTTATTTTAAGTTGTTTTTTAAAAACAAAAACATTTATTTTGCTCTTGTAATGCGTATTGATCAACAAAAACTTTGAAAATGACTGAGTTCAAATTACACCGCCAACCCACCCGTGAAGACCAATTTACCCAATTTTTTAACTGGATCGGTAAATACTGGTTTCAGTTGGTTATAGCACTTTTCCTCGTGCATTTATACGCCAACCGGAATGTGCAGGTTACCGTTTCGGGTCATGGACAGGCTGTGGCGGCCAGTTTCAAAGAGCCGAAGCCGGTGAAAGCCCTTGCCAGTACTGTGAAAGACGAGGAGCTATCTTTCGCCTCTATCGCTACCCAACCCACATTTACCGAAGACAAACCTGCCGTGATTCCCGGTAAATGGAAGTCATCCGACTTTCGCAACCTTTCCTTTGTGTTTTCACCCGATCTTGCTGAAAGAAAGGGAGTTGACCAACGCATTGTGAAGGAAAAAATGGACAATTGCCGCAGTTACGTTGAACGGTTCGCCGCTACAGCCATCGCAGAAATGAAACAATTTGGTATCCCTGCCAGCATCACCCTCGCCCAGGGACTACTCGAAACGGACGCCGGCAGCAGCCATCTGGCCACCGAATCCAACAATCATTTTGGGATAAAATGCCGCTCCAAATGCCGTGGCTGCACCTGTCGCAACTACTCTGACGATGATATCTACGACATGTTCCGGGTTTTCGACTCTGCCTGGGAGAGTTACCGGGAACACTCCAAACTGCTGCAAATGGACCGCTACAAGGGTTTGAAAAAGCTCGGCACCAAAGATTACAAAGGCTGGGCGGCAGGTCTCAAGAAGGCAGGTTATGCGACCGATAAAAACTACCACAAGAAACTGATCAAGATCATCGAGGCGCTGGACCTGCATCAGTTTGACCGGTAAATTACCCCCATTTGCAGCGGTTGTATATACGAACAGCGGCAGGCCTTGTCACAAAGCCTGCCGCTGTTCGTTGAGCACTGACGTGCAACAGAGCCGATCTGCGTTACCGGATCAATCCTCAAATTTATCCCCCGGCGTCCAGGCCGGTTTTCCTTCCATGTTTGCAATCATGCGGGCCATACGAGTGTAAGTCTGAGAGAAACGCAGCAGGTAATCGTAGTCGATCGTATCGGGATTATCCGCAGCCTGGTGGTAATATTGAAACACCGCCTCATTCATCTCCGTGATGCCGGGAGCGACATCGATGGCAGGGATTTTCTTTCTGGCAAAGGAAATATTATCCGAGCGCTCGTACAGATTCTGGCCCGGTGCGGGGTCGCCGGTAATTTGCAGACCGCTGTTTTTCGCAGCATCATACAACAGTTCATCCACATTTGTCCGCTCCAGACCGATGACGGTGATATGTTCGGTGGAGTTGTAACCTGCGCCGTCGTTGTTGAGGTTGTACACCATTTGCTCGAGCGGCACCGGCGGATTGTCCACGAACCAGGCACTGCCCAGCATGCCCATTTCCTCACCGGTGCAAGCCAGCAGCAGCACGGAGCGTTTGGGCGGATTGGCAGCCAGTTCTTTGGCGGCAGCCATTAAGGCAACCGTTCCCATTCCGTTATCCCGTGCCCCGTTGAAAATGCTGTCCGTTTCCGTGTAGGGCGCCCCACCCTCTTTTCCGATACCGACATGATCATAATGGGCGCTGAGCACAAGATATTCGTTTTTTAGAACCGCATCCGTGCCTTCGATCAGTCCTACTACATTGGCGGCTTCGAGCTGTTTGGTGCCGATGCCGGTGGTGGTGAACTGCACCTGCATGACGGCGCCTTTTTCCAATTCAGCAACCGGATTGGGGGTGCCTTCTTTTAGCCAACCGTACACGAGGCCGGCTCCGCCGTCCGCCTTTTCTCTTGCGACTTCGAGGCGGTCTTTTCCAAAATAGTTTTTAAAAAACTGCCAGGGAAAGTTGAGTCGGTAAAGTTCGAAAAGCGCCACTGCGCCACGCTCTGCCGCTATTATTTGCTTGTCTTTCATCGCTTCAAAAACTTCCATCGGGCCTTGTGCACCGGGACTTCCCGGCAGTACGAAAACGACCTTGCCCTTCACATCCAGGCCTGCGTAATCATCCACACCCGCCTCCTGATCCACCCAGCCATGACCGGCAAATACTGCTGTCGCCGTCGTTTCCAGCTTACCGCCTTTCAAAATCAGCATGTTTTCGTTGAGGGTAAAGGTTGTTTCACCCAATGTCAAACTGCCAGACAGCGGCGGATGCACGTCGTTAAACGGAATATTCTGAAAATAGCCATCCATCCCTGGCACCGGTTTCACTCCGTAGCTTTCGAAAGCTTTGGCGATATACGCAGCAGCCATGGCTCCGCCTTCGGAGGTGGTCCTTCTGCCGCCCAGTTCATCGGAAGCGAGGTACATCAGGTGGGATTCGAGCTCTGCCTTTTCAAAATTGAATGTAACAGGCGGGACTGCCGTCTGGGCAATTGTCATTTGCCCCAACAACAAAAGAAAGAAAGCCGGAATTGATCTCAACATGCTTTTAATTTTATTTTTTAACAAAAGAGCGCCAAAAGTAACTGTATTTACCGGCTGTTCATTGTTTTTTAACTAAACAAAACATGAGTCATCCCGAATTTTCAAATTGGGTTTAAAGCCAAAATAGCCCCGGAGGGGCGGCTATGTTTGTAGAAAAATGGCCTAATAATAAAAAATGGAGCCCCAGCGGGGCGGCAATCGATAGATAACCGCCCCGCTGGGGCTCCATTTTTGGATAAAATTAATGCTACAAACATAATCGCCCCTCTGGGGCTAAAATTTTATCAAAATTCGGGATGACTCATGTTTCTCTATCCACAATCCACTGTCAATTCAAAATCATCCTCCCCCGCCTTTCTTTTTCTTGAAGGGGTTGATTTCCTCAATTTTCTTCTTGGCCTCTTCGCCGACTTTGCTCTTTATTTCTTCACCGGCTTTTTCACCGGCCTTTTTGGCTTCTTCTTCCAGTTTCTTCTGGGCTTCGGCTTTGGCCTGGTCAGCCAGTTTTTTGGCTTCTTCTTCAGCTTTTTTCTTCTCAGCTTCCAATCGGGCTTCAGCTTCTGACTTAGCTTCGTCCAGCTTCTTCTGGGCTTCTTCCTGCACCTTGTTCACCACGGCATCTTTCACGCTGGTGGCGGTGCCGTCAGTGCCGAGCAGCTTGAAACCGACTTTCGGGTCGGTCAGGCTACCGCCCAGACTGATCTGCACGTTGATAAATTCGCCGGCATCCACGTTCAGGCCAATCTTGGAAGCCTCCTTGCTCAGGAAGTCGATGCCGGTGTTTGCGGCAGCGCCGATGGCATTTTTACCGATTTTAGCCCTCGGTATTTTAGCGGCGATGTTGTAGTTCATATCGCCCTCCAGTTTGTGGGAACCACCGATTTTCATGTCGATGTCCTGGTATTTGTAGTTGAAATCTTCCAGCTGCACGGCGCCGTCTTTCACGGTGAACCAGTTTTTACTATCCTTCAGCGTCAGGTTTTTGAAGGCGTCGACATTGAGTTTGTTGCCAATTTCTTCCAGCGGTTTCGCTCCTTTGATCGTTGCATTGATGGTTTGAAGCAAACCTGCCGCCGTCAGCGTGGAGAGGTCCGGCATCAGGTCTTTGGTCAGGTTGCTGCTCATGGTCAGCTCCGTATTGAAAACGCCCTGCATGAACTTCCCGATCGGCGCAATGGCCTGGAAGGTATTGAACGTATTGAAAGCCTTCTGGAAATCCATCTGCTGCAACTTCATCGCAAGATCGAACTTCGGCGTATCGTGGTTCTGCGTGTTGTAGCCGCCGTTGATGGCCATCCGGCCGCCCAGCGTATTGGCTGACAAGTCGGTAAATTTCACCTCTTCGTTGGCGATGACCAGGCCGCCGGTCACGTTGTTCAACTCCATGTTGTCATAGATGACCTTGTCCATATTGGCCGTCATGCGCATATCGATGTTGGCGGGAACGAGTATCGGCTCAGTAGCTTCGGCTGGTGCAGTGGCAGCCGGTGTTTCACTCTCGGTCATAAACTGGTTGAGGTTCATGTATTTGGAGCGAAGCGTCAGATTGCCGCCCAGTGTTTCATCATTGAAAACATAATTCCAGACATTGGACAGGTAGCCGGATGCCGAAAAATCGCTGTCGCCGATTTTGCCGCTCAGTTCGCTGGTAGTCAGTTTGTTGGGGGTGAAATTACCTTTGGCCACCAGATCTTTGACCTTGTAAACATCGTAGTCAATTTCTTTCATCGATGCGTCTACGGTAAAATCAAATCGGTTGAAAAGTTCCTCTTCCGCCGCCTGCGGACTGCCCGTTGCCGGAGTAGAAGTTGTTTCTTCTTCCGTCATCCACTCGTCCGCATTGAAATAGCCGGACCGCAGGGTGAAGTTCCCTTTCATCGTTGCATCCGGCGAGAAGTACGCCAGGATGTTGTCGAGCGCACCGCTGCCGCTGAGGTCGCTCTTGCCAAGTTTCATATCGAAATTGGGAATCTGCACGTTCTTCGGCGTGAAAAACATGCGCATGGCGTCGATGCGAACCGGTGGCATATCGTCCGCTACGTAGTCCATGTTTTCGATGGACATATCGCCTTTCATATCCACGTTGGCGTAGTCGCCTTTGTCGATGGTCGACATTTTTGTTTTCACGGCCACGTCGGCATTGATCAACCCGTTGAGCGTTTTCACGCCCTCCATTGGAAATGCCCGCACGAAGTCGCCAAGGTTGAGCACACCGGTGATTTTGGTATCCACATCCGGATCAGACATGGGGGTGCGGAGTTTGAAATATCCTTCCAGCGGATTGTTGCCGATTTTCAGGCTGAATTTTGAAACATCTACCAGCATCTGATCGAGGTTGCTGCCGGGGCTGTTGACGACGACATTGGTGTTGATGCCGCTGATACCCATCGGCAGGTCGGGATACTTTACATCGCCGTTGGCTACATCAAAGTTGATCTTGAAAGCCGGGTATCGCTCCGGCGAAGCGCTGTAGATACCTTTCACAAAACCGTCGAGCTTGAAAGTGCCGCCGGCTTTCACGTTTTCATAACCGGCAATGTAGGCGTTGGGAATCATCGAAAGCAGCGCTTTGAAATCGCTCTTCGGTGCGCTGAAGGTCAGGTCCATGTCGATGTCGTTCTCGTTCGGCATGGACACCCAGCCGTCGGCCTTCATTTCCAATTCGTTGATTTTCAGTTCGTTTTCCTTCAACGTGTACTTTGAATTAGGCAGGTCGATGTTGAAACCTGCGTCAAGTTTGGTCTTCGCTTTTTTCAGGTAAGTAATACCGCCGGATTCGGCCGTGAATTCGTCGATAGAAGTTTTTGTCGTCAGATCGAACACATCCTGGGTAAAGTCGCCTTCGCCGCTGTGGTTGAGGTTGACGAGCTTCACGTAGTTGCCACCTTGGCGGTCGTCGTAAACGATGTTACCGTTGTTGATGGCGTATTCCTGGAGTTTGATCTGGAATGTGGTTTCCGTGGTCGTGGTGTCAGTGGTTGGCTTGGCGATGTCGTAGTTGGCTTTGCCATTGCTCAGCACGATGACGTTGATCTCCGGTTTATCGAGGGTAACGGATTTGATTTCGAGCGGCACCTGGCCAAAATTCCAGGCCGACCAGAAATCGACCGTAATGCCGAACGACTCGCCGCCCACAAGTTTGACGCCGTCGAATTCATCGATGCCGATGACTTCATAGTTTTTAACCCCGACGCTCACGCTGGGGAAACTCCGCAACAGCGAAATGTCAACGGTTTCGAAGTCAACTTTGGCGTTGAGGTTTTCATTGACCACATTTTTCACCGCAGCGATAATGTCGTCTTTAAATACAAAAGGTAAGGCCACCAGCGCCCCGATAAACACTACGAGGAATACGCCGAGACCGATAAAAACTCTTTTAAATAACTTTTTCTTTGTCATGATAAATTTGGTTTGCGGAAGAGATGCAGAATGTTTGGATTTTACACAGGCTTCTCCCACTTTCTTAATCGTATAAGTGATTGTTTTGTTTTATTTCGAGCCTGAATTGGAGATTTGGCATCGGGTATCAGGAATTAGGAATTGATTCCACCAAATTCTGGACTCCGATTTCACCGCAAATCTGACCATTATTTCCCATCCTTTATTGTTTGCAGCGCCAATAATTTTTTCAGGCGCCTCCCGCCATCGGTGATTTTTTCCCAACTCCCGGACAGACTTTTGTCATTGGAATTTTCCTGATAACCACCCTAACTTTTTCAATCTGAAATCGGGCAGCGAATCATTAAAATATTATGTCATGACAACTTTCCCATCCCCTAAGGCGGAAGCCAAAGGAATTGTCTATCCGCTGAACGTGAAAAAAGTAATGATCGGCCTCGAGCTTGATTACACAGATGCTGCGCTTCTCCGTTATTTCGAATTCTTCAATCAATTCATCAAAGTATCCAGGGTTACCTGCGTGCATGTACTACCGGAACCTTACCCGATAGTATCGTTCCGTGACGTAAAACCGGGCCTGCCCGACGTCTACGATACGGCAGAATATGACAGAGGTATGCAAAAAATGGAGCAGGAGTTGCATCAGACCTTTGACAAAAACTTCCTGCAAAAAGTAAATTATTCCGTGGAAGTCGGCTCGCCGCTCGAAAAACTCACAAGTGCTGCCAACGAGGCATCCGCCAACATGGTGGTCATCGGTCAGAAAGCAAACGTCGATTATCACATGATTCAGGCCATGAACGTCATCCGAATGGTCGACGCCAACGTGCTGGTAGCCCCTGAAAAAGCGACCCCCGTCCTGAATAACATTCTGGTGCCGGTTGATTTTTCTGAAAACTCTATCCACGCACTAAAAACCGCTATCGGCTTCAAACATGCATCCCTGACGCCGGTACGCATTATTGCCACGCATGTGTACCAGATGATCGATTTTCTGTTCCCCGGACGGGCAGGCCTGACCAGCGCCTCCGGCGACGAGCTCCAGCGCAAATACCTGCAAAGCCTGGATGAATTCCTGACGGAAAAACTGGCTGATCTTAAAAACGAGGTTGAACAATTGGTTGTCGAAACGAATGAGATCGATGTAGCCAGCCAACTGCTCCGACAGGCAAACGGCTCCGATGCCGACTTAATCATCATGGGCGCTAAGGGTCACACCCGACTGTCGCAGCTTTTCCTTGGCTCTACTACCGAAAGCCTGCTTCGCAAGAACAAGAACCTGCCGGTACTCGTGGTGAAACAGGGAGTAACAAACTGAATTTAATTGCATTGCCCTGAAGAGGAACCACACCCGCAACTGCCTGTGCATTTGCGGGTGTGGTTCCCCTCTTTCCGATTCTACCGCATTTACTTCGGCCAGATCAGTAGTGGAAACACCATCGCCTGACACAAACCGAAATACAGAGCCCCCCGCATGTCAGCCAATTGCCCAATACCGAAAATTCCCCTCCCCTGCCTTCCTTCGTCTCAGAACATCCCTATCTTGCCGCCTAATTTTTTCATCAAACAAATACGAACATGAAAAGACACCTTTTAACGATTGCGGCACTTCTCTTTTGCCTCTCCCTCAGCGCCCAGGAAATCTGGCTCGAAACCGGTATCAAAGGCGGCGGCGGCACTTCTTTCTTGCTGAACAAAGGCATCCTCGACGACAGCGATTACCGTTACCAACTAACACCCATGTACGGCGCCGGCGCTAAGGTTGCGCTTAACTTCGGCCCCTTCCACGGCATCGCCCTCGAAGGTATGTACAGCCAGTCGGGACAAAATTTCACCTACCAGGTTCCCGCCACAAATGTGGATCTGAAGAATGAAATTCAGTGGAAATCAATTGACGCTTACCTCATGTACCGCTACATCAGAAACCGGGCTTACCTCGAAATCGGCCCCATGTACTCCCTCGTGCAATCAGTCGAACAAACCGACAACGGCACCGAACTCCTGAACACCGACCGCTATTACGAAAACAACTACCTCGCCGGCGCCGTCGGTTTTGGCGGCTATCTCGCCGGCTCAAGCACCTTCACCGTGGGGTTGGGTATTCGCATGTTTTACGGCATCACCAATTTTGTCAACGATGCCGGCACCGACCTTGGCTATCCGAATCCCGGCCACAGCCTGACCTACGATAACATCGAACCCACGCATCCCGTCGGTGCGCAAGTCATCCTCGAATTCAACTTCGGGATCGGCCATTGGGCCAAAACTTCCTGTAGCAAGCGGATGAAGTTCTACGGCTCAGGTAGAAAATGATATGAATGAAGAATGGAGAATTGCACGGCAGTGCGTTATTCTCAATTCTCCATTCTCATTTCTCAATTCTCAATTCCCTATCTTTGGGCCCTGCTCAGACAACTTTACATTATCAAACATAACAACCAATAACATGCAAAAAACTCAGGAATACATCGCTCAAAACAAGCAGCGTTTCCTCGACGAATTGTTCGAACTGCTGCGCATTCCTTCCATCAGTGCCGACCCAAAATACAAGGCCGACGTGCTGCGTTGCGCTGATTTCGTGGCGCAGAGCCTCCGGGATGCCGGTTGCGACAAAGTGGAAGTTTGCCCCACCACCCACCAAAAAGACGGACAAACAAAAGCAGGCTACCCAATCGTTTACG
This sequence comes from Bacteroidota bacterium, assembly GCA_030147525.1. GTDB lineage: Bacteria > Bacteroidota > Bacteroidia > Chitinophagales > Saprospiraceae > UBA6168. The sequence goes on from JASBVF010000006.1 coordinate 14,927, forward strand.
GTGAAAAAATCATCGATGAAAAACTTCCTACCGTCCTGGTGTACGGCCATTACGATGTTCAACCGCCGGACCCGCTTGACCTGTGGGACTCCCCGCCGTTTGAGCCGGTGGTAAAAACTACCAAAATCCACCCGCAGGGCGCCATTTTTGCCCGTGGTTCCTGCGACGATAAAGGCCAGACTTACATGCACGTCAAGGCTTTTGAAGCCATGGTGAAAACCGGCAGCCTGCCCTGCAACGTTAAATTCTGCGTGGAAGGCGAAGAGGAAGTCGGCTCGCCCAGCTTCCGGCCTTTCGTCGAGGAAAACAAGGAGAAACTCGCCTGCGACGTCATCCTTTGCTCCGACACTTCCATCATTGCAAACGACATTCCCAGCATCACCACTGGCGTTAGGGGACTTGCCTACCTCGAAGTCGAAGTCACCGGACCTAACCGGGACCTCCACTCCGGCGTGTACGGCGGCGCCGTCGCTAACCCGGCCAACGTACTGGCGGATATGATCTCAAAACTCATCGACAAGGACGGGCACATCACCATCCCCAACTTCTACGACGACGTTCAGGTGGTGAGCGACGCTGAGCGGGAAGCCATGGCACGGGAACCTTTCAACCTCGACAACTACAAGGAAGACCTCGGCATCGCCGATGTACAGGGTGAAAAAGGCTACTCCACCAACGAACGCACTTCCATCCGTCCATCACTCGATGTGAACGGCATCTGGGGCGGCTACACCGGTGAAGGATCGAAGACGGTTTTACCTTCAAAGGCTTACGCCAAAATTTCCATGCGCCTCGTACCGCACCAGCGCCCGGAAAAGGTGTACGACCAGTTTGAAACCTACTTCAAATCACTGGCTCCCGCCTCCGTGAAGGTTAAAGTAACCCGCATGCACGGCGGAACTCCCGGCGTCACCCCTACCGACACGCCTGAATACAAAGCGGCCCACCTTGCCATGGCAAAAACCTTTGGCAAAGAGCCCATCCCGAAGCGGGAAGGCGGTTACATTCCGATCGTCGCCCTGTTCAAAGACGTACTGAAAAAAGACAGCATCCTCATCGGCTTCGGCCTTAACAGCGATGCGATTCACTCGCCAAACGAGCACTACGGCTTGTTCAATTTCTACAAAGGCATTGAAACCATTCCGTATTACTACCAGCATTATGTGGAGCTGAAAAAATGATAGGTGTGTTTTTTTAGTTGGCAGTTCGACCGGTCGAACTGCCAACTTTCAACAAACGTAATCTGCCTCATTTATACCTGAAGCACGCAAGTCTGCGTATAGATGAACAGACTTATTTTCAATTATCCAAAGCCGGGCTTTCTACCAACCACTTTTCTTCGAGCATATATCTGTATTGTTATTCCGCCCGCAGAATCTTCTCCATTTTGCGCCCTCTTGCCAGTTCATCTACCAATTTGTCCAGGTACCTGACCTGCTGCGTCAGCGGATTTTCAATTTCTTCCACCCGGTAACCACAGATGACGCCCGTAATGAGCCTTGCGTTGGGGTGTATGGTTGCGTCCTGAAAAAAAGCCTCGAAAGTCGCTTTTGTATCAATGAGCTCTTGCAACTTTTTATCATCATACCCCGTCAGCCAGGTTACGACCCGGTGCAATTCGTCCTTTGTCCGGCCTTTCTTTTCGACTTTGGTGACGTAATGCGGATAAACAGAGGCAAAGGTCATTTTAGCGATTCGTTCGTCGTGACTGCTTGTATTTTTCATGTGTTGCGTTGTTTTCGATTAAGAGTGGCTTAGTGTCTTGAAAGGATTGGTTCAGGTTGGTGTTGCATGAAATCCCGTTGAAATAAACCGGCTCTGCAAAGTACTGCTAAAAAACTTGTACGATTAAAACCTCTACGAGCCTAAGCTTTGCTTCAAAGTTAAATTTTTTCCGGTAAAAGCGCTCAGAGACAGGAAGAGGTGGCAATGCTGACACTGTTTGATAAATCAGTCTTGCGATGAGCTGTGTGGAACAGGTTGAGCATCAATTTATTGTTTTGACTTAGCCAGGTAGGCTTCAATCTGTGCTTTTACCTGCCGGGCGTCTTCTATCAGACCTTTTTTCCAGTTGAGGTTGATGTACACAGCAGCTTTCATGAGGCTGATATGCCGGGCAAATTCCTGGACTTCGGGGTCGGCGAAGCCTTTTTCGAAGAAAGTATAGTCAAAGGGATTGACCTCAATGTTCCACTGGTCGGGAAGGCCTGTTTCAATGAAGGAATTCATATCCAGTTTGGCGTCGATGGATTCGCCCCTGATGTCCATAATGTATTGGTTGTTAATCTCCTGGCTGGTGACGACTTTGGAACTTTTGTTATAATATTCCATGATGTCGTACCGAAGGTTGAAGGGCTTGATCAGGTTGAGTTTACCGGAGGATTTCATTTCTTCGAATACGGTGTTCTGTGGATTGAAATAATTGATAATTGAACTAAAATACAGGACGTTTTTAAACTTTTTTTGATCGAGGAAAATGCTGTCGGTGGCAAAAGCCTGTATGAGTTGGGTGTATGCATTCAGATGCATGGTATCTCTGTGCATCCGGTTTTCCAGTTCGTCGATATCTTCCGAGAGGTTACTGCTGATAGCTGACAGGTAGGTTCGTTCCAGTCGCCGGTTTATTTTATCGTTGTTTTTACTGTCGATTTCGAGTGCCAGCAATATACCGATCACCAGGAGTATGATTTCGCCGATGGCATAAAGTAGATAGCGGCTAAACATATTCCGGGTGAGCAGCTGATTCTTTATTTTTCGGAAGAAATGTAACATAGCATCCGTTTTTTGTGTCCACAGTAAGTGGTTTACGAGTTGTACATTGTCTCAAAAGGCTGATTTTATTAGTGGTTTGCGTATAACTGAAGGTAAACTGCCGGCGTCTGCGACCTTGTAACAAATCTCCTTCAGATAAGAGCTCACCGGGTTGGAGGTGTCCCAATTTATAGATTTTAGTTAAACTGTACAAAGTTTTATGCGGTGCACAGGGGCCGGCGCCTGTTCTTCCCGGGAATACCGGACCTTGATCGACCGGTGTGTAGCAGGCACTGCCGTTCAGGCTTCACACCTGCCGTCCGCCCCGCAGTAAAAGCCAGACGGTGAAGGACAGTTCCCCGACAACTCCGGGCAAAACGACGACGGTGGTGAATATGTCTTTGTACTGTTCATAATCGGCGAGCATAAACTGGGCGAAGCTGTCGGTGAGATAGCCTGCGCCGGCAATAAAAAGGAGAATGCCGATGAAACGTGGGATATAGCTGGTGCGCAGCGTAAGTGCGCCAAGGGCTATGAGGTGAATACCAAAAAAGAGCAGCCCGATGAGCCAGGTATAGTTAAAAGATGAGAGGGAATGCATGACATGCGCCTGGATGTATTCGGCAGCGATGGAGGGAGGTGTGCCGGTGACCCATTCAAGCACGCTGAAAAGGTGCATCAGTGCTGCACCAAACAAGACGCAATTGACGAGCCGGAACCATGCCATGAAAAGGGCCAGTCGCTCTCCGGCAGGTTTCAATAACACATAAAGCGCCCAGGTGAGCACTACATCAAAGGTTACCATGATGATGAAAGCGAGGATGCCTAGCCGGAATTGAGCCGTTTGAGCGGTGAGGTTGGCCACGGTTTTTACGGCATCGGCGCTGTCAACCATATTTTCGAGGATGAAAAAATTGGCGTAGATACCGGTGATAAAAATGACGAGGTAGCCGGCTCCGGCGATAAGGGCGATTCTTCGCAATGAGTTAGGTGTTCCCATATTTCCTTTTTGTGCATGCCCGATGGCAAATGAACACCAGAACGGCGGATATCCATTTACCTTCGTTTATTAATTTTTCATGAAAGGCCAACACTAAGAAATTTCTTTTGGCGAACCTAATTTTCTCCTGTAAAATGGGATCTTACGAATAAATTTGGCAGTATGCAGCAGGCGAGCTTGCAGGCAGACCGGCAAACTCGCCTTGTTTTTTTACAGTGCTATTATTATACCTCGGGCAATTAAACAGCTTCACCGTTCAATGCCATGGACCGGGCATCCTTAATGGCATTCATGAGATTCATTTTAGTAACTTCCGGAGCGTAATCCATCGGCTGTGCGTTGATAAAAGTGATATCGGTAATGCCTGCCAGACCAAATATGGATCTCAGATAGGGTTCCTGGTAATCGAATTGATGCATATAGTTGCCACTGCTGTAGTCGCTTCCCCGTGTTGTTATACAAAACATCTTTTTATTTTTCGCCAGCCCCTCGACACCTTCGGGAGTAAACTTGAAAAGAACACCAGCCTGCATGACGATGTCAATGTAATGTTTCAGTTTGTAGGGTATGGAAAAATTCCACATCGGGCTGGAAATCAGATAATAATCGTAGGAAAGGAATTCCGTTGAGTATTTCATCACCTCCTCCCAATCATATTGAGCCTGTTCGCTCAGCGATCCGCCACTCATCAGCACGTATTTGGCGTCCGTAATTTCGCCTGATACTTTTGGCAATTCTACCTTGAAAAGGTCGAGCGTATCAACCACCAGGCCGGGATGTTTTACCTTTTCAGAGTTAAGGAATTCATTTGAAATCTGGAGCGTCCTTGATTTCTCGAGTCTTGGTGTGGCAATAATGTGAAGAAGTTTCATAAGCTTAACTGTTTGTTTAGGTGAAATAATTGGAACAGATGCACCGGGCGTTTAGCCGATATTATAGATGGTCGCATGAAGGTTGATTAAGTTGATAAGGGTTGATCCTACTTCAAACTCTTATCAACTTTTAATGCGTTTACCTATAAGTCCAGTTCAGCCTTTAATTTCAGTATGGGCATTATTTTCTCAGGCGATCATTGATCTGCCGGATAGTCCCTGTTCTATTTATCACAATATTTTTAGGCTGGCGGGTATCAAGCGTGCTGACTGGCCAATATCTTTGTTGCAAAGCTACAGTAGCGATAATGCTGCGGGTATCACATTTTAATGTGAAGCGGTGCAGATGGGAAAAGGCTTTTTCCTGGTCTGAAGTTAGGGGCCGGCGCTGTGAAACCTGGTGAAAAGTGGACTTAGACCTGCGATAGTTCATAGAAAATGTACCGGTGGCTCAACCTCACATTTTTGCTAAAACAATTGCTTTACACCTATTTTTATTTTGGCACAAAAAAAACCGGGCACCCTTCGGTGCCCGGCATTTCCATCAGTTCCAATTGAATGGTCATCTGGTAATGACCAGCCTCTGCACGACCTTTTGGTCGTTGGTCCTGACACTTACGAAGTAGACGCCGCTCGTGAACCGGCCCTCGGGGAGGTCGAGGTTCAGGGCGTGTGTATACGCATCAAGTTCCTGCGTCCAGACCGTCCGTCCAAACTTGTCGAGGATGGTCAGGGTGCCGGCTTCATCCAGGCCATGCAGGTGAACGTTCACCTGATTTTTGGCCGGATTGGGGAATAGTTCCAGTTGAACCGTCTTGAGCTGAGCGGCCGTGCTGATGCTGTTGTTGCCGGGGGCGATGAGGTTCTGACCGCCCGATGTGCAGTTCGTATTGCCATTGTTGATAGCGTCGATGATGGCCTGGGCCGTACCGACCAGTATGGCATTTTCTGCTGGTGAAATCTGACTTGGCGTTTTAGCGTTCACTTTATTGATGAAGGCCGTCAGGTTGCCAATGGCCGCATTGTTGTTGCCACTTTGGTACTTGCTCTTGGCCAGATTTAATTTATTCAGCAGGAAGTTCTCAGTATTGTTCGGCAGATTGAGCGAGACAACGTACGCAGCCAGGGCGTCAATAGCATCGCAAACGCTGACTGTAGCATCACATACATCGCCGATTCCATCTACGTCTAAGTCCTCCTGACCTGGATTGGCGTCAGCGGGGCAGTTGTCTACGTCGCCGCAGACTCCGTCGTTGTCGATGTCGTTGTCCGGGTCGTTCGGGCAATCGTCGCAGAAATCAGGGATCCCATCTGAATCAGCATCGGCGTTGTCGTCACCCCCAGGGCAGATGTCATTGCAATCGGCCACGCCATCACCATCGGAGTCATCATCAGCTACGCCGCAACCGCACTGTCCGGGTTCGGTCTTGTTTCCATCTTCGGGACAGAGGTCATCGCTGTTGGCTACGTATCCTTCAGGTTGGTCGCAGGTGTAACCAGACTGGCTGTCGTTCGGGTCACCGGCACCGTCTCCATCCGTATCGGCATACCAGGTGGTCGGAACATCGGCTACGCCGCAACCGCAGACGCCTGGGTCGGTCTTGTTCGGGTCGTTCGGGCAACCATCGATGCAATCCTCGGTACCATCGCCATCACTGTCGTCATCAGCCACCCCGCAACCACAGGTGCCTGGTTCGGTCTTGTTTCCATCTTCGGGGCAGAGATCATCGCTGTTGGCCACGTAGCCTCCGGGCTGGTTGCAGGACTGTACTGAGTTAGCGGGGTCGCCGGCGCCGTCTCCGTCCGTGTCGGCATACCAGGTCGTTTGTCCCACAACATCTGGGTCGTCGTCATCGACGAGGCCGTCGCAGTCGTTGTCCTGTCCGTCACAGACTTCGGTGTTGAATGGATAGTTGTTAGGATCGTTGTCGTCGCAGTCGCCGTCGCAGTCGGTCACGCCGTCGTTGTCGTTGTCGGTGCAGCAACCTTCGTCTATCAGGCCATTGCAATTGTTATCAATGCCGTCACCGCAGATTTCACCATCTCCACCGCTCTCTGTACCTATTAGAAAGATGCCATTTTCCAAATAGGTCATGGTATAAGGAGAGGTAACAGTACCAATGCTGCCAGTGAAATTAACGTTCGCACTTCCGGCATTGAAAATCTGATATTTATCTCCCTCAACAATGCCTGATGCATTCGACAAGTCAAAATTCACGATACCGGAAACGGTGATACTCTTATTGGAGATATTTGAGACTTGATCAAAAGTATTACCAGGGCTACCACCTGGATTTCCGTTACAGGCTACATTACCCCTGCCTGTAATGTCGATATTTATGGTTCCTGTAAACTCTATCGGATTGATATAGGTACGGAAAACAGATGTATTTCCCGGAATATGTCCTGGTTGTATTGTCCCGCCGACCGGCTGGTTGTTCATCATTGCCAATGCTCCTGACCAATAGCTTTTATTGGTAATAATACCATCTGTATTGTCAAGAGAACCATAAACGTAGAATACGCCTTCTCCATAATCAACGGTTCCGTTATTGTCAAAGGCGCAAGAGATAGACCATCCATGATATACAACATCAAAGTATCCATTGTTGACGGCAGTACCTACGGAAGCATTCATGCCTTTTGACCAACGAGGCGAACTGAATGTACCGTTATTCTCAAACTTTTTGTCAATATAGATATGGGATGTTCCCGGCGCACCGTCTACAAATGTTTCTCCGGCATTAATGGTCAACCCTTCATAATATCGAACTATACCACCAGGATGGCCATTGTGAACGCAGTCCGCGTTTATGATCACCTCTTTATATGCATAAATGTGTGAACCGGTTCCCGGGGCATCGGGGCACCAGTTGCCTGCGTTTAAAAAATCATCATCAATCGCTCCGTTGAAAAGGTGTACATCCACCGTAGGATTAATGTTCGGGTCGCTGTCGTCGCAGTCGTCACCACCGCAGGCAACATCGTCATAGCCGTCGCCGTCGGCATCGTTACAGCTCGCAATTGCATTCGGTACTTCAAGGATGTATTTACGTGCATCAGTATTCCAGATATCAAACCAGTTAGGGCCTGAAACAAATTTCCAGATTGACCCACCCCGGGGCTGGTTATCATTCGGTTCACCTGGAGCCCAATCCAAAAAGGTTACGGGGTCTCCATTGGACCATACGAAAGGCCCACTGCCACTATTATCAACCAATCCAATTCTCCAAACATCATTAGGTAGCCAACTTTGTATCTGGGTATTTTCAGCAGCATCGTTAATGGCTGCCAGGTGCCCTCCATTAGCTATAGCATCGGCTTCAGCAGCTGCGTAATTAAATGAATTGATCGATGTGTAGTAACAATCGTTACCGATTGACCCTAAAGTTGTAAATCCTGCTCCTGATTTGTCAGGACATGTTTGTGCTTGACCGGTCGCATGTAATAAAAGCAATAAACAGGTAGTAGTGAAAAGGGAAAGAAGAAAATTCCCTTTCCTTAAAAATAGATTGAAATTGAGTTTAGTAAGTGTCATGATCAAATGTTTTGAATGTTAAAAAATTATCCATTACGTCCGGACCGGGCACGGCACGGCCTGCCCCCCCAACCGCAGGATGGAGTTGAATACGAAAAAATGGCATCAGGGACTTATTGCAGTCGTGATGAAGGATAGGTGATGGGGGATGCCTTGTTGTCAGCGAACCTATTGTGGGTTCAAGCGATAACAGGCGAGGCGAGGGAAAAAAAAGAACTACAAATAACTATTTCTATTAGTCGGTCTGCTTAAAATTGAAGGATGTGTTTCTTATCAAACTTGATAATGCGAAGATGAGGCAAAACGAACCTGAGAAACCTGCCAAATATAGGGGTCAAAACTGCCCGAGGGGGGACAAAACGGACAAAATAGGGGGTCAAAACTGCCAAGGCTATCGAAAACGCCCGGAAAAGCAGGTCAGAGTGGGTATGGGTGTCAGCTTTTGAAAGGATAGAAACCTGGCTCAGGAAAGCATATCGGAAGGGTTGGCGCCAAAACGCTCCCGGAAGAGTTTGGTGAAATATGGCACATCAGAAAAACCGACGGCCTGGGCGGTCTCTTTGATCGTCTGGTACTGCCCGGCTTCGATGAACTGGCGGGCCTGGTTAAGCCGGATTTCCCGGAGGTACTGATTAGGCGTCAGCCCGGTAAGTTTTTTCAACTGGCGGTGAAACTGCCGCCCGCTCAAAAGCATTTTTTGCGCAGCAAAATCAACGGACAGCCGGCTGTCGTTCAGGTGTTCCAGATATACGTTTTCCAGTTTTTCCAGCCATTCCAGGTCCGCCGCCGCCATGAGGGGTTCTTCACAGGATGCTTCTTCCTCCCCTGTACTGGAGAAAAAAGCTTTGCGTTCTTCCAGGTTGTTCAGCAGCGTCTCGATGCGGGCCATCAGTTCCTCCTCCACGAAGGGCTTGGTGAGATAGTCGTCCACCCCGGTACGCAGGGCCCGCAATTTGACCCGCACGTCCGCCCGGGCGGTCAGCATAATGAACGGCAGGTGCCGGAAAGTATCGCTTGCCTTTACCTTATCCAAAAAGATGAAACCATCCATGACGGGCATCATGAGGTCGGAGATGATTAAGTCAGGAGCGAGGGATGAGGGATGAGGGATGGAGCGGCCGTTATCCCTCATCCCTCGTCCCTCATCCCTCAAAATTTCCCAGGCCACCTTCCCGTTTTCGGCAGTGATGACGTGGTAGTCCTCTTCCAGTAGTATTTGCATGTAGGCGCGGAGTTCTGGATTATCTTCGACGATTAAAACGGTGGGCGATGAGCGGTGGGCACTGGACGGTGGAGTATGAACGATAGACGGCGTTGCAGAAGAAATTTCAGTCTTGGCATCATTTCCGATGAATGAATTTTCCATTATCTCAGATTCAGTTGATGTTTCCCAGGTACTTCCGTTCACCGTTACCCGTTCACCGTCAGGTGCTTTTTTCGGGAACTGGAAATAAAATGTACTGCCTTTCCCCATCTCACTCTCCACCCAGATTTTGCCGCCCAGCAAGCCAGCCAATTCGCTTGCGAGGGAGAGGCCGATGCCCGTGCCACCCTGCGTGGGCACATCGGCCTGTTTGGATTGGTAAAAGCGGTCGAAAATATGCGGAAGATCTTCAGGGTGAATGCCGGGGCCGTGATCGGTCACACTAACGATACAGCAGCCGTTGTCCTCTGTGACCTTGAGTTTCACCACACCTCCCAGGGAGGAAAATTTAATGGCATTAGACAGGAAATTATGAACGATTTTTTCGAATTTATTGGTGTCAAGCAGGAGGTGGAGGTTATGACCGGCCCTGTAATCAAACTCCAGACTGACCGACTCGCTTGTTCCGTAAGATTTAAACTGGGCCAACAGGGGCTGTAAAAAATCATGGAAGTTAACGGCCTCTTCTTTCACCTCCAACCGGCCCGTTTCGAGTTTCGATAAATCCAAAATTTCGTTGACCAGTTTGAGCAGGTGCTTGCTGTTGCTGTGCACGAATTCGAGCAGACGTTGTTCCTTGGCCGGGCGATTGCTTTCTTTTTTCAAAATGCTGTTCAACGGGCTAATCATCAGTGTGAGCGGGGTGCGCAGTTCGTGGCTCACATTGGCGAAGAAACGGGACTTGAGCTGCCCCAGCGATTTCAGTTGTTCGGCCTGCTGACGTATTTCCTCGGTCTGCAAGGCTACTTCGGCCTCGAGGTGTTTCTTCTGTCTTTTTAATTGCGACATGCGGATTCTATAAAAAACCGGCCCGCTGACGAGAAAAACGAACGCACAAAGCACGAGAAACCAGGGCCTGAGATAAAACGGCTTTCGCACCACCAGCCGGATGGCCAGTTCATTGGCCGACCATTGCCCGTCGGCACCCTGCCCTCTGATGCGCAGCCGGTGCTCGCCGTAGGGTAACCGGCTCAGACGAATGAAGTTTTCTTTTTGGTAAACCCAGTTCTTGTCCTGTCCCTCGATTTTATAGGCGTATTGCTGCTTGCCCACATCCTCGTAGGTAAGCAGTCCGAACTCCAGGCGTAAGAAGGGATCGTTGGGAGCCATCACGATTTTTCCGGTTGATATCAGTTCAGCGGTTTTGTCCATCAGCTGTTTTTCGCTACCAACGAATTGCTGGAAGCCGCTGATGACCAAGGGGGCGGAATAGGCCGAACTGTCCACCTCAAAATCGTCAGGATGGAAGGCCGTAATGCCGTTCAGCCCACCGAAAAACAGGGTGCCGTCGTCCGCCTGAAAGTGCGATATCCGGTTGAATTCGTTGTGCGAAATGCCATCCTGCTCCAGATAAGTCTTGACCTGGTGGGTCGCTTTGTCAAATCGCATGATGCCGTAGTCGCTCGACAGCCAGAGATTACCACGCCTGTCAGGGTACACAGCGTAAATGACATTATTGGACAATCCGTCCACCTTGGTGAATTGCTGGTACTGCCCGGTCCTGGTATCGAAATGGATCAGGCCACCGCCGCTGGTCCCCAACCAGAACGTGCCGTCTGCTTCCTGGTGGGCATGGTACAATTTGTCGGACGGTAAATGAAACCGCCCCTTTCCTCCCGACCAATAGCGCTCGACCACTGCAAGGGAGGCCTGTTCGATGCAGAACAATCCGGACTCTGACACTACCCAAAACTGATCGTCTCCATTTTCAATGAATTGGTAGACATGGCTGAAAAAACTCGAAGTATCTGTCACAAGGCGGGTGTAGCTGAAACGGCCGTTTTCCCAATGCCCCACGTACCCCTTCTCTGTTCCCAGCCAAATATTGTCCGGCCCTTTTTCATGATATGACCAAGGATTGCCGGTATAAACGGAAGGGTCGGAAAACCTTGTTTTCTGGTAGGCAGTGCCCGTAACCTCGGTTTTTACAAAACTGTTTTGGTGAAACGAATAGACGTTGCTTTTGCCTCTGTCCAGCCCCAAAGCATAAAATATGTCATCGAAGGGGATGGGCCCCTGGCCACTGATCTTGTTTACCTCCGTCGAGCTGAGCACCCGTTTTTTATCAGGGCTCAATTGAAATTTGTACAAATTTTTTTCGCTCTCCTTGATGACCCAAAGGGCGTTGTTTTTGTCCAGCCCCAAGCCCCTGACCGGGTTGAGGCCGCTGCCGGCGTTCTTGAATATTTGCAAGAAATGATTTGGCCTGGGGTTTATCAGGTAGATTCCGAACTGGGTGCAGATCCATATCTTGCCATGGTCATCGGCGTACAGAGCATTGGCAAAGGCAATCTTGTTCTTCGGGCCGTCCAGTCGCTTTGACTCCTTTTTGCTTTTATCAAAAATAAAAAATCCGGCAGTGGAATAGAAAACCAAAAAAGGGCCTGCATCCAGAAACCCGGCGATGTCATCGAAGTAGGAAAAATCCAGGCCCAGCGGCTCGAACAGGCGTGCTTCCTGATTTTGGACAAAAGCCCCGCTTGCAGTGTTTTCGTAAAAACGGTACGGTCCGGTGGGATGGGTGGCAATCCATTTGACGTTTCGGCTGTCCCGGGTTTGATAGGGCAATACGCAGCCAACAGGTGCGTCGAGCGGCAAGCGGTGGACTTCCTCCCCCCTTTCGTTCACGGCTGCCAATAATATTTGCCCTTTTTCCAAAATGCTCATCCAAAAATAGCCGTGGGCCGACCAGACGAAATTGGTGATACTGTCATATTTTTTGGCCAGGTCTACTACTTTGAACGTCCCGTCCGTCCCGTAGGTCAGCAACTGCATTTGTTTGGTCAGCAGGACAATTTCCCCGGTTTCCTTTTGGGTAAAAGAATGGAAGTCAGCAACTTGAAAAGTGGTCTTTTCTGCAAAAAAATCAGCAAAGGGCGTCACCTGATCTGTCAATGGATTGAAAATGTCAATTCCTTCGAGAAAGGGGCTCCATTTTGCTAAATTCATACTGGAACCATACATCAGCCATAATAGCCCTTCCTGATCCAACAGGGCATTTTGAACCCGGTTGGATTGAAGGCCGTTTTTTCTCTTTGTAATCCATTTGAAATGGTAACCATCGAAGCGGTTGAGGCCGTAGTCGGTGCCGAACCACATCAGGCCCCGGCGGTCCTGCAGGCAGAAATGGACATTGCGGTGGGACAGGCCCTCTTCCAGGCCAAAGTGTTGTAACTGGACGATATATTCCTGCGCAGCTGCCTTAAAATAAAAAGCCAACCCGAAAAGGATATAAAGAATATGTTTAAGTGTTATTGTCAAGTGTGCCTTTATAAAAAACCAGACCGGGGTTAGATGTAAAGTTACTAAAGTACGAAATTAACTCTCTTTTGCAAGAGCGTGGTTATAAAAAAGTCATACTCATTTGCGCCATTGATCAAATTGAATGCTAAACAACTTCTATTTTTCATTTCACCTTTTTAAAATGCCTGTTTGTCTAAGAAAGATCACGCTTGCCCCATACCGGAACTTACCTTTAAGCGTATCCTGATTTTGTTATCAAAACACCTTACTAAAAAATGCCTGTTCTGTCTATTCAGCATCTTACCAAAAACTACGGGAACATCAAAGCCGTCGACAACCTTACGCTGGAGGTAAATGCCGGGGTTGTTTTTGGCATCCTCGGTCCTAACGGAAGCGGGAAAACCACGACCCTCGGCTCCATCCTCGGCATCATTCGACCCGACAGCGGCACTTACCGATGGTTTGACGGCCGCTATGACGGCGATGAGCGGATGCAGATCGGCGCCTTGCTGGAAACACCGAATTTTTATCCCTACCTGAGCGCCGTGAAAAACCTGGAAATCATTGCACACATCAAAAAAATCAAAGATCCGCAAATCGACCGGTGGCTGGAGTTGGTCAACCTCTCCGAACGCAGGCATTCCAGCTTCCGCACTTTTTCTTTTGGGATGAAACAACGCCTCGGCATAGCCGCTGCCATGGTGGGCGATCCGGAAGTTTTGATTTTTGACGAACCCACGAACGGCCTCGACCCGAATGGGATCGCTGAGGTGCGTGAAATCGTTCAGCGCATTGCTGGGGAAGGTAAAACCATCATCATGGCCAGTCATATTCTCGACGAAGTGGAAAAAGTGTGCAGCCACGTTGCCATCATTAAAAAGGGCAACCTGCTTGCCTCCGGCGAAGTCGGTGCCATCCTCAGCAACGACCGGCAGGTGGAAATCGGCGCCGATGACCTCCCCCGGTTGCGGGAATTATTGGCCGCTCTGCCCGGCGTCAGGAATATCACCCCGGTCAACCGGCATTTCAGTCTGCTCGTCCCCCCGGATGTCACCGCTGCCTCCCTGAACAAGCTGGCTTTCGACAATGGCCTCACCCTGAGCCACCTGGTGATGAAGCCGAAAAGCCTGGAGTCGGAGTTTCTTGAGATAACGAGAGGGTGAGAGAGTGAGAGGGTGAGAGGGTGAGAGGGTGAGAGGGTGAGAGGGATATTTTATCAAAATAAAAATTGAGCCGGATATGCTTCATTTACTTCAGTTCGAATGGAAGAAACAAAGGGATTTTAACTTGTTTAAAATTTTAATGATTGCCTATGCTGTACTGCTGCCCGGTGCGTTGATGATCGGCAAGAAAATACCGATGGAGGAAGGCATGCCATTCAATCCGCAGACCATGTTTTTTGAATTTCCGACGGTTTGGCAGTGGTTAGGTTACACAGGCAACTGGCTGGTATTTTTTGTGCTGGGCTTCCTCGGCGTTTTACTCATCACCAATGAACATGAATACCGGACGCTGCGTCAAAATATCATCACGGGTATGCATCGCCGGGAGTTTTTCCTGAGCAAGCTCTATTTCATGATCGCCATCAGTGTGGTTTTCACGGTTTATTACAGCCTTTGCGCCCTTGCGATCGGCACTCTTCACGCTGACGACACACTTTATTTTGAAACTGTTTTTAAAAACTGGGATTACATGCCCAGGTACCTGCTGATGTGCATGGGTTACATGAGTTTCGGGCTGCTGACGGGCGTACTGATCAGGCGAACCGGTATTGCACTCTTCGTTTTTCTGGTATATGCCATGTTCCTGGAACCGGTCATCCGCTGGGCGCTGCACCTGCGTTACATCAAGAACAAAAGCATGCACTTTTACCCGATGAATGCCTTCGAGGACCTGTGCCCCGTGCCCATTGCCCAGATGGCGGAAGGTTTTATGAAACAGAACAACTTCTCTATGATGCTCAGCCCCGCCGAGGCCACTGCAGCCTCCGGTATTTACATCGTGCTATTCCTTTTTCTGGCTTATTATCGGTTGAAAAACAGCGACTTGTAGCACCCCCTTAATCGAAATTGGATAAAAACTTTTCGAAGAGACGAACGATGAAAAGTTCTTTGTCGGTGATGATTTCCGCTTTGCCGCCCATCTGATGCTGAAAATCAAGTTGTTTGCCGAGCGAGGTTTTCAGGCCGTTTTCAAGCGTAACGTCCGCTGAATAATAATCACCTTTGGCAACGGGATAAATTTTAGCCACTTTGCCCTTGACGGTGCCAAACTCCCTGAAAGGATACCGGTCAAATTTGATGACCACTTCCTGCCCGTTTTTCACTTTCCCGCTTCGGTCCACCGGGACCTTCACCTTGCCGATGTACTGATTGTCGGCCGAGGCAGGTACCACGGCGAATACTTCCTCACCGGCTGTCAGGATCTGTCCGGGCGTTATTTCAGCATAAAAAAGCACACGGCCACTGATAGGAGCCGTCACGAGGTAGTTTTCCTTCCAGCGTTTGATTTCTGTTTTGAGGGTGCTGAGGTTTTGTTTGAGCTGATAAATTTTTTCCTTGGCGCCTTCCTTCTGCTGCATTTGCATTTCCAGCATTCTGGCGTTGTTGTTTGCAATTTCATCCCGGTAACGCTCCACATTCACATCGATGTTTTTGATCTCCGCCGTTTTTTCACTCACCTTCCGGAAGGTCTCGTACACGCTGTAGGCTTTCGAGGTGTCCACCGTCTCGGCATATTGTTTTCTGGCAAATTCCCGCTCCCTTTCCAGGGCATACAATTCTTTGTTGGCAGAAGTTTTCATCTCCCGCAACGTACTGATGGACTTCTCCATCTGCTGATTGTAGCGCTCCAGTGCGTAGATGGCCGTCCGGTCGATCTGGCCGGTTTCGAAAAGCGGCAGGTATTCGAAAGTATTGACAAAACTGGAATAGGCCGGGGCCAGTTCTCCGATTTGCAGGGACAGATCCGGTTGAAACGAGCGGAGTGAGTTAAGGTCAAATTCGCTGAGCGATTCGAGGTCCTGTTCCAGTTTCAGCACATCCCGGTAATCGGCGTTATTGGCAAAAACAGCCAGCACATCATCCCGCTCTACGATGGCATTTTCCCTGGCTTTCACTTCGGTAAGGTAAGCGGTTTTTTGCGCATTCACCGGCACGGGCGGCTCGATGGTCGTGAGCAGCAGCGTTCCTTTCACCGTTTCAGGATATTCAAAAAACACGCTGACCAGCACAAGCAAAGTCACTACGCCAATGAGCAGAGAAGTGCCCCAGGTCGCCACCCACGAAGGCGGCTTGGAAAGAATTTCCTTTACTTCACCACTGAGATATTCAATATTTTCCTGTTTCATAAAAATCTACGTACGGGGTTGCTTCAGTTTTCAATTTGAAAGAAAAACGCCGTCCACATTGCCTGCCAGACCATTGCCGTTGCCGCCCCAGAGGTTGGCAAACTCGTTGTTGGCGCCTTCTTCTCTGACGCCTGGCAGGGAGAGCGGAATGACGTGATCCATCTGTACAGGCAGGTTGATCCTGCTGGCAACGATGACGAGGGTTTTGCCTTTGTAAACCTGCGAAATTCGTTTCAACACAATTTTCTCGGTCTCAGTGTCAAAGTCGTTGGTTGCTTCATCCAAAAATAAAATATCGGGATTCTGGTAAATCGCTCTGGCAATGAGCACGCCCTGCCGCTGTCCCTTGCTCATGCCTACCCCACCCTCGCCGATCACGGTGTTGAAACCTCTTGGCAATCGCTCGAGCATCGGTAAAATATTGGCAATGCGGGCGGCCTCCAGCAGACGTTTGCTATCAATAACCTCATCGCCAAGCACAATGTTGCGGGCAATGGTCGTGTAAAAAAGATACCCGTCCTGCGGTACGACGCCGCACTTGGCCAGCCACACGGCGTGTTCGATATCGTTGAGTTTGACGCCACCATATTTTATAATGCCTTCCTGTGGCTGCAGAAAGTTGAGGACCAGGTTGAGCAGGGTCGTCTTTCCGCTGCCGTTGGGCCCGGTGATGACGGTGGTTTTGTTCATCGGAATGTGAAAATCAAGGTTACGCAGCACCCAGGGGTTCTGCCCGCCCTCATAGCGGAAGGAAACGTTTTCGCCTTCCAGCACACCGTTTTCGGGTAAAATATCCAGCTTGCCGCTCACCGGTCCGGCCATGTAATTGTGGACTTCGTCCATGCGTTCCAGGCTGAGGCTGGTCTCCTGCCAGCCCAGCAGAAACTCGATCATTTGCTTGAGCGGGTTGTTGAGTTGGGTTAAAATAAACACAATGGCCACCAGCACGCCAATGGTCATCGATCCTTCAATCACCGCCTGCGCTGCCATGAAAATGATGAGGATATTCCGGAACTCGCCCAGGAAAAACGGGAGTTGCAGCGAAAGTTCGTCGGTCAGTGCGTAGGATTTTCCGATCTGGTAAAGGCGGGCTTCGGAGCGCTCCCAGATCCAGCGTTGATTGCGCTCGGCGTTGGCCATTTTGATATCTTTGATGCCCCGGATCAGATCGGTAAGCTTGCTGTAATGCGATGCGGCGAGGTCGTGACGGTGAAAGTTGAGGTCTTTTCTTTTGTTTAAAAAATAAAAAATCAAACCTGCCTGTACCAGGGAAACCACGACGAATACCGTAAATATTTTCCAGCTGAAAGCCAGCAACACCATCGAAAACAGCAACAGCAGCAGCGATGCGTAGATGAGCGAAATGGCATCTTTGGTGAAAAACCGCTGGACACGGGGGTTGTCGTAGAGCGTTTGCATCACGTCATCCGTTTTTCTTGACTGAAAAAAACTGATGGGCAACGCCAGTATTTTCATCATAAAACCGGTGACCAGTTGAATGTTTACTTTTGATCCGACATGAAAAAGAATGAAACGCCTGACAAAGTCCAGTCCGAGCTGGCTGAAGAACAACACGATCCACGCCACGAGGATCATCGTCAGCAGGTTGGTGTCTTGATGTTCGATGCTTTCGTCCACCATCGTTTGGAGGATGAAAGGAAAAGTAACCGCCAGCAGCCCGCCGATCAGTACTGAAGCGGCCAGGAAAAAGGACAGGCGTTTGTATTGCATGAAGCGCTCCCACACGAAGCGGGGACCTTTGCGGTCGGTTCTTTTGACTTCCTGAGCGAAGAAGTCGGCGGTAGGTTCCATCAGCAAAATAATTCCTTCCTTTTCAAATCCGTTGGGGTCGCCGACCCAGTTTTGAAGAAATTCCGCTTTTGAGATGGTGACGATATCATCTGCGTCGGGGTCTGCAATGGTAACCCCCTGCTCCGTTGCTTCTACCACGACGATAAAATGGTTTTCCCTCCAGTGGACGATACCCGGCAGGGGTATGTCGTCCGTCAGGCGATTGAAGGTAAGGCGGGCGCCTACCGAGTGCATACCGATCTGTTCGGATGCTTCGCTGATATTCAACAAGGTGGCCCCTTCCGAAGTCTGGTGTGCAAGGGACCTGAGCTGCTCCGTAGAATAAAACCGGCCGTAAAACTGCGCTATCATTCTGAGACAGACGGCGCCGCAATCACGTGCATTTAACTGCCGGTAATGGGGGAATTTTCTGGACATGGCCTTTTTTCGATGTTTGTTTACCAGTACGCAGTCGTTGAGGTTTTGTGCGGGAAATTAAATTTTTCCCGTTAAAACGTGTAAAACCACTGCGAAGTACAGCAATTAATCAATAGCCCGGCAATCTTCTCCCAAGATTATCCGGACGAGCGAATCATACTCTAAGCAAAACAGCCTGCGAAAATGCCGGTTTTTTACCAATTTCAAACCGGCAAGTCAGCCTTACGGCCCGTCCGCAAACCTGCCTGCTTCAAGTGCAGCCTCCTTGTGTAGTTTTCTGAAAAAAAATAAGGTGAGACCTCTTCCCTGAAGGTCAATAATTATACCGGAAATTCCGCATGCTTAAGCAGCGTGAATCTCAAAGTTTTATACTCAAAAGAAAGTTGTTTGTGAAACGACCGGGCTTCAAACACTTCAAAACCCTAATTGTCAGTTCGCAAACTTTTCTGCCTCACTGTATAAAAGTCAGCATTGTTTGTCATTGGATATACTCAGAAGTGGATGGTAACGCAGTTATAAAAGGTTGGCTTGCTTTGTCTTACGGGGCAAATATAGCTTAAAGTTTGAAGGTGTGAAGAAAATACGGCCTTTTATGTACTCCGGCATGGAAGTTAACCGTGGTTGATACTGCATCCTTCATTTTTCCAATCACTACCTCCCAACCTTGAACAGGTTGATGCTGTATTGAATAACCTCCGGATAAAAGACAATCATCGCCAGTATCAGCAGCTGAATGGCTACAAACGGAGCAATACCCCGGTAAAGGTGTCCTGTCGTTATGCTGGGAGGGGCAACGCCTTTCAGGTAAAACAAGGAGAAACCAAAGGGCGGCGTTAGGAAGGAAGTCTGCAAGTTCACACCGATGAGAATACCCAGCCAGAGCATATCGATTTCGTACCGCAGAAAAACCGGAACCACAACCGGCACGATGATGAAAATTATTTCAATAAAATCAATGAAAAACCCGGCAATGAACATGACCACCATCACGGCAAACAGGAACATGGCAGGAGAAAGGGCCGATCCTTCAATCATTTCCACCAGAAAACGGTCGCCACCCATCTCCCGGAAAACAAGCGAAAAAGTAGTTGCCCCGAGTAAAATCACGAAAACCATGCAGGTCAGGTGTGTCGTTTCCCGCATGACGCCCCGCAACACCGTCCTATCAAACTTTCGCTGTGAAATGGTCATTAATGTAGCGCCAAGCGCCCCGACGGCGGCAGCCTCTGTGGAAGTGGCCCAACCCAGAAAAATGGAACCCAATACGGCAAGAATGAGCAACATGGGCATAAAAAATGCCTGGAAAACCTTTCTCCAGTAATTGCCTTTTTTAAAATCCCGGAACTCTTCATCCGTCATCACCGGCGCAGCGGAGGGTTTGAGCGCAGAAAAAATCACGATATAAAGAATGTACAGTGCCACCATCAGGAATCCCGGAATCACAGCACCGGCAAACAAATCGCCAATGTTGACATTCATAATGCTCCCCAGCAAAACCAGCACAACGGACGGTGGTATGATCTGCCCCAGCGTGCCCGAAGCGGCAATGGCGCCGGTGGCCAGCTCCGGTTGATACCCTCGCTTGAGCATTGTCGGCAAACTGATAAAACCCATCGTCACGACAGTTGCCCCCACAATCCCAGTGGACGCCGCCAGCAAAGCCCCCACAATCACGACGGATATGGCAAGCCCGCCCCGCAACTTCCCGAACAGCATGGCCATGGTTTCAAGCAGGCTTTCGGCCAACCCCGACTTCTCCAGCATGATCCCCATGAAAATGAATAGCGGAACGGCAATCAGATTGTAATTTGACAAAACGCCCATGAAACGGGAAGGCAGTGCCTGCATGGAGCTTGGCTCCAAAAAACAAACTGCATACATGATAGACAACCCGCCCAGCGTGAAAGCCACCGGATACCCGTATAAAATCAGGATGAAAACACAGAGAAAAAGCAGCAGCGCCAGTGTTTCTAAACCCATGGTGAAAGTCTCTGATTTAGCAGTTTAAATGATTTCCCCGGAAGTGTCTTCCGGCTCTTGTTTCTTTTTATCAAACAGTACCAGCCCCGTGTCAATCAGCGTGGCAAGAGCCTGCAACAACAAGAGTCCTGTTCCGAAGGTGATGCAAAACTTAATCAGGTAGCGGGCAGGCAATCCTCCCGGTTCGGCAGAGCCTTCGTTTAACCTGAATGACTCCATGGCATAGCTGTAAGAATAAATGATAACCACCACACACCAGGGAATCAGAAACAGCAGGGTGCCGATGAAATCCGTCAGCGCCTTGTCCTTTTTGGAGTAATTGTCATAAAACAAATCGACCCGGACGTGCCGGTTGTGCTTGAGGGCATACCCCGCAGCCAGCAGGAAAATGAGGGCGAAAAGATGCCACTCCAGGTCCGTGATCCAGATTTTTGTAAAATTGAAAAGCTTACGGCTGATCACGTCAAAGCAAACAACCGCCACGAGTACAACCGTCAGCCATGCCGTAGCCCGGCCTGCCCACTCGTTGATTTTGTGAATGCCATTTGATATAGCGGAAAGCAAATGAATCATGTGACGTTGGTTTTCCGCCACTAAGTACAGGAATTTCCGGCGAGCTGACAAATGAAAAAACAAAAGGCAAGCCCGGATTACCAGACTTGCCTTTTATCACGATGAACTTTAATCTTAATTCTTTGGGAAATAAGACTTAGAATTGGAACCACCGTCTCTTACCACCTGCAGGCGCTCCTTGAACATTTTAGACTTTTCAAGGTCGTCCATACGGGCGTAAATTTCCGACAAGGCGATGAGCGTATTGACATCGTTCGGCTCCATCGATTCTGTCTTCTGGAAATAAGGCAATGCCGTTGCCATCAGCTCATTGGATTCTTTCACCAGTTTGTTGTACTGCTCCTGTTCTGCTTTGGAGAGGCCCAGCGTACCGGCTTTCTTGATCAATTCAACAGCTTTGTTGAAGTAAAGTGAGCCAATGCTGTACACTGCATCAAATTGGTTGCCGTCAAGTTCGATGGCTTTTTTGAAATAATTCAAAGACTCATTGAAGTAAGTCTTGGCCAGCTCCGAGTTATTGTCTTTTGAAAACTCCTGGTTGAAAAGGTTGGTGTAAACATTACCAAGCGCTGTGTAGACAGAAGGGTTGTTAGGTTCTGCTGCAATAGCGTCTTTTAACAGTTTTTCCAAAACGTCGAACTTCTGCTTGGAGATGTAGTAGTTAATGGCTGCAAAAAGCACTTCCGTGTTGGAAGGGAATTTTTTACGGCCGGCTTCCAGTACTGCCAATGCTTTGTCTTCCTGGCCATCGGCCATCAGCAGGTTGGAGTAACTTGCGTAGATACTTGGGTCTTCAGATCCGCCTTCATACAAATCTTTGAAGAGCTCCATTGCCCTTGCTTTGTTATTGGAAGCGGAAGCACAGTATGCCACTACGAATTTGTGATTCTCAAGGCTTGTGTCAGGAATTGCCGGATCACCGCCACCTTTACGCAGTGCATTGTCAACCGTCATGACATAGTCCAGCGTCTTGTAGGCATTTTCATAATCCTGCGTCCGGATGAAATAATTACCCAGATTATTCAGCTTGCCGGAAGCTTCTGAAAGACCTTTCATGGCATCTTTCTTTTCATACTTCTTGGAAGCAATTTCCAAAGCTTTGATGAAAGCATCAGCAGCAACGATTGGAGCGTTGGGGTGCTCCGGCTTAAAATTCTCCGGATCCAACGCCATTGCTGTAAGGTCTTTATCCGCAAGTGCGTTGTAAATTTCACCTTTAGTTTGCCAGGTTTTCACTTTGTCTGCATTGACACTTGCTTCAGAAGCAATTTTGATCATGTCAAGTGCTTCCGTCAGTTTATCAGCATTGCTGGAAGGATCAAGATTATAGCTACCCAAAGCACGGCCGGCTTTTGTAAGTGCCTTTTCAGGATCTTCCTGAGAGAAAGTAATAGTCGTAAAAACAAAAAGTGCAAGTAAGCTAAAAAGCAATTTTTTCATGGTAGTTTAAAATTTAGTGGTTCTCGAAAGTAAAGTATCGAACATCCAAAATGTTTGATCGTCGTTTATCTTGACGAGAATATGCCTCTGGAGGCATAGTACAAAATGTTAAAATTATCTGTTGGTCCTTAAAAAGTTTGTTAAGTTTTTAAAAATCGGCGAATTCGGTTTGCGATTATTTTACAAATCTCATTCTCCCTCAGTTTCTGACGGCGTGACGTTTTCGGCGCCGTTTTCCTCAGTTGCAAGCCCCTCAGTCAACTCCTCAGGTTCTTCTTCGTGAGGAACCACCGTAACATCTGCTATCTCGTCGTCATCCAGGCGGATTACCCGTACGCCCTGTGTCGCACGGCCCATGACCCGAATGTCGCTGACCTGCATTCTGATCACGATACCGGCTCTGG
Organism: Bacteroidota bacterium; assembly: GCA_030147525.1. GTDB lineage: Bacteria > Bacteroidota > Bacteroidia > Chitinophagales > Saprospiraceae > UBA6168. Next base: position 37,729 of record JASBVF010000006.1, read on the forward strand.
TGGTAATCATGATGTCTTCCTCTTCCGCAACCGCTTTGATGGCAATAACCTGCCCGGTCTTACCGGTTACTTCCATGGTTTTGACCCCTTTTCCACCCCGGTTCGTCAAGCGGTAATCACCGACTTCGGTACGCTTCCCGGTTCCTTTTTCTGAAATGGTCAGGATGGTGTGAGTCGTATCACCCGGTTCTACGCAAGCCATACCAACTACGAGATCTTCCTCACTATCGAGCGTTATTCCACGCACTCCGGTTGTATTGCGGCCCATCGGGCGCACTTTTGATTCATCGAATCGAATCGCATTACCGTTTTTCGATGCAATGAAAATTTCGTTCTTGCCATTCGTCAGTTTGGCTTCCAGCAGTTGGTCGCCCTCGTTGATATTGATGGCAATGATGCCGCCTTCTCTCGGCCGTGAGTAGTCCTGAAGAGATGTCTTTTTAACAAGTCCCATCTTGGTGCAGAACATGATGTAATGTTCTTCCAGGAAATCCCGGTCCGTAAGATCCCGAACGATGATGTAGGCTTTGACTTTATCATCGGATGGAATGGAGAGGACGTTTTGGATGAAACGGCCGCCGGATGTTTTTGAAGCTTCCGGAATTTCATACACCCGCATCCAGTGACACTTACCCTGCTCGGTAAAGAACAGCAGATAGTTGTGGTTGCTGGCGATGAACATGTGTTCTATAAAATCCGTGTCTTTCGTGCGGCTGCCTCTTGCTCCCCGTCCACCTCTTGATTGAGTGCGGTATTCGGAGACGGGAGTGCGTTTGATATATCCGGCATGAGAAATCGTGATGACCACCTGTTCGTCGGCGATCATGTCTTCGATATTGATTTCACCGTCTTCGAAAGTAATTTCCGTACGGCGTTCGTCGCCATACTTTTCTTTCATTTCCAGCAGTTCATCCTTGACAATCTGACGCTGCAGGACTTCGCTTTCGAGGATAGCCTTCAACTCTGCGATCAGTGCCATGGTATCCTCGTAGTCTTTTTTCACCTTGTCTCTTTCGAGGCCGGTGAGTTTTTGCAGACGCATGTCGAGAATCGCCCTGGCCTGGATTTCAGAGAGATTAAAGGTGCTCATCAGGCCTTCTCTGGCCTCTTCCACGGTGGAAGAACGGCGAATCAGGGCAATCACTTCATCCAGGTGGTCGAGTGCGATCAGCAACCCTTCCAGGATATGAGCCTTCTCCTCTGCTTTCCGTAAGTCGTATTTCGTACGGCGAACCACCACTTCAATACGGAAAGTGATGAACTCCTCGATCATGTCTTTGAGGTTCAGCGTCATCGGGCGGCCATGTACGAGCGCCACGTTGTTTACACCGTAAGAAGTCTGTAGCGGAGTAAGCTTGTAGAGGTAGTTGAGGATGATGCTGGCCATCGCATCTCTCTTCACATCTACCACGATGCGCAGACCGTTCCGGTCGCTTTCATCTCTGACATCGCTGATACCTTCCACTTTTTTCTCAGTGGCGAGTTCAGCGATCTTAACTACCAGGCTCGCTTTATTGACCTGGTAAGGAATTTCAGTGATAATGATGGATTCTTTTCCGGAAGGAGATGTTTCGATATTGGCACGCCCCCTCACCACAACCCGGCCACGGCCGGTTTCAAAAGCTTCCTTCACGCCGGTGTAGCCGTAAATGATACCGCCGGTCGGGAAGTCAGGTGCTTTGATAAATTTGATGAGTTCTTCGATGCTGATCTCCGGGTTGTCGATGGTGGCAGCGATGCCATCCACGACTTCGCTGAGGTTGTGCGGCAGCATGTTCGTCGCCATACCCACCGCAATACCGGAAGCGCCATTTACCAGCAGGTTCGGAATTTTGGTGGGAAGAACAGTCGGCTCTTCGATGGAGTCGTCGAAGTTGAGCGAATAATCAACCGTTTCTTTTTCAATATCGGCGAGCATTTCATCCGCAATCTTGCGCATCCGGGCCTCGGTGTATCGCATGGCCGCAGGGCTGTCGCCGTCCATGGAACCGAAGTTACCCTGGCCATCCACGAGCGGGTAACGCAAAGACCAGTTTTGAGCCATCCTGACCATGGTGTCGTACACTGAAGAATCACCATGCGGGTGGTATTTACCCAAAACTTCCCCGACGATACGTGCAGATTTTTTGTGAGGTTTGTTGTATGCAAGTCCGAGATCGTGCATTCCATACAAGACTCGCCGGTGAACCGGCTTCAATCCATCCCTTACATCCGGCAAGGCTCTCGACACTATGACCGACATCGAATAATCGATGTATGCGGTCTTCATTTCATCCTCGATGTTAATCGGGATAATCCGTTGTCCTGAAGTCATTTATTTTATTCTGGTTTTGTGTTTCAAAGAATCGTTTTTGAAAGGTGCAAAAGTAGTAAAAAAAGGCGGGTTATTTACCTGGTAATGTGATGTTTTTATCAGCTAAAACGCCTTTGACAAAAGTCATTCCGGCGATTGTTTTCATTTCAAACAATTCAGCAAGACGTCTGTTCCCTTTTCAAAATATTTTACCATGCCGGAGCCTTATCTCAGTGCCGCTTTGCTCGTGTTTGCCTACATGTCTGCCTGGTTTTTGTTTGCTATTTTAAAAAAGGACAACAGCATCGCCGATGTGGCGTGGGGATTGGGTTTTGCTATCATTTTCTGGACGCAGTCTGGTTGGTACGGAAGGCCGCTTCTCCTGGGAGTGATGGTCAGTGCCTGGGGGCTGAGGCTGGCCGTTTACATTTTTCATCGAAACCAAAAAAAAGGCGAGGACTGGCGCTACCGGCAGTGGCGGGAGGAATGGGGTAAAAATTTTTACCTGCGTTCCTTTCTGCAGGTTTTCATGCTCCAAGGCCTGTTGATGTGGATCATCGCTTTACCCCTCATGCAGCAAGCGCCTGAAAACCAACCGTCTCATTGGTTGCAGTGGGCCGGAGTACTGCTCTGGCTTACAGGTTTCCTCTGGGAGGCAGTGGCCGACTGGCAGCTCAGCCGTTTCAAAGCCAACCCTCAAAACAAAGGGAAAATCATGACGACAGGACTTTGGAGCCTTTCACGGCATCCGAATTACTTCGGTGAGATCGTATTATGGTGGGGTATATTTCTGTTTGTGGCGCCCTACGGCAACAGCTGGCTTTGCCTGCTCAGTCCGTTGACGATCACCTGGCTGCTCAACCGGGTTTCCGGCGTGCCCATGCTGGAGAAAAAATATGCTGACAACCCCGAGTACCAGGACTACGTCAAACGAACTAACGCCCTGATTCCCGGATTCTCCTGATTTAAAAACTATTTTTCTTCTACCTCAACCGCCGGCGCCTTCCACTTGACGTAACCCACCGGCACTTCCTCCGCTTTTTTAACGGCCTTACCCGAACGCTGTTTGTCATAAATCATGGCAAATGTCATGATCAGGCCGGAAGCAATGATGATGAAAAGCAGAATACCCGGCTCAAATCCGGCAACCTGCGCCGACTCCGGAATGGCATAAAACAGCAGAATGGTGATCAATCCACGGGGTGCGATGAACAACTGCGGGATAATATCACTGCCAAGGAAAATCCGCAAAATCACATAGCGGATAACATAAATGGACAACAAAATCAATCCGCTCACGATGGCTACGTCAAGACTGCCCAGCGAGGCGATGGAAATGGTAAGTCCAAAAATGACAAAGAAAAACGTGCGCACAACGAACGCTGTTTCCATGGTGACGATGTGCAGGCCCTCGTAAATGTTTTTCGCCCGCTCGATGTGCAGCCACCGGCCCAGTTTACCCTGAAAAAACAGGGGCATATTGGCGATAATCAACCCGAAAATGAGGATGATGATTAGGGAAGACAAGTGCATTTTTTTACCCAGGGCGTAGAGCAGCAGCAGCACGGCTATCAACAGGAATAACTTGACATGGCTTCTGATGCTTTGAAAAATAAATACAATCGCATAACTCGCTACAATTGAAATGGCGATCGTGAGCGCAATATTTCCAAAAAAACCGCCGATCCCGTTCGACTCGGTAGCTGTTTCAAAAGGCCCTACCAGGAAATAAAAAAGCATGATGCCGAGGATATCCGAAAAGGTGCTTTCATAAATGTGAAACTCCCGCTTCGCATTGCCCAGTCCGCTGACGCTGGGGATGATGATGGCACTCGACAGGATGGAAAGCGGCGTGGCATACAACCAGGCCTGCGCCATGGTCATGCCTGGGACAAACTCAAATAAAACAAGCGCAGCCACCCAGGCCGAAGCCAATAATCCGATGAGCGCAATGATCAACGCCTTGGCGATGGGCACGAGTTTATCCCGCTTCAACTCCAGTTCCAGCGCAGCTTCCAGTACAATCATGATTAAACCCACAATACCCAGCACTTCCAGGATGGGGAAAAAGTCAAGGTCGCCCATGCCAAATGCATCGAGGCCGAGCTTCAAAACAATCCCCAACGCTATCAGCATCAACACGGACGGAATGTTGGTCTTCCTTGAAAGCTCTCCGAAAAGAAAAGACAAAATCAGAATGGCAGATGCTTCGATGATGAGATTGTAGGATGCAAGTATTTCCATGTTCGGAATATTTTTCTGTGTAACGGGTTTAAAAAAAAGCTTCAGGAAAAGTTTCAATTCTGCGACTGACATAAAAAGCCCCACTCCTTCATCAGCCTGCGCAGGTCGTGGAGATATTTTTCGTCTTTCAGCAGAAACTTGGCTTCCAAATAACCCCCGCTCTCCGGCACGATCATTTCCGGTTTTTGATGCCAGTCGAGGTAGGGATTCGTTGCCAGTAAATCGAACAAATGGGAGGCATTCAGCCGCCCGTTTTTATCGTCAGCCAGGGTGATACGCAGGTGGCAAAATCCACCGGATTCCTCCCCGGAAACGAGCGTATAGCCTTCGCCCAGCAATTTTTGATAACTGATGTGATGCGGGCCATCGGGTGTCTGAAGGTGCAAACCCAGGTTGCCGAGCCTCGAAATCACGCCCTCCGTCTCGTTCGTTTTCACCCGCTTGCCTTTCACAACCGAACGGTCCAGGTGAACGAAACGGCCGCTCATGTAATTTCGGATATGACTGAATCCGGTAAAAACTACCAGCCCGATCAACAGCCCGTGAAAAGGCGGATTGATGAAGATAAAAATGCTGCTCAGCAGCACTATCGCCAGGGGTTCGAACAAGGTCAGCAGGTCCTGCACAAACTTGTAGGGTCGCAGACCGAATCTGCTCTTGGATGTCGACGCTGCCAGCAATCGCCGCACAAACCGTAGCAGGAAATACAGCAAGAGCAGCCCAAGTGCATTGAGCAGAAAGTTGAACCAGGTGAATTGTATGGATAAAAAATCTTCCATTTTGTTGAATTTGTTTCCGGCAATCAGGCCGGACTTCAGATTACCGGTCGTTGCCTGTCAGATAGCCTTTTTGTTCCAGCAACTGCCCGGTGCCATTGGCCACCAGGTCGTTCATTTCCAGCCAGTCGTCGGGCTGCCGCATCAAAATACCCATGCTCACCAACCGCTGAAGCACATTGACATAACGCTCTGAAAATGAAGGCCCCAGCAGTTTACGAAGCCGGTATTCGTTCGTCCGTTTCTGCAGCATGACGGAGGAAAGCAGCAACGCCGTTTCAGGATTCAAAAAGTCAGGCAATGAATATTTGGGTGAAAAACGACTGACCACGTAGTCGTCGTCCAACACCCAGATCGAACAGGACCAGTGACTGAGCGCCTCGCCGATGTTACCTCCGGTCATCCGGTAAATAGCAGTGGTGATTTTATTAAATTCCTTAGGCGAAAGCGGGTTGCGCTCCTCGTCTACCAGTTTTTTATGAGTGGCGCCATGCCGGATGAGAATCGCTTGCCTGACGTCTTCCGGTTTCATCCGGTCGAGCTTGATGGCTCCCTGAAAAACCTTGTCAAAGTCCAGGAATGTTTCCAGGTGTTTTTTGAGCCAGGTGCTCATCGACACCATAAAAAATATGCTGCCCGCATGGTCATCCATAAATTCAATCAGCGACCGGACGTTTCGGGTCAACGGAATATCGGGACTCGACCAGAGCTCCAGGTCGTCGATCCATACCAGTGGGCGAGCGTTCAGGTTGTATTTTTTAACGAATTGCAGGCATTCGGCCAGGTCGAACGTAGGGTCCATCTTGCGGCCTTTCACATTCACCGGCTCGTAGGGTGAAATGCGGATCGTATTTCCCGGGAAAAACCGATGTGCGGCCACTTCCCCAAACAGGGACTTTCCCGCAAAACGTCGGCCGGTAACACAAACCGCCCCCCGGAACCCAACGCTCCAGTTCTCAACCAGTCGTCCGAAATGCTCCAGTTCCTCCACCCGCCCGACGGCGAATGATTCCCCGATGTAACCTTTTGTGATAAAAATATTGGCATAGGGCGCATTGGCAGGGTCACCCGAACGGGCATTGATGTACCTCGCCGCTTTTTCCGGGATGCTCAGTTTTTCCTCCTGTTCCACGTTTCGCAAGAGATTCCGCAGAAAGTCGGTTTTGGTTAAATACCAATCCTTCAGCCTCCTTACCCACTTGTTTTGCCGCAGGGAAAACTGGTCGATGGTCGACTGCAGGGGTACCGGCAGAAAATCGTCTCCATATTTAAAAATGTAGGAAAGGCGGAAGGAAGTTTCCATCCTTTTGCTGACCAGGTGCGACAGGAGGCTCATTTCTGAGCTGGTTTTTTCAAGGTTGTTTTTGAAAAAGCGCAGCGGCTGTTGCAAGTCAATTTTTACTGTTTCCGAAGGCTTCACCTCTTTTGAATCACTGGACATGAGCGAAGCCCGGTTACGAATGTTGACGAGCGCCATTTTCATTCCGTTGGCAGCGCTCTCTGCCAGTTCCCAGATTTCATACAGCAGCGGCAATATCTCCGAATCCAGCCATTGGCGGGTACGTTTTTTTATCAAAACATCACTCACCTGCAGTTTCCCGCCAAGCACGCCGATGCAAACCTGTGTTTGACCGGGCAGCCGGTCGTACAAACCGCCCAGTGCCTCGCCATAAATATTGAGGTGTTGCTTCAGGTCCAACTGCTCGGCCAGATCTTCAATGGCCGCAGCAATTTTTCCGGGATGCTCGCTGTACTCTTCAAGAATGGCAGCCGCTTTTTCGTCGAGCATGGCAGCAGTGGTAAGCTCCTCTTTACAGGCAACAAGCAAGGCGGTGGTCTGCAGCCGGATTTCATTAAAGACAACCGATGACGTGTCAAGCTCCTCGTAGCGTTTCACCAGACTGTTGCATTGTTCTACCAACTGCTCCATCTGCTGTTTGTAAACCGGCCACGGGTTTTTCTGCAACTTCCAGCGGGAAGCCATTTTATCGGCAGCCACCCTTCTGTTATTGTAAATCTGCAAGCCGTGGTCGAGGTTCCCCATCAATTCTTCCGCAGCCGTTGAAAGGGCGACGCCTGACGATTCGTCCAGTTTTTGCAGCGCCTCCTTGCTCACCGATCCTTCAGATTGCAGGATCAGCGCTTTTTGTATTTCGAAAATGACATCCCGCCAGAGAATCAAAAACGCCTTGGCCTGTTCGGCCCATTGGTAGTTTAAATAACAAACGGTAAAGCGATCCTGGCCGGTGATTTGAATTTTTTCATGGCTAAACAAGTCATACGCATGGTCGCCGGGAGTGCTTAACGCCGCCAGCACTTCACCGGCCTTTTCAGCCAAAATAGCCGGTCGGTCCACCATACTAACGGACTCCCAACACTGCGCAACTGCCTGCCGCAGGGTTTGGGTCGTTTGCTCTATACTTATGTGAAGGTTTTCCATTAAATCTCAATCGCAGACGGTAGTTTGTTCGGCTGCCTGCCGCTCCAAAAGTAGGATGTTTTTTTAAAAAGTAAACCTTCCAGCCATTTTACGCCAGCTCTTCAAATGGTTCGGTTATTTTTGCCAAAAAAAATGCCTGACACCCTCACCTCCGATTACGCTTCCGCTCAAACCAACTGGCAAAAAAACCATTCGCAGTGGGTGGAAGATTTCACCTCGCACCGCCTCAGTTTCATCCCCGGCCTGCTGCCGGAGTGGGCTGTCAGCATTCCCAACCCTCAACTGCTTCCCATCCTTGAAAAACGGCTTGGCAAAGCCACCCTCGAAGCCTGCCTGCAACCGGAAGAAACATGGCCCTCAGCAGCTGCCGGCCAGCCATCGGCCGGCTGGCTGAAGCGGACAAACATGGCCGGCATCAATGTCCGTACCATTCAGAATTTCTGGAATGTGGTGAAATACGCCCTGACACTGCCCGCCAGCCAAAGCGCCATTCACCTGCTGCCCATCTGGGAGCCCGGCGTCGTTTCGAGCCTCTACGGCATCGCCTCCTGGAACATCAACCCGGAGTTTTTCAGTCAGGAATTGTACGAGACTTACCCGCATCTTGACACTGTGGAGCGGCAGCTAAAAGTCACCGTCAACCTGTTGCATACTTTGGGCAAATCGGTCGGGCTGGACGTCATCCCGCACACGGACCGCTATTCGGAGGTGGTGCTGGCCAACCCGCAGTATTTCGAATGGCTTCAGCGAAAGGGGACAAAAATCGTAAATCACTTGAACAACCTCCACGAGCAGGTGCAGGACGCCATTCTCGATTTTTTACAAAAAAACGGCAGCAACGGCGTGGTTTGCCCGGAGGGCCGGGAAGCGTTTTTTGGTGAAACATTTGGCGAAGCCAACCGCATCCTTGCGCTCTTCGGCATGTTGCGGGACTATGGCCAGCGCAGTGAACGCCGGGCTGCTTTGATGGACCACCTCTTCAACCTCGGCTACGAACCCGCCCCCGCCACCATGGCCCCGCCTTACCGGGGACTGAAAGTGGATCCCGCCTCCGTCACCATCGACAGCCAGGGCCGTGAATGGGTGGATTATGTGATTGAAAACCCTACCTCCATGTCGAGGGTTTTCGGGCCATTGACGAGGTTCAAGTTTTATGAAAACAAAAACGACAACAAGGATTGGGAAATCGATTTTTCAAATCCGAAAAAAGACGTCTGGGCCTATTTCACTTCAGCCTACGCACAGATTGCCCGTGAGTACAACTTTGATTTCATGCGGGGCGACATGTCGCACGTGCAAATGCGGGCGGAGGGCGTGCCTGCTCAGCCGGATGATTTTTACGACCCTTTGCGGGCGGTGCGGAATTTTATCCAATTGGAAAAGCCCCACTTCGGCTACTTCGCCGAGAGCTTTCTCGGCCCGGCCGGCTACCTTGCCTACGGCGACGAAGTGGACCACCTCGAGGCGGCGGACGCCGATACCACGCTCGGCGATTTGCAAAGCATGGTGGTCGGGTCTCCGGAGTTCCTTCAGAATTTCCGCTGGTACCTCGACATACTTGCCACCCGCCGGGTGACGCCCAGTTTCACCATCATGACGGGCGACAAGGATGACCCTCGTTTCGACAAATTTTATGTGGGCGGCAACGAGGCACGGCTGTTCATGGCCTTGTTCCTGCCGGATATGCCGAGCTACATGGGGCTGGGCTTTGAAAGCAGAGACCGCCACCTCTCCCCTGCCCCCAACGAGCATTACACCAAGCTTTTTGTGTTTAAAATCAGCGACGGGCCAAAGGCTACGAAGGGTAGCTATGTTTGGGGGAAAAATGCCGCACTGTTCGCCAACCTGCTGAAAATCAGAATGTTTGCCGAAGGTTTTATGCCCGGCATCGCTAACTGCAACACCCGCTGGCTGCTGCCGCCCGACCCGACCGGCCATAAAAAAATCATCGCCTGGACGCTGACAGAAAAGCCGGAATTGCTTTTTGTCGTCAACCTCGACTGGGAGCACGAAGCGCTGAATGTGAAAATTCCCTCTCCTGTAAAAATTACCGGCGCTGAAAACTGGCAGCTTGTTTTCTCCACCCTGGAGGAAAACACCGAAAACCTGACCGGATCGGTCAACCTGCAACTTTCCCGGATTGGCAAGGGTGAAGCCAGAATTTATCAGTCAAAATAACGAGGTGATTTGCCAGCGGCTAACGCTTCGTTTACTTCAGACCTTCCAGCAACCAGTCGGCCAGCAGTTGCCTGTTTTTAGGCAAAATGATGCGCTGCTGATCCGTCGGATGGCGGATGTTGCCGAGTTCGATGTAAGCGGAGGGGACTTTCGTTTCACGCAACATGTGGAGGTCACGGGCAGAGACGGTGCCGTCGTAGCCACGTCCGTTGCGGTATTTTTTATAGTGAAACTCCATGCTTTTGTGAAGGTCAAGCGCCAGTTTTTTGCCGGCAGGATCTTCGGAATGGTAATAAAAATAAAGGTCTGTCTGCGCACCCTTGCCCCTTGAGTCAACGTGAATCACGATCAGCTTTTGGTCCTGCACGCCCTGCTTTTCATGTTTGTCATACAACTCATTGATCACATCCGAACGCTGGAAAAGGCGGGGCTTGTGGCTGCGTGGTATCGCCTCGTTTCCCCAAACCACCTCATCCGTATCGCATTGCAGGTATTCGTCGTCCCGGATGCCGTCGTCGGGGTCACGGGTGATCATGTAGGCCGTTGCGCCGTGGGCGACCAGGTTGCGCACAAGGCGTAGCGCCACATCGTAGGCGTATTCGTCTTCGCAAAGCGTTTTCTTGTTTTTCAACGTCACCATGGCGCCGGGGTCCGGGCCGCCGTGGCCGCTTTCAATGTAGTAAACCTTGCCCCGCAGCGAATTATCCTTCAGCGGCACATGCTCGTGTTTTTTACCAAAAATCGGAAAGCGGCGGTTGCCGGAAGGCTCCACGGCCAGGTTGACTTCACCGTTGACGGGGGCAGCCTCTGCCGAAGGTGCGGGCACATCTTCGTCCGGGCAATTGAGCAGATGGTAAGGCACCCAGAGCACTTTGTCCGTTTTGAAAGAGCTTTGGCGATAGCCGTCTTTCAGCATGGCTTCGTTGTAAATCTCAATGTTTTTGGCGGTGGTCCAGTCGTTGATGCCGATGGAAGAGCGGATGGTTTTTCCGTTGAAAGTATAGATCTGGATGGGCAGGTAGTAGGATTTTCCCACTTTCAGGCCCGCCCCGTTTTTCATATCGTTGAGTTTGTAAAACTGATTGTGGTTGCACGAATTGCGGTCGAGGCCGTAGCGACGCAACAGCGAGAACACGCCGTCGCCCGGCAGCGCTTCCGTGCTGAGGTACTTTGGTTTATCTACTGAAAATGAAGTGAGTAAAGTTGTACAAAACAACAAAATGATAAGCCTGGACATGGTTTTCTCAATGATTAAATGATCGTTTTGGTGTTAGTTTTTCTTTGTGTTTCCTGTTTTTTCAAAACACGAAATTATTCAAAAGCGCCGAAAGTTGCCAATACTTTTCCATCGGGAGCATTCTTTGGAGAGCCGTTACCGCTCTTCCTTCTCCCGCATCCAATCCTGTAATTCGAGGAATGTCTCCACCAGCGTCTCCACGTCGGCGGGGGCACGGCCGGCGCTTTCGCATTTTTTACGAAAAACATCCACCGGGCGCAGGTCTTCCAGCTCCTCATGGCTGATCAGTTCGTCCAGGGACTTCAGCGAGTGTTTGAGTTTCACCCCAAGAATATCAATGTTCATGTTCCGGACAAAATCCTGCAGCATGCCGTTCAGGTTTGGAATGATGGTTTCTTCGTCGATGATGACCTCTACCCAAACGGTGTGTTGCTCTTTGTATTTTTCATGGAGGCGCTCCAGTCGTTCCTGCACATACTCGAGCGAGCCCTCGATGGTTTTCAGGCGACGGAACGGAGGCACTTCCAGCTCTCTGACTTCCTTTATTTTCCTTTGTTCAAACGTGATGAGCGTCACCACTTTATCGTCCTTCGTTTCGCTGAAACTGAGCGGGATCAGCGACCCGCAATAGCGAATATGTTCCTCTTTCCCAACAGCCTGCGCCCTGTGGATGTGCCCCAGCGCCACGTAGTCGAACACCCGTGGGAATTGACCGGCACGAATGTTTTCAAGGTTGCCGAGGTAGATATTTTCCTGTTTATCGCTGGCCACGGCGCCGGTGGCGTAGAGATGGCCGGTGGCAATGATGGGCACGTTCAGTGATTGATGCGCCTCCGCAGCTTTGCCGACCGCTTCGTAATGCGCCAGAATGCCCGCCTTGACCCGGTCGATGCGCTCCTCTCCGGTTTCACCGGAAACTGCACGGCGGAGGTCCTGATCCCGGAGAAAAGGCACGGCTGCGACGACGGCTTCCGGTTCGCCTTTTTCATTTTTTAAAACCAGCACCTCGTCAGCCGGGTCGGGCGTGGCAGCGCCGATGACGTGAATATCGAGCAATTGCAGCAGCTCTTTGGGTGCGTCGAGCATATACGGCGAATCGTGATTGCCGGCCGTGATGACGATGTGGCGGCAATTGGAGCGCCGGAGTTTTTTAAAAAAACCATAGTACAACGCCCGTGCATAGTTGGGCGGATTGCCGATATCAAACACATCTCCTGCTACGATGACCAGGTCGACGGCTTCTTTGTCAATGGTGTCAGCCAGCCAGTCGAGGGCAAAACGATGTTCCTCTTCCCGTTCACGGGAGAAAAATTTTTGTCCAAGATGCCAGTCGGAGGTATGGAGTACTTTCACGGTTTGATGCTTTTTGGTTGTTGATAATTCTTTTAAAATAGGATGCAGTTGAAGAAGCGCTGCGAACTTACAAAAAACGGACTGAATCTATCGCTTCAGACACGTTTCTCGATCAATTATACCCGAAGTAAAATGGTTTGCGAAAATAGATGACTTTAAACAATTGAAAATCAGTCTGTTTGCCTACTGGCCTACTCGCAAACCGGCCTACTTTAGGTATAAAATATGTCTATTCCTGAAACACCCTGTCAGCCAAAACCGGAGGAATCACCGCACATGTAAAGCTTTCCGGGAGGTTGCCTGCGTGACGTAATGCTTTTAACGGATGAATGACAAGATTGTCGGTAAACTCAGGAAAACGACAAAGTATGACAAGTCAAATCAGGATTAAGGAAATTGCCCGTAAGGCTTTTTAAGAAAAAATACCTAGCGATCAGGAAGAAATACCTAGCGATCAGGAACGAATACCCGACGATCAGGAGCGAATACCCAGCGATCAGGAACGAATACCCAGCGATCAGGAGCAAATACCCAGCGATCAGGAGCAAATACCCGACGATCAGGAGCGAATACCCAGCGATCAGGAACAAATACCCGACGATCAGGAGCGAATACCCGACGATCAGGAGCAAATACCCAGGAATCAGGAACGAAAACCCAGCGATCAGGAGCGAATACCCAGCGATCAGGAATAGACAAATTTAATCCTGAAAAAACCTTACGATTTCATAAAAACAATTTAAAATGACCTGCTGACGCCGGGATAAAACGTTAGTAACAAACTTGAAGAAAATCAGGTATTTTTGTCGTGGATCGCAGATGAATATCGACCAACTTAATTTTAAAAAAGCAACAGTATCCAATGTCAGACACGGGTGTTATAGGCACATTGCTGCTCATCTTTACAGGATTGACCACCTACAAAGGCTTTTCTGACTACAAGTTTTTCGAAGAAAACCTCTTTGAAGTGGATAGTATTCTGGTACACAAGGAATACAAACGGGTGCTGAGTTCCGGATTTTTACACACCAGCTGGCTGCATTTTGGCTTCAACATGATCGCACTAATGTCTTTCAGCTGGTCGCTGGAGGCGCTCTTTGGGTATTGGAAACTGCTGTTTATTTACTTTGCCAGCCTCATTGGCGGCAACCTGCTGGCGCTTTTCATTCACCGCAATCATGGCGACTACCGTGCCGTGGGGGCTTCCGGCGCCATCAGCGGTGTTATTTTTTCGTCCATTCTGCTTTTCCCGGATGCACCTATCAAGTTCATTTTGATACCCATTGAATTCAAGGGCTGGTTTCTGGGGCTTGTTTTCATACTCGTCTCCATTTTCGGGATCAAAAACAAACGCAGCAATATCGGCCACGAAGCGCATCTTGGCGGTGCCCTGACCGGGGCTGTCATTACCTTGTTTCTGGTTCCGTTCGGGTCAATTCCATGGTGGTTGGTAACTTTGTTGTTGGGCCCGACGCTTGCTTTCCTGCTGATCATCATTTACAATCCTTCCGTGCTGATCATCGACGGCTATTGGGGCAAAGGACTGAAACGATCTGTCCGAAAAACCCGGCGCCCGCCCAAAACACCAACTTTCCTTTCAAATGAAGAAGAACTCAATATACTACTGGATAAAATACGCCAGAAAGGTATGGACAGCCTGACCACCGAAGAACGCCTCCGGCTGGAAGCACTGAAGAATCAATTGTGATTTTCACAACCAATTACCCGACCTTTTGTTACTGCTCCAAAAAATGTCCATCATGAAAAATTTCTTTTCCCTTTTTATTGCGATGCTGTTTTTTACTGCTTGTTTTAATCAAAGTGAAATACGCACCAAACCCGCAAACGCTATGGCTACCTCCTCCTTTTATGATTTTAAAATGCCCGCACTCGAAGGCGGTGAAATGATTGATTTTCAACAGTTTAAAGGCAAGAAAGTCGTACTGCTGAATGTCGCATCCAAATGTGGCTACACTCCGCAATACGCCGACTGGGAGGCGTTTTATAAAGAACACGGCGAGAACATCGTCGTACTGGGTTTCCCGGCAAACAACTTCATGGGACAAGAGCCCGGCACCAATGAAGAAATCGCTTCTTTCTGTCAAAAAAACTACGGGGTGACTTTCCAGATGTTCGAAAAAGTCAGCGTGAAAGGCGACGATCAGGCGCCACTGTACCAATGGCTCTCCCAAAAAGATAAAAACGGCTGGAACGACAAGGAGCCAAGCTGGAATTTCTGCAAATACGTCGTCAATGAAAAAGGCGAGCTCACCAACTTTTTCGCCTCTGGCATCAAACCTGACGATGCCGAATTCAGAACGGCGGTTGGGCTTTGAAATAGTAGATAGTGGATTGTGGATAGTTTGTAGAGGATAGTGGCACGACGCACGCAAGGCTTAAAAGATCAATCCGTTGCGTACATTGCATCGTTGCGTGATACAGTTTGATGAACCACCTCTGTTTTAAAAAACCATATCTATTCACTATCAACTATCCACTATCAACTATCCTCTGTAAACTATCAACTATCTTTGTGGCTGAAAATAAAATCACGTGCAATTACAAAAACTCACCGTAGCCACCCTGCTTTTCCTTCTTCCTTTTCTTGGTCAATGCCAGCAGAAAACTACCATGTTCGGCGACCCGGTTGCTGAGAACTCGGAGGAATCTTTGTCAAAACCTTATCTCATGCTAATCTCGCTGGACGGGTTCCGGTGGGACTATGTGGAGCAGTTTCAGCCTCCTAACCTTTCACGATTTATTGCGGAGGGAGTAAGGGCGGAATCCATGATTCCGAGTTACCCAAGCAAAACCTTTCCAAACCACTACACCATCGCCACAGGCATGTATCCCGATCATCACGGGTTGGTAGACAACAGTTTCTACGATGCTGCCAAAGGAGAAGTTTACAGCATCGGCAACCGGGAATGCGTGGAAGAGGGCACCTGGTACGGCGGCACGCCCATCTGGGTGCAGGCAGCAAAAGCGGACATGGTGACGGCCAGTTTCTTTTTTGTCGGCTCTGAAGCGAATGTGCAGGGCATGCGGCCTTCCTACTTTTACCGCTACGACGGTTCCATTTCCAATGAAAAACGGGTGCAGCAGGCCCTCGACTGGCTGGCGCTTCCCGAAAAAAAGCGCCCGCATCTGATCACCATGTATTTCTCCGACATGGACGACACCGGCCACCGGCAAAGCCCTGACAACCAGGAAAAAATCCAGGAATCTTTGTTAAAACTCGACGCCACGCTCGGCAAGCTCTTCGACGGAGTGCGAAAAACGGAGCTTCCGGTCAACATCATCATCGTATCCGACCATGGCATGTCGCCCGTTGCGGTAAGCAACCTGCTGCCGGTGGAGCAGGCAGAAGACGACGAGCGTTACCGCACCGTTAACAATGGCGCACTTGCTCACCTTTACCTGCATGACGGTGTGGATGGCGAGGCAGTTTATCAGGATTTAAAAACGAAAGAAAAAAACTTCAGGGTGTACCGGACGCAGGAGCTTCCCTTTTTTGAAATACCACCCACCAATTCTCGCTGGGGCGACTTTATCGTCGTACCTGACAGCGGTTATTACCTGGTAAGCGCCCGCATAAAAGGCTTGCGTTCAGCCTCCGGCAAAACGGAAATCGGCGAACATGGCTTCGACACCAACCGCCAGGAAATGCACGGTATTTTTTATGCCAACGGGCCTGCCTTCAAGCCCGGATTGACCATTCCTGCTTTTAAAAACATTCATGTATATCCACTGATGTGCACCATTTTAGGCTTGGATATTCCGCTCGATGTGGATGGAAAAATGGAGGTACTGAAAGAGGTTTTAGTCAAAAAAACGGAGTAAAAACAGGCTCGTCCGAAGATCTGCCCAGCAACCTCAGACCGTGGCTTCCTGCTGCGGCGCTAATTCCAGCAGTTGACCCTTCACCCTCAGTTGCAGGGTTTGATTGGTTTGATTGAAAACTGTGACTCCTTCCGGTGCAATTTTCACTTGCAGCCGGTAGCCTTTCCAGCGAATTTTAAAAGAAAAAGAAGACCAGCCTTCCGGCAAAAACGGATCCAGTGAAAGCAGATCAGGCGTGGTGCGCAAGCCGCCAATACCATTCACCAAAGCCAGCCATGCGCCTGCCATGCCGAGGATGTGCAGGTCGCCTGCGGTATCGCCGGGTTCGCTGTCAAGATCAAGGCGGGCAATGCGTTGATACATTTCCGTAGCCTCAGTGTGCCGGCCAAGTTTGGCGGCCAGGATGGCATGCACGGCGTACGACAGGCTGTTTTCATGCACCGTCATGGGTTCGTAAAAGTCAAAATTGCGCCGCAGTTGCTCTTCGCTGAAATGTTCCTCAAACAGGTAAAACCCCAACAGCACATCCGGCTGCTGAATGAAACAGGAGCGGAGAATGCGATCCCAGGTCCAATTGCGAAGCAGGGGGCGGTCACCGGGTGCGAGGGTGTCCGCCGAGCGGAGTTCTTTGTCTGCAAAGCCTTCGTGCTGTAAAAAAACGCCCAACTGCAAGTCCCTCGGCAGGTGCATTTTCTCTGCAATATGTGTCCAGTGCGCCGTCTCTGAATTCCTGTCTAAATCGAGGCGCTGAAGCAGTTGGTCCAATTGTTCAGGTGCTGTCCTGCCGACATGTTGCAGGGCTTCCAGGGTATACCTCAGGCACCAGACGGCGAGGTAATTTGTGTACCAGTTGTTGTTGACGTTGTTTTCAAATTGATTCGGCCCGGTCACCCCGTGAATTACGTACTGCTTTTTAGGCTGGGACCAATGCACCCGCTGCGCCCAAAACCGCGCTATCGCAATCAGCACTTCCAGGCCGTTCGTCACCAGAAACTGCTCATCCCCCGTGTAGCGGACGTAATCGTAAATCGAAAAAGCAATGGCGCCGTTGCGGTGAATGGCTTCGAAGGTATTTTCCCAGTCTGCATGGCATTCTTCTCCGTTCACCGTGGCCATGGGAAAGAGTGCGGCCCCCTTGTCGAACCCCATTCTGGCAGCAAATTCTATGGCCTTCGGCAGGGAATTGCAGCGAAATATTAACAGGTTGCGGACGATCTCCGTTGGGTAAACGGAAAGGCAGAAAGGCAGGTAAAACAATTCCGTTTCCCAGGTGGAAGTCATGTTTGGTGCCATTGCCGTTTTATCGGGTCTGTTCTCAAGCGACGCACTGTTTTGCAGCAGTTGAAACAAGTTGAACCGGGCGCCCTGTTGGGCCGCCACATCGCCTTCAATGACAATATCAGCTTCCTCCCAGCGCTTTTCCCAAGCCTGCGTGTGCGCTTTCAGCAGTTTATCATAGCCGGTTTTGAATGCCTTGCGCACCACCTTGCGGCAACGGTCCAGCAGCTTTGATTTTTCATCATGAAGAGAGGAAACCAGGCCGGCATATTTGTAAACGACCAGTTCGTCGCCGGTTTTGCACCTGAGCTGAGCGGCGCAACTGATGTATTGATCTTCAATTTGCTGCGTGGTTGTCAGATCGGCTTTTTGCTTGTTTTTGAAAACGCTGAACTTCATGCCCACCGCTACCCTCAACTGTGACCTCCGGGTTTCGGTAACGATGTAGCCGGATCGTTTTTTTGCCAGCTGCTCGATGGCTGACCAGGCGACTTCGCCGGTGGCGGGGTCTGCCACATCACCGTCAATGAACGGACGAACCGTGACCGTGCCTTCAAAATTCAGCGGTTTGACGCTGTACCGGATGACCCCGACTTCCTTGTTGTTGAGGCTGCAAAAACGGGTGGATTTCACTTTGATTTCTTTCCCGCTGACCAGTTTGGCCGTAAAACTGCGCTCGAGCGTACCCTGCCGCATATTGAGCACCCGGCGAAAGCCCTTGATTTTACAGGTCGCCAAATCAAGCACTTCCCCGTCCACCTGAATACCGATACCTACCCAGTTAGGAGCAGGAACGAACTCCGAAACCGAACCGGGCAGCCCTGACTTTGCAGGCCCTTCGAGTGTCCTTGATTCAAAAATACCGGCAAGATGGCAACCCTCCGAAGCAGGACCGGAATACTGCTCTTCAAAAATACCCCGTTGGCTCATCCACCCGTTACCCAGGGTAAAGCAGTTTTCGCTAACCTTGCTGAAGCCGGCATCGAAACCTTCTTCGACGATGTTCCATTCGTGGTGTTTGAAAGAGTTTTTCATTTTACTTTATTCAAAAAGAAAACTGGACAAGTTGTTCAGCCCGGCTCGCAAACTACCTCCGGGACGTCAGCAGGTTTTATTTTTACGGTGCGAAAATAGCAAGGGTGAGATTCCCTGCAAACTTTAATATTCGAGTGGTTCGCCGTTGATTGCCTACCTTCGTTATTTAAAAACCGAACGCCGGATGTTAGAAGCTTTCCAGGAATTTATTCAAGCAAAAAAACTCATTGCCACAGGCGAAAAAACACTGATTGCCGCCAGTGCCGGCGTTGACTCGACGGTGCTGTGCCACCTGTTCCGGCAGGCAGGTTTGGCTTTTGAAATAGCGCATTGCAACTTTCAGCTCCGTGGCGAAGCCTCTGACGCTGATGAAGTTTTTATGAAAAATCTGGCCCGGGCCTGGCAGGTGCCTTTCCATTCCATCCGTTTCGACACGGTTGATTTTGCCGAAAAAAATAAAATCTCGATTCAAATGGCTGCCCGGCAGCTGCGGTACGATTGGCTCGAGTCGGTGAGGCAAAGCAGCGGATGTCAGTACATTGCCACCGCTCATCATCTCGATGACTCTATTGAAACGGTGCTCTTCAACTTCACCAAAGGTTGCGGAATCCGAGGGCTGCACGGCATTTTGCCCAGGCAGGGCAACATCATCCGGCCCTTGCTTTTTGCGACGAAGGAGCAGATTCTCGCTTTTGCGAAGCATTCCATCGAATACCGGGAAGACGTATCCAACGAGTCGGTGAAATACACCCGCAACAAGATCCGGCACGAGGTCATTCCGGTACTGGAAAACATCAACCCGGCCTTCCGGCAAAGCGCCGGGGAAACCATCGAACGCCTGAGAGAGGTGGAGGCGCTCTATGATTTTGCGCTGCAATCCATCAAAGCAGCATTGATGACCCAAACCGGCGAAACTTGGCAGATCGATATTGAAAAACTGCGCCTCTCCCCTGCCCCTTCCACGGTGCTTTACGAATTGCTGCTGCCCTTCGGTTTTAACAATGATCAGACTGCTCAAATATTGCAAAGCCTTGACCATCAGCCCGGTAAAATGTTTTATTCCCCCTCCCACCGGCTGCTGGCTGATCGCTTTTTTTTAATCATATCCACGGAAGAAAATGCTGGCGGAGTAGTCAGCATTCCTGGTAAACTACCGGCAGAAATCCGGCTGACGGACGGTACGCTGAAGCTGCGGACAGAAAACCAGCCGCCCGCTTCCTTCGTATATAATTCAAACGAGGCCTGGATCGATTTGGAAAAACTGGACTTCCCGCTCCGGCTGCGGCACTGGCAACCCGGCGATATTTTTCAACCGCTGGGAATGAAAGGGAAACATCAAAAACTTCAGGATTTCTTCAGCGACCGGAAACTTTCAAGGTTTGACAAGGAAAAAATCTGGATTCTGGAAAGCGGCGGGAAAATTGCCTGGGTGGTTGGCATGCGTTTGGATGAACGCTTTAAAGTCTCCGGACAGACAAAACGCTGCTTGGTAGCAAACTTCGAACCTGATAATTTTGACAATCAATAGTCCCGGTAAACACAAGCCGCCCGAGGCTGTTGTTTACGACAAACAATTCAACATGAAAAAAAGTACGTTTACCTTCCTCTTAGCTTTTCTCTTTTTGATGCAGGGCATTGCCCAGCAGGTCGTGCAGGAGCAGCGGCTCCTCATTACCAAACGCACGGCTTCCTGGTGCCCCAATTGCGGCACCTGGGGCTGGACGCTGTTTGAAAACCTGCTGGAAGACAACCACGAAAAAGCCGTGCTCATCGCTGCCCACTACGACGGCGTGCTTGCGACTGCGGCCGGCGAAGCCATTACGGATAACTTCGGCGGGTTTTACCAGCCCCGTTTTTTTGTGGATGAAACGGATCAAAACGCCAGCTCCGGCAACATCGGCGCCGTCCGGAATTCTGTCCGGGATCAGGTCAATGCTGCGTTTGCCGGATCGGTTATCGCCAACGTCGGTTTTGCGCCGGTTTATGCAAATGGTGAAATAAAAGTGGATGCCAAAGTGAAATTTTTCCAGGCTGCGCAAGGCGAATACTACCTCGGTATTTACCTGATCGAAGATAATGTGACTGCATTCCAGTCAGGCATCGGCAGCAACGCCAATCACATGCGGGTGTTCCGGGAGTCTTTTACTTCCGGCGCATTTGGCACCCAGATCCTGGATGGCAG
This sequence comes from Bacteroidota bacterium, assembly GCA_030147525.1. Lineage (GTDB taxonomy): Bacteria > Bacteroidota > Bacteroidia > Chitinophagales > Saprospiraceae > UBA6168. Next base: position 58,588 of record JASBVF010000006.1, read on the forward strand.
CGCTACGGCCGGCCAGGAATTTGACCTGAGCTACTCCCTCGCTATCGGCAGTCCGGAGGGCCTGGATTACGATGTCATCGGCATCATCTGGAAAAAAGAAGGCGAGAAATACCTGCCCGTGAATGCCTGGTCAAACGACCAGATCAACACGTCGACGGCTGTGGCGGAACCGACCGGTTTGCTCAATTTCACCGTTGCTCCCACAGTGACAGCAACTGTGACCAACATTCAATTGGAACTGCTTGAAAACCAGGCGGATGCTTCCATCGATCTTTTTGATCTGACCGGCAAGCTGGTGTCCAATATTTACAGCGGTCCGCTCTCGAAAGGCTTGCAAAATTTTGAGTTGAACCGTGAAACAGCCGGTGGAAACGGCGTTTACCTCGTTCGCTTGAGTGTTGGCAGCAAAGTGAGCACGAAGAAGGTGGTATTTCACTAAAAAAATCTGAGTCATCCCGAATTTTAAAATTGGGTTTAAGGCCAAAATAGCCCCGGAGGGGCGGCTATGTTTGTAGAAAAATGACCAAATAATAAAAATGGAGCCCCAGCGGGGCGATCATCTATCGATTGCCGCCCCGCTGGGGCTCCATTTTTGGATAAAATAAATGCTACAAACATGATCGCCCCTACGGCGCTGAAATTTTATCAAAATTCGGAATGACTCATGTTTATTTTACGGAATATTCAGCAATTTGTGCGTCTGGATGCTCAGGCGCCATTTCGGGTTTTTCAGGCAAAAATCAATCGCCAGGCGGGTGTTCTCCTGCACATTCGGCCCGTCCATGGGCTGGATGAAAAAGTTTTCAAAATCTAAATCTTCGAATTGATCCGGCATAGCGCCCGGCTGCGGGTAAACGAGCTTCAGTTCGTGTCCGGTGGTAATTTCCAGGATCGTTCCGGCTTTCGGGCTCACGCAAACCCAGTCGAGGCCCGTTGGTTTTTCGACGGTTCCGTTCGTTTCGACGCCAACTTCAAATCCGTTCTGATGAAAAATATCGATCAGGTTTTCATCCAGTTGCAGGAGCGGCTCACCGCCCGTACACACTACGTAGGGTTTGCCCAGGTTGGTGTCGCCCCAGAGTTCGGCAGCTTTTTGCACAAGGTCCGGCCCGGTATATTTTCCGCCATTTTCACCATCCATGCCCCAAAAGTCCGTGTCGCAAAACTGGCAGATGGCTTTGTGCCGGTCTTCTTCCCTGCCGCTCCAGAGGTTACATCCGGAGAAACGGCAGAAAACGGCAGGCCTTCCGGTATGTGCACCTTCCCCCTGCAGGGTGTAATACATTTCTTTGATTTTATAAGCCATTCTTCTGTTGCAATCTAATTTTTAACGAATAACAAAACTACTATGCGGGTTGAGCCACAATGAGATGATAGCTAAAAAAGAAGTTTCGGTCCAAAAGTTTAGTCCGAAGTACTTTGAAGCCGTTTTTTTCAAGCTTTTGCTCGTAATCGCTCAGGTCAAGCTGGTGCGGATGCAGGATGTCGCCGGGAATGAGACCGAATATTTTTTTAAAAACCCGGTAATTGTGCGCATCCACCGTCAGCACGAGACTTCCCGCTTCCGCTGTCGCCCTGCGTAAATTTTGAAGGCAAACATCCAGATCGGCAACGTGGTTGATGGCATTGAGACAAAAAACCCGGTCGAAGGGCTGTGCCGGAATGAAATTTTCCAGCGGCATTTCAACAAATTTGACCGAGGGAAAGGCGCCGTTCTGCAGGAATTTCAGCTGGCTCTGATACTTGCGGAGCAAGGGGTCGACGGCCGTGACTTCCTGTTGCTGAAACATCAGGAACACACCCGCCGGACCACAACCGGCGTCAAGTATCCGGTCGCCAGGTGCAGGCCAGGTGCCGGTTTCATCCAAAAATTGCTGCCAGTAATTGCGTTTCCAGTGAAGGTAATCCTCCTCCGATTTGCCACGGAGGTAGTTGCGCCACCACCATGCCTCAAAGAACTGGGCTATTTTCCATCGCAGATTCATGGGGCGAAGGTAGGAAGCAGAAGATGTTAAGTTTAAAATTGAAGCGTAAACATTTTTCTTCCTGTAGCATTTCGGCTGGTGCGATGTGTTCACTACATTTGAAAATCTTTACCAAAACTACACATCATCCATGCTATTTGCAGTCGGTACCAAAGTCAAATTCTTACACACAGGCGACGAAGGCGTCGTTGAGAGCCTCCTTGACGGCGGCATGATCAGTGTTTACATTGAGAAGCTGGACATGGAAATCCCAGCTTTCCCGGAGGACCTCGTCCGGGCAGAGGAATTCCTGAAACACCCGGTGAAAGCCAAGATCGTCTCCGGCAAAAAAGAAGTTGAGGCCCCTGCCCCACCGCCGATTTCCATCGAAACGCAGTACACCATATTAAAAAGCGTCGGTATTCAACTGGCTCTCGATCCTGTTCAAAACAAGGAAGGGCTGACAGATAAATACCTGATTTACCTGCTCAACGACACTAACTATGACGTGGTGTATTCCATCCGTTTACGGCGAAAAAATGCCCGCCCCGTCAGTTGGGACGGCCAACTGAGGGCTACCTTTTTCATCCAGTTGGGCGAGATGCTCTATGATGACCTGAACGAAGCGCCGGAGTTTGAAGTGGAATGCAGCTGGGTAACGACGGAAGGCGTTACCGGAAAGGTCTTTAAATCATTGAAAATCAAACCGAAAACCTTTTTCAACAGCCTGCGGACTGCTCCGTTTCTAAATAAAAAAGTACACCTCTACCGCCTGTTCGAAAAACCGGAAACCACTTCACAGAAATCGGGCGAAGACCTCCTGGAGTACACCAAACGCCATGCAAAGCCACACTGGCAGCCGCTCGAAAGTCATAAAAAACTGAATGCGCACGACACGAAGGAACTGGCTGAATTCGAGCCTGAAATCGACCTTCACATTGAAAAACTCACCGACAACTGGCGCAAGATGAGCAATGCCGAAATCGTCAGGCTGCAACTCTCCAGCTTCGAGCAATACCTCGCCAAGGCTATTCATCTCGGCGTTCAGCGGGTGTTTATTATCCACGGCGTCGGGGAAGGCAGGCTGCGGGATGCCATCGCTACCCGGCTGATGCAAAATCCGGATGTTCAGACTTTTAAAAATGAATACCACCATAAATATGGATGGGGAGCGACGGAGGTGGTGTTTGAGAGTTGAGAGGTTAAAATGTAGAATGTTGAATGGAGAACTACCAGGGGCACATGTTTGTCTGGTAATTCTCCATTTTTTTGTTTCATGACCTGAGGCTTAGGGCGCTCCGGTCATGGCAACCGGCACGGAGCCGCCTGCCAGTTCAATCATCATGGTCAATTCGTTTACCAGTTCTTCATCGTTTCCGTTGAAACCGACGCTTTTGAAACGGATCATGCCGTTTTTATCCAAAACGAACTTCGTGGGAATGCCTGTGACGCCGAATGCAGCCACGGTTTTATCTTCCGTATCCATTAACACGTTGAAAGTATAATTTTTGGAAGCGATGAAATCTGCGGCGTTTTTCACCTTGTCATCCGAATTTTCCCAGGTGTCGATGAAGACGAACTCGACATCTTTGCTCTCGGCAAATTTATCGACGGCTTTTTGCATGCCGGGGAATGATGCTTTACAGGGGCCGCACCAGGTAGCCCAAAAGTCCACGACGACCACTTTTCCTTTCAGACTTTCCAGTGAAACTTCCTTTCCTTCCAGGTTAACGAGTTTGAAATCTGGAGCTGCCTGCTCCATCATTTTTTCCTTCAGTTCATCCCGTTTTTTCAGCAGGGCTTCTTTTTCGAGTTGAACGATGTACTTGTCGTAGGCGCTTTCCAGGGAGTTGTTGGCCAGGAAGAGGCGCTTGTGTTGTTCCTTCATGTTGGAAGTTGCCTTTCCGTCGGTGATGAATTTGGAAAGGAATTTCTCGGCTTCCGTACCCCCTTTCACCGCTTCCAGAAAAACACAATACCGTTCGTTCATCTCACCATCTCCGAAATTATTTTTGTCGCAGGCCATTTGCTGGTATTTCAATGCAGCTTCCTTGTCACCTGTTTTATAGGCCAGCAATGCGTAAGTATCGGCATACATGCCAACGCTGTAACCCATGTTTCGCTGGTACTGCCGGGCGGTTTGATTGACCGGTTTCCCGGTTGGCTTCGCCAATTCCTCCTCCAGCAACTGAAGCGAGCGGGCAGAAAAGGCTTTGGCTTTTTCCAAATCCCGGCCTTCCGCTTCAATGCTTTCACCGGACATGGTCCAGGCAACGCTGTTGAGGCTGCCGGCCATTTGCTGCTTGCTGGACATCAATGAAAGGTACTTGTCGTAATTCGTCCAGTCGTTTTGCTTGGCATAGCCGCTGGCAATCCGGCCGGCATAACGGTCGAGCGATGCTTTGAAGTTTTTATGCGTGCCGTGATTTTTCCGGAGCTTTTCAAAAACAGCCACCTGCTCCTTCAATTCCTTCGTTTCATTGAAAGCATTCATAAGATCGTACATCGCCATTTCACCTTTCGGATACTTTTCCTTCAAAATGGCTTCGATCGACTTTGCCTTATCCTGGTCTCCGACGGAATTAGCGTAGCCTCTCGCATCCATGAGCTGAGCTTCCGGAACTTTTTTGCCGGAGATCATTTCGTCAACTCTTGCCTTGACTTCAGAGACTACTGCATCGTTTTTGGTCCGGTAGCCCAGAAAGGCATAAAAACCGTAGAATTTTGAATTTTTCTTTGATTCGGGATACAACTCAAATTCCTTTTGCATCACCGTCAGGGCTTTTTCCCGGTCGGTTTTTACGCCCCCGAGGTAACCGTAACCCCCATAAATCATGGACTTTGTAGCGTAGGCGCCCTGCACAGGTGTGCTGCGGTCGCCCCGGTAGAACAGCAGTTTGTAACCCTTTTCACCGTTGTCGTCCGCTTTATCCATCTCTTCGTTTTCAAATCCGAAAAGAACAGCGGTAGCAGTTTTGGTGGTTGGAACACTGCCGACGTAACTGCTGCCCGACTTTTCAAGCGTTATCTCGGTTGCGATGGGTTGGTCATCCTGCTCGAAGTCGAACAGGTAAGCCACGGCGTAGATATTTGCTGCCTCTTCGAGCGGTGTGCCGGCTGGATTGTATTTAATTTTAATGGTCTCGCCGGGCATCGGATTTTCCGGTGTGCAGACAAAATTCTGTGCACCAACTGAATGGCCCGCCATTAAAAAAATGCTGAAAATCAGAATATTGATCAATTGTTTCATACTGGTAGAAATTAAAAGATGAAATTTTTCCAAAGGTAAAAATTTAAAGTTTGGGTGAAACGATGCCCCTTGAAAAATGAAAGCACGGCAACAAAAAATAGCGGAAAAACAGAATATGGCAATTTTGCGACATTTCATGCCGGCGCCAGCTGACGGCCATCTGTTTGCCAGTGCTGAAAATGCCTCCGGCTGCCAGTTTTTAAACCCTTCCGGCGCTTTTGCCCAGGCTGAAAATCAGGCTGAATCCGATTGTTTTTACTGCCGGTTGCCACCGGTATTTACAATATTTTTATCCACAAATGCTACTTATCCGACATGGTTTAAATTTGCATTTCTATTTTTGGCGAACAAAAGATTTTACCTTCGCCTGTCGGGGAGCTTGGTTTAAATTGCTCAGCCCGGACTGTTCAAAGGAAATAATAAATAATATGAAGCATTTTTTCACTTTCTCTTTCCTCTTACTCACACTTGGACTTTATGCTCAACCTGCCAACGATGACTGTTCCGGTATCGTTAACCTGGGCATCGCTCCAATTTGTGACTCCACACTCTACAACAACGTGGGTGCGACGGAAAGCAACATTGGTTTTGACAACTTCCCGCCTTGTTTTACCGGCAACCCGGAAAGGGATGTGTGGTTTTCCTTCGTGGCGACTGACACCATTCTCGATTACCGGGTAGCGCTCATCGGCTGTCCGGATCCTTCACTGAACCTTGCCTCCATCCTCAATCCGCAGATTGCCTTGTATAGAGGCGACTGTGAATTTGACGGTTTGCAGCTGCTCGACTGCGTATCAGCTGCTGCCAATGAGACGAATGTCGAAGTAGACCTCATTGGCCTGACGCCGGGTATCACCTATTTTTTAAGGATCAACGACTGGTCAGCTTCCGGTTCTCCGAATTCGGGCGCTTTTAAACTTTGCGTCACCAAAAAGCCGCCGGTGACGACCATTGACCAGGGAGGCTCTACCCTCTGCTCCGGCATTCTGACCGACTCCGGCGGCGAGGATGGCGACTACGGCAACAATGAAAACCACGTGTTTTCCATCTGTCCGTCGGCGCCTCACAGCTGTATCAATTTCACCCTCGAATACTACAATATTGAAAGCGGCAGCTTCTTTAATCCGACCGATCAGATTATTTTCTACGACGGGCCAAACACCAGCTCGCCGGTCATCGCTACCCTTGACGGGGCTGACGGGAATAACCCGTCCTACGGCGGTGTTTGCTACTCGGTGTCTGCATCGAGTGGTTGCCTGACCGTTCAGTTTATTTCTGATGGAACAGCTACCTACGATGGATTTCTCGGGTATTGGGAATGTACGCCGGAAGCCTGCGACAACGGGCAGCCATTGACAGTAGATGCAAGCGCATCCCCTGCCGACATCGTTCAGAGCGTGGTTTCAGGACAAACAGTTATCACGGTTACAAATATTGACTGTGCGCAAGGCTCCGTCGGAACTTTCGACGCAGGGCCCGACTCTGAACTCGGTCTTGAAAAAGGTCTGCTGCTCACCAGCGGTTCAGCTCCTAACGTTGCCAACCCGGCCACTTTTTTCACTTCCGGCTTTACCGGCAGTGGCGGTGATGACGATCTGGATTACCTGTCAACCATCAACGGCAACAGTTCCACTTCGCAGGATGCCTGTGTAGTGGAAATGGAAGTCTTTGCTGCTACGGATGAAATTACTTTCGAATACATTTTTGGCTCCGAGGAATATCCGGAATACGCCGGAACGAACTTCAACGATATTTTCGCATTCCTCGTTTCCGGCCCCGGTATCGTTGGTGACCCGAACATTGCCAATCAGCTGAACATCGCTACGCTGCCGGATGGCACTTTCATTCAGATCAACAGTGTGAATGACGGTGTGAACTGGGAATATTACCGGGACAATTCAAACAGCCAAAATGTTTCCTACGATGGCTTGACCTCTGACTCCATGGGCATTAAAAAAAGCCTGACAGCCAGGGTTTCTACCATCCCCTGTAACACTTACAAACTAAAATTTGCCATTGCCGACCGGGGTGACACTTCCTTCGATTCGGGTGTTTTTATCTCTGAAATCAAGGGTGGCTCACCGCAATTGGGCGTCAACTACCAGTCGGGCATTGATTACCTCGTGGAGGAATGTACAGTTGTACCCGATGAAATCTCGATCTCGCTCAATGCCCCTGTTACCGGTCCCACTACCTACGATGTAGTGATTGGCGGCGATGCAGAGCTGGGCGTTGACTACACGCTCAACATTCCATCACAACTTACTTTTAACACCGGAACGGAAGTATTTACCTTCCCCATTCAGGCACTGACCGACGGAATTACCGAAGGTACGGAGACCATCGAGATTCAACTGGTGCGTGATTTTGGCTGTGGTGCGGTTGTTTTGGCAACTTTGACGATTGAAATTCAGGATCAGCTGGAAGTAAAGATTTTCAATGATCAGCAGGATACTGTGCTTGTTTGCGGCGGAGCTTGCGCACAGTTGGTCGCCTCCGGAGCGTCCACTTATTTCTGGCAACCACCCGGATTGTTCAACGATCCCGGCATTCCAAACCCGACCGTTTGCCCGGATTCGAGCAGGCTGGTGGTCGTTTCCGGCACCTTGGGCATTTGCTCTGACATGGACTCTGTCTGGCTGGAAGTGATTGACCCGGAAGTTGAAATCGTTCCCGGTGGCCCGCTCACTATCTGTGAAACTGACACACTTGTTTTAAATGCCGTTAACAACGTCAACAACAGCAACCTGAACTGGACCGGATTCATCATTCCTCCTTTGGCCGACCCGTCTAATCCAATTCAGACCATCATTCCGCCACCAAACTTCAACTCGCTTTTCTTCACAGTTTCCGTCGAGTTGGGTGGTTGTACCGCTACCGATCAAATCAACATCAACGTCGATGCATTCAACTTCCCGCAAGTGGCCAACGACACGACCATTTGCCAGAATTACAGCGTTGACCTCGGCACCGATATCGTTAACTCAACGACTACTTTCAGCTGGACGCCCACAACCGGACTCTTACCCGGCGGCAACGTGTCCGGCCCGATCGCTACGCCGGATGTTACGACGACTTACACGCTGGTTGCCAGCAGCCCGACCGGTATTTGTGCGGATACGGCGCAGGTGACCGTTACCGTGATTCCTGCCGATGTTGAAATTCAAAATCCTGACACGGTTTACCTGTGTCTTGGCGACTCCTTAACGCTGAATGCTACCAACTCAACCGCAGGCATGGGCGTTACCTGGTCGCCGCAGAGTTTCATCACCGTGAACTCTCCTAACGAAGCAGTAGTCTATCCGCCGGTTTCTACCTGGTATTATATTAATCTTGAAACAGCCAACTGCTCTGTCACCGACTCCGTGCTGGTGTATGTCGATTCGCTGCCTGATCTTTCGATCACAGCCATTCCGGCAAAGCCATCTTACTGTCAGGGTGAGGAAGTAACGCTGGTTTCACCGACATACGAGCCGGCCAACTTCCCCGGCATCGACCTGATGTGGGCGGCCAACTCGCCCGGCGCCCAGACGCCGGATAGCTTCCTGAACCTCGTGATTCAGGCCGTTCAAACGCATACTTACATCCGTAACACGACCGTCAATGCCTGTACGAGCGTGGATTCGATACAAATAAATGTGGTGCCGGTGGCATCCATGACCGTTGACCCGGCACAGAGTACGGTTTGTCCGGGTGATCCGGTCAACTTTACCGTCACTGCTGATCCGGGTGTCACTGACTTCTCCTGGTCACCGCCGGACGGGCTCAGTTGCACCGATTGTCCAAACCCGACGGCAACAGTTTTCGCCACCACTACCTACAGCATTGAAGGCGAATTTCAGGGATGTCCGGTTGGGGCTTCCGCAACGATTACCGTGCAGCCTGCTCCGGCATTCGTTCCGCCTGCCAATCCGAACATCTGCCCGGGCGACCAGATTCAGCTGAACGGCGCCAATTCGCCAAACGCAACCTACTCCTGGACTTCCTCGGACGGAAGTTTGACGACGACGAACCCGCAGCCGGTCGTTTCGCCTGCACAGACTACCACTTACTTCCTTACGGCCTCCAACGGCATTTGCGACCGGATGGAAGAAGTGACGATTGTGGTGGCTACTGATTTCACATTGACTGTCGGGCCTGACGTGACCGTGTGTAATGATGCAAGTGTCGATTTGATTGCCAATGCGACAAGCAGCAACGTGGTCATTACCTGGACGGATGAAAATGGAACGACCGTCACCTCGCCGGTCATCGCCGGTAACGGCGGCACCTACACAGCCACGGCTGTCAGCGGAGAAGGCTGTTTCGTTCACCAGGAATCTTTCACGATTACCTCGTATCCGGATTTCAGCATCACCGCCATTCCTTCAGATACCACCGTTTCGAGCGGACAGCCGGTAACTTTACAGGCAACTGCTGACCTGCCCGGCGTTACTTTCGTCTGGACGGACGGAACAGGAAACGTTGTAGGAACCGAGAGTTCCGTACAGGTTACCCTTTGCGGATCCGATCGCTTCATCGTGATGGGTACTGATCCGAGTGGTTGCTATATGCACAACGATACTTCGATCGTAACGGTTACGGCCGGTTTTGTGATTGATTCGCTCATCCTGAACCAGGGCGATACGACCAGCACGGTATACGAAGGGGAAGAAATTTCGCTGGATGTATTTACCACGCCAAGTCCGCTGACCGGCGCTACTTACGAATGGTTCATCAACGGAGAACTGTTCGCCACAACCAATGCACCGACGACCGGTGTATTCAACGCTCCGGAGGTTTTCACGGACATGGAAGGCTTCGTTTACGATGTCATCATCACGGATTCTAAAGGTTGCAGCGCCAACGAGGCGGTCAACGTTACCGTGCTAAACAACCCGGTGGAAATCCCGAACATATTTTCACCGAACAATGACGGGATCAACGATTTCTTCACGATGGTTTCAAAAGTACCCGTCACGATTATCGAGTTCAAAGTCTGGAACCGCTGGGGGCAGTTGGTTTACGACAATGAAAACGACCTCGCCGGCTGGGATGGAAGCCAGAATGAAAAACCTGCCGGGTCTGACGTGTACGTTTATTACATCAAATACGAAATTACCGGTGGTACCGGAAAGCAATACGTTGAAAAAGGTGACGTGACGCTGCTGCGTTAAACGATATTTTTCATCACATAAAAATAGAGAGGCAGCGCGTGTTGTCTCTCTATTTTTTTTAAAACAAACATTATGATCAAATTCAACACCATCGTTTGCTCCATTCTGTGCCTCTTTACCTTTTTTTCACTTGGAGCGCAGGACACCTTTTCCATCGTGGCGGTAGATGAGGAAACCGGAGAAATCGGCAGCGCCGGAGCTTCCTGCGTAGACAATGCCAATGCCTTCGGCGGCGTGATCATCATCAGCGGCATCCTGCCGGGCAGGGGCGCCATCAACGGGCAGGCGACTGTTTGCATTCCCCACGTCAATCTGCAAACCGGGCTGAATCAAATGAGCCTGGGCAAGTCGCCGGATGAAGTCCTCGAATACCTGTTCAACAACGACGGCTGCCAGTTTGGGAACAACACCAACCGCCAGTACGGCGTCGTGGATTTTGACCCTGCCGGAGCGCCACGCAGCGCAGCTTACACAGGCGTAAATTGCCTGTCCCACGCCGGTCATCGCACCGGACCGAACTATGCCATCCAGGGCAACATCCTGCTCGGGCCAGCCATTCTGGATTCGATGGAAGCACGCTTTCTGGCATCGGAAGGCCCGCTGGCCAAACGCCTCATGGCAGCCATGCAGGGCGTCAACGTACCCGGCGCCGACAGCCGTTGCCTGGACGAAGGCACTTCCTCCAAGTCGGCTTTCCTGCAGGTAGCCAAACCGGATGATACGGCCGGCAATTTCTCCCTGGTGCTGAATGTGCAACTGACGCCGGATGGTGTCGAGCCTATCGACTCCCTGCAAGTGCTTTTCGATGCCTGGTTTGAAACGATCAACTCAACCAATGAGCCGGGACAACAGCAAACAGCAAGGATTTTTCCAAACCCAACCGCCAAAAAAGTGATGCTCGAATGGTTTGGCACTCAAAATGAAAAAGCGGAAGTGACGCTCACGGATGTTGCCGGGAAACAACTCATGCGGCAGGCAGTCACTACAGGCATCAACGAGATCATTTTACCCAAAATACCGCAGGGGCAGGTACTCATTTTACATGTGGAAAACAAAGCAGGAGAAGTACTTTTTTCTGAAAAATTAATCGTCAGGCCGGAATGAAGCTGAAAAACATCGACTTGCTGCATTTTCAGCACAAACTGGTTTTTCGCAAAAAGGACGGACAGGTTTTCATCCATGACCCCGTCCGCCGGAAGTACCTGGTACAGACGCCGGAAGAGGTGGTCAGGCAGTTGGTGATTCAGTTTTTAACCCTGGAAAAAAACTACCCGGCTAACCTGATGGCCGTGGAAAAGTCATTGAAAATCAATGAATTGACCAAGCGTTTCGACATCCTTGTTTACAACCGGGACCGAAAGCCTTACCTGCTCGTCGAGTGCAAAGCGCCCAACGTACCGGTGTCGGAGGCTACTTTTTTTCAAATCGGCGTGTACAATTTACAGCTTCAGGTGCCTTACCTGCTGGTGACGAACGGACGGGATTCCTACTGTTATCAAATGGATTACGAGGCACAATCTTTTGCCTTTCTGGAAGAAGTGCCGCCCTACCCTGCCCTATCTTCGGATTAGATTTTCTAACTTTCGGCCTCTTTTCCAAACCTGATCAAATCGACCAATTTAGACTATGAGCAAAGAAAAAATACTCATCATCGGCGCCAACGGACAAATAGGTTCTGTCCTTTCGGCAGCGCTCAGGGATCAATTTGGCAGCGACAGTGTGATCGCAACCGATATCCGTGACGGCGCCAAACACCAGGAAGGAATTTTTGAAATTCTGGACGTACTCGATGCCGCTGCACTCGGCAGCATCGTCGAAAGGCACCAGGTTACACAGATTTATCACCTGGCCGCCATTCTTTCCGCCAAAGGCGAAGCCAACCCGCTGAAAACCTGGGACATCAACATGAACGGCCTGTTCAATGTGCTGGAAGTAGCCCGGGAAAAAGGCGTCCAGAAAGTATTTCACCCAAGCTCCATTGCTGTTTTCGGAAGTGACATTCCCCGCCAGCATACGCCGCAGGATGCCGTCCTGAAACCCACGACTGTGTACGGTATGAGCAAAGTAGCCGGAGAACTGTGGAGCCAGTACTATTTTCAAAGGTACGGCCTCGACGTCCGCTCCCTGCGCTATCCCGGCGTCATCGGCTATCAAAGCGACCCAGGTGGCGGCACGACGGACTACGCCGTGGAGATCTATCACTACGCCGTGAAAGGAAAGCCTTACGCTTGTTTTTTATCACAAAAAACAATGCTTCCCATGATCTACATGGACGATGCCATCCGTGCAACGCTGGAACTGATGGACGCTCCCGCCGAAAGCATCCGTGTCAGAACAAGCTACAACCTGGCCGGCATGAGCTTTTCACCGGAACAAATCGCCGCCAGTATTCAACAGGAAGTCCCCGGTTTTAACGTGCTCTACCAGCCGGATTTCCGGCAGAAAATCGCAGACTCCTGGCCTGAAAGCATCGATGACTCCGCCGCCCGCAAAGATTGGGGCTGGCAACCCAAATACGACCTCGACAGCATGACCAGGGACATGCTGTTTCATTTACAGGAAAAATATGCGTCGGTTTGATGGTTTGATGGTTTTGGGGTTTTAGGGTTTTAGGGTTTTACGTTAACAGGCAGACCATAAAACCACAAAACCTCAAAACCCCAAAACCATCACCCATCCACTCTTTAAGGTGAAATGGGTTAGGCAAACAGCTCAAACCTTCGGAGAGGCCGGGTTATCTACCCGGCAAGGTCTCAAAGGCATCGCCGGGTAGATAACCCGGCCACTCCGGGAGTCGAATGAAATAGCAAAAACCTATTTCACCTCAAAGAAAGAATGAGCGAAAACCATAAAAACTCAAAACCATCAAACCATTTAACATTCAAACCATCTAACAATCCACTCATGTATAAAAACGTAAAATCTTCTCTACAGCAGGAAATCCAGGAAATTAAAGATGCAGGGCTTTACAAAAGCGAACGCATCATCGTGACGCCGCAGGGTGTCGAAATCAAAACCGACCAAAACCTGGAAGTACTGAATTTTTGTGCCAACAACTACCTCGGCCTTTCTTCTCATCCGGACGTGATCCAGGCAGCACACGAAGCCATCGACACACATGGATTCGGCCTTTCTTCCGTGCGTTTTATCTGCGGAACGCAGGACATCCACAAAGAGCTGGAACGAAAAATAGCAGACTTCCTCGGGCAGGAAGATGCCATCCTCTACGCTGCTGCTTTTGATGCCAACGGCGGGCTTTTCGAACCGCTGCTGACTGCCGAAGATGCCATCATTTCCGATGAACTCAACCACGCCAGTATCATTGACGGCGTTCGTTTGTGCAAGGCACAGCGCATGCGTTACAAACACAATGACATGGCCGACCTGGAGGAGCAACTAAAGGCCAGCCAAAGCGCCCGCCGCCGGATGATCTTCACGGACGGCGTTTTCAGCATGGACGGCACCATTGCACAGCTCGATAAAATCTGCGACCTCGCTGATAAATATGATGCGATGGTAGGGATCGATGAGTGTCACGCAACAGGTTTTATGGGAAAAACCGGCCGTGGAACCCATGAATTCCGGGGCGTCATGGATCGTATCGATATTGTTACCGGTACTTTCGGCAAAGCCCTTGGCGGCGCTTCCGGCGGTTTCACTGCCGCCCGTACGGAAATTGTTGAAATGCTGCGCCAACGCAGCCGTCCGTACCTCTTCTCCAACACCCTGGCTCCCGCCATTGCAGGCGCTTCCATCGCCGTCGTGGATATGCTGACCAGCTCTACTGCCCTGCGTGACAAGCTCGAAAATAATACCCGTTACTTCCGGGAACACATGACCAAAGCAGGTTTTGACATCCTGCCGGGTGAACATCCGATCGTGCCGGTCATGCTCTACGATGCTGTTTTAGCGCAAAAATTTGCAGCACAGTTGCTGGAAGAGGGCATTTACGTGATCGGTTTCTTCTACCCTGTTGTGCCCAAAGGCAAGGCCCGCATCCGGGTGCAACTTTCCGCCGCTCACGAGCCGGAACACCTGGAAAAAGCAGTGGCGGCGTTTACAAAGGTGGGCAAGGCATTGAAGGTTATTTAACAAGGTCGTTATATCCGGATAATCTTACGCAGCGCTGCTTTGTCTTTCCCCGGAGATCCCTGGCTGCACAGTCAGACAGGGATCTTCATGGGGAAACAAAGTCGTGGTCCTAACGCTTCTCCAAGTTTGAGCCTTTAGATGTTTCCACGCCTAAGAGATTGATTTCCAACAAATTAAGGAAGGTCCGCACAAAAATCTGTAAAGGCCCGTAAAGGCCTTCCACTACCCTTTCAGTCCCGAAACAAGGGGGTACGGATCGACATTTTACAGGTTTGTTTTCCGAAAAAAAGGGTTTAGAATCACACTCTATAGGTTTGTTTTGCGAAAACAAAGGTTTGTTTTCCGAAAAAAAGGGTACAAAATCACATTCTATAGGTTTGTTTTGCGAAAAGAAGGGTACAAAAAGAGGCTGCATGTAGGGTCTTCCATTTGAAACACATCAATATTTCCGTTGAAAATTGTTCACAAAAACCTGCATCAGCCCCATTTGCAAACAATACTGTTACTGCCGTAAAAATTTGGCTTTTCTGACAGTATCTTTAATCAGCATATCGGGAAGGGCTTCGGTGGGAACAGGAGACTTGTGCCAGCAGGAGTTTTTTTCAATAGAAAGACCTTGGGCCAGCGGGTGCCAGACCAGGGCTATGTGCCCCACCTGCGTATGCACAGACCTTTGCGGGTAATTAAAATGAGAATAAAAACAATAATATCAATTTTAGTGATTTGTGGTTTATGGAGTTGTAAACTCGATAAAGAAGGAACTGTAATTGAAAAAGAAGAAAAAACGGTAAGAACAATAAAACCTCCAAGTAATTACTATACCGATTTTGAGAGTGAAGAATGCAAACTACAGATAGATAGCGCCAAAATTGATGTAAGAAACGGAAAGTTAGTGTACGAAGATAATAGTGGAGGTTGGGTAATCATCCGATATGATGATGAAATGGAGGAAATTCTGAATGAATATGGAATTGAATACAAGGAAACAGGTCCAAACTGCACGCTTGAACAAGAATGTTATGGTTATTACATGGATAGCATGATAACTCAAAAATTTGGAAAAGACTTCATTAGACAAGTCGAACAAAAAGCAGATAGTCTGTTTTTGTCAAGATGGGAGACTAAAATTTACGAAACCTGGGAAATTGATGAACTTCCATTTTTTAAAGAAGGAGACGCTGAAATATATATTAAGCAAAGAATTAAATTTCCTAAGAACTGGGACACAATACCAATGGAATTTGAAAGAGAATTCGTCACAGTTGATGCCTTTATCAACAATGAAGGTAAATTGGTAAACTGGGAATTTCATAAACTGTATAACTTGAAAAAATCAAATGAAAAATATTTATCAGAAATTAGAGGTCAAATTAATCAAACCATCAAAAAAATGAATCAATGGACTCCTGGAAAGCTGATAGATAAAGCTGTAAACTCAAGAATTTTATTAGACATAGATTTAGATAAAGAAAGATAAAAAACTGACTGCAACATCGCACCTGCTGGCCTTAAGTCTTCCCATTGAAAAACCCCCTTCTCAACCATCATCGTACATTGAATCGAATAAGCAAAAAAGTGAGAAAAGCGATAAATTGAGAAAGGAACGAGGGAAGACAGACAACCAGTTGGTTGCCTTTTGGAGGACAAACCGAAGTTGATGGCGTCCCCTCGCTCTTTTCTGTCGGC
>JASBVF010000012.1 GCA_030147525.1 Bacteroidota bacterium
CGTCGATATAAAGCCAGAGCGTCTGCATGATCAACACAAACAAGGCAATAAAAAACGTCACGATGAATGGCGGAATAAAGCCCGAGATCAACATTCCGTCTAACTTCTTCAGTTTCATTTTTTTGTTTTAAAACATAAACGGCAAAGTTAGGGCTTTGCACCTTTTGTTTACTTTTTCTTCAGATAAAACCCATTGGTCGAATACCGGCCCCGTTTTTCAGGAAAAAAATTTCATCTTGCTGTAACAAATAAATCAGAGGCATCGTCAGCCAATTACAATGAACCTGGAACAATTTACATCCGACATATTGCCGATTAAAAACAAGCTTTTCCGTTTCGCCATGCGCATTGTAAATCATGCCGCCGAAGCGGAAGACGTGGTGCAGGAGGTTTTCATTAAACTTTGGAACAACCGGCAGCAGATGGACGCCATCCAAAATGTGGAGGCGTGGTGCATTACGGCGACAAAAAACCTTTCCATCGACAAGCTGCGCTCCAAGCATCAGCGGCTTGCTCCGATAAAAGCCGGATTTGACCTGCATGACCATTCAGCCAATCCTTACCAGGCTGCCGCCGGAAAAAACATGGTGGACCTGGTAAAAAAACTGATGGATAACCTGCCTGAAAAACAGCGGGACATTATGCATCTTCGGGATATTGAAGGCTTGACATATCAGGAAATCGCCGATTCGCTTGAACTCCCGCTCGACCAAGTGAAAGTTTACCTCTTTCGGGCAAGAAAAACGGTGCGGGAAGGCTTGACCCGGCTCAAAAAGCAGGAACTGATTTAAACCACACCCCAAAAGCAACGATGAATCCTCAAAAACTTAATCATCAGACATGAAAAATTTAATCGAAAAATACTTTGAAGGCGAAACAACACTCCAGGAAGAGGCGGAACTGAGAAGTTATTTCAGCTCGGACGACATCGACCCTGCGCTGTTGCCTTACCAACCATTGTTCCGGCATTTGCAACATGAACGTGAGCAAACGGTAAGCCCACAATTTGATCAAAAACTGAATGCCAGGCTGACAGCCTCCCCGAAAATCGTCCGCATTCAAAATCAACGACGCAACCTGCTTCGGATCGCTGCAGTGGGAGCGGTATTGTTGGGAGCTTTTTTCTTCCTGCAGCGTCCCATCGAGCCCGCTTCGCCGCAGGCCATCAACTGGGAAAAATATGAAATCACAGACGAGCGGGCCGCTTACGAGGAGACGGTAAAAGCCTTAAAATTATTATCGTCGAAGCTCAACAAAGGCACCAACAAAACCGTGCAGGAAGTTGAGAAAATAGAAAAAGTGGGTAAATACTTTAATTAAAATATGGGGGATGGTAGGCGCATAGTTGCACTTAACTTACCGAGGTCAATGTTGTGAAAGCCTTCCCGCTACTTGAATTTCATCCGATTGTTTAACTTTTAAATTCAGACAAAATCATGAAATACCTTTCAATTTTATTCGCCCTGTTCTTCGCAGCCGGCATAGCCAACACCGCTGCCGCTCAGGAGGACGCCATTTCGAAATACTTTGCCAAATACCTGGACGATGAGCGTTTCACCGTCGTGTACGTTAGTGGAAAGATGTTTGAAATGATCAACAAAATGGAAATCAATCTCGACGACGACGAAGCCGCAGCCATCCTCTCCGTTTGCAAAGATCTCAAGGGGCTCCGGATTTTGACCACAGAGGAAAACGGTTTTCAGTTCTACAACGAAGCGCTGAAAATCATCAACAAAAACGAGTACGAAACGCTGATGACCGTTCGGGAAGGCAAGAGCGAAAACGTACAGTTTCTGGTGAAAGACAGCAACGGCGGCAACGTCATCAACGAACTGCTTTTGCTGGTTGGCGGTGAAAATGAGGATTTTGTACTCATCAGCTTCATCGGTAAAATCGACCTGAACGAGGTCAGCAAACTTTCCAAAGCTTTCAAGGAAAAGGAAAAAAAGGCTACTAACAACAACTCGAAAGCGAAAAAGAATTAATCAAGGTATTGAGAGGGGCCCCTACCCCTCTCAATACCTGACTCAAAACCACCTCGACATGAAAAACATTCTGCTATTTACCTGCCTCCTTGTACTGCCGGCACTGGCTTTCAGCCAGACGAGGACGCTGAATAAATTTTACCGGCAAAACAAAAAAGGTGCGGACGTTCAGAATATGAAAGTCCCCGGCTGGCTGATTCGCTTCGGCGGAAAAATCGCACTGAAAAACGTCGATAACGAAGATGAAAAAGTGGCGCTTGACCTGCTGAAAAAAGTAGGCACCGTTCGGTTTATGTACACGGAAGAGGGAACGAAAATCTCTCCCAAAGCCGTAAAAAACCTCCGGAACGATCTTCTCAAAGATCATTTTGACGACCTGATACAAATCCGTAGCGGAGAAATGGATTTCCAGCTGATGATCAGGGAGCAGGACGGTTTGATCAGCGAATTATTCATGTTCTACAACGACCGTGAAGATGGGGAGATGGCTTTCATTTCAGCCAAAACCAAACTACACCTGGACGATCTGAAATTGTTGCTGAAAAAGGAAATGGGCGACAAGCTCCAACCTATTTTCGACGTGGAGGACGACCCCGTAGTCGAACCAACCCTCTGATTTCACAAAAAGCACTATCAAAAAAAAAGCGGCATTCTTAACGGATGCCGCTTTTTCATTTAAATCCGGATGCGATATTCCTGTAAGATTGCTTAAATTCGCAGCTCACCAAAATAGCATTACGAATCATGAATGTACTCACATCCACACGTTTCCGCCCCGGTGTTTTGCATGGGGACGAAGTAACTGATCTCCTCAACTATGCCAACGATAATG
Source organism: Bacteroidota bacterium (assembly GCA_030147525.1). Lineage (GTDB taxonomy): Bacteria > Bacteroidota > Bacteroidia > Chitinophagales > Saprospiraceae > UBA6168. The sequence goes on from JASBVF010000012.1 coordinate 2,818, forward strand.
ATTTTGCACTTCCCGCCGTCAATGTTGTCGGGACCAACTCGGTAAACGCTGTTCTTGAAACAGCCCGGGCAGTCAACTCTCCGGTCATCATTCAGTTTTCCAATGGTGGCGCTCACTTTTTTGCTGGAAAAGGCCTCTCCAACGAAGGACAGCAGGCAGCCATTCTCGGAGGTATCTCCGGCGCCATGCACGTTCACACACTGGCAAAAGCCTACGGTGTAACGGTTATTTTGCACACAGACCACTGCGCAAAAAAACTGCTGCCCTGGATCGACGGCCTCGTTGACGCCGGCGAGAAATTTTACGAATCAAGAGGATACCCGCTCTACAGCTCCCACATGCTCGACCTCTCCGAAGAACCCATCAACGAAAACGTTGAAATTTGCGTGGATTACCTCAAGCGCATGAGCGCCATCGGTATGACCCTCGAAATTGAATTAGGTGTTACCGGCGGTGAAGAAGACGGCGTTGATAATACAAATATCGACAGCTCGAAGCTTTACACCCAGCCTTCAGAAGTAGGTTACGCTTACGCTGAATTGAGCAAAGTCAGCAATCGTTTCACCATTGCAGCTGCTTTCGGTAACGTTCACGGCGTTTACAAGCCGGGTAACGTGAAACTGGAACCAGTCATTTTGAAAAATTCACAAGATTATGTGAAAGAAAAATTCAAAACCGAGCGGAACAACCCGGTTAACTTCGTCTTCCACGGTGGCAGCGGCTCCAGCCGTGAGGAAATCCGGGAGGCCATCGGCTACGGCGCCATCAAGATGAACATCGATACCGATATGCAGTGGGCTTACTGGGATGGTGTTCGGGAATATTACGAATCCAAAAAAGATTACCTCCAGGCCCAAATCGGCAACCCGGAAGGTGACGACAAGCCTAACAAGAAATACTATGATCCACGTGTTTGGCTTCGCAAAGGGGAAGACGCTTTTGTAAAAAGATTGAAAACAGCATTCGAAGATTTGAATTGTATCAATCGCAATGCGTGATCCTTTATATATTTTTGAAAAAAGCCCCCGCTGCAGTGCAGTGGGGGCTTTCTCGTTTGTAAACCTTGGCTATGTCGATTTACATATTCTGAAACTTCTCCCAGGCAGCTCCGGCCAATTTTGCAGTCAGGTTTTCCACAAAATAACTACCTGCGGCCGGGTCGGTTACCCAGTCAAAATGACTTTCCATTTTTAAAATATGCTGAACATTCCGGGCAATCCGGCGGGAAAACTCGGTCGTATTGCCGGTGAAAGCATCGGAAGGAAGGATGGTTAAACGATCCGCTCCGCCAATGACCGCAGCCATGGCCTGTGTCGTAGCCTGAATCATGTTGGTATTCGCATCCTCCGACTGAGAGGAGGTAGCAAGATGCGCTTCGATGGGCGGCATTTCCAATACCTCGACGCCGTAAGCCCTCAACACGTTGGCCCAAAGCAATTTCAGCGCCCTGATTTTGGCTATTTCAACGAAGTAATTCTTACCAATGGAAATGGAAAACTGAAGAAAATGATTGGACTCTTCAACGGGGATTCTCTTTTGTTCCAAACCATCCACCCAGTTGACGGCTTCGTTGATCAGGTTGGCCAATTCAGTAATCGCATCGCCTTCCTTGAAAAATGCATGCCCGTTGACAGGCAGAACTTTGAACTCCGGCAGTTTGTGCTTCGCAACTTCCACCAACTCCAGCGCATCTTCCATGACGACAGCATCGTTGTTGGCCCAATTGACGGAACCCCGCAGTTTGCGGGTGTCCACGCCGGTATTTTTTGCGGTGTGTTGAAAATGCTCCAGCAGATGCTTTGGGTCTGCGTTTTTATTTTTTTCAAAAAAATGGACGGAAACGAGCGGCAGTTGAATTCCTTCCAGGAGGGTCTCCATCCGGTGGTCACCCAGATTCTCGTACAAAACAAATCGGGGCGCTTCTACTCCATGATGAAGAGCCTGCCGGACCTGGTGGTTAGCCTTCTGCAAATCAGCGGCTTCAATGTCTTCGCCTATCTCCCAGTTGGAAGCAGGGCCGAGGGGAGCCGGAAGCGACTTTAAATCCTCTGCGTGCGGGAAAGGGTCGATGTCAAGGTGGTCGAGCTTCCACTCAAGGCTTGAAAGGGGTTTGCCTTTGAGGTCCTTTTCAATTTTAGCCAGCCACTCGTTCTTGCTGACGGGTGGGAAATCGATCGAAAGGTGAGGTGTATTTGTCATGGCACAGTGAGTTTGCGGTAAAAATAACCACATCCGGCCTACTTCAAAACTTAAATTTTTAGGGTTCCCTCCGCCCGAATCTGTTGAATTTTATATTAATGGTAGAAAAATATCAATCTTTTCAGCAGGCTATTTGGCTTCAATTTTGTCATATCGAAATGTTGTCAATCAGAAAATAGGCTGCAAATGTTGTCATGGTACTTACTTGAATTTTCAAAACAATCTGATCTAAGCTCCTACCCTGCCCGCTTATTACCAAGGCAGCAATTTGTTAAATCGTCAAAGTGCTCAGAAAAATTTCATTCCAAACCAACTCTTAAATCATCGTGAAAACATACCCAAAATATCACTTCAAGGATACTGAAGACTTTCACAGCCGCATCCTGTTGCTGTTCATGGGGTTATCCGTCTTTTTCATGTTACTCGCCCCGTTTTTCTTTCCTCCGAACGCAGGTTTTCTTATTAATTATCCTGTTGTGAATTCCCTGCAGTTTATTGCATACATAGGTATTGCCATTGGTTCTTGCTACAGCGATTTTTTAAAAAAACACTTGGGTAATCTTGCCTTCACAGGTTCCATCCTGTTCTGTCTGTACCTTTCCTACAGCGTTTACGAGAGTCAGCTGAACTTCTACATCATGCGGTACTATTGGGTCTTTATCGCAGTGGCGGGTGTTTGTTTTTCAAAAAGGATACACCTTATCTTGCTGCTTTGGGTGACCTACATTTCAACATCCATCATCCACTTTATTTTACCGCCTGAAGTTATTTACTACCCGATGTGGTCGTACGTGCTTTTCACACCGCCATTGGCTTTTGTTTTTTATACGCTCGTCAGCCAAAGCATTGCGAAGCACGAAAAATTGATGGAAAGTGAACGCTCCCTGCGCCGTAAAAGCGAAGAACTCGACACCATTCTGGATACGCTGAACGCAATGGTAGCTTACAAGGATAGCAGCAACGTTTTGAGAAAAGTTAACCAGGCGATGGCCAACTTCATGGGCATGACTAAAGAACAGGCAGAGGGAATGTCGTTGTATGACATCGTTGACCCGAAACTCGCCAGGGAGTTTCATGAAGAAGACAAGTTGGTGATGAAATCCGGCAAACCGTTACTCAACCGGCTTGAAAAAGTTGTCTCTCCACAAACTAATGAAACGCTTTGGTTCCGCACAAGTAAGTTCCCGTACCTGGATGAAAAGGGACAAAGTACCGGAGTAGTTTTCAGCTCTGAAGATGTAACAGACCAGGTTCTGGCTGAGGCGAAACTTCGGGAAAGTGAAGAACGCTTCAGAATGATCTTCGAATATGCCCCTGACGGCATGGCGCTCATCGATAATCCCAATTGGAATTTTATTAAAATCAACCGGGCTTTCGTTGAAATGCTGGGCTACAGTGAAAGCGAGATCAAGCAACTCAGCCCTTTTGACATCGTTCACCCGGATGATGTCCATATCTGCAGAGATTTTCACCATGAAGTAACTTACGGCGACCTGATCCACTACATTTCAGAAAAAAGATACATTCATAAAAATGGTAAAATCGTGTACGGCAGCCTTTCCGTATATGTTGTGCGGGAAAAGGGACAGGCAAAGTACATGATTGCGAGTCTGAAGGATATTACCCAGCAAAAGGAAAGCGATATCCAGCTGAAACATTACGCCAGGCGGCTGGAGGAAAGCAATCAGAATCTTCAGGAGTTCGCCTACGCTGCTTCACACGACCTGCGTGAACCCCTCCGTACAGTGGTTTCTTATGTGCAGCTTTTAAAAAGGAAACTGCCGGGGGAACACCTGCAGGGAAGTACAGTTGAATTCATGGACTTTATTATCGGTGGGGCCATGCGGATGGAAATGCAAATTCAGGCTTTACTTGACTATTCGAGGATCGGTAAGGGTGAGTTGCAAGTGACTAATTTCGACCTGAAGGATGCTGTCGAAAGGGTATGCCTCGGTTTGCGCAAGCAAATGATTGATAATGAAGCGATTATTGAAGTACAGGATGACCCCCAAATTTCCGGAGACCGTTTTCAAATTGAGGCCCTGCTTCAAAACCTCATCTCCAACGCAATCAAATACCGCAGTCCGCAGCGAAAACCTCATATCATTATCACAGCCGGTAGCTGTGATATTTACTGGAAAATTTCAATTACTGACAACGGCATCGGCATCGCCGAAGAGTTTCTGGATAAAATTTTTGCCGTCTTCCGGCGGCTTCACAGCCAGGACCACATACCCGGAACCGGCGTCGGGCTGGCGATTTGTCGAAGGATTACCCAACGCCACGGAGGTAAAATCTGGGCAGAATCAAATCTGGGATACGGAACTACCTTCCATTTTATTCTTCCAAAAATTTCAAAAAATGGCAGCGTGCAAAAGCCTACGATTGAAATTCACGAAATCGCTTCGAAATTAGTCGGTGCCTAAAACGGAAACAGCCCCTGCGGTATCCGCAGAGGCTGTTGTTATTCTTAAGCTAAAAAAATTAATAGCGGTAGTATTCCGGCTTGTAAGGACCTTCCTTCTGAACGCCGATGTACTTGGCCTGGTGATCTTTCAGCTCCTCCAGTTCCACACCAATTTTAGCGAGGTGCAGACGAGCCACCTGCTCATCAAGATGCTTGGGCAGGGTGTACACTTTGTTTTCGTAGCGGTCGCTATGGTTCCAGAGTTCGATCTGGGCCAGTACCTGGTTGGTGAAAGAGTTCGACATAACAAATGACGGGTGGCCGGTAGCGCAACCGAGATTCACCAAACGGCCCTCTGCCAGCAGCAGAATATCGTTGCCGTCTACGGTGTACTTGTCCACCTGAGGCTTGATATTCACATGCGTGGAGCCATAGTTCTTCTTCAACCAGGCTACATCGATTTCATTATCAAAGTGGCCGATGTTGCAAAGAATAGTCTTGTCTTTCATCAGTTTGAAATGCTCAGCCGTAACGATGTCGCAGTTCCCGGTAGCAGTAACGACGATGTTCGCACGTGGAATTGCATTTTCCAGCTTGATGACTTCGTAACCGTCCATGGCAGCCTGCAAAGCGCAGATCGGGTCAATTTCGGTAACAATCACACGGCAGCCGGCTCCACGAAGAGAGGCAGCAGAACCTTTTCCTACATCGCCATAACCGGCTACAACAGCTACTTTACCAGCCATCATGATATCCGTTGCACGGCGGATGGCATCCACGAGGCTTTCCTTGCAGCCGTATTTGTTGTCAAATTTTGACTTCGTGACACTGTCGTTCACGTTGATGGCAGGCATTGGAAGCGTGCCTTCTTTCATGCGGTCGTACAGACGGTGAACGCCGGTAGTCGTTTCTTCGCTGATACCTTTGATGTCTTTAACCAGTTCAGGATATTGATCCAAAACCATGTTGGTGAGGTCGCCGCCATCGTCGAGGATCATGTTCAGTGGCTGGCCCCCTTCGAAAGCGAAGAGCGTTTGCTCGATGCACCAATTGAATTCTTCTTCGGTCTGACCTTTCCAGGCATAAACAGGGATACCTGCCGCAGCAATGGCAGCAGCTGCGTGATCCTGCGTAGAGAAAATGTTGCAGGAAGACCAGGTCACTTCAGCGCCAAGCTCAACCAGCGTTTCAATCAAAACAGCTGTTTGGATGGTCATGTGAAGGCAACCGGCAATGCGGGCGCCCTTCAGCGGTTTGTCTTTGCCGTACTGCTCACGCAATGACATGAGCCCGGGCATTTCGGCTTCAGCCAGTTCGATTTCCTTGCGGCCGTAATCTGCCTGGGAAATATCTTTTACTTTGTACTTGAGGGTTGTCTCAGTTGCTTGCATTATAAAAATGGAGTTTGATGAAAATTATGTGATCAATGATCGTGATGAAAGTTTAAGGAATTGATTTTGCTGAAAAATTAGGCTTCCAGCAGGAGCAGGGAAAAATTCAGCGCCGCAAAGATAATCTTTCTTCGCTAAATCCACGCCATGCAAAAATCCAACGTTACAACCATTTTTCCTCCGCAATGTTGGCCGGCAAGGCCATTTTCTCCAGCAAATCGTTCAGACTGTCAGAAACCGTGACCAGCGCCAGGTTTGAATCCTTTAAAAAGCCTTCTTTCCACATTTTCCTGACGTGAGCCAGCAAGTGGTCATAAAATCCATTCACATTGAGCAGACCGATGGGTTTGTTGTGCAGTCGCAATTGCCGCCAGGTGAGTATTTCAAAAAACTCATCCAGCGTACCAAAACCGCCGGGCAGGATGATGAAACCATCAGAATTTTCAGCCATGATTTCCTTGCGCTTATGCATGGTTTGCGTTATGATAAGCTCAGTCAGGCCGGTGTGGCAGACTTCCTTTTCTTTTAAAAATCCGGGGATCACGCCGAGCACCTGCCTTCCGTTTTCAAGTACAGCATCGGCGATGACGCCCATCAGTCCGATATTGCCGGCGCCGTAAACGAGGCGGATGCTGCGTTTGGCAAGGGTTTCACCTGTGCTACGGGCTATTTCAGAGAAATCAGGATCGAACCCCGTGTTTGCCCCACAAAATACAGAGATGGATTTCATTTATTTTGGTGAGAATAAGTTGGCAATTTCAATTTCAAATCCTTCAAGCAGCTTGGATTTAACAGACCCTTCTTCGGCAGCGAAGGAAAAAAGCCGGAAAGCATTTTCAACATTTTCGTACACTTCGATGGCTTGATTTTTTGGATCGACAAGCCAGTATTCTTTGACACCGGCTGATTCGTAATCATTGTTTTTAAGTACCCTGTCCTTGTAGATTGAACTTGGCGAAATAATTTCAATGACGAGGTCAGACACGCCGAGGACACCCTCCTTCATGTCAATGATACCGCTATTCTCTTTTGAAATGAATAAAATATCGGGAAGCACATGGCTGAATTCGTGGAGGTAAACGTCTATGGGAGCCGAAAAGACTCTACCAAGTTTTTTTTCTAAAACGAATTGAAACAAGTAAAAAAACAAGCTTCCAGAAGACTGCCTGATGCAGGGGGGTAGGTGCAGGTTTTTTCAAAATTTCTCCATTGATAAGTTCATAGTATGCGTCTTCGCCTTCAAATTCCATTTGGCGAAACCTCTCGATCCTAATCTTTTTTTCAGCTGTCAGCATATCTTTCTAAGTTTTTAACCTGATGCAAGTTATGAATTTTCATTCCTGAAAACCCGCCTTGAGAAATCGTTGTAACTACACCTTGCGTTTTTCCTAAATTTGCCCTCCCCGATTCAATCAATCAATCATCCACTCATTCAATCATTAACTTGTGAAGCTAAACCTCGACATCACCGTCCCCTCCCGGCCTGAATGGGTCGACGCCGTCATGGCTGATTTTGATGCTTTTCTGCAGGATCACGCTGACTGTGAACGCAAGGCCAGCGCCATGGCCATGAGTTTTGTTGCCAAATACCCCGATCGCACGGAGATCATTCCCGAACTAATCGCCATTGGCATCGAAGAGCTGGAACATTTTCAGCAGGTTTACGAATTAATGGAAAGCCGGGGCATCCAACTTGCCCACTCCATCGGACAGGACCCCTACGTCAGCGAATTGCTCAAGCGTTGCCATAGCGGCAGGCTGGAACGTTTCCTCGACCGCCTGCTCATCGCTTCGGTGGTGGAAACCCGCGGGGCCGAACGCTTCCGGCTGGTGAGCGAAGCGCAAAAAGACCCGGAGATGCATCGATTTTATAAAATCCTGTGGGCATCGGAGGCAAAGCATGGGCATGTATTTGTAAAAATGGCCCTGAATTATTTTGATGAAAAAACTGTGTACGACCGATTGGCCTGGTGGATTGAGCAGGAGGGCGAAGTGATTGACGGGCTGGAAATCAGGGCAGCACTGCATTAAACTTTCACCAAAAAACATCCTGCCAAATAAAAATGTCCAGAGAACATAAAATAGCCCGCTTCGACCCCTCCGACGTAACCGTTAAAAACGGCCACTTCATCGGTCTTCCTTTCGATGAAAAGGACGCCCGGATTGTTCTGGTGCCGGTTCCATGGGACGTCACCGTTTCTTATTCGGACGGCACCGCTACCGGTGCCCAAAACATGCTCGAAGCTTCCTCACAACTTGACCTGTTTGACCCTGACGTGCCGGATGCCTGGAAAATCGGCATCTACATGCGTCACCTCGACCTTTTCTGGCTGAACCGGAATGAGGAACTGCGCCCTATCGCCGAAGTGTATATCGATTTCGTTGAAAATGGCGGACACCCCGGCCAGGACCGGCAAATGGAAATGGCGTTGGAAGAAATCAACAACGCATGCTTCGCCCTGAAGACCTGGGTTTACCAGGAAACCTCCCACTTGCTGAACCAGGGCAAACTGGTCGGTATCGTTGGAGGAGAGCATAGCGTCCCGCTCGGATTCCTGGAGGCACTTGCGCAGCGGCACGACGATTTCGGCATTTTGCAAATCGATGCACACCAGGATTTGCGAAAAGAATACGAAGGATTCAGCTATTCCCACGCCTCCATTTTTTACAATGCTCTGAAAATCAAAGAAATAAGCAAATTGGTGCAGGTTGGCATCCGGGACTACTGCGAGGATGAAACGCAGCTGGTCAAGCATTCAAACGGCCGTGTAAAAGTCTGGTACGATCAGCAAATCCGGGAAGAATTATTCGATGGGAGGAGTTTCAAAAAAATCTGCAAACGCATTGTTGCCGAACTGCCTAAAAAAGTCTACATCAGTTTTGATATCGATGGATTGGAACCGAGCCTTTGCCCAAATACCGGGACGCCGGTTCCCGGCGGGCTGAGTTACCAGGAAGCGATTTATTTGCTGAAAATGGTGGTGGATAGCGGTCGTGAAATTATCGGCTTTGACCTTTGCGAAGTCGCCGGTATCGATCATGAACTGGACGGCAACACTGGTGCACGAATACTTTACAAACTCTGCAATCTGATGGGCAAATCTGCCAAACTCCATGAATCCTGACAGGCAAAGCCTTTTCAACGTGATTGAACGGGTATGATCCAAAATTGCATGACTGAAATACTTCATTTTGACGAACAGCTCTTCCATCTCATCAATTCAGGATGGCACAATCCGTTTTTTGATGTCGTCATGCCTTTCCTTCGCAACAAGTATGTCTGGATGCCTTTCTACCTGTTTTTACTCACTTTTTTATTGATTAACTTTAAGAAAAACGGGCTTTTCCTAGTACTCGCCCTGGCCCTCACCATTGGTATGGCCGACTTTACGAGCAGTCATTTGATCAAAAAAAACGTCAAAAGGCTGCGGCCCTGCAAGGTCATCGAACGCCCCTCCGATCTTCATCTGCTGGTGCCCTGTGGCAGCGGATATAGTTTTCCATCCTCACATGCTGCCAATCATTTTGCCATTGCCGTTTTTCTGAGTCTGACCTTGGGAAAAATTTTTCGCTGGATCAGGTTGCCACTGCTGCTTTGGGCACTCTCCATTTCACTGGCCCAGGTCTACGTTGGCGTTCACTTTCCGCTGGATATCACGGCAGGTGCACTGCTTGGCAGTCTGATCGGGTGGGTGGTGTACCTGGCATCCAGAAAATATTACCGTTTGTAGTTCCCCGTCTAATTGGTTTTAACAAACAACATAGCAGCATTGCCACGCTTGCCGCAAGTGAACAACCGCTTCTCTTGGATTAACTACATCCATAAAAATACAACGGAGCTAAACATTGGAAGGCTAAGGCTGTTGATACGGAACTGTTTTTCAAAACTTTATGAAAGCCAGTTCAATAAAATAAATACCATGTTCCGTCACTTCCTTTTTGCAAGCGCACTCCTTTTCATGCTGGTCATTTCAGCTTGCGGTATCAAATACCCTAAAAACATTGAGGAAAAGCCACCCGTCAGTCATGAAATCTGGGATGGACTTTTAAAAAAACACGTCACATCTATCGGTTTTGTAGATTACCAGGGCATGATCAGGGATTCAGCCCGCTTGAACGAATACCTTCACATCCTCTCAAGCGCCCATCCCAATAAAAAACTTTGGTCAAAAGATGAGCAGATGGCCTACTGGATCAATGTTTACAATGCTTTTACCGTGAAATTAATCGTTGACAACTACCCGGTAGCCAGCATCAAAGACATCAAAAAAGGCATTCCGTTTGTCAATACGGTTTGGGATATCAAATTCATCAACATCCAGGGTCAACAATACGACCTGAACAACATCGAACACGGCATCCTCCGGAAATTCTGGAAAGATGCCCGCATCCATGCCGCTGTCAATTGCGCCTCCTACTCCTGCCCCCGTCTCCGGGACGAAGCATTTGTTGCTAAAAGACTGGACGAACAGCTCGACGACTCGATGCGCAAATTTGTCAACGATCCTGTACGGAATAAAATCACGGCGGAAAAGGCAGCCCTTTCCTCCATTTTCAACTGGTTCAAGGGCGATTTCAAGCGGGATGCCGGTTCCGTCCGGAAGTTCGTCAACCAATATTCGACCATTAAAATCGGTGAAAAAACGGAGATTACTTACCTCGATTACGACTGGAGTTTGAACGATGCGAAGGAATAGACAAGTTGAAAAAGTAGGTCTTGGGGTAGTAAATATCGTCTCCCTCAATTCAACATGCGCACGTAGAGTGACCTCAAAGTTTGCGGTTGCGCAAGGCCCCAGGCCCAGAGGTTGAACACGACGAAGTTGGCAATCTGCACCCGAAGCCAGCTGTTTTGATCGTACTTCCGGGCAGAGACAATGGCTTTGCGAGGAACAATGAAATAACTCAGCCCAACCTTTTTGGCCTTTCGCAGAAAATCGTACTCCTCCATGACTACATGATCAGGATCGTAACCTCCAAGAGCAAGGAAATCACTTTTGCGGATGAAATAAGTTTTATCGCCTCCCTGACAGAAAAGCCAGGAGAAACGGGTAAAAAAACTGTTGATCCGCAACATGAATTTATTGGAATCGAAGCGATACTGAAAACTGCCGGTGCGCCAGCCTTCCTTCATCGCCGTTTCAATATCGCTGGCAAATGTTTCAGGTGGCTGCGTATCCGCATGTACGAAATAAAGCACATCGCCTGCACTTTTCTCCACGCCAAAATTCATCTGCAGGGCACGGCCTTTCCCGGGGGAATGGATCACTTTTGCACCCGCTTCCTCTGCAAGCTGGCAGGTTGCATCCTTGCTGCCGCCATCTGAAATAATGACTTCGCAAACCTTCTCCCCACCATGCCTCAGCAAAAATCGAACAGTCTTTACAATACTTTGTGCTTCATTAAAAGTGGGTATGATGATGGATATTTTCATTGAAATCGTGTGTTCCCGGCTAAGCTATGGCACCGTTTTTAGAAATAAAAAAGTGTGGCAAATTAATTATTCACAAACTTTAACTAATAACATTTTTCTATACGAACCAAGGACACAAGCAGTTTTTTTTTGACACGAAAATTTGGTTTTAAAATGCTTCCCGCACGGTCAGGTAGGGAAAAAACTCACCTTTTTCATTCCCAGCCACATCCAGCCGCAGGTTGATATGATCGTTTTTGCTAAGCATGAAGCGGAGACCTGCACCGTAAGTAAAATGCGCCTTTTGAGAAAACAAATCACCTGCTGTGGGAGACACGGCCCCCACCCCGCCAAAAGCAACGGCACCAAATCTTCCAAACAACTCCCGCCGGTACTCTGCCTGCATCATCCACAGGTTTTTATCTCTCAGGCGCCCCTCAAAGTAGCCCCGCATTTTTTTAGGCCCGCCAATAAATGCCAGTTGCTGGAACGGCACATCGCCCTGCGTGAAAACCAGCCAGGCATTCAGTGCCAGTATGTTTTTAGAGGTTTTTGAAAAATAGCCAACTACATCAAGGGAAAACCGGGTGAAATTAAAATCGCTGCCGATGCCTTTCGCGTTCGCAAAAATTTCAGCTTCCGACCAGAAACCTTTCGTTGGGTAAAAAATCTGGTCCCGGCTGTCAAAATTCCACAACAAACCGGCGCCTGAAACAACCCCTCCCCTGCTCCCGGTTATCCCATTTTGAATGAGCTGACCATCGGCTGCCCGTTTGGTAATATTGTAATCATCCCACCAGTACCTAAGCCCGAGGTAGTGATGGGGCGCAACCAGCCTCAGCAAATTCAGCCGGATCCGGGGGAAGTTGACGCTGTAGGTTTCCTCGTCTGATTTTTCAGTCTCGTTACCAATGCCAAAAAACTGGTAAACGTAGCGGTAGTAGCCCAACTCACCGTTGGCCTGCCAGGTTTCCCTGTTAAAAAACACCTGAAAAGGCAGATAAATCAGTACCTGTTTTTCCTGTGTGTAGGCGAATCCAAGCTGCACCTGTGACGGACGCTCCTCGTCGGTTTGGCCCCGCATCCGAAAAGCGTAGAGCGTGGCAAGGCCTCCAGCAAGCCGGGTTTCAGGGGTATAGTAAATGATCGGGATGGGGATCAGGCTGCTTTTGCGAAACAACTTTTGCTGACGCATCGAATCGTCCTCCACTTCCTGACCGAAAAGCGGCAAGATGGCTGACACTGACAGCGAGAGCAGTAGCAGAAATCTGTAAATTTTTATTTTGCGCTTCATTGAATGTGTAAAATTATAACCGGGAGCCAAACCTAAACCGCTCTTTCATCAATAAAAAACAACATGAAAAAATCCAGAATACCCCGCCTTACAGCTGCTCAAATGGCCGAAGTTGACCGACTGATGACGGAAGAATACGGCGTCCAACTCCTTCAAATGATGGAAAACGCAGGACGCAGCCTGGCCCTTCTTGCAGTACGGCGTTTTCTCGATAAAAAACCTAAGCAAAAAACCGTGGTCGTGCTGGCCGGCCCCGGCGGCAACGGCGGCGGAGCACTCGTTTGTGCCCGCAGGTTGCATGGTTGGGGCGCCAAAGTAACGGTTTTTATCACTGCCGATAACGATGCTGCTATGAGTCCGGCTGCCCTGCATCAACTTCAGACACTCCGGCGGATAGGCATAAAAATCAAAACAGCCGACGATCTGAAAAAAACTAAACCTGCCAAACTTGTCATCGACGGCGTGCTCGGATACAGCATCAAAGGTACGCCAAGGGGAAACGCCCGAACAATGATCGAGTGGGCCAGCAAGCAAATTGCACCGGTTCTCTCCCTCGACACGCCCTCCGGCCTGGATCTCACGAACGGGAAAGTACACAACCCGGCCGTGAGGGCCGACGCTACATTGACACTGGCGCTGCCCAAACGTGGTCTGTTTTATAAAAAAGCCAGGGAGGTACGGGGCGAATTATACCTTGCAGACATCGGCGTGCCCCCTGAATTGTATGCCGAACCAAGTTTGGGGTTAAAAGTTTCAAAAAACCTTTTCGGCAAGGGGGATATGGTGAGGATAGACTGAGTTTTTCACTGGCAGAATATAAAGCAACAGACGGTTGAAAATTATTCCACCAGTTGGAACCCTGCCAAAAAAGATAAATTCATCCGGTGTCTGAAAAATAAATACCCAGAAAAAATACCTTTGCTCCCAAACCAAACTATTGCAAATGCCCATCTGGCAATCCATACTTCTTATTTCGACGGTGCTGCTTGGCGGCGGTGCTGCATTTGTTTTCCAAAAAGAGAAGAAGAACCTTCTTCAATTGATCCTTTCTTTCAGTGGGGCCTACATCCTCGGCATTGCAGTACTGCACCTCATGCCCTGGGTTTTCGCCGGTGGCGAACATGAGCCCGGCATCTGGATTCTCGCCGGTTTTTTTGTACAGTTGCTGCTTGAGCAACTTTCTGCCGGAGTCGAACACGGCCACATTCATGCCCCCCACAAGTTTTCTGCCGGCTTTGTGGTTTCGGTGATGACAGGACTCTGCATCCATGCTTTTGTGGAAGGCATGCCGCTGAGTTACTACGGCGAATTTCACCAGGCAGAACTGGGACATTCGCATTCTCATAATCATTTATTGTATGGAATTGTGCTGCACCATATTCCCGCAGCATTTGCGCTGGTGACTTTATTGCTGGTTAGCGGTCTGGATAAAAAGTGGGTGTTGTTTTGCCTTGCCATTTTTGCCATCATGTCGCCGCTGGGGGCTTCGCTCGCAGCTTCGATTGACATCAGCCCGGCATGGCAGAAAGGAATACTTGCCTTTGCAGTAGGATCATTGATGCACATCGCAACGGTTATTTTATTTGAAATGGACAACTCCAGCCATCATTATATTTCACCCAGAAAACTCATTGCTATCGGGGCTGGTTTGGGCATCGCAATACTTACTATTTTCTAAAATACATGCTTGAAAATCACAACGTTAAAACAAGACCTCTTGCATAAAATTGGTCGGCTGAATTGCACGGGCAAAGAAAGGTATTTACTAATTTCGTTTTGAATACATAAAAACTCACAGTGATACATTTTGAAAAATAGCTACATTGGTGGTTTAATTCTGTAATTGAAGTAACCAATTTTTAGTCTAAACTCACGGCATGAAGAATTTTACACAAATCTGCTTTTTGATAACAACCATTTTGCTCTCTGCCTTTACCGCTAACGCACAGGTAAATATTCGGGGAACTGTAACTGATTCGAAAAACAACGATCCGTTGATCGGTGCAAGTATTTTTGTAAAAGAATCCGGAGAGGGAACTGTAACAGACTTTGATGGCAGCTTCGAACTGAGAATCAAAGGAGACTTGCCCGTTGTTGCGTCTGTTTCTTACACGGGCTACGAAGAACAGGATATTAACATTACATCTGCAAGCACCAAACTGGTGATAAAAATGGAAGAAACCGCCTTTACCACTTCCGAAATCGAAATCATCGGTCAACGCATTTCTGAAAAACAAAAAGCATCTCCCCTGACAGTCGAATCGCTCGATCTTGTGGCCATCAAAGAAACGGCTTCCGACAACTTTTACGATGGATTGGGCGCACTGAAAGGAGTGGACCTGACGGCCGCAAGTCTTGGTTTTAAGATCATCAACACCCGTGGGTTTAACAGTACAAGCCCTGTTCGCTCGCTTCAGATTATCGACGGCGTGGACAATCAGGCGCCTGGGTTGAACTTTTCGCTGGGGAATTTTCTTGGCTCCTCCGAGTTGGATGTCGTGAAAGTGGACATGATTCAAGGCGCCAGTTCAGCCTACTATGGTCCGAATGCCTTTAATGGTGTCATTAATATGCAAACGAAAGACCCGTTTTTTCAAAAAGGACTTTCCGTGATGATGAAAGGTGGCGAACGAAACCTCTTCGAGGGGGCTATTCGTTGGGCAGATGCCTTTAAAAACAAAGACGGAGTAGAATATTTCGGCTATAAATTCAACTTCTCTTACCTGAGGGCGAACGACTGGGTAGCTGACAACTACAATCCGGTGGACGACTCCCGTGTTACGAAAGATAATCCGGGCCGTTTTGATGCTGTCAACATCTACGGCGACGAATACAATGCCGTGAACGACGCCTCCACCACAGCACCCTGGAACGATGTCGGGTTGGGTACTTATTACCGTGTAGGCTACAGGGAAGTAGACCTCGTTAACTACAACACCCGTAACGTAAAAGCCAATGCAGCATTTCACCTGCGAACCAAACCGCTGCTTCAGGAAGCTTCACCGGAATTGATTCTTTCCTCCAGTTTTGGTAACGGAACAACTGTTTATCAGGGTGACAACCGCTTCAGCCTCAGAGGTATTTTGTTTTTTCAAAACAGGCTGGAATACAGGAAGCGTGATAAATTTTTCATCAGAGCCTACGCTACGCACGAAGACGCCGGCAACTCTTACGACCCATACTTCACGGCTTTGCGGCTTCAGCAAATTGCAAAACCCACTGAGCTCTGGGGCCTGAACTATCGCAAATTCTGGAAGGATCAGAAATTTCAGCGCAGAGCAGAAGAATTGGGCTATCCGAAACTGGACCTGACCCAGTTCCCCATCCCTCCTTTCGACACAACAGCCGCCATGATGTGGCTCCAGGAATACAACGACACACTTACTCACTGGCACCAATTGGCTGCCAATTTTGCCAATATGGCGGATCCGAACCCACCGGCCGGAGGGGTTCAAACTTTTGACTTTTTCGAACCTGGCACGGATCGTTTCAATCAGGCTTTTAACGATATTATTTCCAGGAAATCAAATAGTGAAGAGAATGGAACCCGGTTTTTTGATAAATCAGCCCTGTATCATGTGCATGGAGAGTACACCTTCACGCCCACATTCGCCGAAAAAATAGTGTTGGGTGGTAACGGGCGGCTTTACAGACCTCAGTCAGACGGAACCATCTTCGTCGATACAGCAGGTATCAGAATCAGCAACTACGAATTTGGGATGTACAGCGGCATCGAGAAAAAATTCATGGATGAAAAACTGACCTCCAGCCTGACCGTGAGGGTTGACAAAAACCAAAACTACAACTGGATCAGCACGCCCGCTGCTTCGTTGGTTTACAAACCCAGACCAAACAATTACCTGCGGGTATCTTTTTCTTCCGCCATCAGAAATCCAACACTGACCGACCAATACCTGAACCTCGACGTAGGCCGGGCCACACTGCTCGGCAACCTGAACGGTTTCAACAACCTGATTACGCTTGAATCTTTCCGGGACTATACCTCCTGCCTGTGTCTTGACACACTGCAGTATTTCAATGCACCGCCTGTACAACCGGAGAAAGTGAAGACATTTGAAATTGGCTACCGCACTACGCTTTTCAACAGCCTTTACGTGGATGCAGGTTATTACTATAGCATCTACAATGATTTCCTGGGATACAACATAGGTATCGATGCTGAATTCGGGGATAACGGTCTTCCGTTGCCGGGCCTGAAAGTGTACCGCCTTTCCGCGAACTCCACTAACAGGGTAACCACGCAGGGTTTTAACATCGGTACCAGCTTTTATTTCATGGATTATTACCAGCTATCCGGCAACTACTCCTGGAACAAGTTGAATAAGACTTTTGAAGATGACCCGATCATCCCTGCTTTCAACACGCCGGAACATAAATTTAACGTCAGCCTTTCAGGTAGGAACGTACAGGTAAGGCTGGGCAACAAATACGTTCGGAACTTTGGTTTCAACATCAATTATAAATACGTTCAGGGGTTTGTTTTTGAAGGTTCTCCGCAGTTCACGGGCTTTATTCCAAGCTACCAGCTGGTGGATGCTCAAATTAATTACAATGCCAAAAGCCTCAACACTACTTTTAAACTGGGAGCATCCAACATCCTGAACAACCTGCACTACGAAACTTACGGTGGGCCTAGAATCGGGCGGCTGGCTTATTTCTCTGTCACTTATGAGTTTAAAAAACAATAAATGGCTCTTGTTTCGAAGCAATGCCGGGATTGATTCAGGCAGGGCTTTAGACAGAAATAACTTTACTTAAATTCATTTTTCATCAAAATTTTTGTCCATGAAAAAACTCAACACTCTTATTGCCGCATTAATGTTTTTGTGGCTGATACCTATGACTGCCCAGGTCAGATACCTGGACAAGGTTTTTACAGACGTAAATGTTACTGCTGATGTTTTGTACAGCGTTAATGCTACGGTTCTACTCCTCCCTCAAACAGGTGAAGCCGTTCCTCAGCCTCTGCGCATGGATATTTACGAGCCGGCTGGTGATACTGAGACCGCACGTCCGCTGGCGATCATCTGCCATACGGGTAACTTCCTGCCTTTCCCTCAGAACGGTGGAACTCAAGGCACCAGAAAAGACTCTTCGATTGTTTACATCGCAAAACAACTTGCGCTGAGAGGTTATGTCGCTGCCATTATCGACTACCGCTTAGGCTGGAACCCCATCGCCCAAACACAGGACGAAAGGGTTTTTACCCTCATCAATGCTGCCTACAGAGGAGTACAGGATGCCAGAACATGTATCCGTTACTTCAAAAAAGATGTAGCTGAAGGTGGTAACAACTATGGCATCGATCCTAACAAAATCATGTTGTGGGGCGATGGCACCGGCGGTTATATCACCCTCGCTGCTGCTTCAATCGACGCTTACCAGGAGATCGTTCTTCCAAAGTTTATCATCAACCTCGGAGGCAACCCTGTGCCAATGGTACTTGAAGGCGTCAATGGTGACATCTACGGCACCAGCGTAGGTATCGTACCTCCGGGCTTCCCGGGCTTCCCTGCCGGCGATACACTGTGCTATCCTAACCACGTTGGCTACGATTCTGAATTCCAGCTTTCTGTGAACATGGGTGGCGCTATCGGTGACACTTCCTGGATCGATCCGGGTGGACCTGCTATCATCAGCTTCCACGTACCTACTGATCCTTTTGCACCTTATGTAGAAGGTACGGTATTGGTTCCGGTTGTGAACCTTCCTGTTGTTGAAGTTCAGGGCAGCTACCTTGCTGTGAAAGAAGCCAATGCAGATGGTCTGAACAGCGCTTTCGCCGGCATGTCATTCACCGGTGACTTCTCTGCTGTGGCTAACTCAAGGAACGACGGCTATTCCGGCCTGTTCCCGTTGATTGGCGTTATTCCACAAGACAGCTCACCCTGGCAGTGGTGGAACAAGGATACCAATCCGAACAGCAACGCTGGTCTGCAAACCAACCCGAACATGTCAGCTGCTAAAGGTATGAGCTACTGCGATACGATGATCGCTTACGTGACGCCTCGTGCCTGTCTGCAACTCGGCCTCTACTGCCCGGGCGTAACGGATGCCAACGAAGTACAGCCTAACGAAGTTGGACTGAACATCTCGCCGAACCCGGCTTCTGAAGTTGTTCGTTTTGAAACAAAAGCTGAATACCCGATCGAGCACATTTACATTTATGATATGAATGGCCGTTTGGTAAAAGCACACACCAACGTAAACAGCAACCAGTTTACAATGGAGCGCAATAGCCTGAATACCGGCACGTACGTGGCAAGAGTCTTGTTCAAAGACAGCTTTACGTCCAAGAAAATTATGTTCAGATAATTTCTGAGCTGAGCAACAGAATTTGCTCCAACGATAAAAGCCCCGTTAAGTGTGATTTTTTTTCACTGCTTAACGGGGCTTTTTATTTGAGTCAGGATGCTGAAAACCGGTGGATTATCTACCGAAATGGATTCTAAGCCGCTTTTATTAAGCTGAAAAATACATCCATTTTACTCATTCACCCCGAACCAATACATCAACCCGAACCCCACCGCCAGGCTCACCCACCCCAGATAAAAAATCACCTGCCCGGCCAGCCTCGTGTTCGGCTCGAACGTGAAAAACTTCCGGCCTTCGGTGTCGATGGTTTTGTCCTGCCAGTAGTACCAGCCCATACCGACGCCGGCGATCAAAAACAATGGGCTGAACAACACTCCTCCTGCCACTACGCTGAGAAGGTAAGCCGCCATCCAGAAAGTATTCCCTTTTTTACCGGCCCTGAGCTTTTCATTCCGCTTTTTTCTGAAACGCTCGGCATCTTCAGCAGGAATGGGGATGCCTCTTTGCGCCAGAATAATCCGGGCGACGGCCACATCTTCGGGCGTCCATTCGTCCGGCCTTTTCACGACGTCCAGCAGTTCACGGGCATCGAATTGCTGGAGGTAATGTATTTCAATAAAGTCAGGATTGGCCAGGACCTGCTTTTCGAGAATGGCGTTGATTTTTTTAAAATCTTCCGGTCGTAATTTCAAAACAGCGAAAGGCAACAGACCATGCCCTGTGATCGCTTCAGCCAGCAGGGTCTGGCTTTTTTCCAAACGAAATGGAATGCGATGCGCTTCCAGTATCCGCACAAAATCAGCCACCTGGGTTTCGTTGATGAAATCCCGGTAAAACTCAAACTCTCCGTCTGGCGCCGTACTGAAATCGCTGTCGAGAATATCCATTTGTTGGATGTTTGGCAGTTTCAATTCGCAAAAACCATTCTCTTAGTATCTACAACCTTGCCATCTACGACGAGGCTGTAAGCGTAAACGCCCGTAACGTTGTAGCCGTGGTGGTAAACAATCTCATTCATGCCCTGCTGTATCTTCACCGGAAGGCGCTTGAGTACCCGGCCTTCCATGTCGCTGACGGTCAGAAAAGCAGCCTTGTAGCCGGACGCTTTGTGTGCCATGAAGGAAATGATGGTGGCCTCATCGAATGGGTTCGGGCGGTTTTGAAACAATTCAAAATCAGCCTGCGGCTGTTCGTCCAGTTCTTCACCGGTAGCAGTGATGTTGGGCGGCAGCACTTCTTTGCTGAAAAGGCTCTCAATTCCATTTGCATCCACCGAAGCCACGCTCACGATCACCACTCCGGATGGTTTGGGCACCGTCACGTTCAGGTTGTTGGTGGTATAAATTTCATCAAAATCATTGCTGGAAGTCCGTACAAAAACACGGTACTCACCGTAGGCATTCGGGTCGGTGATGCTGATGTAGAGGGAATCGCCGTTTTTACCGGCATCAAAATCAGGTGTAACTGGCCCGATGGCCGCCATCCCCGCCGCAACGCCATTAATGACGGCGTTTCTTGAGAGGTAGTTGAAATCGACAAAAAAACTGTCGAGGATCATATCGCCGTCTGTGTCGACACCGAGAATATCCGTCGAAGTGTGCTGGCGATCGTGGTAGTCAGGGTCGTTGGCGTTGGCGTTGCCGTGTTCATTGGCGGAGGTAAAACGCATGGCCGGAAAGCCTTTTTGCCGGAAAGGAATGTGGTCCCCTCCCCTGCCCGACCGGTCTTCGGCTGACATGACAGTCAGCATCATGGGCACGGCGACGAGATCTTTCAATTCTTCTTCGTATTGCAGTTTGATGAAACGGGATAGCTGTTTGTGGGCAGAGTTAAAGCCACCGGAAGAAAACATCCGTACCTGCGTACTGTCCACATGATTCAGGCCGGGGCACGACGGCGCCGACGATGTTTCACCACAAATAATACCACCGACGATGTCATTATTCAAAACCGCTTTGATCTTGATCCCCTTTTCCACCGCGTAAGTGGCAAAGGCATCTGCGCCGTGCAGGCCCTGCTCTTCGCCGATCGTAGCCATAAAAACAATGGTGTGGTTAAATGCGAGCTGGCTCATCACCCGGGCCAGTTCGATGACGAGGGCGGTACCGCTGCCGTTGTCTTCCATACCTTCGGCGAGGCAGGTGGTGTCGCAGACGGAATTGCAGCGGCTGTCGAGGTGGGCTTCGATGAGAATGATACCCTCCGCTGTTTCGTCCAGCCCCGGCAATACGGCAAAGACATTCCGATGCTGCCCCACGCTGCAAATATTTTGATCAAACTGAAGGTAGGACGTCACGAGCCGCCCTTCGCTGGCAACGCTCGCCTCCTGAAATTTCTGATACACCCAACGCCGGGCTGCGCCGATGCCCCGAACGGGCGAAAGCGTATCCGAGCCGGTATTCCGTGTTTCAAAAGCGCTGAGTTTTATCAAATATTCTTTCAGGGAATCCGGTGAAACATTGGCCAGAATGGCCGGTACGATGACATCAGGATGATTGAGGCCTGCCTGCACGGGATAGTTGGCAGGGTCGTAATTGCCAAGCATAATGTCCTCGGCAATGGGATTGGTGGATAATATATTGGTTTGTGAAAAGCCGGCAACACTGTACAGGGCCAGCAGGAGAAGTGTAAAAATTTTATGCATAACAGGGAAGTTTTGATGATGAATAAACAAACATAACAAAATCTCCCTGTCAACAAAAAAAGCGCTGTCTGGTCGTTGCAGGCAGCGCTTTTTTTCGTGTTTCTTCCAACGGGGTGCGAATGAATTGAAATTGAGAAATTATTAGAAATAGGAAATTGGCACTACTGCTTTGATTTTGAAGTGGTTAATCAATTTCATAATGTCGGTTAATTTCTCAATTTCAATAAATTCGCCCCCTATTCCCCTATTTCAAACAAGGTCCCGATCCTACCCGGCGGCACGACGCCGACATGCTTGTAAGCTTTTTCGGTGGCTTCCCGGCCACGGGGCGTCCGTTGCAGATAGCCTTCCATGATGAGGAAAGGCTCGTGAACCTCCTCGATAGTGCCCGGCTCCTCCCCTACCGCCGTGGCGATGGTGGTCAGTCCGACGGGACCGCCTTTGAACTTGTTGATGATGGCATCGAGGATTTTGTTATCCATTTCATTGAGGCCGCCTTCGTCGACGTTGAGGGCGCTGAGGCCGATCTTCGATATTTCAACATCGACGGTGCCATTGCCTTTAATCTGGGCAAAATCCCGGATGCGGCGCAGCAAAAGATTGGCGATACGAGGCGTGCCACGGCTGCGGCGGGCAATTTCGAAAGCGCCGTCTTCGGTGATGGGCACTTTCAGGATGGCCGCCGAGCGTTTGATGATTTTTTTCAATACCTCCACGTCGTAGTAGTCAAGGTGGCAGGTGATGCCGAAACGGGAGCGCATGGGTGCCGTCAGCAGCCCCATACGGGTAGTGGCGCCGACGAGGGTGAACTGGTTCAGCGCAATCTGAATACTGCGGGCATTCGGGCCGCTGTCGATCATGATGTCGATGCGGTAATCTTCCATGGCCGAGTAGAGGTATTCCTCCACGACGTTGTTCAAACGATGGATTTCATCAATGAAAAGTACGTCGCCTTCTTCCAGGTTGGTGAGCAGGCCGGCGAGGTCGCCGGGTTTTTCCAGCACAGGGCCGGATGACATTTTGAGCGTAGCGCCCAACTCATTGGAAATAATGTGGGACAGCGTCGTTTTACCCAAACCCGGCGGGCCGTGCAGCAACACATGGTCGAGCGCTTCACTCCGCTGCTTGGCGGCAGCGATAAAAATGCGCAGGTTCTCCACGATTTTCGCCTGACCACTGAACTCGTCCAATTCCTTTGGACGGAGGGCTCTTTCTATCTGTTGTTCGTCTCCGGTCATGCTTCCGCCGGTGGCGTCGAGGTTCGGATTTTGCAAAAGTTATCGAATTTTGAATGATTGAGTTAATGAATTGGAGGCCGGTCTTCCCTGACCAATTACGTCAATCCCAGACCCCTTCCCCCTGCCAGATGACTTTTCCTTTGTTGAAACGATTGAGATACAACTGGTGACACTCATCGCTTTCGTCACCTTTGGTTTCGCAGAGCAGCTTGCCTTCACAATCGTAAAGATAAGCGGTGGGGATGGCTTTGTAGAGATAGCCCCACTTTCCGCCGAACTGAAACTTGATCACCTGCGTCGGGTTGTGTTTGTCGATGGCTTTGTCCATCCACGGCACGGCGAAGGGGTTGGTCGTGTCCACGCAGGGGGGCGTTCCTGTTTCACTGCTGCTCACGACTTCCAGGCAGGTGACCTGCACGAAAGCCTGCTCCCGCATGCAGGCGCTCATCATGTCATCGACTTTTTTGTAGCCAAAACGAATGGCTTGTTTATCCTTCAGCACCACGCCTTCCGGCAGGGTGACGGGGTTGAGCAGCTGGCCGCTTTCCAGCTCAATGAGCAGGCCGCAGCCGTCGAGGTCGGAGAAGTCTTTTACGGTTCCCATGACTTCGCAGCTTCCGCCTTTGGCGCCCGGTTTTACCTTGCAGCCAAATGCTAAAGCCAGTAGCAAGACAAAAATCAGCTTTTGCATGTAAATTGTAATTGAATTTTAAAGTCTGTCATTACCTGAAACGGCCTGTAAAACATACCTTTGGGCCGCTTTTTCCGGGTATTTGTGTGTTTGTGTGTTTGTGTGTTTGTGGATTTCCGATGCTTTTCGTTCCCCAAACACTCAAACACTCAAACACACAAACCCTCAAAATTTCAAACCAACAACGACATGACAGGAACAAAAGTAACGATTGCCAAAGGTAAATTAAAAGTCCCGAACGACCCCATCATTCCTTTTATCGAAGGGGACGGCATCGGGCCTGACATCTGGGCCGCTTCCGTACGGGTGCTTGACGCCGCTGTGGAAAAAGCCTTTGGTGGCAAGAAAAAAATCATCTGGAAAGAAGTCCTTGCAGGTGAAAAAGCCTTCAACAAAACCGGCAGCTGGTTGCCACAGGAAACCCTCGACGATATCAACGAATACCTCGTTGCCATCAAGGGCCCGCTCACAACGCCCGTCGGCGGTGGTATCCGCTCGCTCAACGTCGCTTTGCGCCAGCAACTCGACCTCTACGCCTGCGTGCGTCCGGTGCAGTATTTCCGGGGTGTACCTTCTCCGGTGCGTCAGCCGCAGCTGGTGGACATGGTCATTTTCCGTGAAAACACAGAAGACATCTACGCCGGTATCGAATACCTCAGCGGAACGGATGATTGCAACAAAATCCTGAATTTCCTGCAGGGTGAAATGGGCGTCAACAAGATTCGTTTCCCGAAAACGTCATCCATCGGCATCAAGCCGGTGTCCATTGAAGGTACCGAGCGCCTGGTGAAAAGCGCCATCCGCTTTGCCATCGCCAACAAGCGCCCAAGCGTTACCCTCGTTCACAAGGGCAACATCATGAAGTTTACCGAAGGTAAATTCAAAGAGTGGGGCTACGAAGTGGCTGAACGTGAATTTGGCAGCAAAGTGTTCACCTGGGCTCAGTACGACAAAATTGCTGAGAAAGAAGGTAAAGACGCTGCCAACAAAGCACAGAAAGAAGCCCTCGCCGGCGGCGCCATCCTCATCAAGGATGTGATCGCTGATGCGTTCCTTCAGCAGATCCTGACCCGCCCGAATGAGTACGACGTAATTGCTACGCTCAACCTCAACGGCGACTATATCTCCGATGCACTCGCTGCGCAGGTCGGCGGTATCGGTATCGCTCCGGGCGCCAACATTAACTACGAATCCGGCCACGCCATTTTTGAAGCTACGCACGGTACCGCACCGAAGTATGCCGGCCTCGACAAGGTGAACCCAAGCTCCGTGATCCTTTCCGGTGAAATGATGCTGCGCTACCTGGGCTGGACGAAAGCGGCCAACCTCGTCCTCAAAGGCGTAAAAGCTGCTATTCGCAACAAGCGGGTAACTTACGATTTCGAGCGTTTGATGAAAGGCGCTACGCTGTTGAAGTGCTCTGAATTCGGCGATGAGATCATCAAGGGAATGTAATTACGGATAGGCAGCCGGCAGTTTTTGTTTGCCTGCTATTTGTAAACTCCTACTGATTTGCGATCTTTTGTTAGCATACTTACTATATTAACAACTTGAAGAGGGGCGGTCCGAATGGGCCGCTTTTTTTTTGGTTGAGAGGGGTTGAGAGGGGTTGAGAAGGGTTGAGAGGGGTTGAGCGCTCAACCATCTCAACCCCTCTCAACCCCTCTCAACCATAAAACCCTACGCCGCCCGCCTCCTTTTAGGCTTGCGTACCATGTCCGGTGTAAGGTAAATCTCTACATAATCAGACTTTGGGCCTTCGCCAGCGGTGGTAGCGTAAGCGACCCTGAACCAGTAGACTTTCCCAAGTTCAAGCGTGATTTTACGCCTGTGAGAATTACCTGACACGGGTAGGTAACTCCAAGTTGCGCCATTGTCTTCCGACACTTGCCAATTGTAATAAATAGCTTTTTTCTCCTGTTTGTAAGGCTGGGTTTTAAGAACAATCTCTCCGGGGTTCGGCGTCAGTTCAAAGGTTGGCTTTGGCGGCACGCCTTCCGGTATGTTCGCTTTTGTGCGTTCGAGGTAAGAAGGATATCCCAGTCGCTGTGCTTTTACCGTGTCGCTGCCGATTAGCTGCTGTGCATAGTCTATCCAACTCAAATGGCCGAGGATTATTTCAGTATGAGCTTTGTTCCTCCGATCTCTGTTTAAAGTGGATGGGTTCATTTTAAAAATAGATTCTAAGTTTTCAAAGTTGCTTTTGGCGGTACGCATCGCCGCAACGGTTGGAGTAGGCGATGGCAGGAAATCAACGCAGGCTTCCATGCACGTAATGCGATCTTCTGTGAATGTTGCCACACTTTCAAGTGGTAGGGATTTCACGTACGAAATACTTAATTGTATTTGCATAATGGTATGGGTATAAAATATAGAAATTAACAACCTGCCGGCCGGCAGCGTCGAGGAACAAGAGAGCGTATATCACGACTCATGAAACCCGCTACAATTTGTTTTCATTTTTGATAAAAAGAAATAGGAAGGCAGAAAAAAATTTTCCGGATGAACGTGATGATTCGGATATCTGCTGCGATGGTATGGCGACCCGTTTTTTCACCCCGGCAGAGCAGTCATAATTTTTTTTCACAATGACTGATATTTTACCCGTTTTTCCACTTCCGGAGCGCTGCATTTAAACCAGCCGCCTTGTGCAATTGACTTTGGCAAAACATGCCTCATTTTTCACAAAACATTAAATATCAAAGCTTTAAGGACGGCAAGCAAGGTACTACCTGTCGCCTTTTTGCATTTTTTAAGGTAAAACTTCCTTATTTTGGATGCCAACTACAGGAAAGTGGATGCCAAAATAAGGAAAGTGCGTGCCAACTACAGGAAAGTGGACGCCAACATAAGGAAAGTGCGTGCCAACTAAAGGAAAGTGAGCGCCAACTACAGGAAAGTGGACGCCAAAATAAGGAAGCTGGCAATCACTTTAATGTCTTACAACCTCATTTTCAGCTCAAAATTTTTCTCACAAAAGACGGGTTTTTACGACTGCACATAATACATCTCCACTTCGCCGACATTTTTGGCGGGCACCTTGCCCCGGTATTCGCAGCTGAATTTGTCTTTCACCAGTTGGAAGGTAGAATTTGAAATATTGACCCGGCCGGCTTCGCCGCTGCTTTCCATGCGGGAAGCGACATTGACGGTGTCGCCCCAGATGTCGTAGGCGAATTTTTTGCTGCCCACCACCCCGGCTACGAGCGGACCGGTGTGTATGCCGATGCGGGCTTCAAATGCAGGCAACCCCTGCGCTACCCTTTCTGCGTTCCAGACGAGCAGGAATTGCTGGATTTCGAGTGCCGCCTCTACAACATGGACCGGATGACCACCGTCCAGACCGGGCAGGCCGCCGGCACACATGTAGGCGTCGCCGATGGTTTTGATTTTTTCAAGGCCGTGCTTGCCGATGATGCGGTCAAAGTTTTTAAAAGCATAATCGAGCGTGCGCACCAGCTCGTCGGGAGGGAGCACCTTTGATATTTCACTAAAACCCTTGAAATCGGTAAAAAGTACGGTGGCCAGGTCGTAATGCCGGGCCTCGGCGGTACCGTTTTTTTTCAGCTCATCGGCCACGGCGATGGGCAGAATGTTGAGCAACAGCTCTTCCGAACGTTTGCGCTCTTCGTCGATGATGCGGTTTTTTTCGGCCAGTTCGGCGTTGTGTCTTCTGATAACCCGGTAACGTTGTAACAGGCCGATCAGCAGCAGGCCGCCCAGCCCCGCCACGGCGATGAGCAGGTTGCGCTGGCTTTTGCGAAGCTCCAGCTCGGCTTGTTGTTCCCGCAGTTCGGCGTCCTGTTGTTTCAGGATCATCTCCGACTGGGCCAGGCTGAAAGAGTCGAGGATATTGATAAAAGTAAGCGAATCGAGCATGCGCTCTTTTTCAGAAAGGATCAGTTCTTTGCGCATTTGCTCCTCGGTCATGTTGGTAATGACGGCTTCCCGCTGGGCCATTTTCGACTCCAGCGTTGCCGTTTTGGCTTTCAACTTTTGCTGTTGTTCGGAGAGCTGCGTCACCTCCTGTTTCAGTTCTTTACCTTGCAGAATGGCGATGTCCCGCTCGATGTCTTCGAGGTCTTTTTTCTTATTTAAAATGCCGGCAAGGATTTTCATGGCCTCCAGATTGTCCATGCGCAGGACGTCGTCGGCTGTCAGGGCATTGCTTTCTTCAAAGCTTTTGAACGCCCGGTTTTTATACACACTGCGTTTGGATTCCACCTTCATCAGCGCCTTTCCTTTCCGGTTGAGGGCCAGTGCCATCATGCTTTGCTGGTTGTTTTTTTTGGCAGCTTCGTAAGCTTTTTCTGACCAGTCGATGGTTTCGTCCAGCAGGTTTTCAGCGTAATACATCTGCGCCAGCGTGAGGGCGTCCATGATGTACTCCTGGCCGGTTTTGCCGGCCATGTTTTTTTCAAAATCCCTGATTTGCGCTGATTGTGCGGAAAGGTTAAAAGCGACTGCGGAGAGCAGCAAAAAGATTGTGTTGAAGACTTTCATTTGGAAGTGTTTTTTAAAAAGTTTTCTCTGTGAAATAGCTCATACGTGCAAGGCGGATTTCAGTTGCACTTATTTTATGAGAAACAAATTTCAGATAAAAAGCGGGTTTTACAGTAATTTTTATTGAAATACCGGTCAGCGTTTTTAGTAAAATGTCCTGTAACATTTCTTTTACCGGGCGGAGCCCTGCGGGAATTTTTTCGATATCGCCCGAAAAGCGTTCAAAGCATAAAGCCAAATCTCCCGCTTTTCTAAATTTGCAAAAAACTAAACCGGCCAAGCATGAAAATAAATAAAAATCCACGCCACATAAACGTTGCCTTACTGCTTCTCTTCTTGTTTACCACTTTCACAACCTCCGCACAAAACATGGAAAATAAAACATTCGACTGGCAGGGCCACCGTGGCGCACGGGGTCTTTTACCTGAAAACACGATCCCTGCATTTCTCAAGGCCCTCGAATTCCGGGCCGTTACCACCCTCGAGCTGGACCTGGCCGTTTCAAAAGACGGCATCCTCATCGTCAGCCACGAACCCTGGATGTCGGAAAAAATCTGCACCAAACCCGATGGCAGCCCCGTCACCAAAGCGGAGGAAAAAAACCTCAAAATCATGGAGCTGACCTACGAAGAAATCAAGCAATACGACTGCGGCAGCCGTGGGAATGCCCGTTTTCCGGAGCAGGCGGCCATGAAAACCCACAAACCTTCCCTCGCCGACGTGGTGAACGAGGTGAAAAAATATTGCTTCATGCGGAAACTGGATCTGCCCTCGTTTAATATCGAAATTAAAAGCGAGGAAGCGTACGACGGGGTTTTTACCCCGCCGATTGAGGATTATGCAAAACTGGTCGTCGAAGAAGTGCAACAACTACTGCCAAGGGAAAAGGTGTGCATACAGTCTTTCGACGTCCGCCCCCTGCAAATCATCCATGAAATGGAGCCCGGCATTACACTTGCCCTCCTCGTCGAAAACCTCTCCGGCCCCAAAGCCAACCTCGAACGGCTGGGCTTTCAACCCGACATTTACAGCCCCTACTACAAGCTGCTGAGAAAGAAGCACATCAAATCCCTTCATAAAAAAGGCATCCGTGTCATACCCTGGACGGTCAACAACCCGAAAGCCATGAAAAAACTCATTCGCAAAGGGGTGGACGGGATCATTACGGATTATCCGAATTTGATTGAAGCGCTGTGAAGCTGGCAGCCCCGCACGTTTACTAAAACTTTTAAAAGTTTAGTAAACGTAAACCGGGAATTACCGGTGGTTCAATTGTAATCCCAAAACCCCTTAAACCCTTAAACCTTTAAACCTTTAAACCCCCGAACTTCAAACCCCCAAAATTTCCTACCTTTCCTGTCTGACTTAAACTAACAAAAGATGCATTTAAAAACACTCCTTTTTGCTGCCGCAACCCTGTTTCTCATTCAATCCTGTCAAACCGATGCCATTCAGGATGAAAATCCTCCGGCGCCCGGTTTTAACATCGAAGCCTCCGACCATCATGCCATCATCCTTGCCGATAAAGTCATGCAGGCCTTGGGCGGCCGCAAAGCCTGGGACGCAACCCGGTATCTGAAGTGGAATTTCTTCGGCCGCCGCATTCTCACCTGGGACAAACACACCGGCGACGTGCGCATCGAATCATTGCCCGACAGCACCACTTACCTGCTCAAC
Source organism: Bacteroidota bacterium (assembly GCA_030147525.1). Classification (GTDB taxonomy): domain Bacteria; phylum Bacteroidota; class Bacteroidia; order Chitinophagales; family Saprospiraceae; genus UBA6168. The sequence goes on from JASBVF010000012.1 coordinate 32,611, forward strand.
GTCAATACCATGGAGGGAAAAGTCCGCCGCCGGGGCGTCGTCGAAACCAACCCGGATACGCTCAATATGCTGCTCGATCGTGGCAAAAGCATCTGGATCAACGACTCCTACTGGCTCGTTATGCCATTTAAACTAAAGGATTCCGGAGTCACCCTCAAACACGTGGGACAAGACACCACCGCCGACGGCCGCCTGGCGGATGTACTGCAATTGACTTTCGATCAGGTGGGCGACACCCCCGAAAACAAGTACCTCGTTTACGTGGACGATGAAACCAAACTGGTCACGCAATGGGCGTTTTTCAGGGATGCAGGCATGGAATCGCCGAACTTCGTCACGCCCTGGGCCAATTATAAAAAGTACGGCAACATCCTGCTCTCCGGCGACCGAGGCGAGCGGCAGTTGAGCGATATTGAAGTGCCGGAAAGCTTGCCCGCTGACATATTCACGGAGTTTTGAGTCGCACAATTCAGGTTTTTCTATATTTTGGCAGTCGTTGTGAAAAACGAATCCCCCTGCGCCCCTTTCGCTGCACGTCAGCAGTGGCCGGAGCAGGCAGGAGCATATACAGCCAAAAAATTGATGCATGAAAATTGATCTGAGAACTTTTTACCCCGCAGTATACTTTTTGTTGCTTTTGTTTTTGTCAAACCCTGCGTTTGCCCAATCAGCCAAAGCCTATGAAAAAGCAGGAGACAAAGCCTTCGCCGCCAAAGATTACCACGCCGCCTTCGTCCACTTCCGGGATGCGATGGAGCTCAATAAAAAAGACGTTGGCCTCTGGTTCAAATACGCCGAAGTCACCCGCCAGTTCAACGCTTACGAAGAAGCAGAAGAGTACTACACCAAAGTGTGGACGAGCAAGGAAAAACAGGCTTACCCCATGGCGGCCTTCTGGCTTGGTCAGGTAAAAAAAATGGTAGGGAAATACGATGAAGCCATCGAGGTGTTCGAAGATTTTCTGAAAAACGAGGGCCGTGATGATTACTACAGCCAATGGGCAAAGGAAGAACTGGAAACCTGCCGCTGGGCCATGCAACTGGAACCGGCAACTGACAAGCTCATCCGGGTCGAGCATTTGAGTAAGAAAATCAATACGCCCTACTCGGAGTTTGGCGCTGTGGTGGCAGGCGACGAATTGTATTACTCCTCCTTTCGCTACGACTTCGATGGCGACACCCATCTCCCGGAAAGAAAACTCACCAAAGTGCTCTACTCGGAAAACCTTGGCAAAGGCCGCATCCTCACACGAGGCTTTAACGTTGATAAAAAACACACGGCTCATACCGCTTTCAGCACTGACCGGGAGCGGATTTACTTCACCCTCTGCGAGTACGTAACCTCCTCCGATATTCGTTGCGATATTTACTACCGGGAAAGAGACCGACGGGGCAACTGGGAGAAAAAACCCGTCAAACTTCCCGACATCGTCAACAAAAAAGGATACACCACCACCCACCCGGCTATCGGTTTCGATTCCGTGGCGCAAAAGGAAATCCTCTATTTCGTCTCCGACCGCAACGGCGGAAAAGGCAAACTCGATATCTGGTATTGCGAAATGGAAAAAGACAAGTTCCTGGAACCTAAAAACCTGGAATCCGTCAACACGCCGGAGAACGACATCACGCCTTTTTTTCATTCCGCTTCGCAAACCCTGTACTTTAGCTCCGACGGGCGGCGGCCTTCCCTCGGTGGTTTTGATGTTTTTAAAATGAACCGTCAGCCTGACTGGGGCCCCATTGAAAACGCCGGAAAACCCGTCAATACCAGTTACCACGACCTCTACTTCTCCCTTGACGAGCCCGGTAATCGGGCCTATTTTTCCTCCAACCGTCCCGGCTCCTTTTACCTCGATGCCTCCAACAAGGCTTGTTGTTATGATATTTACCAAATGACGATCAGCGATATTCCGGAGGATTCGACAGGGATCATACCACCGCAGGTTGTCACCGAAACACCTCCGGAGACGCCCTTCATCCCGACCACGTTGGAGGATTTTCTACCGCTTGCGCTCTATTTCGACAACGACGAACCCGACAAGCGCACCACTCGTACCACCACCAAAAAGTCCTACGAAACGACCTACTTCAAATATTACGACCGGAAGTCTGACTACATCGAGTCATACACCAAACCACTCACGGAAGACGAAGCCAGTGAAGCGGCCCTCGAAATCGAGGAGTTTTTTGAAAATGAAGTAAAAAAAGGCTACGATTTCCTGCAGCTTTTCAGTGAAATACTTTTGAAACGCCTCGAAAATGGGGAGCGGGTGGAAATTGTCATCAAAGGATACACCAGCCCCCGTGCCAAATCCGACTACAACGACAACCTCGCACAGCGCCGCATCAGCAGCCTGCGCAACCAGTTCGAATCCTACCGGGGCGGTATTTTCGAATCCTACCTTAAACATGGGAAACTGGTCATCTCTGAAGCGCCCTTCGGAGAAACCAAAGCCTCCGCCAATGTCAGCGATGACCTGACAGACGAACGTAATTCAATTTACAGCGTTGGAGCAGCGAAAGAAAGGAGAGTGGAAATCGTGGAGGTGAAATAATGAGTAATGATGAATGATGAATGATAAATGATGAACCTTAGCAAGTCGCTTGTTTATCATTCATCATTCACCATTAATCATTATTCATTTAGAAACATTCAACGCCTGCGAAGTGGAAAGCGCCTTCGATGGCGGCATTCTCGTCGGAGTCGGAGCCGTGAACGGCATTTTCACCTACGCTCTTGGCGTACTTTGCACGGATGGTACCAGGCGCAGCATCGGCAGGATTGGTAGCGCCGATGAGGGTACGGAAATCAGCCACCGCATTTTCTTTTTCAAGAATCGCAGCCACGATAGGACCAGAAGACATAAAATCCACGAGTTCGCCGTAAAACGGGCGCTCTTTGTGAACGGCGTAAAATTCGCCGGCTTTGGCTTTGGTCAGTTGTGTCATTTTCAGTGCAACAATCCGGAAACCGGCAGCAGTGATGTCATTAAGGATAGCGCCGATGTGACCTGCTTTCACAGCATCGGGCTTGATCATGGTCAAAGTTTTATTACTCATTGATTTTTGTGTGTTTGGGTGCTTGAGTGTTTGGGTGCTTGTGTATTGTCAGGCAGGGAAGCACTTCAAACACACAAACAACTAAAAACGCAAACACCATTTTAAAAACGGGCGCAAAAGTAAACATTCCGAAGTTTCCGACTCAAACTCCACTGTTAATTTTGGAATAAATATAATTTTTGGGAACTTCGCCCGCCAAATTTTCAGGACAATTCATGGAAAACATCAACGAGCTAAAATCGCTGCTTTCGATTCCCAAGGATATCGTCATCACCACCCACCGAAATCCTGACGGAGACGCCATCGGTTCATCGCTGGGATTGCGGCACTACCTCGAGCAATTGGGGCACACGGTTAAAGTGGCAGTTCCTTCCGAATTCCCGCATTTTTTGAACTGGATGCCCGGCACGAAAGATATTTTGGTGTATGACACCGGTCAGGAAGAGGTAAAAAAGGCACTTGAAAAGCCGGATATGGTTTTTTGTCTGGATTTTAACTCACTGGAACGGATCGATAAAATGGGCGAGCTGATCGCTCAGCTGAAAACCAAAATCGTTCTGATCGACCATCACCTGTATCCCGAGCCGTTTTACGATTTCGAATTGCATGACGTCACCGCCAGTTCGACCAGTGAACTGGTATATGATTTCATCAATTTGCTCGGCGATAAGCGGTTGATCAACCTGAATGTGGCAGATTGCCTTTTTACCGGCATCCTCACAGACACCGGATCTTTTAAATACGCCACTTCTCCAAAGCTATTCCGGTTGGTAGCTGATTTGCTGGAATTAGGCGTCGATGACAACCGTATCCAGAATCTGGTGTTCAATAGTCTGGAAGAAAAGCACCTGCGCCTGCTGGGCCATGTGCTCGACAACCGCATGGAAGTGCTCGATGAATACCGCACGGCCATCATTACCCTGACGAAACAGGATTATGAAAAATACAAGATCAGCCGGGGCGATACAGAAGGGCTGGTCAATTATTTATTGCAAATGAGCAACGTGGCACTGGCCATATTTATACACGAACAACCAACCATTACAAAAATCTCCCTGCGTTCCAAAGGCAATTTTTCAGTGCAGGAAATCGCCAAAAAGCATTTTAGAGGCGGAGGACATAAAAACGCTTCCGGCGGCTATTCCTACATCGGTCTTCGCCCGACGGTGAAGAAATTCAAATCCATCCTGCCCGAATACAAGGATTTACTTTTAAACAATGACCTTTGACAAGCCGCTTCTGTCTTGCCCTCCCAGGAAGACCCGGCTTTAATTTTGATTTTAAAATGAAGCAGATTTTTTTATTTTTTATTACGGCAACGATTGTACTCTCAGCCTGTGGCGGCGGTGAGCAAATGACTCCGAATGGCTACAAGTTGGTCAATCACACCAACAACAGCGGCACCAGGCCGCAAATCGGCGAATATGCCTATGTTCACGTTTATGTGTTCCAGGATGACAGCCTCGTCAACACCTCCAGAGATTACGGCAGAGCAATTCCGGTAGCAGTACCAGACTTTTCCACCATGACCGAAGAGGAAAAAGGCCCAGGTAAATCAAACCCGATCGCTGACGCTATCGGCATGATGTCCCCCGGCGACAGTGTGAGCGTTTTCATCCCTATCGATGAAAAAATGCGTGAAATGCCGCAGCTGAAAGATGCCAAGAAACTGGTTTACGACATCGTTCTGGAAGAAATCAAAACCCAGGAACAATACCAGGAAGCTCAGGCGGCCGAACGTGCAGTCGCCATGGAAAAGCAGCAAGCCATCAAAGAACGGGAGCCTGAAGTAGCCGCTCAAATGACGGATATCGCTGCTAAGTACAAAGCCGGACAACTGAACGATCAGCTCAAAACCACTGAAAGCGGCCTGAAATACCTCATTCTGGAGGAAGGAACCGGCGCTCAGGCTGAACCCGGAAAGAGGGTTGAGGTTTTATACTACGGCGTACTGCCCAACGGTGAAATGTTTGACAACTCCTTCATGCGTGGCGCCACATTCCCGTTCACACTCGGCGTAGGCCAGGTGATTCCGGGTTGGGACGAAGGTATTGCACTGCTGAAGGAAGGCTCAAAAGGCGTACTTTTCATTCCTTCAGAATTGGGATACGGAGCTTCCGGCAGCGGTAAAATTCCACCGAACTCTGAACTGTTGTTTTACGTTGAATTGCAGAAAGTAGCGAAGTAAAATGTCAGATGGATGAATTGTTTGATGCCTGGATTATTTCAAATACAAATCCAGGCATCAGACAAATCAACCAAACAGTAATCAAAAACAATTAAACAATAACCAAAATATTATGACCAGCGAACAACTGATGACGTTGAAAGAGCGCCTGGCTTTGTTAAGGAGGTATCTTTGACGTCTCTAAACGATTGATCGAAATTGAAGAAAAGGAGCAACTGACCGGCGACCCCAACTTCTGGGATGACCCGACCAAAGCTCAAAGTATCCTGAAGACCATCAAATCCAATAAAAAGTGGGTTGAGCAATATACCACGGTCGAAACAGCCGTGGGCGATGCTGAAGTCTTGCTGGAATTCCAAAAGGCCGGAGAAGCTTCCGAGGAAGAAGTGGACGCACAATACGAGAAAGCCCTCGAAATGACGGACGACCTCGAATTCCGCTCCACGCTCAACCAACCGGAAGACGAACTGGGCGCTGTCATTGAAATCAATGCAGGCGCCGGTGGCACGGAAGCCTGCGATTGGGCCTCAATGATCTCCCGCATGTATGTTATGTGGGCTGAAAAAAATGACTACAAGGCTACCCAGCTTTGGATGACGCCTGGCGACACAGCCGGCGTAAAATCCGTAGGGCTTGAAATCGACGGCGACTATGCTTTCGGTATGTTGAAAGGTGAAAACGGCGTTCACCGCCTCGTGCGGGTCAGCCCTTTCAACTCGCAGGGTAAGCGGATGACTTCCTTTGCATCCGTTTTCGTTCACCCGATGGTGGACGAACGGATCGAGGTGGAAATCAACCCCGCTGATCTTGATTGGGATACTTTCCGCTCCAGCGGTGCGGGCGGCCAGCACGTAAACAAAACGGAAAGTGCCGTTCGGGTACGACACCTGCCCAGCGGTATTGTCGTGGAATGTCAGCAGGAACGATCACAAATCCAGAACCGGGAAAAAGCATTGCAAATGCTGAAATCCAGGCTCTACGAGCAGGAGCTGGAAAAACAAAAAGCTGAAAAGGAAAAAATCGAGGCAGGTAAAATGAAGAACGAGTGGGGCAGCCAGATCCGTAGCTACGTCCTCGACGACCGGCGGGTGAAAGACCACCGTACCGGCTTCCAGACTTCTCAAACCGATGCCGTTCTCGACGGCGACCTCGAAGGTTTTCTGAAGGCTTTCCTGATGAATAAAACGGAAGTTTCCGAAGCAGATTAAATCAAACGGTTGACGGGGTGACTTTCTGTCACCCCGTCAAAATTTCAGCCAGACCCTGAACGGTTTTTTCAGCATTTTTTCTCACCTTTAGGCAGCAACTTTCATCACAAATATTTACAAAATGAAAAACTACTGCCTGAACTTCCCTACGCTGTTCGCTTCCCTTTTTGTCTTTTTTTTGTTTCAAACCGGATGTAAAACACCACCGTCAACCGGTAACGATGCATCAAAAGAAGAATGGACCTCACTCTTCAACGGCCAAAACCTCGACGGTTGGGACGTAAAAATATCCGGTTACGACCTCAACGACAATTACGAAAACACCTTCGTTGTGGAGGACAGTATGATAAAGGTGAAATACGATGGGTATGAGGAATTCGGCAATCGATTCGGCCATTTGTTTTACAAAGAACCGTTTTCTTATTACCGCCTTCAACTGGACTACCGCTTCGTGGGTGAACAATGTCCCGGCGGTGAAGGCTGGGCGCTGCGAAACAGTGGCGCCATGCTGCACGGCCAGTCTGCTGCCACGATGGCCAAAGACCAGGATTTCCCCATTTCCATCGAAGCACAATTCCTCGGCGGCGACGGCGAAAACGAGCGCCATACGCTCAACCTCTGCACACCCGGTACGCACGTTGTAATGAACGGAGAACTGGAGGAAACACATTGCATTGAATCCAGATCAAAGACTTACCACGGTGAACAATGGGTAACAGCGGAGTTCCTGGTGTTGGGCGATTCATTGATTCAGCATATTCTCAATGGTGAAGTCGTTTTGGAATATACCAAACCGCAAATTGGCGGCGGCACGGTAAATAACTTTGACCCTGCGGTCAAAACAGACGGGAAGGCGCTGACGGAAGGTTCAATTTCGTTGCAAAGTGAGAGTCACCCCGTTCACTTTCGCAATATCAAGCTCCTCAATCTGGAAGGATGCACAGATCCAAAAGCGAAGAATTACAAGTCCTATTTTGTAAAATCTAAAAACAGTCTTTGTCTGTACGACTGAGATTTGTCTTAAAAAAGAAATGGGCTGAATCGTTTGATTGAATGATTCAGCCCGTTTTAATTTTACGCCTTCCGTTTCATGGTAGGCACTTCTTTCGCCACCATCTGAACGGTATTTTTAGTTCGCTCTTCCACCATGATAATTTTACCCTGGCGGAGCATTTCCAGCGTCTGTGGTGTGTAATGCCGGACCGTGATCAGTTCCAGCCCCTCGCTGTCGATGAGGACTTTGAAATCCTTATCGATGTCCTGCGCAAACTGCCTGACTTTATCATCCAAACTGTTGTTGTTCACACATACGGCAAAGCTAATGGCAGTGTTTTGCATCAAATTCACCTGAAGGCGGTACTCAGCGATTTTATTGAACAGAAAACTCATGTGGTGCTCCGCAACGAAAGAAAAGTCACGGGTGGAAATATTCATCAATGCCTGATTTTTTTCCACGGCAACCATTGGCGGGTAGAGATCATCCACATCCGGCCCGATGAAAGTACCCTCTCCTTCCGGATTAATAAATGACTTCACATAAAGCGGGATGCTCTTGTTTTGCAACGGTTTGATCGTCTTCGGGTGAATCACTTTAGCGCCGTAGTAAGTCATCTCGATCGCTTCCCGGTAGCTTAGCCGGTCGAGCTTCGTCACGTTTTCGAAGATGCGCGGGTCTCCGGTCAATACACCCGGTACATCTTTCCAGATCGTCATACTCTCGCCGTCGAGGCAAAATGAAAAAATGGCAGCCGTATAATCCGAGCCTTCACGACCGAGCGTTGTAGTGAAATTTTCAGTCGTGCTACCGATGAAACCCTGGGTAAGTACGAAGCCCCCCTTATCGAGCAGAGGCTGAGCAATCGACCTTGCGTTTTCTATCGTTTGCTCCCATTGCACCCAACCTTCCCGGTAAATATCGTCCGTCAGGATGATATCCCGTGCATCCAGCCAGTGAGTGGGTAGTCCCTGACGAGTAAGGTAAGCGGCGACAATTCTCGTCGAAACCAACTCCCCTGCCGACACGATCTGGTCATACATGAAATCATAATTCTCATGCGGCTCTTCATCCAGTACCCACTCGACAGCCACGAAAGTGTCATTCACCTCATCGTAAACAGGATCGCCTTTTTCAAACAGCTCATCCATAATTTGATAGTGAGCTGCCTTCAAATCTTCCAGCAGCTTCGGGCCTTCTCCGGTTTTGTTAGAATGGGCATTGACGATCCGTTCCAGCGCATCTGTCGTTTTTCCCATTGCAGAGACGACGATGACCAGCGGATCACCCTGGTATGATCTTAAAATTTGAGTTACATTTTTTACACCGGCGGCATCTTTAACAGAGGCGCCACCGAATTTGAAAACTTTCAGTTTCTTTTTCATGCTTAAAGAGGATTGTGAAAAACGGCGGCAAAGATAAGTGTTAGAAGGTAAGGAGGTTACAATCGGAGTTCGTATTCTGTGGTAGTAGTTAAAAAGTGCCGTTTTTCAAAAAAAAATAGCCCTGCCCGACAGGCTTTTGCGGAAAAAACCTTTTGAGCAGGGCTATCTTTAACAATAACCTTTCGTAGAAAAATGGTTACTCCATCTCCCTTCTTCGTTTTTCTTTGTAAACGGCTGCCAGCTTTTCATGGCGCTTTACAACTGATTTCTTTTTGAAATCTTTTCTGTTACGTAATTCCTTCAGCAAGCCTGTGCTGATGAATTTACGCTTGTAACGGCGAAGGGCTCTGTCGATGGTTTCTCCATTTTTAACTTCTACAATAAGCATGAATAAATCTGATTTTATGAATGATTTTAGTGCGGGAGAATAACTGAGTTTTGGAAACACAGACCGCCTCCCGGAAAAATTTGTCTATTAATTAAGACTGAAATGAATGTCGTGGCGCTTGATTTTAGCCTGGAGTTTCTTCAAACCCTTGTACTTGATTTGACGAACCCGCTCCTTGCCAACGCCCAGCAACTCGCTGATTTCATCAAGACCGAATGTGCGCTCCTGCCCTATGCCATAGTACATGGAAAGTACCTGCGCTTCGTTAGGTTGCAGGCCATTGAGCAGCATTTGAATTTCCTTTTGGAGGGATTCACGTTGTACGACCTTGGTGTCCGGCTTCGGAATGGCATCGTCTTCGATGAAATAAGTCAGGTCAGTGTCTTCTCCTTCCTGAAGCGGAGCATCGAGCGAACTGCAGCGACTGTTGGTTTCCAGACATTTTTCCACTGCATCGTGGGTCATTTCGAGTTTAGTCGCAATTTCTTCGATTGTTGGCTCACGCTCTAATCTTTGCATCAGGTCATCCCGTGTCCGGAGCACCTTCATCAAATTGGACTGATGATTGAAAGGAACTCTGATTTTGCGGGATTTTTCGCCGATAGCCTGAAGGATGCTCTGGCGAATCCACCAAACGGCGTATGAGATAAATTTGAAACCTTTTGTTTCATCGAAACGCTCGGCAGCTTTAAGCAAACCAAGGTTTCCTTCGTTAATCAAATCACCCAGCGTCAGTCCGCAATGCTGGTATTGTTTTGCCACGGAGATAACGAATTTAAGGTTGCAATTAACAATTTGCTGAAAGGCGTCCTGATCGCCTTCCTTGAATTTTCTAAACAACGAAACCTCCTGTTCCGGCGTGAGCACATCGTAACGGGAGACTTCAGTCATGTACTTTTCAAGCGATTTGGCGTCCCGCCTGGTAATGGATTGACTTATGACTAATGCCCTCATTTATTCAAAAAAGTTTTAGATCTTCCATAGCGGAAGAATGGTGAAATTCAGTTTTTTGGTTGATCAAGTTTGTTTTCCTGTGGATGCAACTTGTGTGGTATTCAGTGATAAAATGTGACTGCTAAGGATTAAATTGCCGAGATCACAGCATTCAGATGGTGATCTTTGACAATATCTTCTGCGAAACGCTTATGGCCTCTGGGCGCAAGCAAAAAAAGCGTTCCTCCTTTGCGGGCCGCTAATGTACTTAAAAGTTTCCATTTTGAGACCTTACGGTTCATATTCTCTGTTTTTACAGCGATTTCGATGTAGCTTTTGCCTCCTGTTCTCAGCCCTGTAATGTCCGGAATGTAGGGAGCATCCTCTCCTGGTTTGGAAAATTGGGCCGGAGTTTCGTATTCCTCTACATTGGCTTTTATGTTGGAAAACCCTCGTTTTTTAGCCCAATCAATTGCTTTTTCAAAATAGCTTTCAGTCATGATAAAATATTTAAACAGTTAACAAAAAACAGGGTGATCTAATCAATTATATCCTTTGCAAGAGAGTAAACAATTTGTTTTCGCCCTTGGATGAAATATCAACTAAAAAAAGTTCATTAAACTGGAAATCAACACAAAAAGAGTTGTAGAAAATTTGCGGCCTTTACAATTCACACCTGTAAGAAAACGGTTTTCAAACAAGATAGTTCAATTTTGTCTGATTCTTAAATATTTTAAGTGTTTTTTTCTAAACATTTTATCAACGATAAAATTGCCTGGTGAATTTGATCCACTACCATTATTTCATGATTTTCATTCATCGCATCGGCGTTACCTGATTGTTAGGATTTCATTTCCTTACTTTGGTACAATTCTTGGCCTTCACTTAGCATCAACTCCCTTCCTCCCACTGATTTTTCATCACTTTTTTGAATTTTCCTACCCTCTCAAGGGTAAGCGATATTGTCAAAAATAACCTGACCTGTTTCACAAAAACCTGAACAGTATGAAGCACTTAAACACTTTTCGGGCATCGTTTTCCAGGCCCGCTCAACCACGTCCTGTACCCGCCTCAATACTCCATCCACCATAGCTTTTTTGGAAAACTTTCAGCCAGGGCATGGCTCCCGGCATGCCCAACTTTAATCCTTTTTTCATTGAAAATCAAATATTTAGAACTATTATCAGATTAGGGCGCTGTCAGTGTCCCGAAAATCAACCAAGATAAAAAACAACAGCCTTACAAAAACGGAATTCACGAACTCACTCCCCTTTGCCGCTGCCCATGGTCTTCAAAAAGACTGCAAATATTGCTTTTACAGGAATGTTATTTTTTCTGCTTTGCCTGCCTCAGGCAAAGGCTGAAAGTCCGTTCGACAATCAACACTTTGCTACAAAAATTTACGCTGACCTGCAGGCTGTTGTTTTCACAGGTTTGGAGCAGGCTATGGCATTCTCCATGCCTCCGCCCTGTATTATTTTAATTAATCCGGGTTTTGATTCCAACCTATCTCAATGGACAAAGTTTAATGGTCCGACCGGAACCACCGACTCTTACGCCGGAACTCACGGCGCCTTACTAAATAATTTTTACACTACGCTTTCACAAGCTAATACCGGAATTGTTCCCGGAAGGGTGTACACGCTAAGTGCCTATGGTAAAACAACCGAAAGCCCTTCCGCAAGGTTAATCATAAACTTCAAAGATGCCTCCAACAACCAGTTAAGTCAGGCTTTTGTCGACATTAGCGCTTTGAACTATACACAGTATTACATCAGCGCAACGGCTCCTTCCAATGCAGTTACCATTGAAGTTATCGCTTCAAAATTTGGAATCGGCACCCTCAAAGTTGATGAACTTTGTCTGGAAGAAACCATTCCCATCGTCGGACAATGCATCCTTACTCACAATGCAGGTTTCGAAAATGGAATGACAAACTGGACTATTTCCGGAGGCACGGTCACCAATTCCGCCGAATCCCACTCCGGTGCTTCAGGTGCTGAAATTATCAGCAACGGAGCCAATGTTTACCAAAACCTTGGTATACTCAGCGGTGAGACCTACGAACTGTCAGCCTGGGCCAAGGTTTCCACAACTGCACCATCTTACGCCGAGCTGTTTATCAAATGGCTGGACGTAAACGAAAACCTGATCCACAGCGTCGTTCAACCTGTAATTCCCAATACCACCGGCTACACGAAGTTTTCACTGAAGGGAAAAGCTCCTGCCAATGCCGTTTACGCTCAAATTGGCGGGTACAAAACGGGAGGCACTAACCAGGTTTTTTACGTTGATGATTTTTGCTTCAGCAAAACGAATACGCTGGGTGGAAATAACTGGAATCAGACCTGCGGCTGTTCAGAAAACCTGCTGCCCAACGGTCATTTTGAAGAGGCATACACTTCATCTTTCCCCTACGCTGTCGAAGGAATACCTGCTGCAGCCATTTCAAACGGAAACACTGCCACTGTCAAACCTTGGTCAACAAGCACTGCCGGTTATTCTTTCTACCTCAATGATAACTCCGGTGCCGTCAACAACCCGGAAGGCAACCGGTTCGTCCTGTTGCCCAACAATGGGGATAAATGGAGCCTGAATACCCATTTTTCTGACAACCTGAAACTCGTTGACGGTGAAACTTACAATTTATGTTTCCATGCAGCAGCATGGAATACATCGCTTGATTTCAACGGACTTCCCGACGGCGGGACAGAAACACAGCTGCCTGGCGTAGTCAAACTCGGTTTGACTTTTCAAAGCGGGTACCAGGATGTCGCCGCTGTTTCACTCCCTGCAAACGAAACTTTCAGCAACCTCCACTGGGTCAGGCACACCCTTACTTTCACTTACAGTGCAATCGACCCGATTGTAAATTTAATATTTGAGAACAACCGGGCGAATGCAGGTATCCTGATTGATGCTGTGTCTCTTTCCAAAGTCAGTTGCCCGGCTGAAATAGCCTGTGGGCCAGGTGGCATCACTTTTGAGCGTTGGACCGGCATTTCCGGGAGCAACATTCTCGACCTGATAACCAATCCCAACTTTCCGAACAACTACGCAGAAACAGGTATACTTACCTCTTTCCAGGGGGCTCTCAATTACTCATCCAGCTATGGTACGAGGGTGTATGGTTATCTTATCCCATCGCAAACAGGTAATTACAGCTTTAACGTCACTTCCGATGACAACGCCCGGCTTTACCTGAGTCCAGATCAGAGTTTTGCTAACAAATCCATCATCGCCAGCGTGCCCGGATGGACGAACCCAACCGAGCACACTAAATTTCCGGAGCAGACTTCAACTAACATCTCGCTGCTGGCCGGCCAGAAATACTACATAGAACTCGTTCACAAAGAAGGAGGCGGCAGCGACCATTTTCAGGTTTACTGGAAAACACCATCCTCCGGCACCTGGACCATCATTCCGGGGGCTAACCTGTCGCCGGTTTGCTACGCAGAAGACTGTGCAAATGGCAAAGACGACGACTTTGACGGACTGACAGATTGTGCCGACCCTGATTGTGGCTCCGGCGTCAACATTTCCTACATCGTCACTGACGAGAACTGTGGAACAGGCGGTGGGGCCATCGATCTGACTGTAACCGGTGCCAGCCTGCCGGTTGCATATCATTGGTCCGATATGGCGCCGGATGCGTGGTGGACTTTTGATGGCAGTACCGACGATTATTCCGGCGGAGTCAACCACAACAACGGAATCGCCGGCAACATTATCTACGTCAATGATGCCGTGCAGGGGCGGACTTCAGCCTACTTTGACGGAAACACCTACATCCGGTACAGCGTGGACAATGGTTTCATGGAAAAAGCTTTTTCTGCCTTGACTGTATCCATGTGGGTGAAACCAGACAATCTCAACAGCCTGCAAACTCTTTTTGACGAAGGTGGCTCCACCGGAGGAAAGGGCCTAGCCATTCGTTTAACCAACAATTTACTGGTTGCAAGGGTGAAAGAAGGCGGATCTACCGCCACCAGCGACACCCATATTTTCCCGAATGACGGACAGTGGCACCATGTGGCGGCAGTTTTTGACAACGGTCTTTTTACCGTTTTTCTGGATGGCGTGCCGGGGCCGGTGATCAATGCCGGTTTTACGACCATCAAAAACCATGGCAATAACGGCGGAATAGGCGCTTCTATCGGTGGCTCCGTGCTCAACAGTAGCGGCACCATTTATAAAGGCAAGATGGATGACGTCCGCTATTTTTATGAAAAAGCTTTAAACGCTGACCAGATTGCCGACATGGCACGCAATGACGGCGATCGCAGCAATCTTTTCGCAGGGGATTACATGGTGAACGTTTTCACAGCCGCAGGTTGCACGGTATCCTCAATCATAACCATTCTCAGCACAAGTAATCATACGGACGGAGGAACCGTCAGCGGAGATGAAACTTCCTGCCTGAGCAGCTACGACCCCGGCCTGATTTCCAGCAATACCTCGGCCAGCGGAGGCGGTGCAGGCACCACGGAATACCAGTGGCAAAAAAGCACCGACAATGGCAACAGCTGGGCTGACATTCCCGGCGCAGTGAGCGAAACTTTCGACCCGGGCGTCATTTCCATCCCTACGCATTTCCGCCGGGGCGGAAGGTTAAACCCTTGCCTGGCTTGGATTTACTCAAATGTTGTTGTTAAAAATTTTACCGTAAACCCCGTAAAAGGTGGCGTTATTTCCGGAACAGAGAGCTACTGCGGGGCTTTCGATCCTGCGATCATCTCATCCGACACACTTCCCTCCGGTGGCAGCGGGGGTACACTGGAATTCCAATGGCAGCAAAGCCTCGACAGCGTCATCTGGAACGATATCGCAGGGGCTACTGCCGCTACTTTCGATCCGCTGCCCATCACGCAAACGACGATTTATCGCCGGGGCGCAAGGCGTTCCCCGTGCGCAGACTTTATTTTTTCAAATGAAGTGGTAAAAATGGTGGTCGAGAACTATACCGATCCTGGCATCATAGCCGGTGACCAGTCCAACTGCGGAAGTTTCGACCCGGGGCTGATTTCCAGCGTTACCAAACCATCGGGCGGAGCGGACGGCACGCTCGTGCATCAATGGCAACTGAGCACGGATGGCGGCGCTACCTGGTCAAATATTTCAGGCGCTAACTCGGAGACACTGAATCCGGTTACCATCATTCAAACCACGCTTTACCGCCGGGGCGCCCGGCGTTCCCCATGCGCTGATTTTATTTATTCAAATGTTATCACAAAAAGCGTGGTGTCAAATTTCACATCGGGGGGTATCATTTCAGGCGATCAGTCCACCTGCGGGAGCTACGATCCGTTTATCATCAGCAACTTTTCTTCACCTTCCGGCGGAAGCGATGGTATTGTCACCTATCAATGGCAAAGCAGCACTAACAGCGGCGCAAGCTGGTCGACCATCAGCGGCGCTACAAATATCACCTACGATCCACCCGTGATCAACCAGACAACCTGGTTCAGAAGGCAGGCACGACGAGCGCCATGCTCGGCCTGGATTAACTCAAGCACAGTCATAAAAACTGTAAAACCTGCCCCGGCAACTACTATCGAAACCTACCCGACAAGTACAAACGGGTACCTGTGTGAATGGACGACTTACACGTTTCAGGCTGCCGACCTCGGGCCCGGAGCCACTTACGCATGGGATTTTGGCGCTTACGCAACCCCGCAAACAGCCAGCGGCAAAGGCCCGCATGAGGTCGCCTTCAATGTTCCCAATGGTGCAGCTTCGACGGATATCACCGTTTCGCTTACCGGCTCCGTCGATGGATGTTCAGCTACCGACACCCGAAACCTCAGCATCCGGCCACAAATTCTGGTCACTGACATTTCCCTGATGGACCCGACAGACTGCAACGAAGTAAACGGAAGCATTGCAATCACAACTTCACATCCTGTTACCACCACCGTGAGTGCAAGCATCGACGGCGGCTCAACCTGGGTCAACGAACCCCTTGACTTTACCGGACTCACTGCCGGCAGCTACGAAATATTACTCCGCTACGTCGACGGCGAATGTCCATACGCCTGGGGTAATGTTACCCTCACCGAACCCGCCAACCTCACGGCTGACATTCAGCTTTCCGCAATTGAAACCTGTGAAAATCAAACATTTACCGTCGAAGCAATTCCGACCAGCGGGACTTCACCTACTTTTAGCTGGAACTTTGGCACTTCGGCCACTCCTGCTACAGCCACCGGTGTTGGTCCGCATACGGTTTCGTACAGTGCCGGTGGCCAGCATAACATTGCCCTGACCATCCAGGAAAACTTCTGCTCCGGCTTCGTCGATACCGTCATCACGGTCGTTTCCAATTACAGCCATGGCGGAATAATTGAGGGCGATGAAGATTTGTGTACGGCAGGTCCCGGCGGCATAATCACCTCTACCTCAGCGCCCGGCGGCGGGTCAGGTGGAACAAACGCTTACCAGTGGGAATATAGCGAAGATGACGGCAGTGGCGGCTGGACAGCCTGGACGGAAATAGCAGGCGCAAACGGCGATACGCTCGTTCCGGACACGATTTCCATCACGACAAAATTCCGGCGAAAAGCTCAGCGTACACCCTGCGCTAACTGGGTTTTATCCAATGAAATTACCAAACGAATGGCCGGCATCCCCTCCCCTGCCGACGACCTGTTCAACTCGGCTTGTCCGGGATTTTTATTCTTTGGTTACGTTAACCTGAACGATGGCAGCCTCTCCAATCCGGTTTACACACTCGTCACGCCTCCGCTAAACGGAACACTCGACCTTGACACTGACGGGGAGTTTGTTTACACGCCCAACTCGTTTTTCTGCGGAACCGATCAGTTCACTTACCGTGTCTGCAACAACGGAACCAGCTGCTGTGCCACGGCTGTAGCTACCATTGACCTTGCCGACGACGAGGTGCCCGTTTTACAAAATATCCCTTCTGACATACTGATCAGCTGCGATGATGAAATACCCTTGCCGCCCATCGTCGATGCATGGGAAAACTGCCAAACCGTAACCATCGGCATGGATGAGGCAACTAACCAAGGCGAGCAAGACAGTTGCTCAATTTACAGTTATGACCTCACCCGAATCTGGACAGCCAGCGACTACTGCGGCAACAATGGCTCAGCCCAACAGGTGCTTTCTATTCAGGACAACACTGCCCCGGATATTTACCGGATTTACACCTTGCCGAACGGCGCCAAAATGGTCGCCGGCGTCATGGAAAATGTTTCACATCGCTGGAAAACCATCAAATTTCCGGTACAATTCAGCACCAAACCGGTCGTGTTTGCCCAGGTTGCCACAGCAAATGATACGACCGCCGTCGTCACCCGGATGCGAAATATTACGACTTCGCAATTTCAACTGCGATTGCAGGAGGAAGAAAATCAGGACGGAATTCACGGCGTGGAAAGCGTGTCGTGGATTGCTATCGAACCGGGTACTCACAACGGCGCCAGTCCGTTTGAGGTTAATTCAAAACTGGTGAGCAGCAGCCTCACCAACATTGCTTTCGAGCAAACCTACACTACGCCGGGCTTCATCGGCACCATTCAGACTTTTAATGAAAATAACCCCGCCAACCTGCGAATTTCCTCGCTGTCCGGCATTGAGGTCAATGTTTTTTGCCAGGAGGAAACTTCATTTGACCCGGAGACCAACCACGGTTTTGAAACGGTTGGTTACCTGGCGCTGAGCGGTTCCGGTAATTTCACCAACAACCAGGGTGAGGTAGTGGGTGAAACAGGCCGGGTTACCCTCGACCAGAATTACCTGACCGTCAACCTTCAGCACAGTTACCACAACCCGGTTGTCGTTCTCGGTGGTATCACCATGAATGATGGGGCACCGGCAACCATACGTGTTAAAAATATTACTGCCCACTCCTTCTCCGTCCGGGTGGAGGAATGGGAATATCTTGACGGCATCCACAGCCCTGAAGATTTAACCTACCTCGTGGTGGAGGGTAGCATTCCTTTCGACCGGATTGTCGAATGCAGCAATATTCCCGCACCGCCTGTCATCGGTACTGACATCGTTGGGAAAGACAATTGCGATATTTCCACTCCCCTGACCATCACGGACAGCCCGTTTGTTTTCAACTGCGACAACGACACGCTGTTTACCCGAACCTACTACGTTCAGGATGAATGCGGAAATACGACAACCCTGACCCAGGCTTACATCCTACGGGACACGACGCCGCCAGTTTTCACTCCGCCGGCCAACATCACGATCACCTGCACCATCCCGATTGACAGCCTGGCCGTTTTGGGGGATGTTTTGGATGAAACGGACAACTGCGCCACCGGCCTCGAAGCGGCTTACACCGACAACCTCAGTTTCCTGTTCGGCTGTAATGGCTACGTACTACGGACCTGGTCGCTGACTGATTTTTGTGGAAACACCACGACGCACACGCAAACCATCACCGTTTACAATGACAACGACGCTGACGGCGATGGCCTGGCCGATGCATTCGACCTTGACGACGACAATGACGGCATTCCCGATGTGGACGAAGGAGATGGCGACACTGATGGCGATGGCATCCCCAACAGCCTTGACCTCGACAGTGACAATGACGGCATTCCCGACCTCGTTGAAGCCGGGTTTCCGGATGCGAACGGCGACGGAATCATTGATTCGTTCGGCCAACCGGATTGGGACATTGACGGCGACGGGCTGGCAAACGAAGCAGATGCCAACGACAATGACCCAAGCCTTGCCGCTTCCGATAATTTCAATCCGCTCAGCATGAGCAATGACCGTGACGGGGATGGAATTCCGAATTTCCTTGACCTCGACAGCGACAACGACGGCATCCCCGACCTCATCGAGGCAGGTGGTGCTGATGAAAATAATGACGGCATGATTGACTACCCCATCCCCGGCGACCCGACTTCCATGCAGGATGCTGACGGCGACGGGTTTGGTGATCAGTACGACCCGGACGATGACTCTTCCTTCGGAATTGACGAAGCGGGCAATATTCTGGTCAGGTTTTTCAATGGAAATTATTTTGGCGGCGACAGTGGCTTCAACCCGGATTCCGATGGCGATGGCGTTCCCAATTTTTACGATCTCGACAGCGATAATGACGGGATTACAGACCTCATCGAATCCGGCGGCGTGGATACGAATGGCGACGGCGTCATCGACAGCGGTGAATTTTCAGATGTCAATCAAAACGGTTTCGACGATACTTACGAAAATATGCCGCTCGTGATTACAGAAGGCGACGGAGGAAGCGGCACCGGCATTCCTATCGACGGAAATGGCGACGGCACAACTTACCTCTCCGGCGACCATGACATGGATGGCATTCCAAATTACCTCGACACCGACAGTGATGACGACGGTATTTTTGACCTGATTGAAATTGGTTTCGGGCACATGGACTCCAACGGAGACGGAAGTATTGACGCTTCGTTCGTGGATAGCGACAACAACGGCCTGAACGATGCTTCGACCGGGGTAATTTTCACTGACGGCGATGGCGCAACCAACGACGGCATTCCGGAAGACGATACCGATGTGGACACCAGCCCCTACAACAGCACCGCCGCAGACGGAGCATTCGGGCAACCCAACGGCCAGCCCGATATCGACGACGACGGGGACGGTATCCCGAATTTCCTCGACACGGACAGTGACGATGACGGCATTCTTGACCAGGTTGAAGACGCCAACGGAAACGGCATTGCCGACACCGGTGAAACAGGCTACCTCAATCCCGACTCCGACGGCGACCTCATTCCGGACGGCGTCGAGGATGCCAACCAGGACGGCATCTACGATCCTGCCACAGAAACCAACCCGCTGAACATCGACACCGATGGCGACGGCATCGAAGATGGCGTGGAGGACGAAAACAAAAACGGGATCGTAGATGGCCCAACGGAAAGTGATCCGAGAGACCCCTGCGACCCCATCGCAAACCCGGCCTGTATCGGGATTGTTTTAGATATAAAAATGAGGCTGCTCGGCCCTCTTATTGAAAACGGCGGCTCAAACCTGATGCGGGATGACCTTCGGGCTTCCGGAAACCTGCCAAACCTTGAGCCTTATAGTTTTATGTCAAATTTTGAGCACAAAGGTGAAGGTGGAAGCGAGTTTTTCGATGTGGCATTGCTTGACTCGACCGGCGCAAATGCGATCGTTGACTGGATTTTTATCGAACTCCGTTCAGTAAGCACACCGGACCTGGTGACTGCCACCCGTGCCGCAATTCTCCAGCGGGACGGCGATGTGGTAGATGTAGATGGCGTTTCGCCGGTACGTTTTGACCATACGCCCAGCGGTGATTATTTCGTTGCCGTGAGGCATCGCAACCACCTCGGCGCCAGCACGTTGAATTCTTACACCCTCTCTCCCACCCCAACGGTCATCGATTTTTCAGACCCCGCTACCGAGACTTATGGTGCACATGCCCAGGCAGCGGTCAACGACAAAATGGCACTATGGCCCGGCGATCTCAACGCCGACCGAAAAGTCATTTACCAGGGCCCGGGCAACGATGCCATTCCGATTTTCTTTCACATCATGACCCGGCCGGAGAATACCAACAGCCTGGCCAATTTCATCACGTTTGGATACGATCCGTTTGATTTGAACATGGACGGGAAAACCATATACCAGGGCCCGGGAAATGACCGGGCTAAAATCCTGATCTACACGGTACTGAGTAATCCACTGAATGTCAACTCGTTGGCTAACTTTATTATTCTGGAAAAGTTACCGTAGCATCGCCCGTTTCACCGGGTAACATGCAACACAGCGGCAGGCAAGTCATCCACATTTTCAATTTTGCCATACAACTTGCTCAACCGGATATCGAGCAACCTGACGGTCTCCTGGCTTAATTCAGGCTCCCAGTATGCCTGGCCAATCACCGGCATCGACGCAAAAAGCATGTAACCTTCCTCAACGGAATCCCAGGCAATCAGACAGGTCGGGGTTTCGAAGGATTGACCTGCTTTGGTCACCACCAGCAAAATGTTGTAGTCAGTGGCCAGGCATTTCTGCGATGGTTTGGACTCATACAGGCCAAAGCCGGTTTTTATGATAAAACCATGTTTGCGAAGCAAAACCTTAGCCTCGTCGTACCTGGCCAACAATTGGGGCCGAAGCCAATCCTGGTCATTCAGTTCAGCCAAAGGCAACCAGCACTGTTCTTTTAAACGGAAAAATTCAAGATGGCCGGGCCTGAGTTTGTAGTCAAACATGGGAACATTTTTCGGGTAAAATCCGGGATAATAAAAATCCATCCCCTGTTCCTTCGCAAATTCGATCTCGAGCATCATCGTGTAAACACCCAGGCTGAATCGCTGATAATCAGCATCATAGGCCGCTTCCAGGGAGGCAATACTGCGTTCTCCACGATCAAAAATGCTGAAGGCGATGAGTTTTTTGTCATCGTACACACACAATTCCCAGGTATTGAAATTTTCGGCCGGTTCACTTTTCAGCAAATGCTGTTCGAGTTTCGGGATCAGCATCCAGTTATGTATTTCACTTTTAAATTTCTGCCAGAGAACCTCTTTTTCCTCCGTTTGACGAAATGGCCGGATTTCCACCCTGAACAATGCTCCATTTTTGCGCAGTAGCTTGCGCAATCTTTTTTTCCAGGTAAAATGCTCCAGCGCAACCCTCAGCATCACACAGGAGCGCCAACTATCTCCCATAAATTTTATGCTCGAAGCAAAAACGTGATTGCTGTTGCGGAACCACCCGTTAGCCAGCAGGTCATCGATCTGTGCAGGTGACAGCTTTTGAACCTGAAAGTTCCCATAGAATGAGGGTGGAAAATTGGGTTGCTTTTTTGCCGGCATATTGGTTTTTAGTCAAATAAAAAATGATTGTGTGTAAAGCTAAAGGCCAATAAGTTGATAATCAATGAATTCGATTTTCCTACATCGCATTTTTCCTGTTTGCGGAATTCCGGTTCAGGATGACAACAGTAGCTTTTTTTACATGCGGTAAAAACCGCAAATTAACTGCCCGAACTTACTTTTTAGCTGTCAAAGTCAGGGTTTTGACGTGTAAAAACATCATAAATGTGAAATGTTCCCGACTTTCGGCGGCAAGTTTATTTTACTTCGCAAAATATCATAACGAACAATCTAAAAAAATGAAGAGAATTCAACTCATATTACTGACCTTCCTTTTCCTGTTCCCACTGCTAAGCCTCAGCGCCCAGGAAATTACCTGGGCAGAACATATTGCTCCCATCATGTACAAAAATTGCGGCAGTTGCCACAACGACGGCGGCGTGGCGCCTTTTTCGCTGACCGATTACGAAACAGCCAAAGCCTGGGCTTCGCTCATCGAATGGGCCGTCAACACCGGCCACATGCCGCCCTGGCCACCGGACCCCGAATACCGTCATTTTGCTTTTGAAAGAACCATTTCGGAGGAAGAAAAAACTGCCATCCTCGAATGGATCGCCACGGGAACCCAGTCCGGCGATCTTTCCCAAACACCACCGGTACCCGACTACCCGGAGGGCGCCATGCTCCCGGGGACGCCTGACCTGATTTTACAAATTCCGACCTACACCGTGCAGGCTCAGGGGCAGGACGAATACCGCTGTTTTGTGATTCCCGATGCTGTTTTACAGGATAAGTATGTTACCCACTGGGAGATCGTACCCGGCAATCGCTCCATTGTGCACCATGTAGTGGTTTACCAGGACGAGTCCGGGCAATGTGCGGCTCTCGATGCAGCCACGCCGGGGCCTGGCTACAGTTGTTTCGGCGGCGCCTGCAACTCGGCAGAAATCATCGGTGCATGGGCGCCGGGCGGCAACCCGCTCGTTTACCCCGAAAACATGGGCATTCGGCTGAAGGCTGGCTCTGACATTGTCATCGAAATGCATTACCCGGCGGGAAGTTTTGGCCAGGCTGACAGTACCCGCATTCATTTATTTTTTGCTCCGCAATCAGCCGGAATGCGGGAAGTGAAATTTGACGCTGTGGCCGACCCCTGGCAAACAATCCAGAATGGCCCGTTTGTAATTCCTGCCAATCAGGTAAAAACTTTCACCACGAAAATGAATTTCAACTTCGGGCAGGACATCACGCTGCTCAGGGTGTTGCCACACATGCACCTTCTGGGAAAATCAGTCAAAGCATGGCTCGTCGAGCCAAATGGCGCCGAAGTGCCGCTCATTCATATTCCTGAATGGGATTTTCACTGGCAGGGGATGTATGCTTTTCCCCAACCCCTCAGAATTAAAAACGGATCGAAGCTCCACACGGAATTCACCTACGACAATACCACCATGAATCCCAACAATCCCAACAGTCCGCCTCAAACTGTGTACTACGGCGAAAGTACCACGGACGAAATGCTTTTTCTTTTTGTGGAATACACTCCCTACCAACCCGGCGACGAAAATATCGTGCTGGATAGCTCCTTCATCACGCCCGTATTCGAAGCCAGGGGTGGGCGCAGCACTGCTGAACTATTGCCCTGCCAGCCCAATCCAGTGTCGGATTTCACGATGATTCCTTTTTATCTTTCTGAAAAACAGGAAGTTAGCATCAGTATTTTTGATGTAACCGGAAAGGAGATTGCCCGGCCCCTTCCCCATTCGACATTGCCCACTGGCCCGCATTCGGTCGAACTCAGGCAAAAATTGTCGTCTGGCGTTTATTTCGTGCGCCTTACATGTGAAAACGGGCAAATTAAAACCTCTAAGTTTGTGGCTGAGTAAAGGCTTATGCTTTTTATGCCAATTTAAAATTAACATCAAGCCACAACGAGCACCGAAACCTTTCTCACCGGAACTACTGGTGAAATCACTCCTGCTCGTTGTGGCTTGCATCTTTGAAAACAGGAAGTTATCATTCAAAATGGCTTAGTGCTCATCTTTAAATTCAAAATCCAGTATGAAAAAATTATTCAACATTTCATTTTTGTTTGTCGTATTGCCTTTTGCGGCTCAAACGCAGATTGTCATTAATTCAGCAGATATTTCACCCGTAGGTTACACAGCCATTCAGAGCCGGGATTCCCTTCCGGACGGCACGATTCAAGCCGGTGGCATGGGAGATCAGTCCTGGGATTTCAGCGCACTGAAAGACATGGACCAGGACACACTTACGGCACTGGCAGCATCGGAAACGCCCTACGCTTCCGAGCATCCGAGTGCAAATTTTGCGGTCAGGCGGGATACCAGCCTTTACATTTATTTTTCCAACAATACAGACGCCCTGGGCCTGCTTGGAATTTCCGGCACTTTGAACTATCAGGGTTACCTCGTGGAGGGGAGCCTGAAGTTTTCACCTCCGCAATCCATCCTGAAATTCCCGGCAAGCCTGAACTCCGCTTACACCGAAACGGTGACGTCTTCCGTGCAGGTGCCGGGCAGCGTGATCGGTTCCACGTTTGACAGCCTGAGGTTGAGAACGCACACCACTCGTGATGTAAAATTTGAGGCATTTGGTGATCTGGTAACTCCTGCCGGCAGCTTCGAGACCCTACGGGCAACGGAAGTCGAGACCGGGGTTGACTCTGTGTACATTTATTCCAGCGGGTTCTGGTTTCCTCTTCAGGGTGTTAAAAAAGATACCGTTGTTTACTACAACTGGTGGACAAATCAGGGCGGGCTTGGCTTTCCCGTAGTTCAGATTGAAGCAAACACGGCGGGCAATATCAAAATTGTTTCCTGGCTGAAGGATGTTGTCAATTCATCCAAGGAAGTAGCGAACTTCCTCTCACTTTCGGTATTTCCAAATCCGGCATCTACCTGGCTGACGGTCGAATTACCGGAGATTTTTGAAGGAAGCCTTGAGGTTTACGACATGAATGGCCAACTGAGTTTGACTAAAAAAATCCAGGGGCAAAAAGAAATTATCGACCTGCAAAGCCTGGCACAGGGCGCTCATGTGATTGTTTTAAAAAATAAAAAAGGTCAGTTGCAAGGCTTCCGGCGATTCGAAGTTTTGAAATAAAACTTACCGAAAGAAAAAAATAAGCCCCAGTGGATTTTACTCCACCGGGGCTTTTCACTTTAAAAAAATTATCAAGTCCAAGTAGCCTTACGGCAGTTTCTCTGTAAGCACAAAATTTGCCAGCATGAGCATGTTTTCCGGGGTGGAGAAAATAGCATTGACGAGCAGTTGCACCCGGTCATTATTGGGTCCCTGGTAAATGCTCACCCCGTCCAGGTTCAGATCGGCGGCCTGGTAGCCCTCCAGCAGGTAATTGGCCAGCTGGTTGTTGTTTGAATCATTGACCAGCACTTGCTGGAATAATTTCAGGATATCGTTGTTCGGTCCCTGGAATACAATTTTGCCATCGCCGTTGAAATCTCCGGGCCAGAGTATCATTTCCCCGTCTTTGAGGCGGCGGGCATTTTCGCCTCCGTACACCTCAAGGTTTGGATCGGAAAAATCAATGCTCGTAGGCGTTGGCGACAGCAGGTACGGATGTGCCGTCATCACTCCCAGGTGGTTTCTGTGGCGGATGGCCACATAAAATTCCCCGCTTGGGCAATCGTTAAAACGAACGTATGAGAGCCCGTCGACATCACGCACATCGCCGTCTTTTTGAAGCAAGGCAGCTCTGGTTGCAACGATGCTGTCGGGTTTGTAAACTGACCGCAGTTCCACAAGTACCCAGTCCACCGGCGCATCCATGCCCGTAACGAACAGCATGCCGGGCTGTATTTTCTCCTTGATTCCGTTCGGCTGATATCCGCCACCGGTTCCGTTTTCACCAATGTGCTGAAGCGTTGGTAGCGCCGTGTAGGGTTCGCCTGTCGGTAATACAAATTTGTATCTCAGCTCATCCCTCATCAGTCCGGTCGTGTCGTTGCCCACCAGCGGCCCTAGCAGTTTCACACGAATGTTCAGCACCAAACCACGGCAGGCAGCACTCAACACCGGATCGCAGGGGTCACGAGGGTCGCTTTCACCGGCATCTTTCATGCCGTTGAAGTTCTGATCTTCGTCGCCATCGGATAGGAGGTCGCCATCGGTATCCGGGTTCAGCGGATCGGTCTCACCTGAGTCAAATTTCCCGTTCAGGTTTTGATCTTCCACACCATCGGGAATGCCGTCACCGTCGGTGTCGGGGTTGTAGAGATCTGTCTCACCAGCGTCTCTTTTACCATTCCGGTTGATGTCTTCCAGCCTGTCGCTCAACAGATCGTTGTCAGAATCCGGGTCCAGAAAGTTCAAAATACCATCGCCGTCATCGTCAACATCCGGTATGCCATTGCCGGAGGCAAAAGCACCGTCAGCTTGTGATCCCAGGTATGGCGTACTGTCTGCATCACCGCTGTCTTCCGGTCTTCCATCGATGGTAAACCCATCGTTTTCTGTTAAAATATTGGCCGAGGCCTGGGCTGTGTCGTCAAAACCGTTCCGGTCCTGGTCGATGAAGTTATCGATCACGCCGTCCCCGTTGACATCACGGGCTGCCATGCCCGATTCGTAAGTGTCTTTGATTTGATCGTTGTCGCTGTCGAGGTCCCGGTGGTTTGGCAGGTTGTCGAAATCAGCATCACCACCGATGAAAACTGTGCCGTTACCGTCACTGTCTTCCGCTCGCCCGTTGATCACAAAACCGTCGCCATCCGTCCTGATGAGCGGGTAAGTCACGTAAATATCGTGGAAACCATCCTGGTTGAGATCGGTGAAACTACCGTTGAGTTCCAGCCGGCCATCGCCATCTGTATCGATACCCCCGGCTTCAATCAGGTCGGCAATGCCGTCATTGTCGCTTTCGCTGTCCAGAAAATCCGGAACCAGGTCGCCATCGGTGTCGGTAACGTCAGTAGCCAAACCACCGGCGTATTTTGACCCGGTAAAAACGATGAGCGGCCGTGTCGGACCTTCAATGCCCGGAAGCTGATCCGAGTCCGGATCGTAGCGGTCATAAAAACCGTCGCCATCCGCATCGGGCATGGTCATGGGGTCGTTGAGCACCGGGTAGTCGATGATACCATTTCCGTCCGTATCCACCCCACCGGCTTCGATGAGGTCTGGAATGCCATCGTTGTCGCTGTCTCGGTCGAGGTAGTTGGGGATGCCGTCGCCATCCCGGTCATTGGTGGAAGAGAGCGGATTAAAAGTGACGGAACTCGCAACCCCCGGATTGGTGTCATTGCCATCAAAACCGTAAGCGAAACCATCTCCGTCGTTATCCCAACCAGTATTTCCAACAAAATCAATGACCCCGTCACCGTTTGCGTCAATGCCGCCAATTTCAATCAGGTCAGGAATGCCGTCATTGTCAGAATCTAAATCTTTTGAGTTCGGAATGCCGTCGCCGTCGAAGTCGTCTTCCGTTTCAATGGCATCCGGGATGCCGTCGTTGTCGTCGTCGAGATCGAAATAATCAGCAACGCCATCGCCGTCAGTATCCAATTCCGGCGCTACGTAAATAGTTTGAACCTTAACGGTTGTATTACCGCAGTTATCCTGCACCGTCCACGTCCGGATGATATGTCCATCACAACCTGTGAGATTGGAAACGTTATCGGTGTAAACGGCATTGACGGCCGTTGCGCAATTGTCTGACTCATCGGTCACATCGCCGGTTTTTGCCAGGTTATCTTTGTTGTCACTGCAAAGTATTGTCACATCTGCCGGCACCGTGAAAGTGGGCGGAATGGTATCGATGAGGGTGTAAGTCTGTACCAGTTGCGTAATATTTCCACAGTCATCTACCGTTTGCCAGGTGCGGGTGAAAGTGGTATCCGTTTGACAATTAAAACTGCTGCTACTTTCCGTCATAGTGAGCTGGATGGTTCCGTCGCAATTATCAATTGCCACGATTTCGGTACCGATTTTAAGCGGGGCCGGAATGGCATCGCAGCTCACGGTTTTATCAAAAGGCAGACTGCCTTCCACCACCATGTATGCGACCGTTTCGAGGGCATGCATGCCGTCGAGGTAATCAAATTCATCCAGTTTCACTTCAAAACTTGTAGCAGTCACATTCAGCACACGGGCGGTCACCGGGTCGATTTCATTGTTGGAAACAGCACCCATGATGACGACCGGATTGTGATATCTGAATTTCAGGTTGATGGTTTGGGAAGCATGACCCAGGTTGACTTTCCCGATTTCGCCGATCAATTCTCCCGTCTTCGTCCGGATGTCGGTAGCGCCCTGGCAGGCAAAGTATCCAACCGTTTCCAGGTTATGCGTCGTTTCCGGGTCGTTGGAGTTTTCCTCAGAAACCCAGATGTCAAGATTGGTCTGAGTAAGATTGTCAATTCGCACGTTGGCCGGGTCGCTGTCGTTGTTCGTCTGGAGGCAGGCGAAGAAATCCGGCTGACCAGGGAATATCTGCCCCAGCGTTTTATTGACCGGATTGCTGTTGATCAGCCAGGTATTCACTTCGAAAGGCGTACTTCCTCCCTGCGCTCCTTTTTCCATGGCAATCCATGCGACTTTTTCAACAAGATGCTTACCATCATTGCCCTCTTCCTCTTGCAGGCGCACTTGAAATTGAGTGGTAGAAACGTTGCGCAGGCGAACTACTACTGCCGAAGCTTCATTTCTCGTGGTTACCTGGGTTAAAATTACTGGCTGCGTGGCAAACTGTACCGGCAACGCTACCGTTTTCCAGTGTTCTGACACATTTTCCATCACACCCGCCACCATTCTTTTGCCATTTGGCAAAGTATAAATCCGGTAAATGTCAGGCGAAGTGAAATCCTGAACATTGATCGTTTGCTGGGCATTGGCAGTGTTGGTGCAATAATCCACACCATTCCAGATTCTTACCCGCTGATAGTTGTACAATGCACAGCTGTCAGAGCCCTTGGTCGTAAATTCATCCAGACCCAGTGAAACCATCTGGCAGTTTTCAACCACCTGAACCGCTTCAGCGACCGGAATCTGGTCGTCGCAACTGATGGTAATATCCGCCGGAACGTTTACAATCGAAGGTGGCTGAGCATCCATCATATTGATGGTCACCGTTGCAGTATCGCAGCAAACAGAGCCATTGTTGCAAACAACGTAGCGGAATGTTTCTGCTCCGCAAAACGTGGAGTTCGGGTTGTAAATAAATTCTCCGTCGGGATCAAAGTCAAGCGATCCGTTTGCCGGGAAAGTCAGTACGTTGAAGGCCGGATTCACAAGGTTCAAATCATTGTCGCTCACGTTGGCTGTATGCGGAAAACCCGGACAAACCGTAGCGTAAGTATCATCGCCGAGGTTAGGCTGCTGCACCAGCGTGGCGGCTACTTCATTTGAGTACACCCAATCAGCGCATGGCGTGCGGCGTGCCTTTCGCCGGTATTGTGTTGAAACAGCGATTACCGGCGGATCATATCCAGCGGAATTAGCGCCGGAAATATCCGTCCATGCATTCCAGCCGCCCGAACCGTTGCTGGTTCGCCTCTCCCATTGGTAGAGAGTCGTTCCGCCTGCCCCTCCCGAAGGATTGGAACCGGCCAGAATAGCGGATGGATTGTACGTGCTGCAAAGCGTTTCACCACCAAGGATGGAGCCGCCGTTGGTAAAGTTTTTAACAATTAAAATAGTCGTATCGGACACACCGGTACAGTTGGCATCCTTCAGCGTCACGGCTATCGGAGCTATGCCACCGGTGGCAAAACTTACGCTGTGAGGCCCGGCTCCGGTCGCTGATGCAGGGGTGGCACTGTTTCCAAAAAACCAGCTAAAAGTCGGATTGCCACTGGTGGCTACTGCCTCTACCGTTACCAACTGACCGGCACAGGTTTCACTGGCCGAAAGGTAAATATCGGCAGCCGGTGGCGGGTCAGACAGAGCGACCACGCCGTAATTTTCCATGCAATCTCCACCTGAGTATCGAACCAGGATTTCATAAATGCCGGCACCCAGTGAGTTCACTGTACTGCTGCTTCCCCAGTTCAAGCCGCCATCAACAGAGTATTCAACAGTAGTACCGACCGGATAACCGGCGTTGATCGTGATGCTTCCGTTGGTTGTATTACACTGGTCCGGATCAACTTTGGTGACACTGTTGAACTGAATTTCGGGTCTGAAATTCAGCACCTTGCTGTCGGTTGCAGAGCAGCCATTGGCGGTAGTTGTCAGCGTTACGGTCGTGGTGGTTTCCGCTGCAGCGTTGGGCACATCGAATTGCACGAAGTGCGATCCCCGGCCCATTTTGGTGGCGGGATCAGCGTACATTCCAAAATTCCAGTCGTAAGTGACGCCCGGACCTGCATCCACCGCATCAAATTCGTAGTCGGTCAGTTCGCACAGGTAGCCGCTCAGGCTGGAGGGCGAAGTCGAGATATTTGCTGTCGGGTACTGACGTACCTCCTTGGTGATTACGTTTGAATTTAACCAAACCGCACATGGCGTGCGGCGTGCCTTCCTGCGGTATTTTGTGGTTTGTGAAATCACGCCCGGATTGTAATTCAGGCCGGTAGCCCCGGAAATTACGGTCCAGGTCGTACCGCCGTCGGTACTTTGCTCCCACTGGTACATCTGGTAGCCGTCGGTTCCGCCGCTTGCAGGCGAAAGACTTGTGATTTCTGCGGGGTCGTAACTTCCGCAAAACGATTCATCGGCGCTGAGCGAGCCTGCGCTCACGAAATTCACCGCCACCATTTTAATGATGATGTTGGAATAAATATAACTGGTGCAGGGCGATTTACGGGCACCCCGGCGATATTGTGTTGTCTGACTGATGATACCGGGATTGTAGTATTCCTGATTGGCATTCACGATGTCCATCCAGGTTGTGCCACCGTCAGTGCTTTGTTGCCATTGGTAAAAAACCGTTCCGCTGCCCGTTCCGCCGCTTGGCGCCACCACGTTCAGAATGATGTCCGGATCGTAAATTCCGCAATTGTCCTGATCGCCGACAATGATGCCGGGGTCAGAGAAATTGGTCAGCACGGTTTTAACGACGGCATTTGAATAAATAAAACTACCACAGCGGGCACGCCGGGCGCCTCTCCGGTAGCGGGTTGTCAGTGAAATGCTTCCCGGATCTAAAGTTGCGCCGGTTGCACCGGAAATATCCGTCCAGGTCACGCCGCCATCTATGCTTTCCTGCCATTGGTATTCGAGCGCACCGCCACCGCCGGCAGGGGCTGTCGCTTCGCTCAAAGGAGCGGGATCAAAGCCATTGCAGCCAGTTTCGGCGCCGACAATGGTGCCGGCACTTGTCAAATTGTGACAAACGCTCACCAGGTAGTCTTCCACCTCGCCATTTTCAACGATGCCGGTGTAGGCTGTTTCAGGTGAAAACGGGCGTTCGGAAAACAACCGGGCACGCACATAAATATCCTGGCCGCCGGTCAGGTCCGTTCCGGTTGGAATGTCGAAATCAATGGGGTAAATTCCGGTCGATACTGCCTGGCTGATGATCATTTCACCCGGATCAGTAAAATCGCCGTCCTGGTTAAAATCCATCCAGACTACGAGCCAACCGTCGCCGGTTACTTCTGCCGTCAGGGCGCCGCCATTTCCGGAGGAAACGGTACCTACCGTCCAGGTTGCCGGATCACTGAAGGTAATACCGTCTTCGTCGTTGCCATTGGCATCATCGCCCAGAGCCCCGGCGCTCATGTCGGGTATCGTTTCGGGGTCAACCGTTTGGCCGAGGTACAGATTCAGCACCTCCGGCAAAAGATGGGCCGGGCCTGCGTAAACGCCATCAACGGCCGTGATGTACGGTGCAGGCAGGTCGCCCAGATCGAAAGTGTCGGTGAAGGCGAACCCGAAGTCCATGCCTGTAACTTCAGCCGCAACGACTATTTTTTGCCATGCATTGGTATTCGTTTCTGAAATGAGGTAAGCCGGCGTATCGCCGAGCGAGGTCGTCAGACTGGTAAGTTGAAGCGGCGTCTGGCGCTTGCTGACGGATACGGTGAAAGTATCCTCCGGCAGGTATTGGAAAGTGTAGTTGCCGAATTCATCGATGGCAGTTTCACCCCACAAATTGCCACTCTGATCCGAAATGTAAACCGTGACGCCGCCCGGAAACGTTTCTCCGCCGGTATCACATTTGCCATCCTGGTCGGTGTCGAGGCAGACTTTGCCGCTCAGGCTGTTGGAATAATTTGGCCGCAGGCCGAAAGTAACCTGCATGGAACAATCCTCACCGGGCGGGCACCATGAGTTGCCGGTTTCGCTTATTTTACCATCTGAAATCTGGACGATGGTCCAGTTGTCGGGCGTACCGTCAGGATCGTAGGTGGCTGCCATTTCCGCAGGTGCATCGACGACTACCCTCCAGGCGCCGTCGGGCAGGTTTTCAAAAGTGTAATTTCCGTCAAAATCAGTGTAAATCGTATCGACGTAAGTGCCGGCCGGGTAGCTGTTTCCATTGATGAAAACGGAATCCTGATTGGTGATGCGCATTCGCAACTGAGGTATACCCGGCTCGTTTGCCTCCACGACTCCGTTGACGTTGATATCACGCCAAACGACGTAGCCAACCACGCCGCCCGGCTGAAAGCCGAAGTTAGCGCTTCGGGCCTGTGTGCCAAGATTGATGCTCAGGTTGGGTGAGGCATTGTCACATTCACTCAGGAGAAAATCGTAGTTCGGATCGGCAGGGTCCAGCGGCGTGTAGCATGGAATACCGTCGGTGGTTGGGTCCGTGGTCAGCACCACGCCGGATGGCAGGGTGGCCACATCGACCGCCACGGTGTAGTTCGAGGCGGTCAATCCGGAAAAAAGATACAATCCGGCAGCATCCGTTACAACTGTGTCGAGTGCATTCGAAGCGCCGCATGGGCCTGTCAGTGCATCGCAGAGGTAAAGCGTGATGCCGGGAATGCCGTTTTCGTTCCAATCCATCGTGCCGTTTGCGTTGGCATCAAAAAACACAAAACTTTCAAGGCTGCCAGGGTAGGTCACCCCGAATGCCAGGGATTCCACCGGGCAGGCTCCGCAGCTCACGTCATTCACGGAGACGATTTTGCCGTCGGTTACCTGGGTGGTAATTTTTTCTGAAGTGGTCAGGATGGACGCAGCGCCGTACTGATCGAGCGGTAAATTTTCGTCCAGCGTGTTGATGCTGACACGGTACTGACCATCGGGTAAATCTTTAAAAGATAATACGCCCTCGGCAGTCGTAACGGTCGAACGGACGTGACCAAAAATATCGTCACCATTCAGGTCAGCTTCCAGCCACACTTCGATGCCCGGCAGGTTTTGTTCGCTGTTGTTGCGGAGTCCGTTGGCATTGCCATCAAAATAAATGAGGCCACGCACTTCCCCGCTTCCGTTCACTTTGTAACCGAAATCAAGCGAGGTCAGGTCGTCGGAGCCATTGACTCCTACAATTTTACTTTTCACATCGCAGGTGCTGCAGATGCCGATTTCATTGGGATTTTCGGTTTGGATGGGATAAATAGGCAGGGTATTTTCGCTGATGACGATGATGTAATTGCCAGAGCCTTTTTTATCGAAAGTATAATTGCCCAGCAAATCCGTGGTTACCGTTTGGATCAAACCGTCTTCGGCTTGCAGAACGCCATCGCCATTTTCATCCTGGTACAATTTAAGTTTCACGCCTGCAATTCCCTCGTCGTATTCATTTTTGAAAGCATTGCCGTGCCAGTCGTAGTAGACTGATCCGCTGAGGTTGGAGTTGCCGCTTGGTTTCAGCCCAAAAATATTTCTCCTGCGCTGTTCGCCGGCATTCAGGGTAAATGAAATTGAGTTGTTAGTGGTGCCGTCAGATTCACTGGTCACCGTCCACGAATTTCCACCCGGAATGGTGGTCGTATCCACCTGCAAAGAATAGTTGATGCCCGGAGCCAGTCCGGTGAACTGGTACTCTCCCCGCTCGTTGGTGGTTGCCGTCGGGCAGCTGCTACAACCTGAATGAATCAATTTGATTTTCACCCCAGGCAGCGGGTCTTCGCCGGGTTCCTGCTGGTTGTCGCCGTCGAGGTCTTCCCAGACCGTGCCACTCACCGCCTCATCCATTTCATAACCGAAATTAATGTGTTGATGGTCATTGACCGAGCCGATGATTCCCAGGAGCGAAATATCGGCATTAGGATTTTTCCAGCGATCGTCACATGCGTTTCCACAGTCGCCGTTGGTGATGTCCGGGTCTGCGGTTTGATCCAACTGTCCAAGAATGGAAGCGCCGGCCACTTCAACGTAGTAGTAACCGTTTTTCAAACCGTTGAAAGAATAGTACCCGTCATTGAAGGTGGTATCGGTTTGGAGCAGGGTCCATTGTCCGCCGTTTTGGGAATGGGTGCAACTTCTGTTCGATTTTGGAGCAGGATACATCAGATCGCCGGCACTGTTAGTGCAGCCGAAAATATTGACGACGACCCCTTCGAGGAAAAAGTCCGTCCCTGTTTCGAAGCCGTGTGTCCCTTTCCAGCCATTGTTATTGCGATCGCCGAAGATGTAACCTGAAACAGACCCTCTGGCCAGAATTTCGATCTGAGCGACATCGCTGGCCTCATTGATGGTCGTGTTGCTCAGGTTTTTGGCGCCGCTGACCAGTAATTCGGTTGAAATAAAACTACCGGTAGAACCCACCACGGTGCACGCACAATCATTGAATAACGGACTGATCTGCGCCACAGAAGCGTTGGCTGGAAGGTACTGCGAGCTCATGCTCGAAGTTCCTCTTCTGTTTTCAATGTTTGCCTTCCAGGAGCCTGAGTTGCTGATGGATTTCCCATCGGAAACCCAGATCGCATTTTCACAACCTTTGAATAGGCCTGAATTTTTAAAATATCCGTTCAGCGTTCTGAAATCTATGTTGCATGCTTGCAATGTACCGCCGTTAAAAATTTCCACATTGTTGGCTACGGTAAACTCACAGTTATACATCCGGACCGACTTGGCAATATTCATACTTCCACCGTCCAAACCATCAAACACCCCGGTAGATGCATCCGATGCGCCACGATCACCGATGTGGCCACAAACATTGATGAGAATATCTTCACTCGCACCGCCACTGTTTTGCTGGTAATCACCGGTTACGTTCATACAAACATTTTCGAGATACCGGAAACCACTGTTGCTGGTAAAATGTCCGATGGTAGAGCTTCCGGAGTTGTTAAAAAGCCCGTCTGCCAACTCATCTCCAATTTCAGCTGCGCAATCCGTCATGCACAGGTATGAGCCGGTTGCCCCGGTTAAACTACCCTTCACCCGAACCGTAGCATTGGCAAAAATAGCAACGGCACCGGGGTCAAGAATCAAATCCCCGCCATCAATCACCAAAGTCACGCCGTCCACGACGAACACAGTAGCTCCAATTTTCAGATTACTTCCCGAAACCGTGACCGTACCGGAGCCTTTCACCCTGATTTTTTGTGTAACGTTGCCCGGACTTTGTGTAAAAATGCTGCTCCAGTCAACGCTGCCGTTGATTGTAACATCCTGCGCATATCCGGAAGTTGGTTGTGAGCACTGCGTGTAAGGATTGGGCACAGAAGTACACTCCGGCGCAGTCACCTCACAAGAAGAAGGGTCGGGCGCAAGCGCCCTGAAGTCAAGACCGATGGTCTCCGTTTGGGCAGGATAAAGCGGACCGGTGTTTTGCCAAAATAGAGAACCGCCGGAAATGCTATCAGGCTGCACAGTGGCCGAAATAAATTTGAGTTTTTCGTTGTCAAAATTGTACCTCGCCGGCAATTCTGAAATTACTGAATATTGATCGCCCGGCTCCGCCGCTCCATTGCCGACGCCGTTCCCGGCTTTGGTTACTTTGACCCCAACTGCGTCCAGAAAGATTTTGGCACCGTCATCGCTACCTTGTACGGAGCCTTCCAGCTTGACTTTCCAGTCAGCGTCAAAAATCGGCCAGTCCCAATTCTGAAAACTGGTAACATCCACCGTGATCATGCCAATGGAAGCAGAACCGACGTAATCGTTCAGACTTGGTGAACTGTTTTTTGTCCAGTGCGGAGCGGCAACGTTGACCCACTGCCCGTTCTCGAGCTCAATGTAAAGCCGTAGCCGGTCGTTGGTAACGCTTTGATCCATGTAAAACTGAAAAAGCAGCTCCACTTTTTCAATTTCACCCGTTTCACCCGTGAAGTCAAAGCCTTTGACGACGGCGCTTTTATTAAAATTACCGGAAAAAGAAGCGGCATTAAGATCGGGAGCACCCAGCATTTGCGAGGCGTTGACATTGTAGTTGGTTTCTGCATCCACCACGCTGGCCCAGGCAGTCACCTTGCCATTGGAGGCAACAGTGGTCTTCGGGTGGCTCAGGTTGGTGAACTTCATTTCGTAAGAAACAATATCTGATTCAAACACCGGAGACTGTCCGGAAAGCAGATTTTCCACTTTCAAAAGCGGAGCGAATGCAAAGACCGGTGTTACCGTTACATTTTCAAGATCATCGATGGCGTAGAAAAGCTGCGACGTATTTGTCCATTGGTTTGAGATGCTGGGGTCATTTTTATCTATTTCCACCACGTAGTTTCCATTTGAAAGGCTGGCAAAACTATAATCACCCGTCTGGGCCGAAATGGTTTGGCGGATAAAAA
Source organism: Bacteroidota bacterium (assembly GCA_030147525.1). Lineage (GTDB taxonomy): Bacteria > Bacteroidota > Bacteroidia > Chitinophagales > Saprospiraceae > UBA6168. The sequence continues at coordinate 69,212 of JASBVF010000012.1, forward strand.
TATCGGTATCGTCCACCTCTCCATTTGCATTACTGTCAAAGTAAAGCCTGACCAGCACATTTGGAATGCCTGGTTCTGCGCCATTTTTCAGGCCATCCCCAATAACTCCTCCCCCGTCACCATTGTCCTGAAACACGGTTCCTGCCAGGGTGTGAATGCCATCGATCACAATTTGGGATTGGCTCTGAACAAACGGGGCATTACTTCCAAAACTAACACCGCCGCCTGTTTCAAGCAAAGGCGCATCAAAAGCCGGGTCAATTAAAATCTTGCGCGTTAAGCTGGCCGTCTCGCCGGGCTGAAGTGGTTTCTCGAGCCACCACTGGATGTCAGTTACCAAAGCAGCCGGTGAAGGTTCGGTTTTTAACCAACTTAATCCATTGTCAGTAGAGTAGAGAATGGACGCAGCCGTGCCGGAAGGCAAGGTATTTCCAGCCGCCGCTGAGCCGCTGACGTAGGTCGTATTGGCAGGAATGGTACTTTGAAAAACCAGGGGTGTGCTGTATTTGGTCAGTCCCAACGGGTTTGAGGTGGTGTTGGTCAGTGTTTGCCCAAGCTCAACCTGCGTTCCACGTCCTGCGGTGGTTGGTGCAATGTTATTCAATGCAACATCCGGTGCAGCAGAAACAAGCGTTCCGCCGGGCCGGCCGTAGTCGCCGTTGTGTTTTTCGTTGTTGGAGCCTGAAGCCACTTCCTGGTAAGGTGTAAGCTGAGACGAGCATGGACCATTGAGTACAGCAAATTCATAAAATACCATACCGACAGCCCCGGTATTATTCTCAGGAATGCCGGAAAAATGCATCTGATCCGTGAACTCGAAAGACATTGTCTGATTGCCCTGTAACTTTATCACAATCAAACCGGACACCTTCACCAACCGGAAACAACTGGCATCGAAAAGCGCTGGGTTGCCCACCGGCTGCAGCAGAAAATTGAAATCAGGGATGAAATCTCCGTCGTTGTCAAAGCCTTTCCTGATGTTGCCCAGATCGAACCAAACTCCCTCTAAAACGACGATAGCCCCCGGATGGGAGGCCGCTGTGGTTTGGCGCCAGCCTAATTGTTTGTCCGGAAAAGCTGCCAGAAATTCGTCTGGAACCTTCGAGGTGGTATTCGGCCAGATTTTATTGGCCGATGCTGAAATCATCGCCCGTAGCTGGACGGTTTTGTTGGAATTTGCATGAAGAAAAACGCCTGCATCGTTGGCGTCTGCCCAGACATCGTAGCTGAGCTGAAGATCATCCGTTTGATCCGGCTTACTGCCGGTCACCCGGTTTCCGGTTGCATCCATCAGCGGGTAACTCACCAGCCAATATTGTGTGATGCAGGCTCCGGGTGCTAAAGTTCCAATGTAGCGGGTTGCATCTTTTACACCTCCTTCGTGGGTAAATGAAAAATCTCCGGTGTAAGGTCCGGAAGTTACCTGTGTTACGGGATAAATGCCGGGCGTATTGTTTGAGTGATTACCAATGTGAGCAAAGACATCCGTCAGTTCGTTATTTCCATCATTGCAAAACCTGACACCAATATAAACAGCCCTCGGGCTTGCACCTGCGGGAGTCTGAATGTTATGATCTACCACCAGGTTAAAATACTCCAGCATCTCAATTCGAAGATCGCCACTGGGGTTCGCTCCAAATACATCTGCCACCAATACAATCAGGCAAGATATAGTGAGTAGAATTTTGTTCATAATTCGTTGAGTGAATTGAGTTTTTGCTGTTGATTGGGGACCTGCAAATAAAAAAGTCATGCTCGTTGAAACTGATCCAACTAACAGCAGGGGTTTGCCATGAACCTGATTTTAGTAAGGAAAAAAAGAAGGAGAATCTTAAAGGGACAACAATTCCCCGAAAATCAAATCTGAAGTTTTTTCAGGATTCACAGTGCCTTGTCTGACTTCATGCAACGCTATTTCATTTTTCCTGAACCAGCATAGATGATTCAGGCTTGATTCTTGGTCAAAAAAAATTGCGGAGGGGAAAATTGAGTGGAGGGACTTTCTTTTGTAACAAGAGACAAACATTATGCCAAGGAAGGTGTAATAAAAACTGTGACAATACAATTCAGTGACGTCCCAAAAGACCGAAAGCAGGAGTATATTTCTTCTGGCGACTGAATTCTCTGGCTTTCCAGATTTTATCTGTGACATGTTATTAATAACAAAAAAAGGCTTGGGCCAAAGCAGCCCAAGCCCAAAACTTGGTTTAGCAAGTTATGATGGCTAAAAACTAAATACTTTTGATGATGGACGCAGAATCAAAGGCCCCTGACAAGAGCCTTCCGGTGTTCATCAGCTATCGTTTAATCGACATTGTCATGTAGAAAACCATTTCCTTCCCGGAACTGCGGCTCGTCATCGTTTTCTGAAATGGTCCACTTTGAGTAAGCTATTTCTTCCGAACCGGGCACATCGTCGAGATTGACTTTCCGGCGAAGGTAGGCCGGCTCATTTTCCAGTTCGTTCACCGTTTGAGGGTTACTCAACTTCGGTTTGAGGTTGAGATTGGCAAGCCTTTCCCGGCGGCGGCGCTCAGCTTCCAGGCGATGCTTGCGTTCGGCTTCTTCCTGGTCGGCATTATCCCGTACGTAGGGTTCATCCCGGTGAAAACGGTTGTATTTATTGAATTTTTCTGTTACATCAGGGAACTCGATGGTATTGGCATTATCCTCCTCTTCATCAGCTCCAAGCGTGTTCAGAAAATTTTTTTTTGGCTTGAATTCGTCATCGTCCAGGGAGACTTTCACCGGACGGGCATTTGACTCAGGCTTGGCGCCCGGAATATTTTTCTTGCTGCTATGGCGCTCAAAACCGGTAGCGATAATCGTTACACTGATCTTCTCGCCCAGGGTTTCGTCGTAGCAGTTACCCCAGATGAGGTTCGTGCCCTGGCCTGCCTCCTCCTGAACGAATTCGGTGATTTCAAAAATCTCTTCCATCGTCACCTCTTTTTTACCGGAGGTAATGTTGATGAGGATATGTTGAGCGCCCTTGATGTTATTTTCTTCCAACAACGGAGAATTCAGCGCCTCGTCAACGGCACGCTTCGCACGGTTTTCACCATCAGCGACGGCAGTACCCATGATGGCCACGCCAGAGCTGCGCATAACGGTATTAACGTCCTCAAAATCCACGTTCACGTAACCGGGAACGGTGATAATTTCGGCGATGCCCTTGGCTGCTGTTGTTAAAATGTTATCCGCTTGCGCAAATGCCTGGGAAATGGTCAGGTTGCCATGGATAGCTTTCAGTTTGTCATTTGAAATGACAATGATCGTATCTACATATTTTTTGAGCTCATCCAATCCCTCGTGGCCTTGGTGCACCCGTTTGTTACCCTCGAAGGTAAATGGCAGCGTAACGATACCCACGGTCAGGATGTCCATTTCCTGGGCAGCTTTTGCAATGATTGGAGCTGCACCGGTACCGGTACCTCCACCCATTCCTGCAGTGATGAAAAGCATTTTGCAGTCGTTACCGAGGTAAGATTTCACCTCCTCGATGCTTTCTTCGGCAGAAAGCTTGCCGATGTTAGGCTTAGAGCCTGCACCCCTGCCCTCCGTGAGCGTTGGCCCGAGTTGTACTTTGTTAGGCACAGGACTTTGCTCCATGGATTGCTTGTCAGTGTTGCAAATGGCAAAGTCCACTCCAATGATGCCTTGCTTGAACATGTGATTGACGGCATTGCTGCCACCACCACCTACGCCGATGACTTTAATGATGGGCGTATCGTTTTTCTCGTCGATTAGTTTGAAAATCATAACTGCTAAAGTTTGGTTGCCTGCCGCTTATTTTCCAGAGTGAAGTTGGTTAATTATTAAAGCCACAAGCATTGGTTTTAAGAATGAAAGATTATCAAAACCGGTTTTAACTGGTCGTTTTAAAATGATTCAAAATCAAATGAGTAGCCGTACCATCAATAATCAGCATCCGGCTCCGCCTGGAACCACTCCTTTGTTTTTTGAAAAATCTTGTCGAAAAAGCCGTTACCGTTGTTGGCAGCATACGACTCTTCCATCTCCTCAACGGCTTTTTGCTGCTGGGTTTGCGTCGGGCGGGCTTCTTCCTGCCGGATTTTACCCTCCTCAACATCCTGAATTCCCTTCAGCAACAAGCCGATGGCCGTTGAAAAAACCGGGCTTTGCAGCTGCTCACTGTAACCATGTGCAAGGTGCTCAACTGGTGTGCCGATACGGGTGCTCATACCCGTATGGAACTCCGTCAGCTTGTCAATATGATTCAGCAGCGCACCGCCGCCAGTGAGGACGATGCCCCCGATGAGCTTACCTTCGTAGCCGCTCCGGCGAATCTCCCAGACAACGTAATCGAGCACTTCCTCTACCCGTGCCTGAATAATCCGGGCCAGGTTTTTCTCCGAAATTTCTTTGTGCTCACGGCCTTTCAGGCCGGGGATCGTGATGATCCGGTTATCGTATACCTCATCTGCGAGAGCAGAACCAAATTTTACCTTCAACTTCTCTGCCTGGCTTTGCATGACATTGCAGCCTTCTTTGATGTCTTTCGTGACAACGCCGCCACCAAAAGGAATCACTGCCGTGTGGCGAATGATACCGTCTTTGAAAACAGTGATATCCGTTGTGCCGCCCCCGATGTCCACCAATGCCACGCCTGCCTCTTTTTCCTCTTCAGAAAGGACAGCGGTAGCACTTGCGATGGGTTCCAAGGTAAGGTTAGCCACCTTCAGCCCCGCACGGTCAACGCATTTCACAATGTTTTGCGTAGCGGTAATTTGACCGGTAATGATGTGAAAATTAGCCTCAAGCCTCACACCACTCATCCCTACCGGGTCAACGATGCCCTGCTCGTCGTCCACGGTGTATTCCTGCGGAAGTACGTGGATGATTTTGTCGCCTGGCGGCAAAACCAGCTTGAACATGTCGTTGACCAGCCGGTCAATGTCACGTTGACTGATTTCAGTGTGCAGGTTATCACGGGTAAGCAAGCCCCGGTGTTGGAGGCTCTTGATATGCTGCCCTGCGATGCCCACATGAGCGACCCGAAACTCAGTGCCTGCTGCCCGCTGGGCAATGGCAATGGCATCGGAAATCGCCCGAACGGTTTTTTCAATGTTACTGACAACGCCACGCATGACGCCTTCGCTCTCAACTTTGCCGACTCCGAGGATTTCCAGCCTGCCATGCTCGTTTTTCCGTCCGGCAATTGCGCAGACTTTCGTGGTGCCGATGTCAAGGGCGACCACCAAATCCTGGGAGGAGAAGTTTGGATAATCCATAATCATGATATTTAGTAGTTAGCTCAAAAAGGGTTTTCTTTTTTTTGGTTTAAAAGTTTATGAGGTTATAGGGTTAACGGCATTAAACCCCCTTAAACTTTTCAACATTTCAACTCAAATTACTTCCGCTCGCACACCACCTGACCCCGGTATCTCAAATCAATCGAATGATACTTCTGCCATCCTTCCCGACTCATGCCTTCTTCGTAAAATACTTTCAGCCGGCGGAACTTGTCTTCAGCGTTTGAATCCCACTTTCCGAAGATGACGACCTGATCGCCCACTTTGGGCACCAGCACGAATTCATTCCGGCTATTCACATAAATCTGCTCAAACAAGGCTTTCCAAAACGGATCGTCCAGGATAAAATTCGTCAATTCAAACAGCGGCTTCATGAGGTGATTTTTTTTGGTCAAAAATTCCGGTGTGTGAGGCGGAATGTTTCCGGTCGCCACCAGCGTTCTGGCAGCAAAGTGCTTGGAGAGCGGCACTCTTGCACCGTCGTTGTCGATGTAGTACTGCGCTCCCAAATTGTCAATCACCCTGAGTATTGGCTGACGTTGTTCCACATAGATTTTTATCCGGCTGTTGGCCGTGATAGCCACCTCTGCATTTTTTACAAACGGGTCTTCTTCCAGTACCCGCTCTACCCTTCCGACGTCCACAAGGCCAGCTGCCTGCTCGTCCAGCGGCATTCCGAAACTTCTTTCAATGAGCTTGACAACATCGAGGCTGTCAATCAACAACGCACCATTTTCCAGCGGATCTACTTCAACTACCGTCGCCACGATGGTCAACTCTTTCTTCCGGTCCACAGCTCCCGCAATGAGCATGATGGTCAGGAAAGCACCGCCTACCCAGGCGATGCGTTTCAAAGATGTTTTTGTTTGTGGGTCGTTGAACATTACTTTTCTTTTTTATTCTCAAACCTGACTTGCAGGCTACTCATTTTTCATTTTTAAAAACTGACCAATGGGTTCCACCACGGTATCGATATCTCCTGCCCCGATGGTCATCAACACATCCAACTCTTTGGTTTTCAGTACTTCCAGCACATTTGCCTTCGTGACCAAATCCTTGGCCGGATTTTTCATTTTATCAAAAACGATCGCTGATGTCACACCCGGAATCGGCTCCTCCCGTGCCGGATAAATGTCCATCAGCAGGATCTCATCGAGTTTGTCAAGTTCTTCAGCAAAACCATCCTGAAAATCCCTCGTTCGGGAGTACAGGTGCGGCTGAAAGATACCGGTGATTTTTCGGCCGGGGAACAGTTCCCGTGCTGCTTGCACAGCCGCCCGGATTTCCGTCGGGTGGTGGGCGTAATCATCGATGAATACTGTCTTTTCATCCCGGTGGATGAATTCAAAGCGGCGCTTGATGCCTTTGAAAGTTTCCATCGCTTTGCGGATAGCTCCTTCCCCGATCCCAAGCTGCAAGCCGGCAGCAATGGCAGCGGTGGCATTTTCAATATTGTGACGGCCGGGCATTGCAAAGCGGATTCCATTTATTTCCAAATCCGGTGTTGCCAGATCGAAAACGAACCATCCGTCTTCCACCCTGACATTCCTGGCCTGATACATTCCGCCATTCACCCCAAAAGTTTCAAACAACTGATTTTCAAAGTATTGTGCAAGATCATACTTAATAAAAACCTTGCCATTTGGCTTCGTTTTTTTAATAAATTCCTTAAAACCCGTCTCTGCCACCGCTGAAGCCTCACCGTAGATATCCAAGTGGTCGGGATCCATGCTCAGCAGCACCGAAATTTCGGGCGAAAGCTGCAGAAAACTACGATCGTATTCATCCGCTTCAGCCACGACCCAATCGCTTTCACCGCCCACGTAATTGGACCCGAGGTTCTCGGAAATACCACCCAGAAAAGCGGTGCAATCAACCCCGCCCGTCCGCAGCAAATGCGTGACGAGCGAGGAAGTGGTAGTTTTACCATGTGTTCCTGCGATGGCTATGGTGCGCTGGCTACGGCTGATGATGCCCAGCACTTCCGCCCTTTTTTTGAGGGGAATGCTGCTGTTTTGAAAAAACGTCAGCTCCTCAAAATTCCGGGGAATGGCCGGCGTCCATACGACCAGGTCCAGTCCTGTGGGGATTTTCGACACATTTGCCGCACCGTAGTGAATTTTCATTCCCTCGTTTACCAACTTTTTGGTGAGGGTCGTTTCCGTTTTATCGTAACCGTGCACTTCTACTCCTTTCATCGAAAAATACCGGGCCAGGGCGCTCATGCCGATGCCGCCGATACCGAGGAAGTAGATTTTTTTTATTTCGCTGAGGTTCATTTTTTAATCAAATTCAAAACTTCGCCTGCAATTTCATTTGCTGCATCCGGCTTGGCCAATTCCCGGATTTTTTCGCTCAAACGGGTTTGCAATTCCGGATTTTTCAAAACTTCCAGCGCTGCCCAGATCAGCTCGTCTTTTGCAGCTGCGTCTTTCACCATGAGGGCTGCGTCTTTTTCCACCAGCGCCAGTGCGTTTTTTGTCTGATGGTCTTCCGCCACATTTGGCGAAGGGACTAAAATCGCAGGCTTACCGACGAGGCACATTTCAGAAATCGAAAGCGCCCCCGCCCTGCCAATTACCACATCGGCCGTTGCGTAGGCCAAATCCATCCGGTCAACGAAAGGCAGTATTTTCACGTTGGACAGCCGGGCAGTTTCACAGTTTTTAAAACTTTCATGATAAAACTTGCCACACTGCCAGAGTACCTGCACCTGTTCATTTTCTTTTAAAACTTCCGTACCTGCCGCCATTGCTTCGTTCAAAGTGCGGGCGCCAAGGCTTCCACCGAAGACGAAGATCGTTTGCTTTTTTTCATCTAAACCGAAGTAGGCCAGGCCTTCCTGGCGCTTGTTTTTCAGGTTTTGAAAAACATCCACCCGAACAGGATTGCCTGCCAGGACAATTTTTTCCTTCGGGAAAAACTTCTCCATCCCATCGTAGGCCACACAGATTTTGGCAGCTTTTTTCGCCAAAATTTTATTCGTGACGCCGGGATAGGAATTCTGCTCCTGCAACACCGTCGGGATGCCGAAAGCACCTGCAGCATTCAGCGTCGGGCCGGAGGCATAGCCACCTACTCCTACCGCAACGTCAGGACGGAAGCGGCGAACAATTTGCCGGGCACGCCACCAACTGTGGATGAGTTTGATGGGAAACATCAAATTCCGCAATGTCAATGAACGCTGGAAGCCGCTGATCCAAAGCCCCTCGATGGGGTAGCCGGCATTCGGAACTTTTTCCATTTCCAACTTGCCCTTTGCGCCGACAAATAGTATTTCGGCTTCCGGGCGCATTTTTTTTATGGCATCGGCGATGGCGATGGCGGGGAAAACATGTCCTCCGGTACCGCCGCCTGATATTATTATTTTCATGTTAGAGGTTCTGGTATCCTGCTATTTTTACTTCTTTCCACTCTCCTTGCTCACCTTCCCGCCTGCTTGTTGAGCCATTGCTCCCCCCGGCGCTTCGCCAGCTGCCTGCCGTTCAACTGCCCCTTCGATGTAGCGGCTGACACTGAGAATGATGCCGAAAAAGAGACAGGAAAACAGTACCGAAGTACCTCCCCAACTCACCATCGGCAAGGTCAGGCCACCTACGGGTACGAGGTGAACAGAAATGGCCATATTCGCCAGCGCCTGAATGACGATGTTGAGTGAAAGCCCCACCGCCACCATTGCTCCAAATGATTTCTCACTGATGGTCACCAATCTTGTCACCCTGAAGAACAGCAGGACATAAAGGCTCAGCAACAGAAAGCTGCCGACCAGCCCGTATTCTTCGCAGAAAACGGCGTAAATAAAATCGGCGTACGGCGTGGGGAGGTAGTTCCGCTGGATACTGTTCCCCGGGCCCATTCCGAATATTTCACCGTTGGCAATGGCAATTTTAGCCTGTTGGTTTTGAAAACTGCCATCCACCCGGTCGCCCAGGAACTCCGAGATACGAGTTGTCCACGTATCCACCCGGACGACATCCGGGGCGAACTTCCACACCACGATTAATCCGGCGAATAATACCACCCACAACAAAATCAGCAAACCGAGATATTTCACATCTACCCTTCCGATGAACATCATCGAAAAACAGGTGGCGAACAGCACCAATGCCGTACTCAAATCGGCCGGCGCAATCAGGCCGCACATGATGATGATGGGCATGATGATGGGCATGAAGGCCTTGTTGAAATCCTTGATGTAGTCCTTGTGCCTGGTGATTTCTCTTGCAACAACCAGAATCAGGGCGAGCTTGGCAAAGTCAGAGGTTTGAAATGTAAGCCCTACGAACGGAATTCTGATCCAGCGTCTTGCGTGGTTAATCTCAACTCCGAATCCCAGTGTGAAAATCAACATCCCCAGCGCTATCAGCCAAAGCCAGGGCGCCAGTTTCATGAATCGCATGTACGGCGTCAGGTAAGCCAAATAGGCCAGAAACAACCCGAAGCCAAGGATGAGAATATGCTTGATCAGGTAGCCGGTCGTATTGCCACCGCTAAGCTTGTACGCAATGGTGCCCGTACTGCTGTACACTGCCAAAATGGAAAAAATGGACAGCAGCAGCAAGATCATCCAAATGACCCGGTCACCTCTTAATTCTGCGTATATTCTTGCTCCTAAATTCATGATTCTAACTATGAATTATGAATGATGAAATGTGAACTTCCCGGAATCGGGTTCATAGTTCATCGTTTATCGTTCATCATTCCAAGAACAGCGGCTTTAAATTGGTCGCCTCTGTCCATGTAATTTTTAAATAAATCAAAACTGGCGCAGGCCGGGCTGAGCAGCACCACATCGCCCCTTTCGGCGTGGGTGGCGGCCCTTTCGGCGGCCTCTTTTGCGCTTTTTACTTCTTCGATATTTTTCAAAACGGGTGAAAAAACCTCCAGCAACTTGCTGTTGTCCACCCCGAGGCAGATCAGTGCTTTCACTTTCTGCCTGACAAGTTCTTCGATCGGGCCGTAGTCATTGCCCTTATCAGTGCCGCCAGCGATCCAGACGACCGGTTTTTGCATGGCTTGCAGCGCATAAAAAACCGAATCCACGTTGGTCGCCTTGCTGTCGTTGATGTAATCCACCCCGTTGATCGTGGTGAAATGCTCCAGCCGGTGCGGGTCATTGACGAAGGTGTTCAGCCCCTGCTGAATGACCTCGTCGCTGATACCGGCCGATTTGGCGGCGTGAATAGCGCAGGCGGCATTGAAAAAATTATGCTGACCTTTCAGCACGCAGCCTGTCATGTCAAAAGTCGAGTCACCAACTGAGAGAGAGCGGGTGTCCTCAAAGTGGTTGGCGACTTGTATTAAACGTGGCGTTAAGCGGTTGACTTTCAAGTAATTCTGAATCTCGGGGTCACCCCCATTCAGGATTAGCAAGTCCTCTTCCCGTTGGTTCATAGCGATGCGAAACTTCGAGCGGACGTAGTTCTCCATTTTGTACTCATATCGGTCCAGATGATCTGGCGTGATATTGAGTAGCATGGCTACGTTCGGTCGAAAGCGCACGATGCCGTCCAACTGAAAGCTGCTTAGCTCCAGCACGTGAAAATCGTACTTGTTCTCTGTGATGTTCCGGGCGAAACTGGTTCCGACGTTCCCTCCAAGTGCTACGTTCAGTCCAGCAGTTTTGAACAGATGGTAGGTCAACCTGGTAGTCGTAGTTTTCCCGTTACTCCCCGTAATGCCAATGATGGTGGCCGTTGTGTAGCGGCCAGCAAATTCAATTTCAGAAATTACCGGTTTGCCAAGGTCGAACAGTCGTCGAATGTGGGGGATATGATCGGGAATCCCTGGGCTTTTGATAATTTCATCTGACTCGAAAATGCTTGTCCATGTATGTTTGCTTTCCTCGTATGGAATGCCTTTATCTATTAATTCTTGCCTGAAGTTGTCTTTAATCTTGCCACCATCGGAAACAAAAACTTCAAAGCCGAGGTGATTTGCCAGGAGTGCTGCCCCGACTCCGCTTTCGCCTGCCCCAAGGATGGTCACTTTCATGGTTTGTTCGTGTTTGTACCCTTCTATTTGAATGAACTAACGTGTGTATGTTTTTCTCAGAACGTGGTGAGCATGTTTAAAGCTAATTATCTGATTTTCAATGTCAAAACCGTCAATACCGCCAGCAGAATACTCACTATCCAAAACCTCGTTACAATCTTCGCCTCCGGCATTCCTTTTTTCTGAAAATGGTGATGCAGCGGCGACATCAGGAAGATCCGGCGGCCTTCGCCGTACTTCCGTTTAGTGTATTTGAAATACGACACCTGGAGCATCACCGACAGGTTTTCAGCCATAAAAACACCGCATAAAATCGGCAACAGCCACTCCTTTCGAAGTAAAATCGCCATGGCAGCAATGATGCCCCCGAGGGTCAAACTGCCTGTATCGCCCATGAAAACCTGCGCCGGGTAAGCATTGTACCACAAAAATCCGGTACAGGCCCCGAGGAAACAGGCCGCAAAAACGACCATTTCACCTGCTCCCGGCAGATAGAGCACGTTCAGATAGCTTGCCATAATGACGTTGCCGCTGACGTAGGCAAAAACAGTAAGCGTTATCGTTGCAACGCTGCTGACGCCGGTCGCCAGCCCGTCCAACCCGTCTGTCAAATTTGCTGCGTTACTCACCGCCGTGATAATGAAAATCACGAGCGGGATGAACACAATCCAGATGTATTTGATTGCCTGCTCTCTTTCGAGCGGCAGTATTTTAGCGTAATCAATCTGATTATCCTTAAAAAAGGGCAGATTGGTGATGTACGCCTTGGTATTTGCAACTTCCACGGTATCGCCTTTTGCGTCCGTTACGAGGTAGGTATCCCCTACAATCGGGTACCCCATGTCTTCCGCTTTTTCCACATCCTGCCTGACGACTACCTCGCTACTCCACATCATCGACAGTGCCACAATTAAACCACATCCTACCTGGCCTATGATTTTTGATTTACTACTCAGTCCGGCTTTGTTTTTTTTGAAAACCTTGATGTAATCATCCACAAATCCGATGATGGCCATCCAGGTAGTCACGAGCAGCAGCAGCAGGATGTAAATATTTTCCAAATCCGCTACCAGCAAAACCGGAATCACGATGCCCATGATGATAATCACACCACCCATTGTTGGTGTGCCTTTTTTTTGCATTTGCCCCTGCAAACCCAGGTCACGAATATCTTCCCCAATCTGTAAATTCCTCAAAAAGTGAATGATCCGTCCACCGAATACCATGCTGATAATCAATGAAATCAGCATGCCGGAGCCTGCCCTGAAGGAGATGTAACTCCACAACCCGGTGCCGGGCAGATCGTAATGTTTGTCAATCCATTGGAAAAGTTCGTACAGCATTTCTTCGTTTGTTCTGGTGTTTGTCCTAACTTTTTTTCATCCTGCAGGAGAAACAGCGGGCAATTTGCCACACTGTTTTCACTGCATTTTTTCGGAAAAAGGAGGCGGTCAGTCCCTCCACTGACGCCAAGAAATAATATTTTTTTGAACTATGAACGATAAATGATGAACTATGAACGCTTCCTCGGTTCATCATCTATTGTTCATAGTTCATCGCTCAGAATTTCTTTGTCGTCAAACGGGTGCTTTACACCCATGATTTCCTGGTATTTTTCATGGCCTTTTCCTGCCACCAAAATCACGTCTCCGCTTTGTGCCATCCGGCAGGCAGCCCTGATCGCTTCCTTTCTGTTGGTGATGGAAAGCGCTTTTTTCACCGCATACGGTGGAATGCCTTTTTCCATCTCGGCGATGATCGCCCCGGGGTCCTCCGTACGAGGGTTGTCACTCGTGAGGATGACCTGGTCGCTGTAATCGCAGGCTACTTTCGCCATCAGCGGGCGCTTGGTTCGGTCCCGGTCACCGCCGCAACCGACGACGGTGAGGATGTTTCCTCCACCTTTGCGAAGCTGATGAATGGTCGAAAGTACCTTTTCCAGCGCATCGGGCGTGTGGGCATAGTCCACGATTCCGATCACATTTTTTTCCTGACTGACGACGTAGTCGAAACGGCCTTCTGCTGCCTTCAAAGCGCTCAAAACCTGAAGCACCTCTTGCTTTTCCTGCCCCAACAACATGGCGGCAGCATAAACGCCGAGCAAATTGTAGGCGTTAAACTCACCGATGAGCCGGGCGTGAAAGTCTTCGCCGTCGAGGTCGAGGTGTAAGCCGGTCAGACCGTTTTCAATGATTTTCGCTTTGAAATCCGCCGGTTTGCGCAGCGCAAAAGTCTGCTGATTCGCAACGGTGTTTTGCAACATGACCATGCCCCGTTTGTCGTCTGCGTTGACGAGGGCGAAAGCCGTTTTGGGCAATTTGTCAAAGAACATCTTCTTGGCCTCGATGTAGGCCTTGAAAGTTTTATGATAATCCAGGTGTTCGTGCGTGATGTTCGTAAAAATGCCTCCAGTAAAAAAAAGGCCTGCGATTCGCCTTTGTGCAACAGCATGCGAGCTGACTTCCATAAAGGCGTAATCGCAGCCATCCTCCACCATTTGTTGTATCAGTAAGTTGATGGCTCCTGCATCAGGTGTTGTGTGGGTGGAGGGAATACTGCGTTTGTTCACTTTATTTTCAATCGTCGAAATCAGGCCAACTTTATAGCCCAATGTCAAAAACAAGTCGTAGAGTAAGGTCGCTGTCGTCGTTTTTCCGTTCGTGCCGGTGACGCCGACGAGCTTCAGTTTTTCAGAGGGACGGTCGTAGAAGTTGGAGGCAATTTGCCCGTAAGCTTCTGCACTGTCCGCTACCCGGATGTACGTTACACCCTCTTTTTTTGCCTCGGGTAATTCTTCACAAAGAATCGCTGATGCTCCGCTTTCAAGGGCCTTGCCGATGTAAGCGTGGCCGTCAGTGGCGGTGCCACGGATGGCGGCGAAGAGGGTGCCGGGTTGTACTTTCCGGCTGTCAAGTGTGATATTTTTTACCTCCTGCTCCGTTGAGCCGAGGAGTTGCTGGATTTCGATTTTGTCGAGTATGGTATTGATTGGTTTCAATGTTTGTTTTTTTTTAAAAAATTTCACCCCAACCGAATCCACACCGTCTGCCCGTTCGATCGTGTCCCGGGCCGGACGGACTGCTGCTTCACCTTGCCGTAGTTGCCATTCACCTGCACTTTCAAGCCTTTGTTTTCCAGCAAAAACAGCGCATCCCGCAAGCCCATCCCGATCACGTTCGGCACCAGATTATTCACTACGGGCCGTTTCAATAATTTCAAAGAATCGGGCGCTTCTGCTTTCAGGGCGGCCCATTCTCCGTCGGATTTGTTGAAATATTTCATCCCCAGTTCTTTCAAAACATACTGCAGATCGGGGGCAAAACCGGCGTCGTAAGTGGGCAATGCCCGATCTTCAAGCGCCACTGCTTTTTCCGCATTGATGACAGGATATAATTCCAGCCTCGTAGCGATCGCTTTGTCTGCAATTTCTTTGAAAACCGGCAGTGCAACCTGCCCGCCGTAGATGCCCGCCACTTTTGGCTGGCTAATGAGCACGATGCAAGAGTAAACCGGATCTTCCGCAGGAAAGTAGCCGGCAAAAGATGCCTGATAGCCTTTCACTTTGGTGATATTCTCCAGGCGCTGATACCCCAACTGTGCGGTACCTGTTTTCCCGGCGAAACGATAGCTTTCAGCACGGAGAGAATAACCTGTACCCCAAGTACTGTCCACCACGCTTTCCAGCAATATTTGTGCTTTTCGGATGGCTTTTTTTGAAGCGATTCTTCCCTTCACTTCCGTGACAGGGAAGCGCTTCAAGGTTTCGCCGTACTGTTGCACCTCTTTCACGAGGTACGGTTTCACATAGACTCCGTCGTTAGCGACGGCATTATAAAATGCTAATAACTGTAAAGGTGTGATCGTCAGCTCATAGCCCGTAGCCATCCAGGGCAGTGTAGTTCCGCTCCATTGGTCTTCGCTGCTGTACGCCCTTTTGATGAAAGGCGTCACCTCCCCGTTGATCTCGATACCGGTTGGGACATCGAGGAAGAAGTCATGCAGGTGTTGAATGAAGCGGTCGGCGTTATTTTTTTCACCGTAGTATTTCTGCATCAGGCGGGAAATACCAACGTTGGATGACATGCCGAATGCCTGGATAACCGGGACGTTATTCAAAGTGTGAGGGTACGCATCCTGCATTTCAGAATCGAAATACAGGGTCCTCCCCTGTTCAAGATCAATGCTGTCATTCATATCAACGTAACCATCTTCGAGCAAGGCCAGCATGGAGGCCAGCTTGAAGGTTGAGCCAGGCTCAGTGGCAGCTCCGACAGCGTAGTTGTATGTTTCAATCAGTTTTCCCTGGCGGGTCCAGCCGAGGTTGGCAATCCCCCGGATAGCGCCGGTTTTCACCTCCATTAAAATCGCTGTGCCGTATTCAGCCTGGTGGCGGATCATGGCTTTCGCCAATGCACCCTCAACGATGTCTTGTAAGTTGACATCGATAGAGGTGACGATATCCCTGCCTGGCTTGGGTTCAATTTTTGCCAAATTATCGATCGGGATCCACATGCCGCCGCCGACTTTGTACATCAGCTGCGTACCTTCTTCGCCTTTCAGTTCATTGTTAAATGAACCTTCAAGGCCCACCTCGATTGAATCGCCGCTCACGTAGCCGATCGTTCGCCTTGCCAGCAAACGGAACGGAAACTCACGGTTGAACTTTTGCATCACAATCAAACCGCCCCGGAATTGCCCCAATCGAAACAATGGAAAGCTGGAAATCAGATCTTTCTCCGAAATCGTTGCATCTTTTTTGATGACGACGTAGCGCTTCCCTTCCTGTTTTTGCTGAATCAGAAAATCCCGCATGCCGCCCGGGGTATACTCCGGGTTCACGTAAGTAGCCAGGCAGTAAGCCAGGCTATCGAGGTTTTGAACCCAGTCCGCAGAATCAATAGCTGAAGAATTCGGGTCAAACGCAATGTCAAAGAACGGCATGGAAGTCGCCAGCATGCTGCCATCTTCCGTGATGATGTTCCCTCTTTCGGCTTCCATCGGCACTTCCTTCAGGTAAAGCTCCTCCCCTTTACTGCGCCATTTATCGCCTTCCAGCACACTGATTTGCAGCGTTTTGGTAATGATGGCAGCCGCTGCCAGCACGATAAACACGAGCACGACATACACCCGGATCAGAACTTCGTTTTTTACGTTGAAAGCCATCTCTTTTGAACTATGAACTATGAACTATGAATGATGCGAAAAGCAGTTCATCGTTCATCGTTTATAGTTCATCATTGTCAAATCTGTTTGTTTAATCTTCCACCACAATCCGCTTCACCCGCCCGGCAGTTTTGCGAAGACCGAGCGACTCGACATCTTCGCCGACTTCCGAAAGACGGCTTTTGAACATAATCTCAGATTTCAGCGAATTGTATTTACGTTTCAATTCTTTTACTTCTTGTTGCAGGGTTTGTATTTGCCTGACTTGTTTTTCCGCATAGTGTGCGTTGGCAATGTAGATGACGGTGAGAAAGCTCAGGAACAGTACAAAGGGTAAGTTCTTAAGAATCAGGGAAGCACCAATGTTCCCAATTTCCAAATAGCTCCCAAGGGATTTTTTTTGTGTTGCCATCTAACTTGCTGTCTTAACGATGAACTACTTATGATGAACTATGAACTAAAAACTGCCAATTCTTCATAGTTTATCGTCCATCGTTTATAGTTTAATTCCTACTCTCATTTTCGCACTTCTTGCTCTCGGATTTCTTTCAATCTCTTCGTCCGAGGGCACCATCACACCTTTATTTATAATATCAAAAGGTCTTTCAATTTTGCCGTAGAAGTCTTTTTTTACCTCACCTTCCACGTTGCCGGTTTTGAGGAAATTTTTCACCGGCCGATCTTCCATGGAGTGGTAGGAAATCACCACCAACCTTCCCCCGGGCTTCAGAATTTCGAGTGTTGATTCAAGAAATGCGTGCAAAGCACCCATTTCGTCATTCACCTCAATACGCAGCGCCTGAAAAACCTGTGAAAGGTAGCGCCCTCGAAACCCCCGGATCAACGGCTCCACCACAGACAGGAAATCGCCAATGGTTAAAATTTTTTTGACTTCCCGTTCCTGCACGATTTTTTGCGCCAGGGAGCGGGAATTTCTAACCTCTCCGTACTCGCTGAAAACCCTTTGCAATTCTTCGGCGGAATAGCTATTCAAAATGTCGCTTGCTTTACGATCGTCCTTCCTGTTCATCCTCATGTCCAGATCAGCTTCGAAGCGATAGGAAAATCCACGCTCCGGCTCATCCAGTTGATGGGAAGAAACACCGAGGTCGGCCAGGATTCCATCCACCTGTTTCACACCGTGCAGGCGAAGAAATTGCTTGATGAAGCGGAAGTTGTGATGGTTAAAAACAAATCGCTCATCATCGATCAAATTCCGCAGTGCATCGTCATCCTGGTCGAAGGCGTAAAGCCTGCCCTTTTCACCCAATTCGTTTAAAATCAACCGGCTATGACCACCACCC
Source organism: Bacteroidota bacterium (assembly GCA_030147525.1). Taxonomy (GTDB): domain Bacteria; phylum Bacteroidota; class Bacteroidia; order Chitinophagales; family Saprospiraceae; genus UBA6168. The sequence goes on from JASBVF010000012.1 coordinate 86,949, forward strand.
CCAAACGTTGCATCCACATACTTGCCATCTTTTTTGATGTCAAGCGCTTCGATGCTTTCGCTGGCAAGAACGGGTTCGTGGTATTTCATTGGTCAATTTTCATTGGTGAATTCCCCATGACCGTTTGCGCAAGCTGAGCCATGTCAAGTTCTTCGCCCAATTGAGCCTCATACTCGGAGGCTGCCCAAACCTCGATTTTGTCATTCACAGCCGCCAAAACAACTTCGCCATCCGTGATACCTGCCCACTCCAGTAGCTGATTTGGAAAATTCAGCCGGTCGGCGCTATCTCTTTTCAATGGAGTAGCTCCACGGTAGAAGGCACGCTTGAAAAGCCTGGCTTGTGTGTCAAAATCATTTAATTGGTTAACTTGCGCTGATTTTTCATCCCAAACTTTTTTGGGATAAAGCATGAGACATTTCTCCATCCCCCGATTGACCACGAAGTTGTCCCGCTCGTCAGCCGGCAGCTGCTCGAGAAGACCGGACGGCAAACGAAGCCGCCCTTTCGGATCAATTTTACAAGGATATTCCCCCAGAAGTTGGTTCATGTCTCTGTTTATGTCAATTTCTGCTCCAAAAATAGCTACTTTCTGACACAAATCTCCACTTTTTCCCACTCAATGTGCGAAAAAGTTTTCCACATTTTTCTAATCATAATAAGTAGGCGCTATTTGTAAACATATCGCTTGCAGGAATTTAAACCATTTGAAAACACAGTAAAGAAAAAATTCGATGTATGTTGAGTCGGGGCTGTTCTTCACCTGAAAAAAAGTCGGTTTTATCTCCACTTTTTTACACTTTTCAGTAATCCGGTGAATTTTTCACCACTTTTCTACACCCGGGGCGTCATTTTCGTAAAAACTTTTTCACTGCGTTCCGGTTAGCCTTAATTGACAGAGCAATTTTCCTTCACCATGATTTGACCGCACTACATTGTTATGCAACCATCCTTTCTTACAGCCGAATGGCGAAAACTTGCATTAGCCAATTACCTCGCTGACCCTTCCATCCTGAAAAAGTACCTGCCGGCGAAGACCGAACTGGACTTTTGGAACAATCGCTGCTACGTAAGCCTTGTCGGTTTTATGTTTAAAAATGTGAAACTGAAAGGTCTTTCAATCCCATTTCACCGAAACTTTGAAGAGGTAAATCTTCGATTTTACGTGCGATTCAAAGAGGGGGGCGAGTGGAAGCGGGGAGTTGTTTTTATAAAAGAGATCGTACCGAAGGCAGCTATCACGCTGGTAGCCAACACGTTGTACGGCGAGCATTATCAAACACTTCCAATGCGGCATGCATGGAATCAATCGGAAGAAGAATTTTTACGGGTAAGTTACGAGTGGAAGGTGTCAGGCAAGTGGGACAAATTTGCTGTTTCAGCTCTGCCCCACCCTGTAAATTTCGAATCCGGAAGTGAGGAGGAATTCATTACGCAACATTTTTGGGGCTACACAAAGCTCAGCGACACCAAAACCTCGGAGTATCAGGTTGAACACCCGGAATGGGAGGTTTACCCTATGAAGAACTACGACATCGATGTCAGTGGTGAAAAGCTCTACGGTCAACCATTTGGAGAAATGTTAAAACAAGAACCTTTGAGCGTTTTTCTGGCAGAAGGCTCAGAAATTATCGTCAGGCAGGGAAAAAAAGTTTGATGATGCAACTACAGGCTGCGTTGCGAAGCTTCTTTTTTTGATAAAAAGCCCCAGCGCTCCCGGCGGCGGAATCCTTCATTGAAACTGATCCATTTCATCTGCAAAACTCCCCAAACTGCTTCTTTCACAATGCCTTTCGACATCTTCGACTCACCTTCGATGCGGTCCGTGAAAGTAATGGGGATTTCCTTGATTTTATAGCCCAGGCATTTAGCCGCAAATTTCATCTCAATCTGAAAGGCGTATCCGATAAATTTTATTTTATCCAGGTCAATCGTTTCCAATACCTCCCGGCGGTAGCCGACAAATCCTGCCGTTGGATCTTTTACCCACATCCACGTAATCATCCGGACGTAAAGCGACGCACCGTAGGAAAGGATTTTTCGATCAGCAGGCCAATTGACGCATTTTCCACCTTTAACATACCGGGAGCCAACAACAACATCAGCTCCGTTTTCTATAGCGGCTAACATCCGGACAAGATCCTTCGGATTATGGGAAAAATCACAATCCATTTCAAAAATGTAATCATAACCATATTCCAGCCCCCAGCGGAATCCGACAATGTAAGCCGTTCCAAGGCCAAGTTTGCCCTTGCGTTCCATGAGGTGAACAAGTCCGGGATACTGACGCTGTTTTTCTCTGACTACTTCGGCGGTGCCATCTGGCGAGCCGTCGTCAACAATTAAAATGTGAAACAGCGCAGGCAGGGAAAGTACAGTGTCAATAATTTTACCGACGTTCTCCCGCTCATTGTAGGTAGGTATGATGACTAAATTACTCGACAACTTAAACATGATTTAGGGCAATAACACTTGGAAGCCGGAAAATGTTAAGTCAATTTTTCATTTCACCAGCCAGGGTTTTACCAAATGCACCTGCCCGTTTCTTAAATAACAGAGGTGGCATCTAACACCGGCGCCACCTCTGTTTTCAAAGAACGGCGAAAGATAGATGAAATTTTTTCAACCCATGAATTTCGCCCGTGTTGGTTTAGTTTTTTGTTTTCTGAAAGTCAAAAATAATACCGCTTAAATCAGGTTTGATTTAATAACTTTCAAACAGCCTTCTGGCCTGCCGTCCGGTATTATCTTTCATCCTGGTTGCGTCAATGAATTGATTACCATCCACTTCTGTCGGTGCATTGCGGTACAGCTCAACTTCCCAACGAGGGTTGTTCACTTCTCCCCTGGCCGTTGAGTGCAATAAAATATAGCCATTAGTGGACAAAGAAGGGTTGTAAAACAGGAATTTTACATTGTTCTGCTTGGTTTGTGCAAACTGGTTGTAAAACCAGATTTCGTAAGGCGGTGCGCTGGGCTCAGTTTCCACCGTAACTACATCGTTTGGTGCACCATATTTCATAAAAACATAACCCCGATCAGTCTCAAAACCATGACCAAAGCCGCTCTGGAATTTTTCATCAACTTTCCGGGCCACATTCATGTAAGCTTCGTAGGCCGCTTCCGGACTGTTCGGGTTCTCCTGCGCCCAAAAGCTGAACAGGTAAAGCCGCATGGCATTGGTTTTCTTTTCTTTTATCAACAAGTTCAGATGATCCCCATCATTTTTATCGACCTGCATGGCTATGGCACGAAGGCTGTAGATTAACTCCGCATCGCTGAGCTTGCCAACGAATTCCTGATCGAGAACAACTTCATTTCCAGAAGCAATCTCTTCGGCAGTAGCATTGAAGAATGGATTACTCCTTTGAAAAAAGACAGACTTTTTATTTAAAAGCTCCCGGTTTCGGTTGCGAATCTCCAAAATCAAATTGTAATTGCCACTCGGCAGCTCGCTGATGTCCATTTGAGTTAAAAACGGCGTGATTGCTTCAGGCGATTTTCTTTTGTGACCTATGGAAATGGCCTCTGTCTTTTCCCTGGTATCGGCGTTGTCGATGAAATAACTGATCATGTAGTCGTCGCCGATGGCCATGTTTGTATTGTAAATTTCATTGTAAAAAACAAGGGTACTGGCGTATTTTCCGTAAAAATTGGAGGGAAGCGGCTCAAAACAAAAACCGCTTTTTACCATTGGGTTATCATCGCCGGCCTCAACCGGTTTGCAGGAAGCCAGCAACTGAATGTCCGATTGACATAATTCGGTGGAACTGAAATCAATTGAGAAGGTCGAATCATATTTTTTGGCATTGTCTTCCCGATTGAGGTCTTCGACGGACACCTCTATTTTATAGGTGCCATTTTCCAGCGGATAGCGTTTCAGGTCGACAAAATTGGCTGCATTTTCAAACACGGGGCTATTCAGTCTGTATTTATCAAATTTCACTATTTCATCACCCTGTTTGAACAAAACAACCACGCTTAAAACCGACTGAAAAGTGCTATCACTAACCGGGACAAATTCTACCGTGGAGCCCACTACGTGCAAGTAAACCTCAATGTAACTGCCAGCCGGGCTTTTGAAGGTAGCGTAGGAAATGCTTGCGTCAAGTGCTTTGAGGCTGAATGTCGTCAGCAGGAAGAAAGTGAAGAAAGTAAGTAATTTTTTCATGTCGCTAAGTTTGAAACACCTGTAAAAAGGCATTCATCCGGGAAAATGGCGTTTCCGTGAATTGTAAAAAGGACAAATTTTCACAAAAATCAGGTTTCAGATAATAAACCACCAAACTGAAGTGAAAGTTAAGCTATCCGCATAATCCACCAAAACCAGTTTCTATCTTTACCCTGACAAAATTTCAATTTCTGCATGGATTTTAAAACGTTTCTTGAATTTACCATCGATCTCGGCGGCCACAAGATTACGGTAGCCGGCATTCTTGCAGCGGTATTAATATTGCTGGCTGCAAAGTTTTTGGTTTGGCTTGTCAACAGCGTCCTGCTTGCCAGATTCTTTTTGAGAAAAAGGATTGATTTTGGCCGTCAGTATGCTCTCAAGCAATTCCTGAGCTACATCATCTGGGTGCTCGCCATTTTATTTATTCTTGAAATAATGGGCGTCGGCTCCATGCTTTGGGCCAGTTCGGCGGCCTTGCTGGTGGGTGTCGGACTCGGCTTGCAGGATACTTTCAAAGACCTGATTTCCGGCATTGTTATCCTGATTGAAGGAACTATCGAAGTCGGAGACATCGTGGAAGTGGACGGAATCGTCGCAAGAGTTAACCTGATCGGACTGAGAACCTCTCATGTCGAAACCCGTGACCGGGTCGTAATTCTCATCCCCAACTCAAAACTCGTCATCGAAAAAGTGACCAACTGGAGCCACAACGACTCCCCCACCCGATTCAGAATAAAAGTCGGGGTTGCTTACGGTTCCAATCTGAACCTTGTGAGCGAGTTGCTGATCAAGGCTGTCAGCTCACATCCAAAAGTTCTTAACGATCCAAAACCAAATTTTCAATTCAGAGATTTTGGTGCTTCTTCCCTCGATTTTGAGGTGTTCTTTTTCAGTGAAGAGTTTTTCAGAATTGAATTGGTAAAAAGTGAAATCCGGATGGAAATCGACCGTCTGTTCAGGGAAAACAACGTTCAGATTCCTTTCCCGCAACGGGATTTGTGGCTGCGCAACCCCGAGACGCTCACCGGGGAAAGCCGCATCGAATCTTGACAAGAATTGTCAGGGCGAGGAAGCCCCTCACGCATCCTATTTTTTGTTTTTGAAAAACGCAAAGAAATTACCGACATTTCGACGATTATTTTTCAAAAACGAAAACCACCATGTCAAAAAACAAGTACCTCGTCCCGTTCGCCCTCGTCACCAGCCTCTTTTTCCTCTGGGGCATCGCCAACTCGCTCAACGGCATCCTCATAAATCACTTCCAGCTGGCACTCGACCTGAAGCGCTGGCAGGCAGGACTGGTGGACTCGGCGTTCTACTTCGGCTACTTCGTCTTCGCCATTCCGGCAGGGCTTTTTATGAATAAATTCGGTTTTAAAAAAGGTATCATCTTCGGCTTGCTGCTCTACGGCATCGGGGCGGCATTGTTTTACCCGGCGGCTGAGGTGCGGGTGTACGGGTTTTTCCTGTTCGCTCTTTTCACCATTGCCAGCGGTTTAGCTTTTTTAGAAACGGCGGCCAACCCCTACGTCTCCATCCTCGGCGACCCCGCTACGGCCGAACAACGCCTCAATTTTTCACAATCGTTTAACGGACTGAGCATCATTTTCGGGCCGCTCATCGGCAGCCTGCTCATTTTCACCGACAACGTTTACACACCTGCCGACCTTGCCGCCATGCCCTTCGATCAGGCTGAAGCCATCCGCATCGAAGAGGCCCAAACCGTCCAGACGCCTTACCTCTGGCTGGCGGGCATTGTACTGTTCGTAGCCTTCCTGTTCTGGATCACCAAAATGCCCGAACCCGTGCAGCCTTCCACCTCCGGCAAACGTGGCTGGGATGGTATTTTTAAAAACCGGCACCTTGTGCTGGCAGTTGTGGCGCAATTTGCGTATGTCGGTGCCCAGGCTTGTCTTTGGGGCTATTTTATCGACCTGAAACTCTCACTTTCCCCGGACAAACACTTCTTTCTGGTGGAGGCACTGAAGCCATTTTTCGAGTGGCTGACTGGCAGCGCCGATGAACTTACACCCAAGCGATGGGCGGGTTTTCACCTCACCTTCAGCTTCCTTTTATTTATGGTGGGAAGATTTTTTGGCACCTGGCTCATGTCCTTTTTCAAACCTCAGCGTTTGCTGACGGCATTTTCATTCATTGCGCTTGCGCTCTTCATCATCGGCATCACGGCCAGTGGACTGACGGCTGTCGTTGCCATTTTATTCGCCAGCTTTTTCATGTCGATCATGTTCCCGACCATCTTCGCCCTTGGGACCAAAAACCTTGGGGAGCAGGTAAAAATCGGCTCCTCACTCATTATCATGGCCATCGTGGGTGGGGCAGTTTTACCTCCCGTTTTGGGATCCATCGCTGATGCAACCGGCAGTTACCAGTCGGCTTTCGTGCTACCTGCCCTGTGTTTTCTGGTCATCATTTTTTATGGGTGGAAGGGGTATCAAATTAAAACACCGTAACGATGGGCTATCAAATCAATGTGTTGATTTTGGCAGTTTGCTTTCCGTTGTTTTTTTCTTGTGAAAACCCGGCGCCAGGCACCAATCAATCCAGCACGCCAGAACTCGACAGCCTGCTGGCCGAACTTGAGCAGGAGGAAATACCTGCACCGCCGGTTATTGAACCAAGCCCCGCCCCCATTGAGGATACTGACTCGGAGTCGCCTGCCAAAATCACCCTCCAGGATGATTCGAAGTATTCAAAAACATTTTTGAACAAACTCTCCTATTCAGGACTGGCCAACGAATTCGAACTGGCAGACAGCCTGCTCATCGTTGAAAAACTCGACACTTTCGTTTTCCCGATGGAACTGCCAGAAAATGAATGGACCAATTTCATTGCTGTGAAGGGCGGCTATACCTTATCGCTGGATGTAGCCCGGTTAAATTTCTCCACACTCGGCTTTAACTACGAACTTCGAAAAGGCAACCAAACCATCGATCAAATCAATGGAGAGGCCCACATAAATACCGGTTTTTTCCTCGGAAGCGAGTCAGACGAAGACCCGCAAACGGGCGCTTCTTATTTTTGTGATGAGTACACTTTTGAAAAGCAAAACTGCTATTTCGCCATCCGCCTTGGCAACGACGAAGGCATCCGAAAAGTGAAAATCATTAAAGACTGCGAATCCGGTAAGTACGACATCGCCCTCGAAGACTGCCCTGTTTTACTCGAAAAATGAATCATAAATCAAAAAAATCGCTAATGCGCCACTGTTTCGCCCTCGACCTGAAAGACGACCCCGCCCTCATCGCCGAATACGAACGCTGGCACGCCCCCGGCGGCGTCTGGCCGGAAATTCTCGAAACCATCGAATCCGCCGGCATCGAAGTGCTGGAAATTTATCGTACCGGTAACCGGCTGTTCATGATCATGGAAGTGAATGAGGATTTTTCATTCGAAAAAAAGGCCGCCAGCGATGCTGCCAATCCGAAGGTACAAGAGTGGGAGGCGCTGATGTGGAAATTTCAGCAGCCATTGCCCTGGGCGAAGGAGGGCGAGAAGTGGGTTTTAATGAAAAAGATTTTTGAAATGGGATGAACGCCGAGACACAGTGGCGCAGAGTTTTACCTCGTATTCTCTGCGTCTCAGCGCCTCTGCGTTCAAAAAAAAAGAAACAAATTGAAACGACTCGACAACAAAACAGCTCTCATCACCGGCGCCGCCAGCGGCATTGGTTTTTCCATCGCCAGGCGTTTTGCCGCTGAAGGCGCGCATGTACATCTCCTTGATTTAAAAGAAAAAGAAGTGCAGGACGCTGCCTTGCTCATTCAATCGGAGGGCGGGCGAGCTACAGCACACACCTGCGACGTGACCGATCAGCAGCAGGTCATCGAACTGGCGCAATCCATTCAAAATCAGCACGCTATCAACATCCTGGTTTGCAACGCAGGCATCGGTTTCGTCGGCAACCTGGAGCGTACGAGCGAAGCCGATTTCGACCGCCTCTACCGGGTGAACGTGAAGGGCGTGTACAACAGCATGTTCGCCTGTGTGCCGCATTTCAAAAAAAATGGCGGCGGAGTTATTCTCAACATGGCCTCCATCGTAGGCACCGTCGGCATCCCCGACCGCTTTGCCTATTCGATGACCAAGGGCGCTGTGTTGACCATGACACTCTCCGTCGCTACCGATTATCTCAACGACAATATCCGCTGCAACTGCATCTCGCCAGCACGTATTCACACCCCGTTCGTGGATGATTATTTACAAAAAAACTATCCTGGCAATGAGAAGGAAATGTTTGACAAATTAGCCAAAACACAACCCATCGGACGCATGGGAACACCGGAGGAAGTCGCCAGCCTGGCGCTGTTCCTCTGCTCCGACGAGGCCGCGTTCATAACCGGCTGCGACTACCCGATCGACGGTGGTTTTACCCGGCTAAGGCCCTGATTTTCGTTAAACAATCCAGGACGGAGGCTGTTCCTTCGACATGTTGCTGAAGTTTACTAAAAAAGGAATTTACTGCCCTGCGGGCAATTTTTACATCGACCCTTGGCGGCCTGTCGGTCGGGCGGTCATCACGCATGCGCACTCCGACCATGCCCGCTACGGGTGCAAACACTACCTTGCCCACCACGATTCAGAGGCCGTGATGCGGCTCCGGCTCGGCAGCGACATTTCCCTTCAAACGATGGCTTACGGTGAAACACGCACGATCAATGGCGTGAAAGTCAGCCTGCATCCGGCCGGGCACATCATCGGCTCGGCACAGGTGCGGGTAGAGAAAGACGGTGAAATCTGGGTCGTCAGCGGCGACTACAAAATCCAGCCGGACGGCGTCACAGTACCCTTCGATCCGGTGAAGTGCCACACGTTCATCACGGAAAGTACATTTGGGCTGCCGGTGTACTACTGGCAACCGCAAAGCCTTGTTTTTCAGGACATCAATAACTGGTGGAAGCAAAACCGGGAGGCAGGAAAAGTGAGCGTACTTTGCGGGTACAGCCTCGGCAAGGCGCAGCGCATCGTGAAGAATGTGGACTTGAGCATCGGCCCGGCCTTCTCGCACGGGGCCATTTTTAACGTAAATGAAACGCTGCGGGAGGCGGGTTTTGACCTGCCTCATTTACCCAAAGTGACCAGTGAATATTCAAAAAAAGACTTTCAGGGAGCGCTCATCATCGCCCCGCCATCGGTTGGCGGCACAACCTGGCTAAAGCGTTTCGGCCCACATTCGATGGCCATCTGCTCCGGCTGGATGCAGGTGCGGGGCAATGCCCGCCGCCGTAACGTTGACCGGGGTTTCATCCTCTCCGATCACGCCGATTGGGAAGAATTACTCACGGCCGTGAAAGCCACCGAAGCAGAAAAAGTGTACGTCACGCACGGTTTCACGAGCATTTTTTCGAGGTATTTGAATGAAATCGGGATACCGGCAGGCGAAGTGAAGACGGAGTATGGAGTTGAAGAAGAAGACGCACCGGCAAATGAAAAAAAGACTCCCGCAGACTCCACTGATTGACGCAGATTTTATCATTCTGAAAGAAGCAAATCTGCGTCAATCAGCGGGATCTGCGGGCGAAAAAACATGAAACTTTTCGCCCAACTCATCCACGATATTTCCTCCACGACGAAAACGAACGACAAGTTGGAGGCCCTCGTGCGCTACTTCCAGTCGGCGCCCGACGATGACAAGCTGTGGATGCTGGCGCTGTTCACAGGCCGACGCCCCAAGCGGGCTGTCAACTCTACCCGTCTGCGTGAGTGGGCGGCAGAAGTGGCTGATATCCCGCTTTGGCTGTTCGAGGAGAGCTACCACAGCGTAGGTGACCTGGCGGAAACCATCGCCCTGCTACTGCCTGAACCTGCGGAGGAAAACGAAAAATCCCTCACGTCGTGGATCGTTTTTTTAAAAAAACTGGGTAAAATGGAAGAGCCGGAGCGCAAGTCCGAAATCCTCCATGCCTGGCAGGAGTTCAGCACCCGGCAGCGCTTCGTTTTCAACAAACTCATCACCGGCGGCTTTCGGATCGGCGTTTCCAAACAACTCGTAATCAATGCTTTGGCAAAAACCTACGATCTTGAAGCCCCCGTCGTTGCCCACCGAATCAGCGGGAACTGGACACCGGAAAGTACCACTTTCAAAACCCTCATCCAGGGCGAAGATGTGGATACAGACGCCTCCAAGCCATACCCGTTTTACCTCGCCTACGCTCTGGAAGACGAACCGCAGACCCTCGGCGACCCCGCCGACTGGCAGGCTGAATGGAAGTGGGATGGCATCCGGGGACAACTCATCAAGCGGCAGGATGAAATTTTTGTGTGGAGCCGTGGCGAGGAACTGATGACTGAGAAATTCCCGGAATATCAGATTTTACAAAATCACCTGCCCAACGGCGTCGCCCTCGACGGCGAGATCCTGCCCTGGAAGGACGGCGCTCCCCTACCCTTCAACCTGCTGCAAACCCGCATAGGCCGGAAGAATCTGACCAAAAAAATACTGCAAACCGCCCCGCTCGTTTTCGTCGCTTATGATTTACTGGAGCTTGACTATCAGGACTTTAGGCAAAAAACGATGGCGGAACGGCGGGAAATGCTGGCCGGTTTGATCAGCGAGGCGAACCACCCGGTTTTGAAACTCTCGCCTGAAGTAAAATTCATCGATTGGGAGGAATTGGCAGCACACCGAGAAAGGGCCAGGGAAGTCGGCAGCGAAGGATTGATGATGAAAAAACTTGACTCCGACTACAAAGTCGGTCGCAAGCGGGGCGACTGGTGGAAGTGGAAAGTGGACCCGCTCACCCTCGACGTCGTACTCGTCGCAGCCCAGAAAGGCCACGGCCGACGGGCAAACCTCTACACCGACTACACTTTTTCCGTGTGGGACGGAGACCAGCTCGTCACCCTGACCAAAGCCTACTCTGGCTTAACGGACAAAGAGTTTTACGAAGTGGATAAAATCATCAAAGCCAACATCTTGGAAAAATTTGGCCCGGTACGCACAGTAAAACCTGAGTTGGTTTTTGAAATTGCCTTCGAGGGCATCGCCGAGTCGAAGCGGCATAAGTCGGGCGTAGCGCTGCGATTTCCGAGGATGGTCAGGTGGAGGCGGGATAAAAAAGTGGAAGAGGCGGATACGTTGGAGAATGTGCAGGCATTACTTTTAAAATACTGAAAATCAATTTTTTAAATTGAAAAATACGCCAGGTTACCACATCATTTCTAATTGGTTTCAAACCAAAAACCAGCACCCCTTCCCCTTCCAGGAGGAAGCCTGGCAGCATTTCCTCAACGGCAAAAGCGGTCTGCTCAATGCTCCGACTGGCTGCGGAAAAACATTCGCCCTTTTCCTCCCGGTCCTCATCGAATGGATCAATCGCCACGACGACTGGAAAACCCGTAAAAAAAACGGTCTGCAATTGCTCTGGATCACCCCACTGCGGGCACTCGCCAAAGACATTCACCGAGCCATGCGGGAGGTTGTCGAAGAATTGGGTTTGCCCTGGGAAGTAGGTTTACGCAGCGGCGACACATCCAGCAGCGAGCGCCAGCGGCAGAAACGCCAAATGCCTGAAATTCTGATCATTACGCCGGAAAGCCTGCATCTTTTGCTGGCGCAAAAAGGGAATTCTGCCTTTTTTAAAAACCTGCAAGCCGTGGTGGTGGACGAGTGGCACGAGCTGTTGGGCAGCAAGCGGGGTGTGCTAGTGGAACTGGCACTGAGCCGTTTAAAAAATATTTCACCCCTCAAAATCTGGGGCATCTCCGCCACCATCGGCAACCTGCCTGAGGCGATACAGGTCCTGCTCGGCAGCAGCCACGAGCAGGGTGTTTTCGTGCGCACCGACATGCGCAAACAGACGATCATCGAATCCATCCTGCCCGACGAGATCGAGCGCTTCCCCTGGGCCGGGCATTTGGGGATCAAATTGCTGGACAAAGTTTACCCCATCATCCAAAACAGCAACACGACGCTCATTTTTACCAACACCCGCAGCCAGTCGGAAATCTGGTACCATGCCCTGCTCGATGCCTACCCCGACCTGGCCGGTGTGCTCGCCTTGCACCACGGCTCCATCGACCGGGAACTGCGGGACTGGGTCGAAGATGCGCTCGGCGAGGGGCTGCTCAAAGCCGTCGTCACCACCTCCAGCCTCGACCTCGGGGTGGACTTTCGGCCGGTTGACACGGTGATCCAGGTGGGAAGTCCGAAGGGGGTGGCAAGGTTTCTGCAACGGGCCGGGCGCAGCGGTCACTCGCCGAATGACGTGAGTAAAATTTACTTCCTGCCCACCCACTCGCTGGAACTGATCGAGGCTGCTGCCCTGAAGCAAGCGACTGAAAATCAGACAATTGAACAGCGCCAACCCTACGTCATGTGCTTTGACGTGCTGGTGCAATACCTCTGCACGCTGGCCGTCGGCGAGGGTTTCCGGCCGGATGAAATTTTGATGGAAATCCTCTCCACCCACTGCTTCCAGTACCTGACGGTGGACGAGTGGGAATGGGCGCTGGCTTTCATTTCGACCGGCGGCACGCTGGAGGCGTACGAGGAATTTCAAAAAGTGGAAATCGGGGCGGACGGCGTCTGGCGAATCACCTCCCGGCGCACGGCCATGCGCCACCGGCTGGCCATCGGCACGATCGTCAGCGATGCGGTGATGAAGGTGAAATACCTCAAGGGCGGCTTCGTCGGTACGATCGAGGAGTGGTTTATTTCAAAAATGAAACCCGGCGACGTGTTCACGCTGGCGGGACGCACGCTGGAGTTCGTGCAATTCAAGGACATGACCGTTTTCGTCCGCCGCTCGAAAGCGAAAAATGCAAAGGTGCCGAGTTGGCTGGGCGGGCGTATTTCTTTTTCTTCAAATTTGGGTGAAACGCTGCGCCACATCATGCTTCAAGCCAGCAATGGCGAAGCGCAAGCCATTGAAATGCAGTCACTTGCACCACTTTTTGATTTGCAAAAAGAACGCTCTGCCATTCCCGTGGAGGGTGAAACGCTCATCGAATACATCCAGACGAAGGACGGCCACCACCTGTTCGTTTATCCCTTCGAGGGGTGGCTGGTGCACGAGGTAATGGCGGCGCTGCTGGCCTGGCGCATCAGCCAAAGGCAGCCGATCACGTTTTCGATTGCGATGAACGACTACGGCTTCGAACTGCTCAGCGACCAACCCATACCCGTCGAAGAGGCAACGCTGACGGAGCTTTTCACCACGGAAAACCTCTTCGACGACATCCAGCGGAGCATCAATGCTGCGGAAATGGCGAAGCGGAAATTCCGGGACATCGCCATCATCGCCGGGCTGGTTTTTCAGGGTTACCCCGGCAATTTTAAACAAAACAAGCACCTGCAAAGCTCGTCGGCGCTGCTTTTCAGCGTCTTCAGCGAATACGACCCGGACAACCTACTGCTGCGGCAGGCTTACCAGGAGGCGTTCGATTTTCAAATCGAGGAGACCCGGCTGCGGGCTGCACTGGAGCGGATTTCTTCGGGTAAAATTTTGTTCAAAAAACCGGCTAAATTGACACCCTTCGCCTTCCCGATCAAGGTGGACAGCCTGCGGGGATCGCTTAGCAGCGAGAAGCTGGCGGAGCGGGTGAAGCGGATGCAGCTGCAATCCACGTAGGGCAGGATGGTCACACTGATTATTTTGATTTTTATGATTTTATAAGATCTTTTGAAATCATAATAATCATAAAAATCAGTGTAACCATCCTGTAAAAATTGCGATCTTAGATGACCTGTCTTATTGAAAATCAAACACTTACCCTCTCGCCTGACCGGGCCGTCTTTTGGCAGGAGCAGCAGGCGCTCATCCTCTCCGACCTGCACATCGGTAAGGGCGGGCACTTTCGCAAGGCAGGTATCCCCATCCCCGGGCAGGTGCAGGATCGGGATTTGCTGCGGCTGGGCCGTTTGGTGGAACAGTTTCACCCAAAAAAAATCATCGTCGTCGGGGATATGTTTCACTCGTATGAAAACCGGGATCTTGAGAAATTTCGTCACTGGCGAGAGTTGCAAACGGACCTGGAGGTGATTTTGGTGAAAGGCAATCACGACATTTTAAAAAAGGAAAAATACGGCGAGTTGGGCGTGGAACTGGTACAGGACGGGTACTCGCTGGACGGCTTCATTTTTTCCCATCATCCACCGGAAGCTGGCCACGAAACCGGCTTCACGTTTTCCGGCCACCTGCACCCTGGCGTGATGGTAAGCGGAGCAGGCAGGCAACGACTGCGTCTCCCATGTTTCTGGTTTTCAGGGAGTTGGATGGTACTGCCGGCGTTCAGTGCTTTTACGGGTTTGTTTTTAGTAAAACCAGCTGGCGGAGAGCGGGTGGTGGCGATGGTGGAGGGGGAATTGGTGGAGTTTTGAAATGATAAATTGTGAAATTGGCAGGCAGCTATTTTTCGAGTAGCTTTGCATAAAATTTCATCCATGAAAACATTGTCGCTTGAAATGGGCAAAATGCCCCATGAACTCAAGGCTTTTTTTGAAAAAAACGACTTGCAGCATGGGGACAAAATTCTGATTCTGGCAGGGAAAGAACAGGAACGTTCCGTACTCTTCACTTACCTTGTCATGCTTGCGCTGACGCTGTATTCTTTTTTTCAAAAAAAAGAGAAAAAAGGTGCCGGAGCGCCCCAATTACCGGGTATGAATTATGAAGAACTGCTGGAAAAGGAATCACCGGAAGCAATCGAGGACGTGATCGAAGATAAGCTGGGGGTACAGTTGGAGGTTTCAGAAGAGGAGGAAGATTTTAATCCGATCGACGCCGCATTTGGTATTTGGAAAGACAGGGACATCACGATTGAGAAAATCAGAAAAATGGCATGGGAAAGAACGAAATAATTCTATGCGACAGCAATATCATCATTCGGTTGTTTCGTGGCGATCAAAAAATACAAGAGCAACTCAACCAAATCGGATTCAAAAACGTTGCGCTGAGCCTCATCACCCACGCTGAGGTTTATTTTGGCACCAGCCGTGGAAAAATTGCAGAATCACGAAAAATTCTTGAAGCCTTCATCGTTTGCCACCTCGACACCGAAATCTCAAAAGTTTTCAACGGCCTCATCCTCAATTACACACCTGTTCATCATATCAAAATTCCGGATGCACTAATCGCTGCGACGGCTATTGCCAATAACTTCCGGCTTTTCACAGACAATAAAAAAGATTTTGATTTTATTCCGGAGGTCAAGTTTTATGATCCAAAATATTGATTATCAAAATTTTAAAACAACGAAAAATGACGCCCTTCCAACAATCCATCTTAACCGGTATCCCTGATGCTTTGCCCCACCCCAAACCCTACGACTCCGCCATCTCCCACGCCCCCAAGCGGGTGATCGATGGCGTATTGTCGGAAGAGGAGAAAAAACTTGCCGTGCGCAACGCCCTGCGCTACTTCCCGGCTAAGCACCACGCCGTGCTGGCCCCCGAATTTTACGAAGAACTCGAAACCTACGGCCGCATCTACATGTACCGCTTCCGGCCTGATTACGAGATGTACGCACGGCCCATCGAGGAGTACCCGCACAAATGCAAGCAGGCGGCGGCTATCATGTTGATGATCCAAAACAACCTCGACCCCAAAGTTGCGAAGCACCCGCACGAACTCATCACCTACGGTGGCAACGGGGCCGTATTCCAGAACTGGGCGCAGTACCTGCTCACCATGAAATACCTCGCTGAAATGACCGACGAGCAGACGCTCGCCATGTATTCCGGTCATCCGATGGGGGTGTTTCCTTCGCACAAGGATGCGCCAAGAGTGGTCGTGACGAACGGCATGATGATCCCCAATTATTCCAAAAAAGAAGACTGGAACAAGTACAACGCCCTTGGCGTCACGCAGTACGGCCAGATGACGGCAGGTTCGTTCATGTACATCGGGCCACAGGGGATCGTGCATGGTACGACCATCACACTGCTAAATGCCGGGCGATTGCTAAACCTTGGCACCGATGATTTGAGAGGAAAAGTATTCGTAACGAGCGGCCTCGGCGGCATGTCGGGCGCACAGGCGAAGGCGGCTGTGATCACCGGCGCTGTCGGCGTGGTGGCTGAGGTGGACGATAAAACTACCGAACAACGCATCGCCGACGGCTACATCCTGCGTGAAAATGTTTTCACCAACCTCGACGACCTGATCATCCGGCTGGAGGAGTGCCGAAAAAACAAGACTGCCATCGCCCTGATTTACGCCGGAAACATCGTGGACCTGTGGGAAAAATTCGTAGAACAAAACATCAAAGTCGAACTGGGCAGCGACCAGACTTCGCTGCACAACATCGACGACCTGGGCTACTGTCCGGCAGGCTACACGTTTGAAGAAGCCAAAAAACTACTCGACGAAGACAAACTCAGCTTCATGGCTGCCGTTCGCAGTACGCTCGTCCGTCATGTCAAAGCCATCAATACGATGGCGGAGCGGGGCACTTACTTCTGGGATTATGGGAACGCTTTCCTGCTCGAAGCCGGCAATGCAGGGGCCGATGTTTGGAAGGATAAAAAAACAGGCATTTACAAATACCCAAGCTACGTCGAGGACATCATGGGCCCCATGTGTTTCGACTACGGTTTCGGGCCGTTCCGCTGGGTGTGTTGTTCCGGTGAAAAGTCCGACCTCGACAAGACGGACGCCATCGCTGCACGTGTTTTGAGTGAAATAAAATCCACAGCACCTGCTGAAATCCAGGGCCAACTCAACGACAATATTCTTTGGATCAAAAACGCAGACCGGGACATCCCCATCGTCGGTTCGAAATCCCGTATCCTCTATGCCGATTCGGAGGGACGGATCAAGATTGCCCAAGCTTTCAATGATGCTATTGCAAATGGTGAATTGGCCGGTCCGGTCGTGCTCGGCCGTGACCACCACGACGTTAGCGGTACCGACTCGCCCTTCCGGGAAACATCGAACATCTACGACGGCAGCCGTTTCACTGCCGACATGGCCGTGCAAAACGTGATCGGCGACTCGTTCCGTGGAGCGACCTGGGTGAGCCTGCACAACGGCGGCGGTGTCGGTTGGGGCGAGGTGATCAACGGTGGCTTTGGTATGGTGCTGGACGGTTCTAAAGCAGCCGAACACCGCCTGAAATCCATGCTGTTCTGGGACGTGAACAACGGCATCGCCCGCCGCAGTTGGGCCAGAAACGACGAGGCGATGTTCGCCATTAAACGGGAAATGGAACGCACGCCAGGGCTGGTGGTGACCCTGCCGAATTTGGTGGATGATGAAATTCTGGAGAAGGCGAAGGAGGGTGTAAAGGGCTGATTTTCAGAAAAAAAGAAGCCGTCTGGATGTTCAGGCGGCTTCTTTTATTTCTGCTTCTTTGATTTGGACGGTGAGTTGATAGGTGGAGAGAAGTTCGATCAATTCCTTTACGAATTTGCTTTTCAGGTAAGTGTATTGTCGGACACCAAGGTTATCTTTTGATTTTTCACAACGCTCGATTTGATCATTGGTTTTACCAATGATATACAACAGATGAACAACCTGCTTTGCCGTGGTATTTCCCAAAACTGCTGCTTTTCCTTCCATTTCTATTCTACATTTCTACCAAAGCTTAGTTTTAAAAATCCTTTTTTCTCCAAACCCCGGTTGTTTATGAATGCGTATTTCCAGTACGCAAGATCATTTTGAAAATCTGAAAATTTTGGATGCCCCTCTGGAAAAACTTTCACAATTTAAGCATCTATACCTTCAGCTTCAAAGTTGAACCCCCAAAATCTTTCCAAAATCCTTTCTCTCAATTCATAAACCTCCCAATCCAAAAACACAACAACGTCAATATCCTTCGTGTTTTCCTTCAAGGTCACGAAACTACCGTCCAACCAAATTTCAAACCAGTGAAAAATTTCATGTTGAAAACGGTCGAGGTAGTTTTGGAAGTTTTCAAACAGCCGCTGCCTCGTCTCAGAATTGGGAAAGGCACGGACGAATTGTTCCTCAATGGTTTCAAGGGTTGTTTCTATGCCGGTGGCGGGCGTCAGGAAGCCTGATTCAGTAAAAGTGGGGGTCATTGGCATTTCGTTTTCTCGTGAGCATCAAAAATATTACTTTGATAGTAATTTCTACTCGTTAGCAAATTCTGTAAACTCCCGACAATTATTGCCTTCTAACACGCCCATTTTGCAGGATTTGATGAAATTGTTGGCTGCAACCTTAAAAACGCTATCACATGAAAAATTTCACCCTTCTCATCCTGGTCACCTGCATGAACTTCTCCGATCTTTTCGCTCAAAATCCATGGGCGCTTTTCCCTGAAAATCAACCCACTTACTGGCAGGTAAATGATGAGATCAAACTTTACTACAATGATTTTACGCACATCGGCAGTTTTACCGACCGGCATTATTTCGGTGCTGTTTACTATTTTGAAAATGTTGACCATCCCTGTTTCGACACGATTCTGACCCAACATTTCGGCTTGCAGGATCCGCCGGTTGATACCCTGTTTTCAACGCCTGATTATTGGTTTGTCCTGACGCCGGACGGTGATCTTCCTTTTTACCATCTGGCTGAGCCTGGCTTTTCCTGGTCGGTCCCGTTGCAAGGGGCAGGAACTTTTGATGAAATAGTGTTCAAATGCGATACAAAAACAGAGGAGTTGATTTTTGGAGAACCCGATAGCGTTAAGACCTATTTAATCGAAACCAAACTAAACGGCGCAACGATACAGAGCGGGCTCTCCGACATTCAGTTTAAACTAAGCAAGCAAAGAGGTTTTCTCGCCTTCACTCCACTGCAAAAGCTAACCGAGCCGGGGCCGGAAGTGTACGAAATGGTAGGTTTTAACGACGGTCAGCCGCATGGTTTCACCTCAAGATTTGAGGATTATTTCGGAGGGCTGGAACCTGGACAGGTTTTAAAATGGAAAGAAGACTTTGTTGCCAACTTTAATTTCGACTATTTTGATACGCAATTGTTTTACTTCGATTCCATTCTGTCAGTGAACCTGACCAACGAAAAGATCGAACTTACCTATTTTAGAAAAGGCATTTCTAAAAACTGGCATTGGCACCCCACTCATCAGCCGGAACCGGATACTGTTTTTGCCTTTGAAACCGTTGCGTTCGACACTTTTTACCGGCAACATTTTGATCCATGGACTACAAAAGTCCCCGGTTGGTTTACCATGCCATCTTTTGGCGTTTTGGATTACACCCTTTTGTCTGACATTTTCGTTGATTCAATTGGATTGAAAAGCCTGGTACTGACCGACAATGAAAATACTTATTACCAATATGGAAACGAATGCTATTTCAGCATCGCTGACGGATGCAATTTGTACCGGCAAGTCACCACCGGATTAGGGATGACCTATTATCTGTACGGGTGTTTTTTTTCTGGTAGGCACAGTAAACAATTGCTGGGCTACACCCTCGACGGCTCACCCTATGGCGATCTCGACCCCGTTAGTTCTATCTTTGAAATGCCAACCCCAAACATCAGGCTCGATGTTTTTCCCAATCCTGCAAGCACTGCCATCCGGGTCAACATTTATGCGTTGCAGCCCGTCCGGTTTTTTACTTTAAAAATAACAGATGCAACCGGCAAAATTTATCGAATAAAGAACAGCTTTGAAGCCATGGGCGAGATCGACGTATCTTCCCTGCCATCTGGCCTTTATTTTATTTCAGTGGAGTCGGATGGCTTTTTTGGCAGGGAAAAGTTTGTGAAATGGTGAAACAAAAATACAGCTAAAAAAAAGAGCCTCCTGACTTTTCACCTATCGGAAAGACCAGAAGGCTCTTATTGATTGCCGCAAAGCCCTTAATTCTTCCGCTTCTCCTGCGCATGTACCGCCGCCACACACACCATGTTCACAATCTGACGAACCGTAGCGCCCAACTGGAGGATGTGTACCGGTTTTTTCATACCCAACAAGATAGGCCCGATGATATCCATGTTCGAAGTGTGGTGGAGCAGGTTGTAAGCGATGTTGGCGGCTGAAAGCGCCGGAAAAATCAGCACGTTTGCACGGTGTCCCTCCAGTTTGGAGAAGGGGTAAAAATGGTTGCGCACCTCTGGCTGAAGCGCCATGTGGGCCTGCATTTCACCGTCAACAGACCAGTCCGGGTGGCGTTCGTGCAGGATGGCGGTAGCTTTCCGCATCAAAATCGCCGCTTCACCATCGGGCACGGAGCCGAAGTTGGAGTAGGTAACGAGGGCAATGCGTGGTGTAATATTCAGCGCCTCCACCTCATCGTGTACCAGTTCGGTGATACCGGCAATGTCCTCCGGTGTGAGGTGGTGGTTGATCGTGGTGTCGGCCAGGAAGAGTGGGCCTGACTTCGTCATGACGATGTGCATACTTGCCACTTTCCGGACGCCCTCTTTTGCTCCAATGATTTGCAGGGCAGGCCGGACGGTGTAGTTGTATTTCTTGCTCAAACCGCCGATCATGGCATCTGCGTCGCCCATTTCCACCATCATGGCGCCGTAGTAGCTGCGGCTTTGCATGATGTCTTTCGCTTCGAGGCGGTTGAAACCTTTGCGTTTTCTTTTTTCATAAAAATGCTCGACGTAAGCCTGCATGGTTTTAGTTTCAGCTTCGCCCTGCGGGAATTGCGGGTCGATGATGCGCACACCGGGCAGATTGATGTCAAGTTCTTTCATCATTTCCTGGATCCGGTTGCGATTTCCAAGCAGAATCGGGTGGGCGATTTTTTCATCCAGCACAACACTTGCGGCTTTCAGCACGGAGTTGCTTTCAGCATCCACAAAAACCACCCGTTTGATGGACTGTCTTGCCTTCGTTTCCAGAATCCTTGCGATGGGGTTGTCGTTGCCCAGTCGCTTTGCCAGATCGATCTCGTATTTTTCCCAATCCTGAATGGGCTCCCTTGCTACGCCTGAATCCATGGCCGCCTTTGCGACCGCTGGTGCTACACTGGTGATGAGCCTCGGATCAACAGGCTTTGGAATGATGTAATCCCGGCCAAATTTCAGATTGATGTTGCCGTAAGCGAGGTTGACGATGTCGGGAACCGGCTTTTTAGCCAGCTCGGCGAGTGCCCGGACAGCGGCAAGTTTCATCTCTTCGTTGATTTCAGTGGACCGCACGTCGAGGGCGCCCCGGAAAATGAAAGGAAAACCCAGCACGTTGTTCACCTGATTAGGATAATCAGAACGGCCGGTGGCCATGATGCAATCCGGCCTGGCCTCGGTGGCATCCTCGTAGCTGATTTCGGGTGTGGGGTTGGCCATGGCAAAAATGATGCAGTTGGGCGCCATTTTTTTGACCATTTCCTGGTTTAACACATTGCCCTTTGAGAGGCCGATAAAAACATCCGTACCATGCAATGCCTCCGCCAGCGTGGTGCTTGCAGGCAGGTTCCCATTTACGAATTCCGATTTTTTACCGTCGAGATTGTCCCGCTCCGGATGGATCAACCCTTTGCTGTCGAACATGAAAATATTGGCCTTGTCTGCGCCCAGTGAAACATACAGCCGGGTGCAGGAAATAGCAGATGCGCCGGCACCATTCACCACGATTTTCACTTTTGAAATATCCTTGTCCACCAATTCGAGTGCATTCAGCAAAGCTGCAGCGCTGATGATCGCCGTGCCGTGCTGGTCGTCGTGCATCACGGGGATGTTCAGCTCTTTTTTCAGGCGCTCTTCGATTTCAAAACACTCCGGCGCCGAGATGTCTTCGAGGTTGACGCCCCCGAAGGTCGGCTCCAGGATTTTCACCGTGCGGACGAATTCGTCCACATCCTTCGTGTTCAGTTCGAGGTCGAAGCAATCAATGTCAGCGTAAATTTTAAAAAGAAGGCCTTTCCCCTCCATCACCGGCTTGCCTGCTTCCGGTCCGATATCACCCAGCCCGAGCACAGCGGTTCCATTGCTGATGACGGCTACGAGATTGCCTTTGGCAGTGTATTTATACACGTCGTTGACGTCGTTGGCGATAGCAAGGCAAGGGTCGGCCACGCCGGGCGAGTAAGCCAGCGACAAGTCCCGCTGGTTAGCAGTTTCTTTGGTTGGAATAACTTCTATTTTGCCGGGCCGGCCCTTGGCATGGTAGTGAAGGGCTTCGTATTTCAATTGTAATTTATCCATTTTACTATCAATGTGAGTTATTAATCTTTGGAATCGCAATGATAAGAAAAGGAAAATTAACGGCCGGTAGAATATCCCTGTAATAAGGCCAAGATTGGGGCCACCGGTGGCGCCTCAAATTCCAGGAAACAGAGAAAGAATCAATACCTCTTCCCTGCCCTTCCTGCCGCTATTTTCCTTTCACACGACCACGGTTTTCACCCCTCCCTTCCTTCTCCAAGTCACTAACAACAAGAACGTAAGCAGCACCACTATCCCAACGGGTGCGACATAAGTAAATACTTCCGCCCGTGAAACCGCAGCTTCTGAACGTTGGTGTTCTCGATTTTTACTTCTATAATTGGAATCAGAAATATCCTGCCACTGACAAGAAAAAAGAACCAGATAAAACTCATAATCATGGCTAAAAAACTGATAACATTTGGTGAAGTAATGATGCGTTTGTCCCCACCGGGCCATTCCAAATTTTCGCAAGCCACATCCTTCGAACTGGTTTATGGCGGCGGCGAGGCAAACGTTGCCATCTCATGCGCATACCTTGGCATGAAAGCAGCCCACGTGACCCGTTTCCCCGACAATGCACTTGGCAGGGCGGCCACCCAGTTTTTACGGCACCATTGGCTGAGTACCGACCACGTTATTTATGGCGGGGAAATGATGGGCAAATATTTTCTGGAAAAAGGCGCTGTCCACAGGCCCAGCGAGGTTATTTACGAAAGGGCCGGTTCTGCTTTCTCTCAAATCGAGCCGTCCATGATTGACTGGGAACTTGTCCTCAAAGACGCAGACTGGTTTCATTGGACAGGCATCACCCCTGCTATTTCGGAAGGGGCCGCCATGTGTTGTCTGGATGCCATTAAAACTGCGAACAGATTGGGAATAACGGTGTCAGGGGATATTAATTCACGGGGCAACATGTGGAAGTATGGTAAAACCATGCAGGAAGTGATGCCTGAGTTGGTGCAAAGGTGTGATGTTGTGACGACCGGAAGGCGAGGCATCCATGTAATGTTTGGGCTTGGGGAAGCAGGCGGCAGTTTTCAACAGTCAGCCAGAGAGCTGATGGACGCCTTTCCAAGGATTAAAAAAGTGGTGGGAAAAACCAGAAAATCCATCAGCGCTTCTCACCATCAGATACAGGGTAAAATGTGGAACGGAACCGAATATATCAAAACCGACATGCTGGAAATCACCCCCATCATAGACCGTGTCGGCACCGGCGATGCCTATGCTGCCGGCCTCATCTATGGCCTGCTGCATTATGACGATGATGTACAGGCATTGAATTTTGCCACCGCAGCCTGCGCCCTGAAACATACCGTGCCGGGGGATGTCAATATGGTGTCGTTGGAAAACGTGCTGAGCTTAATGGGAGGGGATACTTCCGGGAAAATAAGGAGGTAGAGTTTTCAAAAAAAAATGCCAGGCAGAATCAGTTCCGCCCGACAAATAATCCCAATAAACCAATGAAAAAACCCGTTTCACAAAGCGCTTCTTTCACCGGCATCCTGAGAAAATCATCCCCTTTTTGGCGGGCCTGCTTTCGACAATTCCTCTTTGGTCAATTGGATTTTCAAAATCCTTCGCTGAGCGACTGATTTAATTTCTATTGATTTCAAAAAAATCCCCACTCGTTGGCAGCCCCCTCCTACTCCGGCTCAAACCCCAAAATAATACTGAACTTGCCCATCCCCTGCAGGCTCTTTTCCACCCCGGTTTTATCAAAACCAACCCCGTAGTCAAAACCCAGCGTGCCGAACATGGGCAGGAACACCCGCAACCCGACACCGGCGGAGCGTTTCACATCAAAAGGGTTAAAATCCTTAAACGATTTCCAGGAGTTGCCGCCCTCCAGAAAGGCCAGTCCGTAGATGGTCGAGTTGGGGTTCAGCGACAGCGGATAGCGCAGTTCGAGGGTGAACTTGTCGTACAGCGGCGTGGAGACGGTCGTACCGTTGACGAGGTTGTTTTCGAGGTCGCTCACTTCGTAGCCCCGGAGGGAAATGATGTCGGTGCCGGTGAAACCGCCATTCACATTGCTCAGGCCGTCGCCTCCGAGCTGAAAGCGTTCGAAGGGCGATATGCCGGCGGACGAACCGTAAGCGCCGAGGAACCCGAATTTTGCACTTGCCTTCAGCACCAGCTTACCCGTCAGGGTGGCGTACCATTCCGAATCGAAGCGCCATTTGTGGTATTCGACCCATTTGTTGAGTTGGGTTCCATCCGTACCCGAATTCCGGTTGCTGAACAGCGAGTACGGCGGGGTCAGTTGCACGGAAAGGGAAACCCTCGAGCCTTCCATCGGATAAATGGGGTTGTTGATGGTCGTCCGGGCGATGGTTTGTTTGAGGCTCAGGTTGTAATATTGGCCGTCGGAAACGACCTGCCCGTCATCCGTTTGAAACAGCCCGGTGGACCAGTTGCGCAGCGAATATTTTTGAAAACTGAGCGCCGTGGACGCCACAAAATTATCGTCGGGGAATTTTAACCGGCTGCCCAGACTGGCCGTGCTGCCCATAATCGAATAGGACTGAAAGGCATCGCTTTCCGAGTCGTAGCCATTGGTATAGCGGTTGTAAAAATTGGCGACGGTCAGGGAATTGGGCTTTTTGCCGCCCAGCCACGGCTCGGTGAACGACATATTGTACGACTGGTAAGCCGAGCCGTTGGTCTGCACTCGCAGGGAAAGTTTTTGTCCGTTGCCCGTGGGCAGCGGGCGCCAGGTCGAGCGGTCAAGCGCATTGCGGAGCGAAAAGTTGTTGAAAGTGACGCCCAGCGTACCCGTCAGACCGATGCCGGTGCCGCCCCAACCGGCGGAGAGTTCCAGTTGGTCGGAGTTCTTTTCTTCCACCGTGTACTCGATGTCCACCGTGCCCCGCTCGGGATTGACGGGGGTGTTGATGCCGAGGTTTTCCGGATTGAAAAAACCCAGATTGGCAATCTGCCGCTGCGAGCGGATGATGTCGGCCCGGCTGAATTTCTTGCCCGGTTCGGTGAAAAGTTCCCGCCGGATGACGTGTTCGCTCGTGCGGTCGTTGCCCTTGATAACCACCTTGTCCACCGTCGCCACAGGCCCTTCGTATAGGCGGATTTCCAAATCCACGGTATCGCTCCGCACAGCTACCGTTTGGGGGTCTATCTGAAAAAACAGGTAGCCGTCGTCCATGTAGAGGCTGGTCACGTCGTCGCCATTTTGACTGAAATTGAGGCGGCTTTGCAGCAATTCCGGGTTGTAAATATCGCCCTTGCTGATGCCCAAAATCCTGGACAACTGCTTTTCATCGTACCGGGAATTGCCCCGCCAGGTGATGTTGCCAAAGTGGTACCGCTGCCCTTCTTCGATGGTGAAATGGATGCGCCATTCCTCCTTCGGTTGTTCCCGCCAAACGCTGTCCCCGGCGATTTGCGCATCGAGGAAACCGAGGTTTTGGTAGTGTTTGAGCATCGCAGTTTTGCCGTTTTCCAGTTCTTCGGGGATGAGTTTTGAGGCAGCAAACAACTTGCGTTGTGGCTTGGTCTCCAGCAGTTTTTGCAGCTTGCGGGCTTTCACGTAGGCATTGCCTTCGAAAGTGATGTCCTGCACTTTTACCTTTTTCCCCGTGTTCACGTCAAAGACAAGCCGGATGGCATTCGTTGTGCTTTCATCGGCAACTTCCAGCACCGTCACATCGGCATCGGCGTAGCCTTTTTCCTCAAAATAATTCCGGATTTGCAGTACAGCGTTCGCCTTGATGTATTCCGTGACGATGCCGCCTTTCACGAGTATGGAATTTATTTTTTCGTTCAAATCATCGTGCCTCGATTTTTTGACTCCCTTGAAAGAATGGGTGGTGAGCCGTGGCCGCTCCTGCACGGCAATTTCAAGGAATACCACATCTCCGATTGTTTTTTCCCGGTAGATTTCCACGTCCTCAAAAAGCCCCAACTTGAGCAGGCCCGTGACTGCCCGGCTGATTTTACTGCCGGGAATCTGCATACGGTCGCCCACCCGAAGCCCGGCGACGGCAAGCAGCGCATTTTCATCACTGAAATGTGCGCCCGTCACCCTGACGCCGCCGATTTCAAAATCTTTTGGCGAGGAGTAAGGCACCGTTTGCAGGGTGTCCGTTTCCTGTGCAGTGAGCGACAGGTTGCATATTTGAACCAGAAAAAAAAGCCAGCAATATTTTAGCATATCAGGATTTATTGAAGCAGTCATTTATCCAAACCACCTTTTTGCTTACCCCGGAAAATGGAAGCAAAACGCCCCCATCAGCAGCACGGCTGCAGTGCGTATTTAAAGGAAGTCTTGTCAGTGATTTTTATTCTTGCATGTAGCTGAAAATGGGAATAGGCGATTTTTTAACTGCGTGTGAAATTGTCGCTTCGCAAAATGGGTTTTGAAAAGTTTTGCGAAAACAAACCCGTTTGCGTTCTCTAACAGGTCGTTTTAAAGCCGAAAGGGTTGTATGGCAGGTTTTACTTTTTTTGAAAAACTACTATTCTCTTTCAAAGCAGCGGCAACCTTTTCCCAAACGTGGCGGGAGGGTTTGCACCAGTCAGCGTCTGGCTTTGTTTCAGCATTGTAGAAAACCAGCCACAGGTATTCTTCCAGCCCGTCTTTAGTTGTAAAATTTAAATCCATCATTTTAATTTTAAAAAAGTCTGGCTACAATTGACCGATGTAGCCAGCCCCTGTTTTCAAAAAGGGAACTCACCCAGCAAATCCACCTGCGACTGCCACTGCATGAATTTTTGCATTTGGGCGTCGGTCAACACTGAGGAAAGCCCCTGCGCCCATTTGTCCCAGCCGGCCAACAGGGCGGTGTTCTTGCCTACTTTTTCAGAGGTATTCAAAATGCTGTTTCTGGAAGAACAGAAGGCTTGGTTGAGTTGCGAGCTGTCCTGTCCGAGATAGACCAGATTCGGGTAATCCCCGCCTTGCGGGCCAGCTCCTTCGGGGGGGCTGCAATCAAAAAAGGCATTGCTTTTTGACCCGAAGCGGCTGTTTACGAATTTTTTGGAAATGGATTCCGTGTTGGCATACAGCCCATTCAGCGTTCCGTTCACATAAAGATTGGCATAATTGGCGAGCGGTGCGTCCATGTACTGCCGCACAATCTGGTAGCCCAGCACATCCCGCAGGAAAGAGGGGTCTTTGGCGCCATTGGCCAGTTTGATGTCCGTGTAACCTTCGTAGTCCTGTCCTTGTAGGTATTCAGTTCGATGTGCCACGGGTTTTTGACCTGATTGGCACTGTAAGAACTGTTGCCTTTGTACTTCACGCCGACGCTGTCGAACGTCACGCCGTTGATGGTAACGCTCTGGGCCATGATGTAGTCACCCGTGGTGGCGTAGGCATTGTCCAGAAGCTGGTCCCAGTTGCTCTGGGAAAAAGTGACCTCGATGGTCTGGATGGTGTTCATGTCATAGAAATCCTGTGCCCGGGTTATGGTACCCAGCAGCAGGAAAAGCGATGTAATCAGGTACTTCATGCGGTATTTTTGATTTAAATTTCTCCGTTAGACACCCGGGGTTTGGGAATCCTTCGGTGGGTGACAGAAAATTTTAAAAAAAAATACCTTGTTGGCAAATCTGAACCCTGTCATTATCGCTGTAGGCCAGGTTAAGGGGAACTGCAGGCCTTTTCAATTCACCTGCCTGAACTTATTCGGCGACATCCCCACCTTCTTTTTGAACAGATTGCCGAAATACTGCGAGTATTCAAATCCCAAATCATAGGCGATTTCATTCACGGAAGCATTGGAAGTCAGCAACAGGTTTTTTGCCTTTTTCCGGTGGGGAAGAAATAGGTTGAGCGGTTTGTGGGTCTTTGCGCTGATGAGTGCCATAATAACTTTTTGGCTCATGTAGGGTTAGATTGAAAACACACCCAAAACACCAATAAAAATAAGGCTCCTAAACTACTTTTTCACCCTAACAGGACATGAGCCAACTTTTTGAATGATTTGATGCCACAAAGGTGGAGGCATTTCCGGCGGGACTTTTAAAGTAATTACGGATTGTCTAATGGTTTTTACGGATTGAATTGTGCCCAAAGAGTTCAGGCATCAAAGGCTGCTATTGCCGCCACCAGAGGGTTTCACAAAGATGGATACTGCTGCATGAACCAGTCGAGGTACTGTTCCAGCCGGGTAGATAGAAAATAGGGCAGGTTCATCAGGTAAAATTCCTTCCCGGCCGGGGTAGCCACTTTTTCAACGGAAAACGAATTGGCGTGAAAGCGCACGGCGAAGTGATGCGGCGCCCTGTCCATGAATTGGTGCAGGGAGCGGAGTTTGCCTTCTTTGCCCGATTTTACTTCCACCGGAACGAGCAGCGAGCGGTAAGGGTAGGCCAAATCCACCTCTGCTTGCGCATCGCTCCGTTCCCTGACCCAAAACATGGGCTTGTACGAAGGTAAAAATTGGGTTGAAATGACCTGCTGAGTCACCAAATGCTGGATGACCTTGCCCCTGAAAACTTGGTTCAAATCCTGAATGCCGAGCAAATCTTTTTGGACACCGGCCTGATAATTCATCAGCCCAGTGTCCAAAAGTTGCAGGCGGGGCGATTTTTTCAGGTCGGGCAGGGCCGGCAGTTCGACGGATGTGGTGGGATAAACCAATTTCAGCAGGCCGGCGAGTTCAAGCGACCGCATGGCCTCGCCCACTTCCCTCGATTGGTAACTGGATTTCCCAAAATTCTGGAACTTAATTCGGCTGTCTGCCTCAAATGGGGCTGTCTCGATGATATGCCGCAGCACCCGTGCCCCCGAAGTGTTTCGGGCATATTTGCTGACATCGTCTTTGAAGGACTGAATCAGGCTCTCATAAACCGGAACCAATGCCGTAAAATCCTTGCCTTCGATATACGCAGCCAGCACCTCCGGCAGCCCGCCGACGATGGCGTACTGATGAAATAGTTCCAGCAAGATAATATGGGCAAATTCGGGTAGCGGGACTTCACCCAATACCTGATGCGCTTGCGGGTTTTCTTTCGCCAAAAATTCCTCAAAATTGACCGGGTGCAGGTTCAGGTATTCTACCCTGCCGACCGGAAAACTTTGAACATCGGCCAACGCATGTTCCAGCAATGAACCGGCAGCGATGATGTATAAATCGGGGAAATCCTCTTTGAAATACCGCAGGCTCTGAATAGCCTTCGGCGACTCTTGTATTTCGTCAATAAAAATCAACAAATCTGGCTGGTCAGAAGGAACGCCCTCCCGCAAAAAAAGGGCCTGAACAAGCTGTTTCACATCTTCAAAACGCTCGAACAACTCCCGGTCTTTCGGAAGCTCAAGGTTGAGATAGATATAGCGGGCAAATCCCTGCCCAAACTGGTTGACCAACGTGGTTTTGCCCACTTGCCGTGCCCCTCTGATAATCAAGGGCTTGCGGCTGCCCCTTGCCTTCCATAATTCCAGTTGCTGTGTCAGGTTTCTTTGTATCAAAATCTAATCTTGTAATATTTTGGGGGTAAAAATATTACTATTTTGTCACAAAATGCCACCATTTTTATTCAATTTTTGTAACGTTTTGGGGGCAAATGCAGTTTTTCAAACAATCCGCCCCCCAAAGCCTCTCCAGCCAGCCCCTTTCTGCAAAGGAGTCATCCTGCTGGAAAGCCGCCCCCAGACTTGCCCCCTCTTTTTCACTCAGCCACCGCTCCCTGCAAACAATTGATGAAATTATTATTCCCGGCAGCATCCACGTGGTAGTGATAGCCCCGTGTTTCCTCATAATGCCCCCGGCACTCGTCCAGTCCCACCGGCTCCTTCCCGTTTTCATCCAATAGTGCGTAGAGGCCGTGGCCATCCATCGCATAGCCAATCATCGGGGCATGGCCGTCGCGCTGGCGTATCTCCGTAGTTTTTCCGGTAGCCGCATGGTAGTGGTAGCCCACTGCCGGATTTATATGCCCGCCTGCGTCATCGAAAGGCGCCAAGGTATAGGCGTCCAAAATGGCATCTACCGGAGCAGGAGCATCAAAGCGCACCCCGTTGAAGGCAATCCCGCGCATCGCATGGCCTCCACCGCCATGCCCGCCGCCGGGGCCACTCCTGTCTCCCGGAGGGCGGTCACCATTGGGTGGCGGGCTTTGCCGGTCGCCTCTCTGCCTGTCAGGAGGAGGGCCCTGCCCTCCACCGGGACGGCCATTCCCGCCCAATCCCGCAGGACTGGATAGCTTGACCGGGGTAATGGGAATCCGGTACGTTTGGGTGATATTGGCAACGCAGGAGGGCAGGCATTCCACGCAGTAGTTGGCATATTCCGGCCCGACATCCGGCCTCGCCGCTTTTTCACAATCCTCTTGGGTTTTGGTGACAAAAACGTTGCCTTGCGAGTCGTACATCTGCCATTTGCTGTCATCAAAAAAACTCGACAGGTTTGTGATGAACGCCCCGTCCACGTCGTACACTTTCCCGTCGTTTAGCCAAATGCCCCCGTCCTGCGGGCCATCGGCAATGTGGTCAGGACACCATGGGCCCATCTCGTGGTCGGACGGGTTGGATTTGGATTCGATTTGCAAACACATGGTACTGGTCCCATCGGAAAGTTTGCATTTCACCTTGCTGACCTTGACCCGGGAATCCCCGGTCAGGAACAGCGACGGATCCACGTCTTTGACGACGTAGTCTGAATCTGCCTTACCGCCTTTCCCTGACTGTTCGTCAGCGGAAGAATGCCGAAAGCAGGATGTTGCCGCCAAAAGAATGGTGAGGGTAAAAATGAATTTGTGCATTGGTCGGAATTTTAGTTTGTAACTATTCCTTAGACCCAGTTTTGAAAAAAATCCTTCGGGACGGCAAAGGTTTTTCCACTTGTTTTTTCAAATAAAAATGCCGGACAGCGTTGAATCTGCCCGGCATTTTTACTTTTTTGCAAGTGCCAAAATCAATCCGGCCTTGGAGGCCTGGCCCCATTCCCTCTTTTCGGGAGCAAGGCTCGAATAGCCTCCTCCATAAACTTTGGGAAATTGCCCTTTTGCTCCTCCTTCAAAATGCCCTTGATGTCTTCAAAATGCTGGTAGGTTACCACCAGTTTTTCCTTTTCCAGTTGCTGGTATTGGAGCAAAATGCTGTCGGGGTTCACGGCATCGTTTTCGGTAAGCAGATGGTCAAAATAGGGCTTCAACAAATCCTGCTGGGACTTCATCAACCTTCTCATTTCCTCAGCATGTGCCATAGCCAGTTTTGAAAAAGCGGCCTCTTGCTGTTCATCCAGTTGCAGGATGTTCACGGCTTTGTTCCTGAACTGTTGCCCGTCTGCCCTGTCAGGTGGGGTGGGTTTTGTCAAAAAGAAAAACGCCACCATCGAAAGGTTGAGCACCAGCAGCCCCCATGCGGCATATTGGTAGAGTTTAAGTTGTGTCATTGGTCGTAAAGATTAAAATCAGAAATCAGGGATTCGCTGCTAACGGTCACCTGTTCATTGGAGTAAGAACCCGGAGCCTTTGAATATTGGTGTAAAACAAAAACATTCAGCACCAGCAGCAAAACCGCAGCAGCGGCAGCAAATCTGTAGCTCCCGATGGGGACGATTTTCGCCTCCGGCCTGGCTATTTTTTGCTGAATCCTTGCAAACAATTCGGGCGGCGGCACAGCTCTTTTGCTGCCTTCCAAACTGCCGAGAACCCCGGCTATCCATTTGTCTTTGTCGCTTTTCATAATTTGATTTTTTCCTTTTGACAACAATAATTTCTATTTCCTTCGGTTGGGGTACGCATTTTCCAGTTTGTCCCGAAGATTTTTTTTCGCCCGCTGCAACAATGATTCCACTGCTTTCAGGGAAAGTTCCATCACATCCGCCACCTCCTGCCTCGGCAATTCCTCTACAAAAGAAAGAATAAATGCCGTTTTCTGGCTCTCGGGCAGGGTGTCGATGGACTGAAACAGGTACCGTGCGTTTTCCTTGTTTTCCAATAAAATACCGGGGTGGTCGAAGTCGGACGGGTGGGTTTCCGTCTGGCCGAAGGACAAGAAAGAGAACCGTTTTTTCTTCTTCAGGTGGTTGAGCGAGGTGTTGACCACTATGCGATAAATCCACGTGCCAACGGAGGATTCCCCTTTGAACTGGGCGGCGTATTTGTGGATTTTCACAAACACATCCTGCGTGATTTCCTCCGCATCCGCCGGGTTTTGAGCGTAACTGATGGCCGTATTATAGACCTTACTGCTGTACAGGGTGTACAGTTCCTGAAAGGCCTGCTGGTCCTGGCCGGCAATGGATTTTATCAGATGAATTTGTTGGTCCAATAGACTTGGTTTTTCTGTTGCATGCGCTCATTAGACAAAGGGAAAGGTAAAATCCTTCGGTTGCGTTTAAAAAAAATCAGGGACGTGCTTTTCTATAGCTATTTTACACAATCACAAACCAGTGCATCTGCAGGTTTAAGTGTCAATCTCCTATCAACAGGCGCCTTGTTTATCCGGCAATTTTTTACACCGGAAAGCACCACCTCGACAGCTTTGTTCCCCAGCATTTGAATTTTGAATTTTCCATTTTTCAAAAAGACGTAAGCATCGGTGGTTTCCGAGAAATCAATGCTGACGCCTTCCTTTTTCAAACGCAGCACATCAAAGAAAAACGACTCCTCATTTTGGGAAAGTGAAACGGGCTCCTCGCCTGCCATTTCCCAGTCAGACTGGTTTCTGTGCCAGCCTTTCAACGGGGCATTTTTCACTTCTTCATCGATGCGGTGGCTGTACCCTGCGTATGGGAAAATGACGGTTATGAAATTAAAATTATTCACCCCCGATTTGGAGGCGATGGACCAGTGTTTCCCCCTGGTGCCTGCCTGGGTTGTCTTGTCTATGGGCCTTAACTGAAGTATGTCGCATCCGGTCGCATCGTCGAAAGTAGCACGAAGCAAATCGGGTTGCAACTCGTGGGAATAATGCCCCTGCCACACCTGTTTGTATTCGTGTGGCTGGCCGGACCTGAAATTATCCTTCACAATCCAGAAATCATTTTTGACATAAATTACCTGCCTTGAATATTCGACGCCCACATTTTCAAAACCATCGTGGCTGCCGGCGTAAAAATCAAAATCCGGGTTGGTTTCCCATGCGGTGGTGGTAGGATTGGGCAGGTTTTTGAATTTGCCAAAACCCGACCCACCCTGGTTCGAAGTCCACGCTTTGCCCTGCAACTCATCGTCCACCAACGCCACATTTTTGACCAGCGAGTTTTTGAAAAAATCAAAATCCTTCAGAGAATACCGCACCTGGTAATTGGGCAAAATCACTTTCCCGTTGGACATGGCCTGAATGCCCAGCATGTCGCCGTGCTGGTGGTCGGGCTTGTATTCGTCCAGTCCGTTGGAGATAATCAGCACGTCATCCGATGCATCCCAGCCTTCCCGCATCACGTAATATCCCGTCGCCGGGAAAGACAGTGAAGTAAATCCGGGGCTTTCCTTTTTTATGTTTTTCAACAAATCAAGCTGTGCCTGATTCAGGTACCAGTACATTTTGGCTTCCACCCGGTCATCCGCAAAATAGCCGAATTCAGGGCTTTCAAACAGCAGGTAGCCCAGCGTCACGGCGCCTGAAATATTGTTTTTTTCCGCCCATGGGTTATCGGTATCATCCTGCAAAACGGGCGCTGTCAGGTCGGGGTAAGCGATTTTGGTCAGCGTGGTAAACAAAGACCGCAATCTTTCTTCCCAAAACTCATCCACTTTTATCCCGCTGATTTTGGCCAACTGATAGACGTAATAATAATTCCCGATGTCGCTGATGTGGTAATGCACAGAGCGCTCAAACTGAAACCCGTCGTCGTTGATTTCTTTGGTCAAATGCTCCTTTAACAATCCCATCGCCCGGTCGTACCACTGGTCGGTGCCCTCAAAATCCCGGAGCAAAATAGCAATCATTGCCAGCGCAGACATTCCCCTCGTTTGATGATTCCCGAAATCGAAAGACGGATTGGTCTCATACAGATGTGCGCCGGTTTGGAGCAGGGTTGCGATGAGGGTCAGCTGGTCTTCATTCGAATATTCAGCTTCCCCCAACAGCATATTGTGGATTTGCAACCAGTTCAACACCCGGTATCCTGCCCGAAAGACTTCATAAACGCCATTCCCGTCTTCTATTTTTTCATATTCCCCCCGCACCAAAGCGGCATTCAGCGATTTGACCTGCCGAACAAAATAGCGAATGTATTGCGGGTCTTTTTGCTCATAAAAATATTGAAAAGCAATGTCCACCGTCTTATGCTGGCGGGCCAAATGCCGGAGTGCATAAGCATTGACAGGCTGTCCGGTCAGGTAGTTAAAAGGCAAAACCCACTGGGTGGAGTCGGCATATTTAGACAAGTGGTCTTTGGCATTTTCCGCATGACCCACTTGTCTGCCGGGATAAATCGCATTGTACTCCCCGAACCGTTTTTCAAAAGTTTTCCAGTCATAAAAATACCGCTCGGAAAATTTTTCCCTCAAATATTGCGCAAGCGCTTTTTGCGTGATAATGCCGTTTTTTGAAAGCCGGGCCTGCACGTCTTTTTTGAGATAACCGGCCAACTCATTCGGTTGGAGGACGTGATGCGCCGGTAATTTTTGTGTGATGACGGCATTATCTAAAAACAGAAAACTGCCAATGATGAAAAGGCATTTCAGGCTGGTGAAGCTATTTTTTGCAGACATGAGGTGAGTGTTTTTTATTATCGTGTGAGTAACGTCGGCTTTAGCCGGCGCAAGTGGACGACGGCTAAAGCCGACGTTACATTGGCGGACCCATTAATTTATAATTCGCTCTAATCAATACAGCAGTTTAAGCTTCAAATTCTCCTCCACCACTATCTTTCCGGAGTTGATAATTTCATTGCCGGAATGCGTATTGTTTTTTGCGCCCCAGAGGAGGGCTATCAGTTTCACCGGGTTGTTTCGGAAGGTATTATTTGAAATATCGACGTTGATGATGCCACGGGTATTGATTAAAATCCCGTTCGGCTCCTGTGCTCCGCAATTCGAAAAAGTACTGTTGGTCACCAGCAGATTGCCGCCGATGGTCGATTCGTCGTAACCGCCCCGGTAGTAGTCAATCACATTGCTTTTTATTTGCTCAAACCGGCAACTGTCAATGGTCAGAAACTCTGCATTGTAATCGCCCTTGTCGTCAGTTTCCGCAGATAGTTCGATGCCGTTTTGACAATTCGCCAATACCGTTTGATTAAAGGAAATTTCATCAGCAAAGGAGTTTTTGTAGGATTTGAGGACAAAATCAAAGTCGCTGATTTCGCAATTGAAAGCGGATAGATTGTACAGGCTGGACATGTTTTCTTTCAGACTGGCAAAAGCATATTGCGATTTTTCACCGGATAGTTTTACGTTTTTCAACATCAAATCACCTCTTGGGTGCATTTCAAAAGCCGGTGTAGCTGCTGCACCGCTGTAAATTATCCGGGCCGGGTTGTTTTCGTCTTTTGACTGGATGGTGATTTTTTTGTCGATGGCTAAAGGCCTGGAAATGCTGAAAGTTCCTCCAGACAGTTCCACTACATCGCCATCTTTTGCTTCGGAAATTTTAGAAGCCAAATCATTCGCTTCGGCAGTCGCCAATAAAACCTGTGGCGTTGTTTCCGGAACTTCATCGGAATACCAACTTGGCCCGTATTTTTTCTTGTCCAGAATATTCAGGCCGTCAGCAGGTAGCTGGCATATAGCGCCAACCGTGTTTTTTCCCAAACGGGCGTTTCCAAAAATGTCTTTTTCGATTTTTTCAAACTCAAACCCTGCGTACAATTCCGCATTTTCCAGACCCTTCGGATAAAAAACATACTCGCCGGCCTTTTCCATTTCAAAAGCCGCCGGTTCCAGTCCGGCCACTTTCTCAAAGGGCACGCCCTGATTGTTTATCACGTTGTTTTTAAAGGCAATGCCATCGGTTTTGTCGTACGCAACGATTGGTTTTTCATCGCCTTTTTCATGGTAAATGAGATTGTTGGCAAGGATGGTCCTGTCCGGCGTTTCAGAGCGTATCTCGGATGGCGGCAGCACGTCTTTCTGGCTCACATTCGACCCCTCACCAAAATGCCACGGCGAGGTGCAATTGACCCAGGTATTGTGGGCGACTACCACATCGGTGACCTGATTATATCTGTTTAAGGGAGACTTAGGAATACCGTTCATGACCGCCAGCGGGCTTCTGAATTCCTCGCCTTTCAGGTTGAAAAAGTAATTGTTGGTTACCCAATGGCCGGTATTGATGAGGCGGACACCGCCGACATTTTTGTTTTCATCACCGATAAAATAATTGCCGTCAATGACGCAGTAATTGCCGTGCCTCGTGACCAGTGAGCCTTCGCATTTGTAAAAAATGTTGTTCCGGAATTCATTGTAATTGGTCTTGCTGGAAATCACCTCCACCTCCCCGTTGCACCTTTCAAAAAGGTTGTTGGAGATATTCGTATAACTGGGCGACATGGAAGTTTCGCTGTCGCCAATCTGGATGGTTTCGGCTTTTGGCCCGCCTTTCCGGGGCCGTGGCCCAAAATGGTTGTGGACAATCTGGTGGTAGTTATTGATGCTTTCGTTTCCTTTAATATCCACCCGGATGGTTGGTCCCTGATTGGATTTTCCGGCGATATAACAATGGCTTAATTCATTGTGCCTGCCCCAGAATTCCACCCAATGGTCTGACCGGTCACGGCTGGATTGGTTGTAATCCCTGATGACGCAATTCGTGAACTTGCAATGACTGGCCACCCGGTTTTCATCAATTCTGAATTCAATCACTGCCCCTGATGGCGTTTGCCCGTTCCGGAAAAACAGGTCGTGTACTTCCAGATAATCGCCACCAAATTTCAGGTTGGATTTTCCCTCGATAAAAACTTCACCGGGTGTCTCAGCCCGCAAAATAATGGGGTTGTCCTTCGTGCCTTTTCCGGTGAAAACTATCTCCACATCCTTCCAGGTGCCATTGACGAGGACTATTTCATCGCCGGCTTGTGCATTTTTCAAAGCGTCGTACAGCTCTGTTGGCGAGCTGACCAGTTTGCCCGACAGGTTGGAATGGTCAGTATTTTTCTGGCAGGCGAATAAAATCAGGAACAGACCAATGGTGAGTAGTTTCCCGTACATGGTGAATCTTTTTTGTTGAAAATTAATGTAACGTCGGCTTTAGCCGGCGTGTGCCGTACGCCGGCTAAAGCCGACGCTACTTTTAGTTCGCTGAGTTCCCCACCAGGTTCGGGTTCCGGTCCAATTCGGTTTGAGCGATTGGAATGAAATCCTTGCCGGCAGCGAAGGTGTTGAATTCGAAATCGTGGGCTTTCAGTTCCGCCAGTTTGGCTGGGTCATTGAGGAAGCCCCAACGCTTGATGTCGTACCAGCGCTTGCCCTCGATGGGAACCTCCATGATGCGCTCATGCTCCAGTTGTTTCATGAAATCGGCCAGCGAGAGGGCAGCAAATTCGGCTTCCCTGTTGGGCAGGTTGGCACGGTTGCGCACCTGTTGCACTAACTTGGCAGCGTCACCGATTTTACCAGTGTTGGCAAGACATTCAGCGTACATCAGCAGCACGTCGGCATAGCGGATGACGTGGTAGTTGAAACCAGCGGTAAACGCATCGGTTCCGCCAACAGCATTCGTGTATTTTTTGATGTAATAATTGCCTTCAGAACCCGGGCCGTACCTCGTGAGCCAGTCCTGGCCGTAAGCCGTGGTGTAGCCTTCGGTTGGTTCGTAGGACAGGATGGTAGCGTGGTAGCGTGGGTCGAGTTTGTTGTCAACCGTCTTTTCCTTACGCATTTCATTGTAGAGGAATGCGGTTGGGTAAAAATCGAAGAAATCACCCTGCGAGTAGGTCGGCGTCAGGGCGAGGAACTGCCGCCAGTTCTGGTTCGGGTCGCCGCCCCAATTGAAGTCGGAGTTGGCGCTCGTGGTGAATTCCGCCCAGAAAATCCGCTCGGTGTTGTTCCTTTCCACGGCCGGGTCTTGCGAAAACAAGTCAGCGTAGTTCGGTGCCAGGGTGTACTGGTTGGAGTTTACCACAGCCTGAAAGTGGGGTAGGGCAGCGGCATAGTCGCCCTCGTAGAGGTAAACCGTTCCGAGCAATGATTGCGCAGCACCTTTGGTTGCACGGCCTTCCTGTCCCTGGTCGGGGCCGGTCACGTTGTTGTAGGTAAGCGGCAAACGGGAGATGGCTTGCTCCAAATCAGATTTCACCTGGGCGTACACCGTTGTCAAATTCACTTCGGCGTTGCTTGGGTAAAATGCTTCGGCTCCTTTCGGTGTCTCCAGGATGAGCGGCACTTTATCCTGCACGTTGGCAAGGTTGAAGTAAGCCAGCGCCCGCAGGAAGTAGGCCTGACCAAGCAGGCGCTCTTTCAAATCCGCATCGACGCTCTCGATGCCCGGCACGTTTTCCAAAACCTGGTTGGCACGGGAAACCATGATGTAGTGGCCCGCCCAGAAGATTTCCAATGCACCGTCGGTAGCAGGAACGGTGAAGGCGCTGAAGCCCGTCATGAACGGCCAGGGGCTACGGCTGGAGATTTCGTCGCCACGGCCATCGTTGTAAATCGGCGTGATGCGCTGGTACATGCCGTCGATAATCAAGGCGTTGTAAATCGCATCGACAGCCGCCACGGCCTGGTCCTGGTTTGCATAAAATTCCGTGGACGAAAGCCTGTTCGGGTCCGTGATTTCAAGATTGTCTTTGCAGGCGTTAAGCCCAACGAGCAGGAGCAACGCACTGAGGAATATTTTTGAGAATTTATTTTTCATGTTGTTAAAATTTAATTTGTAAGCCAATCATGGAAGTCCTTGGACGAGGGTAGGTCCCGAAGTCGAAACCCGGGTTCAGGATTCCAGCCTGAAAGTCAGGGTTGTAGCCTTTGTAGGAAGCAAACGTGTGGACGTTTTGCATGGTGAAATAGACCCTTGCGCTCTGCATTTTCAGCCTGCCAAGGAAGTCGCCATTCAGGGTGTAGCCCAGTGAGATGGTATTTATCCTGAAATAATCGCCCTTTTGCAACCATCCCGGACGGTCAGAGTCACGCTGGTTGTTGTTCGGGTCGTTCCAAACCACCCGTGGGATGTCGGTGTCCGTGTTGGACATCGTCCACCGGTCGAGGATGTCTTCGTGCCAGTTGGTGAAACCGGAAGTCGGCATCAAGCCTCTGTAAAGGTTGCTGTTGATGAGGTTGCCACCGCTGCCCTGACCGAAAATGGTGAAGTCGAAACCTTTGTATTCTGCCACCACGTTCAGGCCGTAGTAGTAGGTAGGCATGCCTTGTCCGAGGAACTGGCGGTCGTCCTCATCGACCACGCCGTCGCCGTTGAGGTCTTGGAAACGGATATCGCCGGGAGCGGTGTTTTCATTTTGGAACGCAGCAGCATCAATTTCACCCTGGTTTTGGAAAATGCCGTCATAGACCCAGCCGTAGTGTTCGCCCACAGAGCGGCCCACTTCCGTTCTTGCACCTGCGCCGGAAATGAACTCCAAGTTGCCAATTTCTTTCACTTCATTCTTCACAGTGTAGAAGTTGGGTGAAATGCTGAAGTTGACGTCGCCGAGCTTTGGCCTCCAGTTGGCGGAGAACTCGAAACCTGAGTTTTCGATGGAACCAGCATTGGTCGTCAGACCAGCCAAAGAACCGTTGGAAAGCGGGATGGGCAGGTCAATCAGCACATCTTCCGACGTGTTGGAGTAGTATTCTGCTGTGAAATCAAGTTTTCCGTTCCACATTTCAAGGTCAATACCAACACTTCTCGTAATCCTTGTCTCCCAGGTAATGGCGGGGTCAACGAGGATGGTCGTTGCTGCGCCCAACACCCGGCCCGTGTTAAATTCGTAGGGGATGGCCCGGTTGATGCGGCTCTGGTAGCGGAAGTTGCCTATCTCTTGGTTGCCCAATTGGCCGTAACCACCCCGCAGCTTCAGGCCGCTCACTGCGTCAGGCAGGTCGAGGTCTTTGTGGATTTTCCAGCCAAGGCCGATGGATGGGAAAATGGCAAAGCGGTCTTCTTCCCGGAACTTGGACGAACCGTCGTTCCTGATGTTGAAAGTCAGGAGGTATTTGTCGTCGAAGGCGTAGTTTACCCGGCCCAGGTACGACAGCAGCGCTGCGGGTTGCTGGTTGTCAATTACGCTGAAAGTGGAGGCGCTACCCAAGCTGAGGATGTAAGGCTTTTCGAGGCCCGAACCCACCGCTGCGAATTGGCGGAAGTTGAATTCCTGGTAGCTTTGGCCCGCCAGCAATGTGAGGTCGTGTTTGCCAAATTTTTTCTTGTAAGTCAACGTATTTTCCACGAGGTACGAATCGGAGGAGCGGTTGCCCAGTTGCAGTTCCGCCACCGGCCTTGGGAAGAAATAGCCAAGGTCGTAGGCAGGAGCAAACAACTGGTCAGTAATGCTGGTGTTGTCGTACTGGAAATTCAGCTTGTAAGTCAATCCGCTCAGGATTTCTACCGAACCATAAGCATTCGCCAGGAGCCTGTTCACTTTGGTCTGGTTTTGCACCAAGGTGTTGAAACCCGGCACGTTCAGCGTGATGGATTGGTGGATAACGGCGTCAGCGCCGCCGAAACCGCCTTCCCGGTTGGGGTCGAGCAGGGGAATGGTGGGAGCTGCTTGCAGCAGGTCGTTTACCAGCGTCGGCCTGC
This sequence comes from Bacteroidota bacterium, assembly GCA_030147525.1. Taxonomy (GTDB): domain Bacteria; phylum Bacteroidota; class Bacteroidia; order Chitinophagales; family Saprospiraceae; genus UBA6168. The sequence continues at coordinate 127,768 of JASBVF010000012.1, forward strand.
CACCGGGGAGGAAGAGCGAGAACGGGCCGGTGTAGAACAATGGATTTTCATCTGAGCGCACTACGTACACGTTTTCGCCAAATTTGAACCTGCCCAGGTCCGTTTCGGAGTTCACCCTGAATGAGTAACGTTTGTAATCGGGGCCATCTCCTACCAGCGTACCTTTATTATTGAGGTAATCCATCGAAAGGTAGTAGCTGGTCTTGGCAGTGCCGCCGCTCAGGGCGAGGTTATAGTTCTGGATAGAGCCATCCTTGTAGCCTTCGTCCTGCCAATCCGTGTCAATATTTGAGATGTAGGAAGGGGAGGTCGGGTCGTTGCCTGGCACGGCGGGTTGGCCCGCATTGGCCAGCAGTTCCGAATTGATGGTCTGGTATCCTTCACGGTTCAACACTGGTATGCGGTCTGGCACAGTTTGAATGCCCGTGTAGGCGGAAAGGTTGACGCTGAAACGGTCATTTTTCTTTCCTGATTTCGTGGTGATAATGACGACGCCGTTGGCGGCCCGGTTGCCGTAAATGGCCCCGGAGGTTGCATCCTTCAATACCTGAATGGTCTCGATGTCGTTAGGGTTGATGTCCCGAATGCCACCGGCCAGCGGGAAGCCATCCACCACATACAGCGGCTCGGCACTTGCACCTAAGCCGAATGTACTGACGCCCCTTACACGCACGCTCGGCGTGGCGCCTGGCTGTCCATCAGAGGTGATGGATACACCAGCCACCCGGCCCTGCATCATCTGGGTGACGTCGTTGGAAGCCTGTTTGCGCATTTCATCCGTGTTCACGACGCTGACGGCGCCGGTGAGGTCTTCTTTTCGCTGGGTGCCGTAGCCGACGACTACGATTTCGTTGAGAATCTTTGAACCCTCTTCCAGGGTCACGTTGATCACAGTTTGATTACCTACCGTAATTTCTGCGACTTTGTAACCAGTGTAAGAAAAAATGAGGGTGTCCTCCGCCGTAGTTCTGAGTGAGTAGGAACCATCAATGTTCGTAATCGTTCCCTGATTACTGTTTTTAATAAGTACGTTCACACCGATGAGGGATTCACCGCTGCTTGATGTGACTATACCTGTAACAGTCTTGCCGTTTTGGGCCATTACTGTCCCAAAAGCCAGCAAGAGTAAGCTGGCTGTAGCTGCCCATTTTTTCAAGCGGGCGTTCAATTGTTCAGCCATGAAACTGAGTTGGCATTTCTTCATAAGTGAATAATTAATGAGAATAAATGTTTTTTTAACACTTCTTATTGCAAATGTAAAATTAACACTTCTAAATGCAAAATAATTTTTGCTATTTTTCTAATGTGCAATCAAATTGTCCATAGTGTCGTTTTTACACAAAAGATAATTTTTTGTGTTGATTACACACTTAATTTTATATTTGACACTTTGTTTTAGCTGTGAAATAAGTTTCTAAGGGTTGGGAGGGGTACTCAAAGGCTTCGGTATCGTTCTGAACTCACCAAAAAGCATAATCTTACGTCACTGACATCACTAAAGGACTTAGCTTTGCCTAAGGAGTTCTTAACAAAATGCCAAGTTTAGACATGAATCAAGAAACCGGGCACGCCGTGACCTACCAATACGATGCAGAAGATAAAGTGTTGGCAGCAGTGGACTGCATCATCTTCGGATTTGATGAAGAGGACTTAAAAATCCTGCTCATTAAAAGAGGTTTTGAACCTGAAAAAGGAAAGTGGTCGCTGGTCGGCGGTTTCCTGAAAAAGGAAGAAACGATGGAGGATGCTGCTACCCGAATTCTGGAATTGTACACGGGACTTGACAATATATACATGGAACAAGTCGCCACGTTCAGTGAAGTGGATCGTGATCCCGTGGAACGAACTATATCGACGGCTTACTATGCGCTGATCAATATCCGGGAACACAGTAAAAACCTTATCAAGCAGTTCTCTGCCCAGTGGTTCAGCGTTTCCAATGCGCCCCACCTGATTTTTGACCATGACCGGATGGTGCAGCACGCCTTGCAACGATTGAGAAACCGGTCAGCAACCGAGCCGATCGGTTTCGACCTTTTGCCTCAAAAATTCACCATGCGGCAACTGCAAAAACTCTATGAAGCGATCTGGGATGCCCCGTTCGACAAACGCAATTTTATTAATAAGATAAACTCGCTGAATATCATCGACAAATTGGATGAGAAGGACATGACTACCTCTCGCAAAGGTTCCTATCTCTATCAGTTCAATGCGGAAAAGTATGAAAAACGAGAAGGTAAATTTTTGATTTGATCACCATTTTATGAAAAAAGACTTCTTCTGCATCGATGCCCACACTTGCGGCAACCCGGTCCGGCTCGTTTCCGGTGGCGGGCCGCAGCTTCAGGGAAAAACCATCGCCGAAAAACGGCTGGATTTTTTGAAAAACCACGACTGGATCCGCAGAGGCCTCATGTTCGAACCCCGGGGCCACGACATGATGTCCGGCAGCATCCTGTATCCGCCGGCGGATGAGGCCAACGATGTGGCCGTGCTTTTCATCGAAACCAGCGGTTGTCTGCCCATGTGCGGCCACGGCACCATCGGCACGGTAACCATCGCCATTGAACATGGACTGGTGACCCCGAAAGTCCCCGGCAAACTGCGCCTCGAAACGCCTGCCGGCCTCGTGCTCGTCGAATACGGGCAGGAGGGCAAGCAGGTAAAATGGGTGCGTTTGACCAACGTCCCGTCCTTCCTCCACAGCACCGGCCTCACTGTCGAATGCCCAGATCTCGGCGAGTTGACGGTGGATGTTGCCTACGGCGGAAACTTCTACGCCATCGTGGACCCACAGCCGAACTTCGGCGGCCTTGAAAACTTCACCCCCGGCCAACTCATCGCCTGGAGTCCCGTTTTGCGTCAGCGATTAAATGAAAAATACCAGTTCATTCACCCGCTTGACGACCGCATCCGTGGCCTGAGTCACCTGCTCTGGACGGGCAAAACCATTTCACCGGAAGCACACGCCCGAAATGCCGTTTTTTACGGTGAAAAAGCCATCGATCGATCGCCTTGCGGCACGGGCACCTCTGCCCGCATGGCGCAATGGGCGGCGAAGGGTAAGTTGAAAGTGGGCGACCGTTTCATTCACGAAAGCATCATCGGCAGCCAGTTCATCGGACGGGTGGAGGCGGAGGCAAGGGTAAGGGAATACTCCGGCATCGTGCCGAGCATCCAGGGCTGGGCGAAGATTACGGGCTACAATCACATCATCATCGACGACGAGGACGACCCGTATGCGCACGGGTTTCAGGTCGTATAGAGAGTGAGAGAAGTGAGAGGAGTGAGAGGAGTGAGAGGAGTGAGAAGGATGAGAAGGGTGGTAATTATTTAAATCAATAATACTATGACGAATGCTGAGTTCAATGAAATTTTCAGGAAAAGGACACGGGCTTTTGCAGTCAGGGTGTTCAAATTTCTTGATACTTTACCAAAATCATCATCTGTAAATGTGATTTCTTATCAGTTGGGAAAGGCCTCTTCATCCGTTGCAGCTAATTTCAGGGCTTTTTGCCGGGGCAGGTCTAAAAATGAAAAATATTCTAAGATTTGTATTGTAGTTGAAGAAGCTGATGAATCTGAATTTTGGTTAACTTTTACACAAGATCTCAATTATGGTGATCAGCAAGAATTGACTTATTTGATTAAGGAATGTATTGAAATTCTGAAGATAGTCTCTTCAATAAAAAATAAGTTGGCGAGTTGAGAAATGTGCGTTCTCACTTCTCTCACTCTCTCACTTCTCTCACTCTCTATGAAAATCAACATAATCGGTGGCGGCGTAATCGGCTTATTTTCAGCCTACTACCTTCAGAAAGAAGGCCACCAAATCCACATATTTGATCAAACCAACCTCACGGACGGCTGCTCCTACGGCAACGCCGGCATGATCACGCCCAGCCATTTCATTCCGCTGGCGGCGCCCGGCGTGGTGGCGCAGGGCGTGCGCTGGATGTTCAATTCGAGCAGTCCGTTTTACATCAAACCCAGACTCGACCTGGAACTGGCGCAGTGGCTCTGGCGATTTTACCGCTCCTGCAACCGGCGGCAAGCGGAGGCGGCCATGCCTGTTTTACTCGACTTCAATTTGTTGGGTAAAAAACTTTACCGGGTGTTTTACGATGAAACCGGCCTCGATTTCAAACTGAAAGAGGAGGGCATTCTCATGCTTTACCAGACCCCGAAAAAAGAAAAGGAAGAACTGGAAACGGCCGAAGCTGCCGCCCGCCTCGGTATCGAAACGCAAACTTTTGACAGGCAGGAAGTCGGTAAATTTGAATCCGGCACGACAGTCAATGCGCTCGGCGGCGTTTTTTACCCCTGCGATGCCCATCTCTACCCGAATATTTTAATGGAACATTTGATAGGAATTTTGAGGAAAAACGGCGCAACGTTCCACGGCGGCAAAGCGGTGACGGGTTTTGAACAAAAAGGAAAAAAAATAACCGCCCTGCACTGCGGAAGCGAAAAATTTGAAGCGGATGCCTTCGTCTTAGCTTCCGGCAGTTGGTCGGCGAAGCTGCTCGGCAAGCTGGGCGTAAAACTTCACCTGCAAGACGGAAAGGGCTATTCCATTACGCAAAAAAATCCTGCCCAGCGGCCCGATCATGCTACTATTTTATCAGAAGCAAAAGTTGCCGTGACGCCGATGGGCAACGACCTCCGTTTCGGCGGTACGCTGGAACTGGGCGGGCTGAGCTCCCGCATCAACATGTCACGGGTACGGGGTATCCTTGACGCCATACCCAGGTATTATCCAAATTTAAAAGTGGAAATGCCGCAGCCGGAAAATATCTGGTACGGCTACCGCCCCTGCTCCCCTGACGGGTTGCCGTACATCGGCCGGATGAGGGATTTTGACAATCTCGTACTGGCGACGGGCCATGCAATGATGGGGCTGAGCCTTGGTCCTGCGACGGGGCAGGTGGTGAGGGATATTTTTGAAAATAAAAACACTGATAGCGAGTATATCCGCTTTTTTGATCCTGATCGGTTTGCCTGAACCGGGGCAAACAGGTTGTCTTTCCTTCCGGGTATTTCAGGGCCGGGCTTTCCAGCGTGCTGGTTTTAGCCTTTCTCAGGGTCTAAAATTCCCAAGATGGTTCCGCTGCCCATTCGTGGTTCCTCATCGCCGAGGTCATCATCGCCGGTAATTTTAATCAAAGTATCCTGAAGGATGGAATCCACCTCTACCTCATAACAATCGAGCTCGTCCATGGTGAGACTGTCCAGCTCCGGGAAATAATTTTTTTGCCAATCCTTGAATTTCGGATCATCGTACACACGGTTTAAAAAATCAGCGCAGATCGGCATAGCGGTACTGGAGCCTTGTCCAAGCTTTGTTTCATGGAATCGCACTGCCTGGTGTTCGCCTCCTACCCATGCGCCGAAGGCCATTTTGGGTGTAAAGCCAAAAAACCACCCGTCCCGGTTATCATTTGAAGTGCCGGTTTTGGCAGCTACGGCGCCTTTCACTTTGTATTTGCTGCGCAGCGGGGTAGCGGTTCCACCTCCATCGACCACCCTGGTGAGCATGTAAGTAATGATGCCTGCATTTTTTTCACTGAGGGCCCGGTAGAAATCATCGGGATTTGGAGGGTTAATTTCGGTAATGGTTTTGCCATCGGCAGTTTCGATGCGCAGCAGGCTGTGCAATTCGGGGTGAATACCATTGTTGGCAAGGGTTGAAAAAACATTGACCATGTCATAAAGTGAGATGTCAACTGCACCCAGTGCAATACCCGCTTCGTGAGGAATGGGCGATGTTACCCCCATTTTTTTCGCCAAATCAATCACCTTTCCGACGCCGACTTCCAGAATCACCTGCACGGCAATGGTGTTGATGGATTTTTTCAGCGCTCCCTCCATGTTGTAGTAGCCTCCGTATCGTTCGTTAATATTTCGGGGCGCCCAACCGTCGAACTTATCGTACACGATATGCTCGTTGGGGTAATGTTTGCAGGGTGAAATGCCTGACTCAAGCGCCTGGGCATAGAGAACGGGCTTTAATGTGGAACCTACCTGCCGCCGGGATTTCACATGGTCGAATTTCAGGTGCTTGAAATTGGTGCCGCCCACCCAGGCGAGAATGCGGCCGGTTTTCGGCTCGGCAGCCAGAAAGCCTGTGCTCAACAGCGTCAAATAGTATTTCACGGAGTCGAGGGGCGAGAGTAAAGTGTCTTTATCGCTGCCGGTTTTCCAGTCAAAAATGGTCATAGCGACGGGGCGGGACATTGCCGAGTCGATCGCTGCCGCTGACAGCCCCTGTCCTTTCAGCACCCGGTAGCGCTCCGAAGTCCGAATCTGCTGCCGCAGCAGGCTCTCGCTGCCGTAGGGTATTCCATCTTTAACTTTATTGAAATGCTTGTAGTACGAAGCCTGGATTTTCCGCATTTCATCTTCCACGGCTTTTTCTGCATGCCGTTGCAGCCGGGAGTCAAGTGTGGTGTATATTTTCAGTCCGTCGGTGTAGAGGTTGTAAGCGCTGCCGTCCGGTTTTGTGTATTTTTTCAACTCTGCTTCCAACTGAAGGCGAAGATGTTCCCGGAAGTAGGTTGCCACGCCGTCGTTATGCGTCCTGACGTTGTACTTCAGCTTGAGCGGGAGCTGCATGAGCGAGTCCAGCTCATTTTTAGTTAAAAATCCCTGCCTTTCCATAAGCGCAAGTACCGTGTTGCGGCGGCCGGTTGAGCGTTCAGGGTTGATCAGCGGATGGTAGGCGGTGGTTGCTTTCAGCATGCCGATGAGCACGGCAGCTTCTTCGGGGGTCAGGTCGCAGGGGGATTTGTCAAAAAAACGAAGCGCAGCGACCTTGATCCCGAATACATTGCCACTGAAGGAAATGGTATTGAGGTAAAGCGCCATGATTTCATCCTTGGTGTAGATTTTTTCCAGTCGCTTCGCAATGACGATCTCCCTTGCCTTGTTGACCGGAATGCTGAAAAACCAGAAGCGCTGCCGTGGGTACAGATTCTTGGCCAACTGCTGCGTGATGGTACTTCCTCCTCCTGATTCGTCCCGTTGCATCAGGATGGATTTTACGAAAACCCGCCCCCATGCCCGGTAGTCGATGCCGCTGTGATCGTAAAAACGGGAATCCTCCGTGGCAAGGGCTGCATGGATGATGTTAGGTGACATCTCATCCAACTCGGCCGGCAGGCGGTTTTCAATGTAATACCTGCCAAGCAGCACACCGTCGGAAGAGTAAACTTCTGATGCCAGATTCTGATTGATATTCTTTAAATCCTGATAAGTGGGGATGGGACCAAAGCTGCCGCTGAAAAGAAAAGCCAGAAAAACCCCAAAAGCAAGGACAGAGGCGGCAAAAGGAACTCCGGCAAAAAGCAAAATTTTCTGTTGCAGGGATAAGCCGGCTAAAACTTCTATCATTTTCTTCTGCCAACGGTTGACAGTCGCCATTGCTTTTCCCGAAAGTTGTTCCCAGTTGTATTCCACGTAAAAGTTTTGCATCTGCTGATTTAATAAGTTAACAGTTAGTGAGACGAGAAAACCGACCGGAGTAACGGCCTGCTTTCAAATTGTGGAAAACTCCCCCGACTTTTCTGTGTAAGTAACTCTTGTGAAATATCAGTTGCTGGGTGAAACTTTTCGTTTGTTCTCAGCAGCTTTGTGTTTTATGAAAAACAAATTCCCCTACATTTGCCTGTTTCATCAAAATTAAACCATATTTATGAGAATTTCATTTTTTCTGTTTTTTATCACACTGGCCCTGAGCTGCCATTCACAATCGCAGGAAAATAACAGCTCAACGGCCCCCGCCGAAGTACCTCCCACCGACGCCAGCCTCGAAGACCTGCACTGGCAACTCCGGGACGCCATCCGGATGCAGCTGCCGGCCACTCACCCTGACGAACGCAACGGCCAGCAGTTCAAGAAAAATTATTCCCTCGATTTTAAATGGTCCGACGACCTTCAAACCTTCCTCATCGAGCTGCCCGAAAAGCGCCTCGACGTGGAGTCGGAGCAAATCAAAGGCGGCAGCAAATACTTCATTCCGTTTAAAGACCTGGACGTGAGCGGCTTGCGGCTCATTTTTTCAGAAGATGAACAACAGGTGGGCATCCTGCTCCCGGCAAAAGAAGGGCAAACTTTCCTCTACCACCCCTACGGCAATGAGCCTGACAGCCGGGAAAAAAGTGTTATGATCGGCTGGTACGACCGGGTGCAGGACCGGACGCTGGGCCGGGCGCTCGTTTTGTGGCAACAGTTTTTAATGAAAATGGGCGAACGGGAAAAAAGCGAGGCAGGGAAATAACAAGCCGTTCCGTCAGAACTGCCAGGCCTCCGGCCACAACCATACGATCAGCAGCCCCGCTGCGATGGCGATGCCGAAAGCAGCCAGCACGTATTTCGCCATTTGCCGGGTACCCAGTGTGAGGGCCATACCACCTTTAAAAACAAGATTGGAAAAAGACGCCACGAGCATGTATTTCCAGGCCGAAGCCGCTTCGATGCCACCTCTTTTGAGGGTATTGGCGAGGGAAAGCGTGATGGCGTCCACATCTGTGAACCCGCTGATGATCGAAATGGCGAGCAGGCCTTTTTGACCAAAATAATCTTTGGCGGCCGCCACGCCCAGCAGGATCACACCGTAAAGCAATGCAAACACGAGCGCCGTTTTCAACTGGGCCGGGTTGTCGGGCTCCGGGATTTTTTTGTTTTCACCGGATTTGTTTTTAATAAAAAAATACAATCCTGCCGAAAGCAATGCCAGGACCAAAGTTTCGGCGATCAATGGCGGTGCGATAACGCCCAGATGCTGCGGACTTACGACACTCACCTCGACCAGTATCCGTACCACCGCAATCGTGGATGCCGTGACGATGATGAAAGCCCCCAGTCGGGCCAGGTCAGGCAGGTCTTTTGTGCGCTTGGAGTAGGTGACTGTGGTGGCGGTGCTCGAAATCAGTCCGCCAAGGATTCCGTTGGAGATGCTGCCTGCGTCCGGCCCCAGCCATTTATACAAAAAATAACCGCCCAGCCCCAACCCCACGATCAGCACCACCATGAGCCAGACTTCACGGGGGTTGAGTACATTGTAGGGACCGTAAGCCTGATCCGGCAAAATGGGCAATATAACCAGGGTGATGGCCGTGAATTGCATGATCGCCAGCAGGTCTTTCTTTGAGAGTTTGTCGACAAAATTTCCTAACGCGCCTTTCAGATGCAGCAGCACTGCCGTGGCGCCTCCGAGGATCACCCCGATGGTCAGGTTGCCCTGCACGATGTAGGCCCCGATGCCAAACATCAGCAGCATGGCCACCTCCGTCGTTTGCCCGATATCGGCTGCTCCGTTCTTCGGTTTCAGCAGGTTGCCGGTTAACATGAGGGCAGCGACGGCCAAAGCTCCGGCGGCAATGATCAAACCTGAGTCCAATTGCTGGGCAATCATGCCGGCGACGCTGCCAAACAAAGTCACCAGCGTGAAGGTGCGGATACCTGCGATCTTATGGTCGGAGAACTCCCGTTGCAGCCCGACCAGCAGGCCAAGTCCGAGGGCAGCAGCCAGGGTAATTAATGTTTTTTCTTGCATGACTGTTTTTTGGCTGTTGCTGTTTGCCGAGTTTACTGTATCTAAAATAAAGTGGGAGTTGGGTTTAGGTTCAAAAATAATGGATGCCCACCCTTTTATTTCAGCCGGAGCGTAAACAACAGAGCCGGTTGAAAGAATTTAATCGACTTCCACGCAGCCCACCATTTCCACGTAGCCAATATACCCCATACAGATGCCCTTGAGTGTGACTTTTTCACCCACCTGAAACTCCCGCCTGCGGTGTTCCACCATCTTATCAAATTTACATTTTACACCGCCCATTTCGCTGCCGGTGTCCAAAGTGATGGAGAGATTGCCCCGGTCGTCGCTTTTGAAAGTGGAGATCGTGCCGGTTACGGCCAGTGTTTTGTTCAAATATTTTTCATTGGCTCCCGCCTCGTCCGAGAGAAAATCGGCGAGCAGCGTCTTCGCTTCAATTTTGACGTCTGCCGGGCGGGTTTTGATCGTGTCTACCGGTTTGTAGCGACCAATTAAAAGCAGTATCGCAACGAGGGCCACGAGGACGAGCAGAACCAGCAATATTTTTTTCATGGTGAAACGTGGGTTGTGTTTATGAATCAAAAGACGAAATTCGCTTTTTTTAGCCATTCAATTACCCAATAACTTAATAACTCAATCACCATCCGCATGAAACTACAACAAAAACTCACCCTCACCGGCCTCACCATGATCGCTGTCGGTTCCTGCATTGGGTCCGGCATTTTCGTCACCCCGGCGCAGATCGTCAGCGCCGTGCCCAACGCCACGCTCGTGCTGGCCGTGTGGGCGCTTGGCGGCGTCATTGCGCTCACGGGGGCGCTCACATTCAGCGAGTTGGGCGGGCTTTTCCCGAAATCCGGCGGCGTGTACGTGTACATCCGGGAGGCTTATGGCGACCTGGCGGGCTTCCTCTACGGCTGGGTGATTTTGCTGGTGATCAACACCGGGGCGTTGGCCGGGCTGTGCGTGGCCTTCGCCGAGTACATGAAAATCTTTTCCCCGGACATGAGTGAAAACACCAAGACCGCCATCGCCGCCGTCACCATGCTGGGCCTTACGGGTTTCAACATGCTCGGCGTCAACGTCAGCCAGGGGCTGGCCAATTTTTTCACAGGGCTGAAACTGCTGTCCATCGGCGGCATCATCATCGCCGGGTTCTGGTATTTCGATCCGGCCAAGGTGAATCTCGATTTTTCCCTCGCCGAAAACGTGCCGGACAACCTCGCCTCGGCCATGCTCGTCGGCCTCATCGGCGTGCTGTTCTCCGTCGGAGGCTGGCACCACGCCTCCTATGTGGCCGGCGAGGCCAAAGACGCCAGTCGCACCGTGCCGAGGGCGATGTTCCTCGGCGTGCTCGTCGTCATGACGATGTACCTGCTCGTCAACCTGGCCTACATGTTCCTCCTTCCGCTCGACGTCATCGCCGGGACGCCACGAGTGGCCGGCGATGCCGTTGCGACGCTCGTGCCCTGGGGCGGCAAGGCGGTGGCCGTGGCCATTGCGCTGTCCATTTTCGGCACCATCAGCATTTACACCATGTCGGCGCCGAGGATCTACTTCGCCATGGCCGAGGACGGTATTTTTTTCAAACAACTGGCCTGGGTGCATCCCCGCTGGCGCACGCCGGTGGTGGCCATGCTCGTGCAGGTCGTGTGGGCGCTGGCCGTGTTGCTGTTTTTCCGGGGGCTTTTCGATGAAATCATTACGTTCGTCACCTTCATGGACATTGCGTTCATGGGGCTGGCCGGCGCTGCCGTTTTTGTTTTTCGTAAAAAAATGCGGGAGGCGGAGCGGCCCATCCGAGCCTGGGGCTACCCGGTCGTGCCATTGATTTTTGTGATTATTTCAGCGGCCTTCGCCGCAAACACGCTACTGGAACGGCCTTCGCAGGCGCTGCCGGGGCTGGGGCTGCTGGCGTTGGGGGTGGGGGTGTTTTTTATTTTGAAAAAACGGTGAGGATTAGATAATGGTTCACGCAACCTTTGTGTTAACGGGTCATTCAAAATCCCCCGCAAATTTGAACTAGTGGAAACAAATCAGCTAAATTACGGGGGCATTTGAACTAACCTCATAAAAAATTCATCATCCAATATGAAAAAGTTGTTTTTTAACTTATTTATCACTATCAGCTTGCTCTCCTGTAGGGAAGACCTGGATTTATATGAGCAATCTCTAAAATACTGCAAAGAAAATATCGAATTTACTTGCACAGAGCCTCATGGAGAGTTTTTTTTCAAAGGAAAACTGAATGGCAAAGATTTCTGTGTTTCAAAGGGCGTCAACGATTACTGGGTACTTAATGATATAGGTACAGAAACTGTTACATTGACAAGTAACCCTGTCCTGTCACCAGATGTCACTCCGCAATCTTCATATTTCAATTTTGGTTTTTATCCCCCTATTATGGATAATTGGAACGGCATTTTGGAAGAATTTGCTCCATCAGTCTACATATACACTCCTTCGGTATTAGACACAACGGTTTTGAAAGCGAGTAAGTACATTGATAAATTTATTCAAGAAGGGAACTTGAAATTACGGGATAAGAATACTGATAAATACTCTGGTTTTCATTTTGTTATCTCTTGGGGGTGTGTTATGCTACCGGGATATGAATATTATCTTGAGAAAGATCCAACAAGGATACCAGTGGTTGGAGAAGGCATAACTCCTTCAACAGGCGTTCAAAAAAATTCTGTTTTCCGTGTCACCTCATTTGAAAAAAAAGTGACGCCCGATTTCATTATTTATGACATCACCTTCGAAATATCATGTGATTTGTACTATGGTAGCGACAGTACTGACAATGGCTATTTTGGCAGGTTAGAAGATGGGGTTTTCAAAACTCAGGTTATCCTTTCAAGGACTGGGTAAATCAAATGCATTTATTGTGGATAACACATTACCATCAACAAAGCCTTCGAAGTGGTTCTGCCAAATCGAAGGCTTTGTTTTTTGTAAAAATAACAAAATGCGTAGCAATTTTTTTCAATTCCGAAGCCGAGAGTATTTTTGTAAAAAGATGGTATAACTTGCCGTTCTCCTACGGTCTCTTGTAGCAATAAAAAGGCTGGGCCAGGGCAAATTTTCCAACCAACTTATTTTAAAATGAAACGAATCCTCCTCCTCGCCTTTTTGCTTTTTTTCATCCAAACCCTCCCTGCCCAGCAGCACACCTACATCCCCGATCCCGACCCACTCGTGCAGCAAAACCTCGAATCCTGGCAAGACCTGAAATTCGGCTTCATGATGCACTGGGGCGCTTACAGCCAGTGGGGCGTGGTGGAAAGCTGGAGCCTCTGCTCCGAGGACTGGATCAACCGGAAGGGCGCTAATTATGTGGACTACGTGCGCCGCTACGAGCAACTGCCCACGACGTTTAACCCTGAAAAATTTGACCCGGAAAAATGGGCTGCCGCCGCCTGGAATGCGGGTATGCGTTACGTCGTTTTCACCACCAAACACCACGACGGGTTCACCATGTTTGACTCGAAATACACCGATTATAAAATCACCGGCCCGGACTGCGCATTTCACGAAAATCCGAAGGCCGACGTGACCCGCCATATTTTCGATGCCTTCCGGCAACGGGGATTCAAGGCCGGGGCTTATTTTTCAAAACCCGACTGGCACCACGACGACTACTGGGCGCCCGAATGGGCCACGCCCAACCGCTGCAACAACTACGACATCCGCAAATACCCGCAACGCTGGAAACGCTACGAGGATTTCACTTTTAATCAAATCGAAGAATTGATGACCGGCTACGGCCCCATCGACATCCTCTGGCTCGACGGCGGCTGGGTACGCCCCGACAGCACCATCAACGAAGAAGTGCTGTCCTGGGGCTACGACCTGCCGAAGTGGGGGCAGGCCATCGACATGCACCGCATCGCCCGTATGGCACGGCTACACCAGCCCGGCATTCTCATCGTCGATCGCTCGGTGCATGGGCCTTACGAAAACTACCGGACGCCGGAGCAGCAGGTGCCGGACAAAACGCTGCCGTACCCCTGGGAGACCTGCATGACGATGGCCGGCGGCTGGTCGTACTCCTTCAATCCGAACTACAAATCGACCCGCAGCCTTGTCCACACGCTGGTGGACGTGGTGGCGAAGGGCGGCAACTTCCTGCTCAACGTTGGCCCAAGTCCCGACGGCGAGATCGACCCGGAAGCCTACGACCGTCTTCGTGAAATTGGCGAGTGGATGGCCGTGAACGGCGAGGCGATTTACGGCACCCGTCCGCTGGCGCCGTACAAGGAAGGCAAAGTTTGTTTAACCCAAAAAAAAGACGGCAAAACCCTCTACGCCCTCTACCTCGCCGATGAGGACGAGCGCCGGATGCCTTCGAAAATCTGGCTCAGTTCGCTGACCCTGCCGAAAACGGCGAAGGTGCGCCTGCTGGGTACGGCTGAGTTTTTAAAATGGGAGCCCGTCGGCAAGGGATTTTTGGTGGAGATACCGGAGCGGTGGCAGGCGAAGCCGCCGTGCGGGTATGCGTGGGGATTGGAGATTGACTTGAAATGAGCGGGAAGCTGTGTCGGGGTAGGCATCTGGTTTTTCAAATAAAAACTTAACACCCCGCTCATCCGTGTCTCGTTCGTTGAAACCCCCTAAATTTGCCGCTCAAAAAAATTTCCCTGAAACATGAAAAAGTTCGTTTTTCTATTTGTGTTGTTTGATGTTTTGGTTTTTGGTGCTTCCGCAATGGCGCAGCAGCCCGTTACTAAAATCGAGGTCAAAATCAACGGATACGAGGGCAAGGAAGTCTTCCTCGGCTACCGCCGGGCCGACAAGGTGTATAGCAAGGACACGATTGCGCTGACGAACGGCAAGTATGTTTACGAAAGCCATGAACCGCTCTTCCCCGGCATCTACCTCATTCTCATGCCGCCCGACAACAAGTTTTTCGAGTTCGTGGTGACGAAGTCGGAGCAAAAATTTTCCGTGGAAACGACAGCGCCGGATTTTTACAAAAACCTGAAATTCAAAGGCTCCAAAGACAATCAACTGCTGCTCGACTACCAGCGTTACATGGGCGAGCAGGTGGAGGCTTCCAAAAAAATCCAGGAAAAAATAACCGCTGAAACGGACGAAACCAAAAAAGCCAGCCTGCAAAAAGAGCTGGAAGACATGGCCAAAGCCGTGCGGGCGCATCAAAATAAAATCGTCAAAGACAACCCCGGTACCTACACTTCCAAACTCATCCTTGCATTTCAGGAACCGGAAATTCCCGAGCCGCCAAAAAATCCTGACGGGTCGGTAGACGAAACTTTCCGCTATCGTTTTTTCCGCAGCCATTTCTGGGACGGTTTCGATTTCTCTGATGAAATTTTTGTCCAGACACCCTACCTCAAGGAAAAAATAGACCGCTACCTCGACAAACTGACCGTGCAAACGCCCGACAGCGTCATCGCCGCCGTGGACTTCATCCTTGAAAGGGCACAGTCGAACGAGGAGGTTTTCAAATATGCCCTGCCCTACCTGCTCAATAAATACTACATTCCCGACATCATGGGCCTCGATGCGGTGTACGTGCACCTCTCCGACAAATATTACAAATCCGGAATTGCGGACTGGGTATCGGAGGAGAATTTGAAAAAAATCACCGACGATGCGCTGATGATCCGTGGCGTACTCATCGGCAAGCAGGCGCCTAACATCCGGGTGCAACGCTTCGACCCGGCGCAGAATAAATTTACCAGCGAACTCATCAGCCCTTACGATGTGCAGGCCGAGTACACGGTTATTTTTCTCTGGAAACCCGGCTGCGGCCACTGTAAACACATGACCGAAGAGCTGAAGCCGTTTTACGAAGAATGGAAAAACAAGGGCGTGGAGATTTTTTCCATCACCTCCGCCAATCACAGCGAACTGGAAAAAGCCGTGGAAGACATTCAGGAAAAAGGCATGCCCTGGATCGTCACTGCCGATCCCTACATGCGTGCACGTGCTTTACAGAATTACTACGGCACCTCCCTGCCTAAGCTTTACATCTTGGACAAGGATAAAAAAGTAATTGCCAACCGGGTGGGTGTTCCGCAATTGCCGGATATTATTACAAATCACCGGAGGCTGATGGGCAACGGCAGGTGATCCGGAAACCGGACATGTGTCCGATCCCTGGTTTTCAGGCTCCTGTCAAACTTCTCCCACTTGGCTTTTTTACCTTTACTGCCATGAAGCAAAAAAAACGTAAAAAAAAGCAACTCAAACGTCCCGGCGCAGCCCCCGGAACCTTGAAGTACACGGGTGAAAAGCGCATGGATGATTCGCTGCTCTTCCTGGTACAATACGATCCGCAGGAGTGCGTGATGCGCAAACTTGAAGCTAAAGAAACCCCGGTGGTCGGCGTGAACCGGGTAAACTGGTACGACGTACGTGGCCTCCACGACGAGGCATTAATTGAGTCCTTCGGGAAATATTTCAACATCCACCCACTGGTGTTGGAGGATATTCTGAACACGCAGCAACGGCCCAAATTTGAGGAATACGGCGACGAAGTATTTATCGTCGTTTCGGCACTGCGTTTTAATGTAGAGCAACATGAGCTGAGCAACGAGCAGGTGGCCATTTATTTTGGTGAAAACTTTCTGCTGACTTTCCAGGAAAATGAAGACGACACCTTCCTCGCTGTGCGGGAACGACTCGAGGCTGGCCGTGGCCGCATCCGCTCTCGCAAATCCGATTACCTGGCCTATGCCTTGATTGATAACGTGGTGGACAATTACTTCGAAGTGCTCGACCGTATCGAAGAGCGCATGGACGAACTGGAAGTGGAGATCAATGCGCAGCCTTCCCGGGAGGTGAAAGAAAAAATCCATCATCTCAAATTCCAGATGCTGGCACTCCGCAAATCAGTCATGCCGCTGCGGGAGGCGGTGGGCAAATTCTCCCGCTGCGAAAGCAAAGTTATGGACGAAAGCACCGGCCTCTTCGTCCGTGACCTTTACGACCACGTCATCCGCATCTCCGACCTGATCGAAACTTACCGGGACATGCTCAACGGCCTGCAGGAGCTTTACCTGGCAGAATTGAGCATCCGAATGAACAACGTCATTCAGGTGCTGACGATCATCACGACCATCTTCGTTCCGCTGACCTTTCTGGCGGGCATCTACGGTATGAACTTCGATAACATGCCGGAGCTGCACTGGGAAAACGGCTATTTTTATTTACTTGGGTTAATGGTTGTGATTTTTATAGCTTCGCTGTTTTATTTCCGAAGAAAAGACTGGATTTGACATGAGTGGTGTTTGGGTGTTTGCGTGTTTCGGTGTTTGTGAAATGACCGGACGCCTCACAAACACCCAAACACACAAACACACAAACACCCAAAATGGCACGAGTACTTTTTATTTTAACAAAAATCATCCTCCTCGCAGGGTTGATTTTCATCAAGGTGAAAGAGGAAGAATGGGCGCTGATTCTCAAGCCCTGGGGAAAAATTGTTTCCCTCGGCTACAAGTTCAGTGACCTGACCCACGCCCTGCTGAACTTCTTCATCTTTGCCCTCGGGTTGAACCTCGTGCTCATTTTCATGTCCGGCATCTACCGGCGCCGGCAACGGCTGCCAAGAGGGAAAATGGACAATGTGCTGGCTGGCCTGTCGAATATCTACATCCTGATGATGACGGCCGCCGTGGTGATGACGGTGCTCAGTTTTTTCGGTATCGATCCTAAAAATCTGTTCACGGGGCTGAGTATCGTGGCGGCGGCCATTGCCATCGTGACCCGGGATTATATTGCCAACATTATCAGCGGTATCGCCATCAGTTTTTCGGATGAAATTTCTATCGGGGATTACGTGCAGATCGGTGAACACAAAGGCCGGGTCACGGACATTACGATTTCAAGAATAGCGCTGCAAAACGACGATGACGACATCATTTACATCCTGCACAATACCGTGTACACCGGGGAGATTATCAACTATACCAAAAAGGGGATCCGGAAAGTAAACATCGAATTTGAGCTCAACCTGACCTACCTCGACACCATCGAAAACCTCGAAGATGACCTGATCGACTCACTTGAAGATTACCATGTGCACATTGAAGAGGATTCTTTTCGGTTAAAAATCGTCGAAATACACAAGGACAGCCTGTTGCTGAAATTTCAATACACCCTCAAACACATCGACCGGGACCTGGAGCGTGAGATTCGCCGCAAGACCGTTCGCCGGGTAGTAAATCACATCCGGACGGATGCCGGTGAGACCGGAGCCACGCATTGAAATGCCGGCCATTCCGCAAAACTTTCTACATATTTTGCAGTTCATTTGCTAAAATTGTTGGTTGTACGATACATTTGCACACTTTTTCGGGCAGGTATCATTTGATCCATTGGCCTTTTGTGGTTGGGTTTTAGTTAAAATAATTTGCACAAACGCTGCAGCCAACCAAATAGCGCCAACAGCTTTGTCATCATGAAAATTATCATCGCCGGGGCCGGCAACCTGGGTTTCCATCTGGCAGAATTGCTTTCCTTTGAAAATCAGGATATTACCCTTATTGACGACAATCAGGAAGTGCTCGATTACGCCTCTTCTCACCTGGACGTGCTCACGATCCGGGGCGATTCCTCTTCCATCAATGTATTGAAAAACGCAGGCGTCGAAGCGGCAAGGCTGGTGTTGGCGGTAACCACCTCCGAAAGCACGAACCTGATGACCGCCAGCCTGGCTAAAAAACTGGGCGCCAGACAAACCGTCGCACGGGTGAACAAAAGCGAATACATGGAGGAAGGGCACCGGGAGCTGTTCGAAGAGATGGGTGTCGATTCGATTTTTTCGCCCGTACAGCTGGCTTCCAAGGAGATTCTGCGCCTCGTCAATCGCTGTACTTTTACCGATATTTTCGAGTTTGAGGAAGGTAAAATTTCGCTGTTCGGTATTACCCTCGATGACTACTCGCCGCTGGTCAACGTGCAGCTCAACCAGTGGAAAAAACTGGAAAAAGACGACACCATGCGGCCCATCGCCATCCTGCGAGGGCACAGCACCATTATCCCGCACGGCGATGTGGTGCTGAAACGGAACGATCACGTTTATTTCATCACCAAAAAAGAAAAGGCGGATGAAGTGGAGCGCTTCGTTGGCACTAAAAAATTGAAAGTGAAAAATGTCATGATCCTGGGTGGCACACCCCTGGCTCATGAAACGGCAAAGTTGATGGAGGATGACTTCAACGTCACGCTGATCGAGGCCAGCAAAGATCGTTGCAAGCAACTCGCAGAGCACCTTCACCAGACCCTGATCATCAACGGAAAAGCGGATAATATCGACCTGCTGATGGAGGAGGGCCTCGAGAACATGGATGTTTTCATCGCCCTGACGGCTAACTCGGAAACAAATATCATCGCCAGTTTGACCGCCAAAAACCACGGCGTTTACAAAACCATCGCCCAGGTCGAAAACAAGGAATACACCTTCATTTCACAAAATATTGGGGTCGATACACTCATCAATCAAAAACTGATCGCTGCCAACAACATTTTCCGGTTCGTCAGGCAGGGCCGTGTCGAAGCCATCACCGGCCTGCACGGCGTGGATGCCGAGGTCATCGAATACGTGATTACAAAAAACAACCAGATAACCCGAAAGCCGCTCAAGGATTTACATTTTCCAAAGGCAGCGCTCATCGGTGGCGTCATCCGTGGCGAGGAAAGCCTGATTCCTGACGGGGAATTTCAGCTTCAAATGGACGATAAAGTAATCGTTTTTGCCATGCCCGAAGCAATCGGGAAGGTGGAAAAATTATTCCGTTAGCAGAACGTCAGCGCTCTTTAAAACCAACCTGTTTGTCCGAACAAATCCATGGTCAATTTTAAACAAATAGCAAGAGTCATCAGCATTCTCCTTTTTGTGATTGGAGGACTGATGTTCACGGGACTTCCTTTTTCATACCACTTTCAATCGGGAGATGGGAAGTACCTGCTGTTCTCAGGATTGATCAGTGCCGGGGTAGGGGCGTTGCTTTTTTTTCTGAGCAACAACAAAAGCAAGTCGGTCAACAAACGGGAAGGGTATCTCATCGTGGCTTTCGGCTGGCTTTCAATGGTAGCTTTCGGTATGCTTCCGTATCTTATCAGTGGTGAAATTCCAAGCGTGACAGATGCTTTTTTTGAAACGATGTCCGGCATGACCACCACTGGAGCCAGCGTTTTAAATGATATCGAGGCAGTGCCGAGAGGGATTCTCTATTGGAGAAGCCTCACCCAATGGATTGGCGGCATGGGTATCATCGTGCTGACGGTGGCCATTTTTCCGCTCCTCGGAATTGGTGGCATCGAGCTGTTTTCCGCCGAAGCTCCCGGCCCTACTTCCGACAAAATCCATCCCCGCATCCAGGAGACTGCCAAGCGGCTCTGGGGAATTTATGTGGGTCTGACGGCCTTGCTGGTGGTTATTTTAAAAATAGCCGGTATGACGTTCTACGACGCCGTTAACCATGCTCTTACCACCATGGCAACCGGTGGTTTTTCCACTAAAAATGCCAGCATGATGGCCTACGACACGCCTGCCATCCAGTATCCCATCATCCTGTTCATGTTCCTGGCCGGCACCAACTATTCAGTGACTTACCTGGCGCTGAAGGGCCGTTTCACCCGGGTCTGGAAAAACGATGAGTTCAAGGCTTATCTTTTTCTGGTAGTCATTCTGGCGGCGATTGTTTCCCTCTCCGTTTTTTCCATCATCAATGGCAGGGGAGAGGCCATTACCTTTGAAAAATCTTTCCGGGACAGTCTGTTTCAGATCGTGTCAATCATCACTACCACCGGCTATGTTTCGGCGGATTACACCTCCTGGTCAAACGGACTGACGATGCTGTTTTTCATTCTGCTCTTCCTCGGTGCCAGCGCCGGCTCCACGGCGGGTGGCATCAAATTCATCCGCCACCTGGTTTTTTTCAAAAATTCCTACCTGGAGTTCAAACGCCTCATCCACCCTCGGGCCATCGTACCGCTAAAACTCAACGGGCAGGTCGTTGCGCCCCGGATCATGACACACGTCATCATTTTCCTGCTGCTGTACATGATGATTTTCATTCTCGGTTCTGTGTTGATGAGCGTGTTGGGTTACGATTTTATGACCTCGGTGGGTGCTGTCGCAACGTCGCTCGGCAACGTCGGCCCCGCCATCGGGAAAGTAGGTCCGGTGGATAATTTCGCCCATCTCTCCGACGCTGCAAAGTGGCTGCTTTCCTTTCTGATGTTGCTTGGACGTCTGGAGCTGTTCACAATTTTGGTGCTGATGACGCCGTATTTTTGGAAGTCGAATTAAGCGTATATTTATCGCTGAAAACTAAAATTCCATTTATGAAAAAGCAGACAGCTTCAAAAATAATAAACCCCTGGGCAGGCTATCCAGCTTCCATTAACGAAGAAAACAAGCATCTCTTTCCAAAAGAGATAAGGGAGGCATTTGAATTTATTCACAAGAACAAGACCTTATTCCCTGAGAGATACTACCGCAAACAACGGGTAATGATAAAGCAGCAGGTGAAAGAGCAATGGGAACGAAACCCGGCCCGGCCGATAAAAGAGGTTATTGAATTCATCATGAAACCTCTCCCTTCCTGGCTTCCGGCCCCTAAGATTATTGAAATCACTAAACTCATCATCAAGGAACGGGAGCAGTTGCATAAAGAAAAAATTTTTGCCTGAACCTTTTCGGAAAACAAAAAAGGGCGGTTTCACCACGAAACCGCCCTTTTTTTATCAAAATCCTTACTTCGAAAAACTCGCCGAAGTACTCGTCCCGACTTCTATTTCCTGCCACGACTTCACCGGCGTCTTTTCGCTGAGCGTATCGAATCCGTCGCCGTTGTCCCAGTTGCTGATCTGTGCGATCAACGCTTTTTCCAGGCGGTTGCCGGCCTTGCGCCAAACAAAATCCGGGTCACCCCACTCGCCGCCGGAAGGGATTTTTGTTTCGAAAACCGGCTTGCCAGGGTTGAATTCCGAATAAAGTTTCATTGAAACGAGCAGCAGCCCGTCCCTCGTTTTTTCAGGGGAAAATTCCATGTAAAATTTCCGTGCCTCTCCCGAAAATTTGCTTTGGTCATCCTGTTTAAAATATTCCATGCCAGCGACGATGGACTGGTAAGCCTCACGGGCGAACTGATTCTGGTCAAAACTGCCGGGTACGTTCCCCGTCAATGGCAACACCTTCAGCGGAGCCACCAATCTTGCCCGGCCAACGCTCCAGACGGGTGAATTTTCATGGACGCCGGGGCTTTCTTGCTCCGAAGAGTTAACAAAATTTTCCAGTTGTTTCATGTCGTGATAGCGCCCATGGTACAGCGAGTGACCCTGTTCGTTTTGGTAAAAAATAGCGGGCGTCAGCGTCACTTCGGCGGGGGCGCCGTCCCTGGCGTCAAGGATTTTTACCTCGATGTTTTTACGGCTGGCCATTGCTTCGATACCCGGCAGAGCGTCCCGTTTGAAATCCTCCGTCATCGACCGGCCGTGTTGGAGGAAAATGATGAGTTGTCCGTTGTCTTGTGCGTTTACGGAGCAGAAAAAAGCCATGCTGCCCAAGAGCAGGCTGCTGATGAGATGTCTCATGTTTAGTCTTTTTAAAATGTTTAAAATGAAATAAATGTGGGCTTTAGGAGAAAATTGGCTTCGTTCGGAAATGTCTGCCGTGAAAGGTGGCAAGAATAAAATTAGTTCGCTTGATGAAATACTTTAACGTTTGGATTTTCCGGCTGCGTATATTTCAACTGGTTTTAGGGTAAAAAAAATCCGTGCCCAACGGGTGCGGACACGGATTTTCGCCCAAAAAATAATTTTCGCTCATCCCATCTCAAAGGTGAAATGGGCTGTTGCAAATTGCCCTTTCACAAGGGAGAGGCCGGGTTATTTACCCGGCGATGTCTCAAAGGCAACGCCGGGTAAATAACCCGGCCTCTCAGGGAGTCAAAAATCTGCTAAAACTCATTTCATCTTAAAAGGTTATGAGCGAATAATTGTCATTCCCCCGGCAAAATCAACACCGGCAGCCCCGCCGCCCGGTACGCCGCATTGAACTCGCCGACCTCGTCGCCGGTGATCCGATCCATCTCCGTCTTCCATGTTTTCCACTCGGCCAGCAGGTCTTCAAGGCGCTGCTTGGCGCCGGCGGTCGGGCGTGGATCGTGGGAGTCGATGGCCGATTTCAGGTTCAGCAATTCGGAGCTGAGCATGTTGCGGAAGTTGATCACGTCCTGAAAAGTCTCCTGCTTCGGCTGGATGAGTTTTTCCTCCCAGGCAGTGATGGCTTTCTGCACTTTTTCACCCTGTTTCACCAGGCTGTCCTGCCCCTCCATTTTGCGAAGCAAAGCCAGCCGGTCGCCCAGTTGTTTTTTTACGCTGCGCAGGCGAATGACCGATTCGTGGATGCTCTCCACCGTTTCTTCGATGTGCGAAAGCACCGATTGCTGCTCCTCGAAGTCGGCGTGTGAAGCTTCCAGGCGTGGATCGGGCAGTACTTTCACGCTCGTTTCCACGGTATCTTTTTTTGAAAAAAGCCGGAGCGTGTAATCCCCGGGCGCCACGAGGTGCCCCCGGTAGTCGCCCATCAGGAAGACGCCATCGATGCCGGGCGCTGTTTCCCTGCGGAGGTCCCAGTTGGAGCGGTTCAGTCCGGGCTTGGCGGGCAGAACCTGTGGTGGAGGTGGCCCGCCGGGTCCGCTTTTGAAACCCTCCGGCTTTTTGCTGGTCAGGGTGCGGATGATCTGGCCGTTTTTATCCAAAACTTCCAGCGTGAGGGTGAGGCTGTCCGCCCAGTTGTTCGGCAGCCAGTAGTCGAACGTGACGCCGCTGGCCGGGTTCTGGCCCGCATACGGCGAAGGCTGCGGAGCGGCGGCGATGGTGAATTTATGCGTTGTTTTTGGTTGAAAAACAGCGAGTTGAGTGGTGTCGGGCTTGCCCATCGTTTGCTGCAAAGCACCCAGGTCATCCAAAATCCAGAAGGCCCGCCCGGCAGTTGCTACGACGAGATCGTTGTCCGAAACCACCAAATCCGTGATCGGGCAAACCGGCAAATTTGACTGAAACCGCTGCCAGTTTTTTCCATCGTCAAAACTCAGGTACAGCCCGTCCTCCGTGCCTGCGTAGAGCAGCCCCCGCTGTTTCGGGTCTTCCCGCACCACCCGCACAAAGTTGCCGGCAGGCAGACCGTTGACAGCTTTCCGCCAGTTTTTACCAAAATCGTTGGTGATAAAAATGTGTGGGGAGAGGTCGCCGAATTTGTACCCCGTCACCGCCAGGTAAGCTGTTGCCGGGTCGTGCGGCGAAACTTCGATGGCGTTGATGAGGCACTCCGGCAGGCCGGGCGGGGTGACGTTTTGCCATGTTTTACCCTCGTTTTCAGTGAGTTGCACCAGTCCGTCGTCGGTGCCTACCCAGATGACGCCGGCCTTGTGCGGCGAGCAGGCGATGTAGCTGATCGTGTTGTAAACCTCGCCGCCGGCAGCCTCGTTGGTGAATGGTTCGCCGCCGTCGCCATGTTTCGTCGAGTCGTTGCGGGTGAGGTCGGGGCTGATTTCCGCCCAACTGTTGCCCTCGTCGGAAGAGCGGAGCACAACGTTTGCGCCGTGGTAGATCACCTTCGGATTTTGCGGCTGTGCCACCACGGGGTTGTTCCAGTTGAAACGATATTTCTGATCCTTTGGCAGGGTGCCGAGGTTGAGTTGCGGGTAGGCCATCACGTCTTTCGACACTTCCGTTTTATGATCGTAAACGTCGATGCTGCCCTGGATGCAGGTGCCGTAAACCAACTCAGGATTGTCGGGATCGAAGGCCAGAAAAGCGCTCTCGCAACCAGAAACGATGTACCAATCGCCTTCGCCGATGTAGCCGCCCATCGTTTTGCTGGCGATACAAACGGTGGAATTATCCTGCTGCCCGGCGTAAATGTGATACGGGAAACGCCGGTCGGCAATGACCCGGTAAAACTGCGCCGTGGGTTGGTTCATTTGGCTCGACCAGGTCTGGCCGCCGTTGAAGGTGATGCAACCGCCGCCGTCGTTGGCGAGGATCATATTCTGCGGGTTGGCGGGGTTGATCCAGAGGTCGTGCTGGTCGCTGTGCGGGTTGGGAACGGGTTGAAAACTGCGCCCGCCGTCGGTGGATTTCAGCATGGGGGCATTGAGTACGTACACGCCGTCCGGGTTCACCGGGTCAGCAAAAATTTCGATGTAGTACCAGGCACGGGCCACAGTAACTCTTTGACTGTTAACCTGTTGCCACTTTTTGCCGCCGTCGTCGGAGCGATAGACGCCGCCTTTTTCGGCCTCGATGTTGGCGTACACCCGCTGCGGGTTGGCAGGTGAAACAGCCACAGCCACCTTGCCCATTTTTTCAGGCAGGCCTTCACTCAGACGCTCCCAGGTATCGCCGCCGTCGGTCGATTTCCAGATGCCGCTACCCTCGCCGCCGGAGCGCACTTTCCAGGGCAGGCGCTGGTGGTCCCACATCCCGGCGTACAAAATCCGGGGGTTGGTCACGTCCATGCTGAGGTCGGCGGCACCGGTGGTTTCATTGACGAAAAGAATTTTTTCCCAGGTTTTGCCCCCGTCTTTGCTGCGATACACGCCCCGGTCGATGCTGGGATTCCACAGCGCACCCTGCACGGCCACGTACACGAGATCAGGGTTTTGCGGGTGAATGCGAATGGCAGCGATGTGCCTCGAATCGGGCAGGCCGGTGTGTTTCCAGGTTTTGCCGGCGTCGGTACTTTTGTACATGCCGTCGCCGTGAGAGGTCATCACGCCCCGCACAGGGTGTTCGCCCATGCCGAGGTAGATCACGTTTTTATCGCTGGCCGCAATGGCGATAGCGCCCACGGAGCCGCTTTTTAAAAAACCGTCCGAGATATTTTTCCAGGTGTAGCCTGCGTCCTCCGTTTTCCAGACGCCGCCGCCGGTGCTGCCAAAGTAGTAGGTCATCGGATCGCCCGGTACGCCTACAGCCGCTACGGATCGCCCGCCACGGAAGGGGCCGATGTTGCGGAATTGCAGGGTCTGAAAGGATTGATGGATTGGAGGATTGGAGGATTGGAGGGGCTGGAGGGACTGGGCCTTCTTTTTTTGTGAAAATGCGGTGAGGGTGCAGCAAAGCAGCAACAGGGTCAATGTCCTTTTCATAATTTTCGTTTTGAGTGTAACGCCGGCTTATTGAGATTGAAAAAATAACCGAGTTTTTCCCGCCCTGCCTTGTCATCGCCGCAGGCGACCTGCAACGTTACGAGGGAAGTCACGACGGCACTTTTTGCAGCTCTTTTGACGTAGCAGGTTGCCTGCGGCAATGACAAGGTTCGCAGCTATAAAATTGGTTAAAAAGTCAAAGTCAATTAGCCGGCGAAACGTGGACGCCGGCTGAAGCCGACGCTACGTTCAGCAGGCAAAATAGCGTTTTTTTGAAAAACTACTCTCCCCCTCCCTTCTTGCTCCCCCGGTACAGCTCAAACTTGTGCAGCCTGCACTCCAGCGAGCCATTGTAAAGCTGGACTTTCCGGGAAGGCCGCAACCCGACGAACTTCAGCGCAGGAATATCGGAGCTGATAATCCAGGCATCGTGGCCGGGGTAGTGGTGCTTGAGGCGGGTGCCAATTTCACCATAAAATTCCTTCAAATCCTCCACCTCCAGCCGCTCGCCGTAAGGCGGGTTGATGACGATGATGCCGTTGTTATTCGCTGATTCTGATTTCAGAAAATCTTCCTGTTTGAAATCAATCAGGTCTGCCACACCGGCACGTTCGGCGTTTTGGCGGGCCATGTCCAGCGATGGTTTGTCGAGGTCACGGGCGAAGATGTTGCCCTCGAAGGGTTGGATTTGTTCCTCCGCTTCCAGCCTGATTTTTTTCCAGAGGGCGGCGTCAAAGTCCCGCCATTTTTCAAAAATAAAACTACGGCCACGCCCCGGCGGCATGCGCCGTGCCAGCAGTGCTGCTTCGATGGCGAAGGTACCGGAGCCGCACATCGGGTCGATGAAATCTTCGCTGCCGTCCCAGCCGGTCATGAGGATGATGCCGGCTGCAAGCACTTCGTTGATGGGCGCTTCGGTGCGGGAGAGGCGGTAGCCCCGCCGGTCGAGGTGCTGTCCGGAGCTGTCGAGCGAGAGGGTGCAGGTTCGGTCGTAGATGTGCAGGTTGATGCGCAGGTCGGGGTCACGGGTGTCCACGGAGGGGCGTTTGCCGTAGCGGTCCCGGAATTGGTCGGCGATGGCGTCCTTGGTTTTGAGGGCGATAAATTTGGAGTGTTTAAAAATCTCGCTGTTGCTCGTACCGTCAATGGCGAAGGTGTGGCCGGGCGTCAGGAATTCGCTCCAGCGGATGTCCCGCACCCGCTCGTAAAGTTGCCGCTCGTTGTTCGCCTGAAAGGTGACCATCGGTTTGAGCACCCGCAGGGCCGTGCGCAGGTGGAGGTTGCATTTGTAGAGCAGTTCCTGGTTGCCGGTGAACTGCACGGCCCGGTTCAGGATTTCGACTTCGGAGACGCCAAGAGCTTTCAGCTCTTCGGCCAGCACGGGCTCCAGCCCGAACTGGGTTTTGATGGTGATGGTGAAATTATTCAAGTGCTTGTTTTTCAAAGTGAAGGGGCAAAGGTAAGGGAGATTGATGAGAGGGAGAGGGAAATGCACAGCTTCAAAAGACTAACAAAATTTGGACATAGGGGAAAGGGGTAAAAACACTAACTTTGGCAGAAAAAAATCAGGACATGCAGCTTTCGAAAGTTATCTTCTGGGATACCGACTATCATAAAATTGATTGGCACAAAAAAGCCCGTTTCATCATTGGTCGTGTCCTGATGTACGGTACTATCGACGACTGGAACACAATCAAGCAATTTTACGGTTTAGAACGCATAAAAAATGAAATGCTCGAGGAGCGGTACCTGGATAAAAAAGCGCTTAGTTTCTTGTGTTGTATTTTTAACCTTCCAAAAGAAAAATTTCGATGCTATACCGAGCAACAGTCCTATCCGGCACACTGGAACTTTTGAAAAAAATCATGGAAAAACCTGCTTTCAATGGCTATTACCTGGCAGGTGGAACTTCTCTGGCGCTCCAAATTGGGCACAGAATTTCCGTTGATCTTGACTTTTTTGGAAATCAGCCTTTTGAGCCGCTGGAAATACTGGATGAGTTAACCGATTGTGCTCCTGTTTCAATACTTTCACAAAGCAAAAATATTCTCGTTTTAAATGTTCAGGGGGTAAAAGTGGATTTTGTAAACTACCGTTATCCCCTGATCAGGCCTCCGGTTTTAGAGGAAGGTTTGTGACTTCTTTCTTCACCTGACATCGGTGCAATGAAGCTGACGGCTATTGCAGGAAGGGGGAGGAAACGGGATTTTTACGATTTATTTTTCTTGCTGCGCAAATATTCTTTGCCGGAATTAATGAGATTTTACAATGAAAAATTTGAGGATGGCTCTGAATTTAAGGTCGTTCGCAGTTTGACATATTTTGAAGATGCAGATCAAGATGAAGACGTTCAATTACTCCAGGAAAAAGTTGAGTGGAAAGAGGTGAAAAAAGCTATACTTCACGAAGTCAAACAACACTATCGTTGAATGTAATTGATAGAATTTTGATGTGAATACCCTAATTTTCTTAGCAGAAGAAAATTAATACTCCATTAGCTTTTTTAAACAAGGTTAAAGTAACTTCAACATGCAGGCGTCTGACTTTTTGAAAAAAAAAGAGCCGCTGAAAATCAAACACATACAACTGCCTTCGCCAATGAACAACCACTACACCCGACTACTGCTGCCGCTACTCCTGTCATCCCTCATTCCTCATTCCTCATTCTCCCAATGCCCCCTCACCGTCAATGCCGGCCCCGACCAGGTTGTCTGCAACCCCGGCGGTGCGGCCACGCTCAGCGGCAGCGTCATTGGCAACAGCCTCGGTTTTGCCTGGACGCCAACCACCGGCCTCAGCAACCCCAACAGCCTCACACCTACGGCCACCGTCACCGGCCCGGCCACCTACACGCTCACTGCCCAGGCCATCGACCCCAGCGCCCCGAACCTGGTCACCAACGGAGCCTTCGAAGCCGGTAACGTGGGTTTTACCAGCAGCTACACGTTCAATCCACAACCCATCACGCCCGGCACTTACGTTATCACCACTTCGCCGTCGCTCGTCCTTTCCAGTTTCCCGCCCTGCGACGACCACACCTTCGGCAACGGCACCGGCAACATGCTGCTCGTCAACGGCGCCGGCACACCCGGCGCTAACGTCTGGTGCCAGACCATTCCGGTGATGCCCAACACGTTTTACGTGATGAGCGCATGGGTGGCTTCGTCACCCATTTCGCCACCGCAGTTGCAGTTCAACGTGAACGGATCGCCTGTGGGTAACCCCTTCCAGACGAGCGGTGGCGGCTGCAACTGGCAGCAGTTTTCAGCTACCTGGAATTCCGGGGCGTCGGCTACTGCCACCGTTTGCATCGTTTCACTCAACTCCGGCAACGGCCTCTTCGGCGATGATTTTGCGCTCGACGACATCGCCATGTCAGCCGCCTGCTCCGTCTCCGACCAGGTCAGCGTCTCCGTGGCACAGGTGGACGCCGTGCTGCCGTTTTCCGTTTTTTTGCCTTGCAATGCTGCGCAAACGGGTATCCAACTCGACGGCAGCGCTTCCACCAGCGGCCCCGGCATCAGCTACCAGTGGACCGGCCCCGGCATCCTCTCCGGCGCCAATACGCCCGTCGCCACCGTGAACGCCACGGGCAACTACACCCTCACCGTCACCTACACCAATGGCCCCACCGTCTGCACGGATGCAGCCTCCATCGACGTTTTACCCGACCCCAACATCGTAATCGCTGGCGCAAATGCCCCGAACAACCTGAACTGCGATTTCCCCAACGTCACCCTCGACGGCGGCGGCTCCAGCAGCGGCCCGACCATCAGCTACGGCTGGACGTATGTGCCCGGCCCCGGCGGCGTGCCGCCCGGCATTGTTTCCGGGGGTGCTTCGCAATATCCCACCGTCAATCAGCCGGGGGTGTACACGCTCACGGTGACCAACTCCGTCAGCGGCTGCACGGCGACGGCATCGGTGGCTGTCACAGCCAATTTTACCCAACCCACTGCCTCGGCCAGCGTGTCCGACACGCTCGACTGCCTCACTGCCACGCTCACGTTGAGCGGGACGGGGAGCAGCACGGGGGCGCAGTTTGCATATTTTTGGACGCACAGCCCCGGCGGCGGCATCGTTTCCGGTGCAAACACGCTCAACAACTGCATCGTGGATGCGCCCGGCACTTACACGCTTACCGTGGAGAACCAGCAAAACGGCTGCACGGCCGTGGCTTTCGCCGTCGTGGTTGAAAATGTGACACCGCCCATTGCGGCGGCAGCCGCACCCAACAACCTCGACTGCGCCACGCCCACCGTCCAACTCGACGGCAGCGGATCGAGCACGGGTACAAGTTTCACCTACAACTGGACGACCGCCAACGGCAACATCACCGCAGGTGCTACCACGCTGACACCCACGGTCAACCTCGCCGGAACTTACATCCTCACCGTCACCAACGCCGCCAACGGCTGCACGGCCACTGCCAGCGCTACCGTCAGCGGGAATGCCACCGTACCAGTCGCCGAGGCAGGCCCGGCGATGATGCTCGGTTGCAGCGGGAACCCCGTGCAACTCAACGGCAGCGGGTCGAGCAGCGGGGCAAATTTTACGTATCTCTGGACGACCTCCGGCAGTGGCATTTTAAATGGTGAAACGACCCTCACGCCCCAGGTCAACGCTCCCGGCCAATATTTTTTAACCGTCACCAACACCGCCAACGGCTGCACGGCCGTGGACAGCGTCGCCGTCACGCAGAACGCCAGCGCCCCCACCGTCGTGATCGCCCAGCCGGATACTTTGGATTGTGAAACGACCAGCCTCACGCTTGACGCCAGCGGCTCGTCCGGCGGGGAAATTTCCTGGACTTTCACCCCTCCTTCAGGAGGGGCCGGGGGAGGCTTTGTGAATGGTGAAGCGACCCTCACGCCCGTCGTCGATGCCCCCGGCGTGTACACACTCACACTGACGGAGCAGGGGAGTGGCTGTTCCGCCAGCGCCAGCGTGACCGTGGTGCAGGACACCGTTTCACCCAACGCCAGCGCCGGGCCGGATGTGACGCTGACGTGTATTTCACCCACTGCCACCCTTGACGGTAGTGGATCGAGTACGGGCGTGAATTTCACCTACCAGTGGGCCTACACCCCTCCTTCAGGAGGGGCCGGAGGAGGTTTCGTTTCCGGTGAAACGACGCCCACACCCGACATCGACGGCCCCGGAACCTACATCCTCACCGTCGCTAATACGGCCAATGGCTGCACGGCTACCGACACAGTTTTTGTTTTTGAAAATATTACCCCGCCCATCGCCGAGGCAGGCGAACCGGCCACGCTCACCTGTGCCGAACCCATCGCCACGCTCGACGGCAGCGGGTCGAGCCAGGGGCTGAATTTCACCTACAGCTGGACTTTCACGCCACCGCCCGGCGGCGGAACGGGTGGCATCGTTTCCGGTGCAACGACCCTGACACCGGAGGTGGATGAAAACGGCCTCTACTTTCTCACGGTCACCGATATCGTCAACGGTTGCACGGCGGTGGACAGCGTGGCGGTGGGCGTTTTCGCCAGCTTTCCCAGTGTGCAGATCGCCCCTGCGGACACGCTGACCTGCGCCCAGCAGCAACTCACGCTCAGCGCTTCGGCCTCGACGGGTGCCATTTTTATCT
Organism: Bacteroidota bacterium; assembly: GCA_030147525.1. GTDB lineage: Bacteria > Bacteroidota > Bacteroidia > Chitinophagales > Saprospiraceae > UBA6168. Next base: position 159,068 of record JASBVF010000012.1, read on the forward strand.
ACCAGTGGACGACGCCGGACGGGAATATTTTGAGTGGTGAAACGACCCTCACGCCCGTCATCGACGCCCCCGGCGCTTACCTGCTCACGGTGACGAATACCCAGAACGGCTGTACCGCCGCTGACGCCGTCGTGGTGGAGGAGGATGTTGAAATCCCGATGGCGGAAGCGGGGCCGCCGGCGCAGTTGTCCTGCACGGTGACGGATACCCAACTCGACGGCACGGGATCATCCACCGGCCCAGGTTTCACCTACCTTTGGACGACCGCTAACGGGAATATCACTGCCGGTTCCAACACGCTGACCCCATCCATCAATGCCCCGGGAACTTACACGCTGACGGTGACGAACTCTGCCAACGGCTGCATTGCCAGCGACCTCGTGGTTATTTCACAAAATGCCAGCGCACCCACAGCCAATGCCGGACCTACTGGTTTCATTACCTGCAACCAGTCCACCGTCACGCTCGACGGCAGCAGCTCCAGCAGCGGCCCCGGTTTCAGCTACCAGTGGACGACGCAGGACGGCAGCATCCAAAGCGGCGCCACGACGCTTGCCCCCATGGTGGATGCCCCCGGCACTTACCTGCTCGCCGTCACCAACACGTCGAACAACTGCCAGTCGCTGGCCAGCGTGATGGTAGTGGATTTCACCCAACCGCCCGGCGTTAGCATCGGCGCACCGGACAAACTGACTTGCATGGATTCAACAGTGGTGCTTAGCGCAACGGTGTCCGGCGGCAGCTCGCTCGTGTGGAGTTGGGCCGGGCCGGGGATCTTAAGCGGTGAAACGACGTCCTCGCCCGTCGTCGATGCTCCCGGAACTTACGCCGTGACGGTGACGAACCAATTGAGCGGTTGCTCGTCAACGGCCTCGGCTGCGGTGACGCAGGACACGGCAGCACCCTCGGCGATGGTGGCAGCCCCATCGGTTTTGACTTGTGTTTTGGATGAAATTACGCTGAATGGCAGCGGGTCGAGCACGGGGCTGGATTTCACCTATTTTTGGACAACCGCTAACGGGAGTTTTGTTTCCGGTGAAACGACCCTCACGCCCAACGTGGACGCCCCTGGTACTTACATTTTGACGGTAACGAATCAACAAAACGGCTGCACCGCCGCCGCCACGACTACCGCCACGGCAAACACGACTCCACCCGTCGCTGAGGCGGGCATGGCGCCGTCTTTCGGCTGCGCCCCCGGCGGTACGCTGGTGCTGGACGGCAGCGGGTCGAGTTCGGGGCCGGGTTTCAGCTACGGCTGGACGACGGCGGACGGCAGTATTTCATTAGGGGCAAATACGCTTTCGCCCACCATTGCTGCTCCCGGAACTTATGTTTTGACGGTGACGAATCAGCAAAACGGTTGCACAGACTCGGACTCCGTCACGGTTTTGGACAACGGCGGGCCGCCTGTGGCTGCCATCGCCCAGCCGGGGATGCTGACTTGTGCCATGCCGCAGCTTTCGTTGGATGGTTCGGGGTCGTCGGCGGGGCCGCAAATTTCCTACGCATGGACGACAGCTGACGGGAATATTTTGACAGGAGCAACCTCGCCCAATTCACTCATCGACGCTCCGGGTACGTACCAATTGCTTGTTTTAAATACAGCAAACGGCTGCAAGGATAGCACCCAAGTGGCTGTTTTTCAGAACATTACCCCGCCCGGTGCATCCGCTACGGCGGACACGATTACCTGCAAGGAACTGGAAGTGGCCCTCACCGGCAGCAGCCCCACGCTCAATGTCACCTACCTCTGGACGACGCAGGACGGCCATTTTCTTTTTGGTGAAACTTCGCCCACGCCCGGCGTGGACGCCACTGGCACTTACACGCTCACGGTGACGAACCCTGCAAACGGCTGCACTTCCACGGCCAGCGTGACCGTGGTCGAGGTGTTGCTGGAGGATTTCGTTTTTGAAATAAAAAACCCGGACTGCGTGACGGGCGTTGGGCAAATTGTTTTCACCAGCACCACCGGCGGCACGCCACCCTTCCGCTACTCCATCGACGGCGGGGCGAGTTTCTCGACGGAGCCGGTTTTTGAAAACCTGGCGCCCGGTATTTACGACCTTGTGGTGAAGGACGACGAAAACTGCAAGCTGACCGGCACGGTGATGCTGGCCGATCCGCCCGCCATTACGATTGACCTGGAGCCGACGGTGACGTTGTACCTCGGCGATACCTGGCAGTTTGACCCTCAACTGAATATTTCACCCAACTCCCTTGCTGAAATCGAGTGGACGCCGGCGGACGGGTTGAGTTGCACGGACTGCCTCCGCCCCGAACTGACGCCCCTGTACGATGCCGTTTTTACCCTGAAAATCACAGATGTGAACGGCTGCACGGCCACGGCCAGCACGGCTGTGACGGTGTTGCGGCGGCTGGATGTTTACGTCCCGAACGCCTTTTCCCCGAACGGCGATGGCATCAACGACTTGCTGATGATTTTTGCGAAAGCGAACCAGATTGCGGTGGTGCGGAGTTTCAAAATTTTCACCCGCTGGGGCGAGTCGGTGTTCGTTCAGTCCGATTTTCAGCCGAACGATCCGGCGTATGGCTGGGACGGTAGGCACCGGGGGAAACCGCTGGATGTAGGCGTGTATGCCTGGTTTGCGGAGGTGGAATTGTTGAACGGCGAGCGGGTGGTGTTGAAGGGGGATGTGACGTTGGTGCGGTGATTTAACAGAATATTTGATGCAAAAACCTGTAACGATTCCTCCCAATAACACACTAACAGAGGAAACCTAACCTGACCATCAAATTCTGAAGCCATGAAAAAACATTTCAAAACCCGACTAGAAGCCATGGACTGGATCGCCGGTTACGCCGAAGACGAAGCACAATTCGAAGTATTGCGGGAGCAGATCAATTTCAACTTCATTTACACCGGGACTTATTTCATCGAACTGGAAGAAAATGAATCTATTCCGGAGATCGTTTGGCTGGGAAAGTGATCCGGTGATTTTTAAAATACCAATCTGAATTTTTCTCTTACTTCTCTGGCGCAAGTTTTCAGCCGACTCCCTACTTTTGCACCCGTTTTAAAAAAAGGATGGAAGGATTGGAGGATGGAAGGATTGAAGAACACAACGTCTCAGCCCTTCCACCCTCCAATCCTTCCATCCTCCAATCCTTCAAAAAATGGGAAGAGCGTTTGAATACCGTAAAGCACGAAAAATGAAGCGCTGGTCGAACATGGCCAAAGTCTTCACACGGGTGGGCCGTGAAATTGCCATCGCTGTAAAAGCCGGCGGTCCTGATCCGAACTACAACCCCCGCCTGCGCATGGCCGTCCAAAACGCCAAGGCTGCCAACATGCCAAAAGCGAATGTGGAAAGCGCCATTAAAAAAGCTTCGCAAAAGGACGCCGCCAACTACGACGAGGTCGTGTACGAGGGCTACGCTCCGCATGGCATCGCTGTGCTGGTGGAAACGGCAACGGACAACACCACCCGCACCGTGGCCAACGTCCGTCACGTATTTTCCAAATACGGCGGCTCGCTTGGCACTTCTGGCTCCGTGGATTACATGTTTTCAAGGAAAGGCGTTTTCCAAGTGCCCAAAGATGCCATCGGCGACCGGGAAGAGTTCGAACTGGAAATGATCGACGCAGGCCTCGAAGATATCAAAGAGGAGGACGACAGCCTGATGCTGTACTGCGCTTTCGCTGACTTCGGATCGCTCTCCAAAGCACTGGAAGACAAAGGCATTGAAGTGACGGAGAGTAAACTCGACCGGATTCCTTCCGTTCACAAAAAACTATCCGACGAAGAGGCTGAAGAGGTGATCAAACTGATCGAAAAGATGGAGGAGGACGACGACGTGCAGTATGTTTACCACACGATGGATATGAATGAAGAATGATGATCGATGAACGATGAACGATGAACAGGCCCATTCATCGTTCATCATTTTAATTTATAGTTCTTCAAAAACCGGCTCGATTTCCAGTTCGAAACCTTCCAGCGCCGAGGAAGTGATTTTGCCGGTTTCTACGACATAGCTCACCAGTTTGTAGCGCTCACCGGTCAGGGAATACACTTCGATGGACTTGTTTTTTGGATCAACCAGCCAATATTCCCGCACACCAAATTTTTCGTAGTTGTCTTTTTTAGCGCCACGGTCGTCGCCGGCGGTGGATTTTGACAAGATTTCGATGACGAGGTCAGGCGCTCCCATGATCACCCCTTCTTTGTCGTCGATGATGAAGGAGCGTTCTTTTTTGATGAAAAGAATGTCCGGGTGGTAGGTGTTGTGGTCGTCGAGGACGACGTCCAGCGGTGCGTGAAACATTTCACCGGACTGGGTTTTCTCAGCGTAATGATCCAGCAAACGTTCGATTTTTCTGGAAATCCGCTGGTGTTTGACGGTAGGGGATTGTTTTCTCACAAGTTCTCCGTTTATGAGTTCATACCAGGCTTCGTCATTGTCGTCGAACTCCATTTCCCTGAATTCCCGGTAGGTTATTTTTTTCTTCAGCACTTCCATTGGCTCAAATTTTTTCTCAAAATACTTAAAAGCAGCCATGCAGGCAAGCCCCCGGCTTCTTACCGCTGCTTGTATTTCATCTGAAAACGCCGGTAAAGGATTTCCTGTTTGTTGTCGAGGTTGATTTCCCGGCCCTGGATGAAGGCGGAAGTCACTTTGGAAGTCCGCATGTCGAGTACGTCGCCCTCGGATATGAACAGGGTGGCGTCCTTTCCTGCCTCGATAGTTCCTACCTTTTTATCGATTCCATAAATTTTTGCGGTGCTGGAGGTCAGTGCTTTGATGGCGTCCTCGTAAGCCAGTCCGAATGGAATAGCCTGACCGGCCTGGAAAGGCAGGTTGCGCTGCTGCCAGTACTCCTCGTGGCTGAAACACCACTCCACACCTGCAGCCTGGAGCATGGCCGGCGTTTTGAAAGGCTGATCGATGTCTTCGTCCTCCCGGCCAGGCAGGCTTTGCGTGGAACGAATGACGACCGGCACGCCGTGGGATTTCAGAAAATCCGGGATCATCCAGCTGTCACGGCCACCGACGATGACGGGTTTGAGTTGAAATTTTTCAGCAAATAAAACAGCCTCCTGGATGGACTGCACATTGTCGGCGTGGATGAACAGCCGCTTACTGCTGTCGAAAACTCCCTTCATGGCCTCGAAGCGGAGGTTGGGTGTTTCGGGCTTCACTTTCTGGTGGTAGGCCTGGGCTTGTTTGAAAAACAGTTCTAACTCCTGCAACTGTTCGTCGTACTTTTCATTTTTGATCACCCGTTGTTGCCGCCAATTGTAGCTGGAAGTGGCGGGCCAGTTGAGGTGCATGGCGATGTCGGTGGCGTAGGCGGCGTCTTCCCAGTTCCAGGCGTCGAGTTGCACGATGCTGGACGTGCCGGAGATGCGTCCGCCCTGCGGCGTAACTTCGGCCAGCAGAACCCCCATTGAGCGAACGGTCGGAGTTACTTCAGAGTCTGTGTTAAATGCGACGATAGACCGAATGTTGGGGTTCATGTCCCCGATTTCGTTATAGTCGTGCGTGGCACGAACGCCGCCAATCTCCGTCAGTCCGAGTGTGGAATTGGGGGCGATAAAGCCGGGGTAAAGGTGTTTGCCGGTGGCATCAACAACCTTGTGGTTCGGGAAATCCCGCTTTACGTTATTGTCGGCTACGACAGTGATTTTGCCGGCTTCAAAAGCCACAACACTGTTTTCGACAACTTGTCCGTTGCCCAGGTGGGCCGTTGCGCCACGCACTACAATGGCCTGGGTTTGTGGAGGTGCGACAACAGGGACATCCTGGGCGAATGTTTGCACAGCAAACAATAGCATGAAAGCAACAATCAGGGTGGCAAAACGAAATTTCATGAACTCAGTTTTTTATGAAAAATAAAAATACAATCCTTGGTGAACGGGGTCGCTGGCAAAGATAATAATCCTGCGTTCCTTTTTGATGCTAACTGCCGGCAGGTGATTTTTGCAGGCTGAAAACCACGTAGTGCTCGTTTTCGAACACCCGATTTTCCTCCCGAAGCGGTCCTTCCCCCCAATCTTTTTTATTGATGAAAATAAGCAGACAGCCTTTGTCCTCCAGGGTTTGACGATAGCCGGCGTCCAGCAATTGAGGACGTTGCGACAGCCAGCCTTTGCGGTGCGCAAAGTAGAGTTCCTGCGGATTAGCGTCTTCGCTGAAAAAAGCGACCCGGTCGCTGCGCTGACTGAGCGAGTCGGCGATGGTTTCCAGTTCCAGCTTGGGTTTTTCGGAAGGACGGACGCGGAAAGCGTCTTGCTGGTTAGCAACGCCCTCCACGGCGAGGGCCAGCAGGAGCAGCGTGCGCAGCCATTGCTGCGGAATCTGCGCCCAGGCATACGCCGCCATCAGCGCCATCACCGGCACGAACGGGATGATGTAATAATTATGGTGGTAAAACGTCGCCCCGGACTTGAACATGTACCCCAGAAACACCACCGACAGCAGTGAAAACACGAGCATCAGCTGCCGCTGCCGTTTCACAAAAATCAGCACCACCCCGGCCAGATACAGCCCGAACGCCACGTAACTTTTCATCGCACTCACATAAAACCGCTCCGCCGTCTCCGGCAGGTCGGCAAGGATTTCACGGGCGCCCTCCAGCAGGTTGCGCATGGGGTAATGCTCGTAGCCGTAAGTTTCCACGATGTGCGGCAGCCAGCGGAAGTACCACCAGCCGCAAACGGCCAGTAAAATGCCACCCGCTGCGGCGATCCCGGCCTTCCGTTTTACCGGTATTTTTTTTTGAAAAAACGGGATGAGCAGCACGCTGAACAGGAAACCGGAGGGGAGCTTACTTAACGCACCGGCGGTGCCGAGGAGGAGGAAGAGGAGGAGCGCCAGCCCCTGACCCCTAAAGGGGAACCACATTGGGAGGCGCCTGCGAACTTCCCCGTCTGGTTCCCCTTCAGGGGGCAGGGGCCGGGGCCGAGGCGCATACAAATACCTCAAGCCAAACCACAGCCCCATCAGCACCAGCGAGACGCTGAACGTATCCGGCATAATGATTCTCGAATGGCCGAACCAGATGGAGGTGAGAAGGATGAGGGTGGCGGGGAGGGCGATGGACGGTGAACGGCTTGCGGTGGACGGTGGACGGTGGGTGTCGATGTATTTTTTGATTAAAAGATAGAAAAACCACACGCCGAAACTCGAAACCACGAGGCTGATGAGGCGGCCGTACCAGTGCTGCCAGCCGAAAACTTCGGCGGTGAGGTAGATGAGGTAGTTGAACAGCGGGAACTCCTTGGCGGTGATACCGCTGAGGTCGCCGGCCATGTCCACCCGGCTGTAGAGGATGTTGTTGTCCACTTCAAGGAAGTTGCGGGCATACATGTTGGTGGTGGCCTGCCGCCAGTTGTGGTTGCGCTCCAGTGGCGGGTTGGTGATGCCGTAGAGCCGGATCAGGAAGAAGATCAGGATGAGGATGCGGGCGTCGGCGAGGTGGCGGAGGAGTTTCAAAACGGGCGTTGGTTGGTGAAGGGGCGAAGTTAGAAATTTGGTGAAAATAGCCGGTAGTTCGTGCTTTCACCGATTAGTTTCAACCTTTCGGGGGAGGCTTCCGGCACGTTAGGTTTTCTGACGAAAAGCACATCACCCGGCGCAAGTGCTTCCGGTCTTTTTGAAAAATCGAGGTGCCGGTTTTGAAAATAAAGATACAGCAACACGTCCTGCTCGATGGGGCCTGTGGGCACGATGGCGCTCGCATTCGATAGCTTTTCTGCATTTTCAACGATGATGGCGGGCCGGGGCTTTGGAGTCAGGATTTCATAAAAACGCCGGCCCAGGGTGAACACCAGTAAGGCTGCGAATGCGTATTTCACCCAACCGTATTTCACCCAAAAATGACGGATGCCGTAAAACGTGGCGATACCCACAAATGGCAGCGCAGGGGCCAGATACCAGCGGTTGGATTTGGCGGCGATGGTCAGGAAAATGACAAGCGGGAAATACAGGCAAAGCGACAGCAGCAGCAGCCGGTGTTTTTCATTTTTTAAAAACCGCATGGCAAAGCCGCTGCCGTTTTTGAACGTTTTGAAAAGCCCGAATGCCAGGAATCCGAAGAAAACCAGGTGCCAGAGGTTGAAACTTTTGTCGAGGCTGTAAAAAAAGAAATTCAGGTCGAAAGGCTCCTTCCAACCTTCGCCTGGCTGGGTGAAGCGGGTCCAGAGATCCGTGATGAAAAGGCGGTCGAAGGAAGTCAGGGAAGCATCGTTTTGGGCTACCCGGATGCCGTAAAAATGTTGGGTCAAAAACCAACTTAGAGGAAACATCGCAGCGATGAAAACTGCTATCCACATTCCTTTTGCCCGTATCAGTTTTTTAAATCGTCCAGTAAAAATGGTATACAGTAACAGTCCCGGCGCCAAGACACCTGCCGCCGGGCCTTTCACGAGGAAGGCCAGTCCCCAGAGCAGGCCCCACCCGTAAACGGCCTTTTTTTGACCAAAATCAAAATAGCGCAGGAAAAAATAAGTCCCGCCTGTCAAACAACAAACAAGCATTGCGTCGAAGTCGCCCGTGCGGCCCACATGCCAGCCGATGAGGCCGTTGACAGAGGCAAGGAGCAGTAGTGTGCAGCCTGCGAAAAATTCGGAGCGGTAGAGGGTGATAATTTTAAAAATGAAAAAAAATGCCGTGACGATGGCCAGTGCGGAAGGAATTCTCAACGCTAATTCGTTGAACCCGAATATTTTAAAAGAAAGCGCCACCAGCCAGGCCATGAACGGCGGTTTCACCTGCCAGGTGTCGGGTTGTCCGAAGTAGTGGAGGTTGACCCAGTCGCCGTTTTGCAACATTTCGATGGCGTTGACGCCCATGCGGGCTTCGTCCCAGGGAGAAATGGGGTGCTGGCCGAGGCAAAGGAAAGCGAGCAGGACGACGACGAGGGCTGTGAGGTATTTCATTTTGAAGGTAAAATGTAGAACGCCCAATGTAGAATGCAGAAATGAGAACCCTGCATGCTGCGAAAAAAAATTGCAAAACACCTGAAATAGTCAAATCCTGGCTAATTCACATTATGCATTATCCAAATACCCCGCCACCCGTCTGCTCGCAACTTCAATCACCCCGGGCAATTGGCGCATATCCTTTCCTTTTGTCAGCACTGTCAGTAGGTAAGGTTTATCTTTAATAAAAATAACCCCCGACTCATTCAACTCAAATTCAGTCTCCGGGTGATTCCATTCGCCGAACTTATGCCACATTTTAGTCCCTGAAGGCAGCCCTTTTTTAAACCCATCCTTAAACGCACACCGGGCCAGTATTTCCGCTGCATATTCTGACGATTCCGCATTCAGCAGTGAAGCGTTAAATATAGACTTCATCATAGCTGAAAACTCCACGGCATTCATTTTCATAGCCATTCGCTGTGGGTCTGCTGCTTTGATCGATAAATCGGTAAATAGTTTTTGCACCTGCTCAAATTCCACGTATTTCGACAAAAACCTGCTCGCATAGTTATCCGAATACTCGATCATATACTCCAGGATTTCCCGCAGCTTATATTTCTGCCCCGGCACCAGTTCTTTTTCAGGTGTGAAATACACCGTGTTCGGCGAGCTGTCTCCATATCTTTCAAACACCACCACCTCTTCCAGCAACGCCGGATTTTTCTGAACTTTTTGCAAGAAACCAATCATCAGCGGCACCTTCAGGAATGAAGCCGGGTAGAACATTTCCTCCCGGTTAACTACGGTCCAGGTCTCATCTTCCAATGATTCAATATACACCGAAATCGCCGTGACCTTTCCGGCCTTTTTCAGACTGTCAATCCAGCCTTCCAGTTGCATTTTTAAAGGTGAAAAACTTGTCGACTCACGGGTAGTCCCTGCCGAAACAATCGGCTTGATCAGGTTGTAACCTTCTATCCTGCGTATCTCCCGAGCATCTGCAGAGTCATTCACTATTGCCGCATCTTTCCTTGGCTCGAAAACAGACCGGTAAATATCCCCGGAATGAGAAAACAACAACGATAACAAAGAACCGGTCACAAAGGAAAGGAGCAAGAAGAAAAGGAAGGACCTTTTGGAAAACCAGATTAGTTGCAGCGGGAACATGAATCAGATATTTAAGGATTAAATACAGGGTAAAAGTATCGCTGTGTGTTTCCACACAACTTTTGATATAATGATTCCCGAGAACAAAAGTCACATGAATAAAGCTGTCTGAAAGTCCTGTTTTTCTTCCTTATTGGCCCTATTATTTACAGTCTGTCAGCCATCCGTCAAATCTCTC
>JASBVF010000015.1 GCA_030147525.1 Bacteroidota bacterium
CCGTAGTAAATTTCTTCAGATCAGTCCGAAAACTAATCCGTATCATTTTACTAACCTTAACTTCGATCCATTCAAATGAAATCAACTTATAGAGCCTCGCATTCTTACCTTTCTCTTCCTGTTTGTCAATGAACTCTTTCGAGGAATTTCATCATTGCATCTTCATACAAATTAAAAATATGCCTCATTTATTTTTGGTCTTTCAAGCACTCAAACTTTCTTTGAGTGACTGCCTTTTTTCAAAAGCGGACGCAAAAGTACATGCAGATTTCATTCCTGCAAACTTTTCTTCAAAAAAAAATAAAATTCTTTTCGCTCTCAAAATCGAAGATCGAGTCAAAAGCTGCGTCATTGCTGGATTAACAAGGGCGTTACGTTTTTAATTTTTTTTTCAGTTTTTATGAAGATGAAGTAAATTCCTGGTTGAGCCAGCCCGGAAGTGTCCCAAACGAGCTTATGATCTCCTGCCGGCTTCACTGCCATTTCCAGTTGTTTTACCTGCATGCCTGTCGAATTGTAAACAACAATGGATACCTCTGTTTGAATAGGAAGATGGTAGCGAAGCGTGACCTGTTTAGTAGCAGGGTTCGGAAATGCCGCAATGCTGAGGTCGTTTTTCTGTGCAGTGGGCGCTGAGTTGATAACGGTGCCGGGGTTTTCAAAAAGTAAAATCACATCGTCCTCCTCGTCCGTAGCTGTGATGTCGAGGTCGCCGTCGTTGTCCCGGTCGTGCAGGATGGCGCAGGAGGATGCTTTCGGTGCGGTCAGGTTGGCAGCGACGCTGAGTTGCCCGCTCCCGTCGTTTTCAAAAACGGTGTAAGTTTTAGAAGCGTAGTTACTCGTCACAATGTCGAGGTCCCCGTCTCCGTCTATGTCGCCCAAATCAACAGCCAGTGGAAAATTATGATTAGACGGAGCGTAATAAACAGGCTCGCCGAGTCCGCCTTGTCCGTCTCCAAATAGCACAGCCGTCCGGTTGGCGTTCGAATTGACGGAAACGACATCGGCAAAACCATCCCCGTTCAAATCGCCCGCTCCAATCATCCAGGGGCGGCCCTGTACGACCACTTCATCGTTCATGAAAAAATTTCCTTCGCCATCGCCCAGCAGTACGCCTATCTTTTGGCTATTGTAGGATGCGAAAAACACGTCGAGTATGCCATCGCTATTGGCATCGGTGAGTGCGCAGGCAGTCTCGTCCTGATTGGGAAGGTCCATGCCTGTTTCACTAAAAGTCCCATCTCCGTTATTCATGAAAATGGAGATGTTCCCATCCAGGCGGTTGGTTGTGAGCATATCGTCCCAGCCGTCGCCGTCGAAATCGCCAGCGACGACGCCACGCACGCCGTTGGAGGTGTAGTACGTTTCCATATTTGAAAAGCTGCCCTGCCCGTCGCCGGTGAGTACCCTGACTTCTGTGTCCCAGGCGGTGGTGACGACGAGATCGATTTCACCATCATTGTTGAAATCGGCGCCTTCGCTGGGGCTGGGTGTGCTGTCGTCGCCGGTATCGTAAACGGTGAACGCCGGGTAGTTGCCTTGTCCGTCATTTAATAAAATGCGCAGGTCGTCGGAACTTTCGTTGACGGCGACGAGGTCGGAAAAGCCGTCGTTGTTCATGTCGCCGGCGTAGGCACCGTAGGTCTGAAGGTAGGTTTCGCCGGGCAGGCGGAGTTCGATGGTTTCGACCAGAGGCTGTTGAAGTATGCCGGGAGCAGTTTTAACCCAAAAGCCCCAGGCAAATGGGTTTTCCAAATGCTCGCCGGTCGCACTTTGAATTTCTTTTGAAAGCTGAACCATTACCCACTCCCCTGCAAAAAATGGTTCATCGGGGTAGAATCGTACTTCGGTGTTGTCGTTTGAAAACCAAAAAATACCGGGAGCCGGGCCTGACCAACGGCCAAATACTCTGAAGCTGAGTTCGTGGACGGTTTGCGGATCGATGGGGGTGTCGAAGTTGACCACAATTTCGTCACCGGCTGGCGTGTCGATTTTTTGACCTTCTGGATAGGTTGAAACGACGAGCGGTGGCTGAGCTTTTGTTTCAAAATAAAATATTGAAAGCAGGACGGACACCATTATTATATAGGTATACTTTTTCATTGGGAACTAATTGGAAGCTTCACTGTTGGGCGTTTTGCAATAATAACAATAAGGCGGGTGCTACGGAAGCGGAATGCAGGATTCGTCGCAGGCTCGGCTTTCCTGAAATGAAAAAGCCTCCTTGCAGTTTTCGCTGCAAAGAGGCTTTCGAAGGGTGGTCCCACCAGGGCTTGAACCTGGGACCCTCTGATTATGAGTCAGATGCTCTAACCAACTGAGCTATGGGACCTTCTGGTAATTGAGAATTCTCAAAGGATTACAAAATGTTCAAAAGCGATGCAAAAGTAAAAATTCAAACCAGAGTCTGCAAACAAAAGTTCACGTTCACGCATCGAGCTGGAAACGGATGTATTTGATCGTCTTTCCGGCTGCGAGGTGTTGTTTTTCGTAAAATGTTTTGATTTCCAGCTCTGGCATGGGCAGCGGCTTGGCGTAGATGTCGTCGTCGTGGTAGAGCAGTGTGTAATTTTTTTGCTCCGCAAGCACTTCCAGCGTGTACTCGTAAAGCGTCGGGTCGTCGGTTTTCAGGTGGACGAGGCCGCCGCTTTTTAACAGTTTCGGATATTGCGAAAGGAAGTTGGGGGAGGTCAGTCGCCGGTTTTCCTTGCCTTTTCGCAGGAAAGGATCTGGGAACGTGATCCAGATTTCATCCACTTCATTTTCATCAAAAAACAGGGAAAGCTGCTCGATGCGGGTGCGGAGGAATGCGACGTTTTGCAGGCCGGCTTCCAACGCCGTCTTGGCGCCTCGCCAGATGCGTGCGCCTTTGATGTCCACACCGATAAAATTCCGATCAGGGAACCGCTGCGCCAGGCCAATGGCGTAGTCGCCTTTGCCGCAGGCCAGTTCGAGCGTGATGGGCTGGTCGTTTTTGAAATGTACTTCCTGCCACTTTCCTTTAAGGTCCACCTGAACGCCATTTTCACCCGCCAGACTTGGGTTGGAGGCATCGAAATTTTCATAAACATTGGGAAATGAAAGTACCTCCGCAAATTTTTGAAGCTTATTCCTTCGGCTCATTTTTTTTGAATCAGTTCACTTTTTTTGAAATAGGGGCGCAAAAATCGTAAAAGTTTCTACAAATTTTCCAGTTGGGTAAGCAGCCATTTGCGCTCTGTCAACGGGTTGGCGGTTTCAAGCTCCTGTTTGAGTTGTTGTTTCTGGTCTTTGCCGTAAGGGGCTACTTTCAGCAATTTTTTGGTATAGTGGATGATGTTTTTGTAGTTGTTTTTGTGGTAACCCATGACTTTTTTGCGTTGCAGGTAGGTTTTCATGCTGCCCAGCAGCGAGTCGAGGGCGTTGAATTCGTCGAGTTCGTAGTACATCTTGAGTTGCATGGTTTTGGCCACTAGTGAAATCAGGATGTCATCGTAATCGAACCTGGCGATTAATTTCATGGCTTCCGAGTAGTTCTTTTTTTCAAAATGCAAATGCCCGAGCGTGAAGTGGACGAAGGCGTCCCGGTACTTTTCGTCCAGGTAGCCGCTGTAGTGATGGATGAAATGTTCCACCCAATCAAATTCCTGCAACTGAAGTCCGATAGCCACGATGTTTCGGAAAGTAAAACGTGAAAGCAATCCGTTTTCCAGGAAAATATCTTTGTCCAGCCCTTGCCGGTAAAGGTCGAAAGCCTCCCTAACGTAAGCAAGGTCGCCTGCATTTAACCGCCCGATACAGTAATTGAGGGCCAGCAAATGCGTATTTCTTATTTCGTTGAGCGGGAACAGGTGCCCATGCCTGTTGATTTGTTCTTTTAAATTTTTAAAATGCTGCTCGTTGCTGCTCTCGATCCCTGACATATAACTGTAGTAATAAATGGCAATCGCATGGTTTTCCAGCAAGGCCGGATTTTTTTCTACATGGGTCAAAACGCCATCCAGCAGTCCGGTATCGTAGTCCGTTTTGAAAACTTTCTGGTGCGAAAGCATGATGCTGGCGATTTGCAATTTGCTGATAATGAAAGCAGTATCGTTGGTGTTGGATAGTTCCTGAAGGTTGAGCGGCACCGACCGGCCCAGGTTGCTGAGGTAGTTGAATTCTTCGAATTGCAGCAGGTATTCGTTTTCAAAATAATGATGGTTCCGGTAGGGTTGTTGTTCCTGCGACTTGCGGCCTGCGTCCAGTGTTTTATGAAAAAGTTTGGGCAATTGCCGTTGCCGGTAAACTTTTGCCAGCGCCGTCTGAGCTCGCACCTCGTCCTGCAACAGCTCGTTGTAAACCAGAAATTCCTCGACGGTTTTTAATAAAAAATGCATGGCCTGCCGCAATTCGGCGTCGCTGTACGTTTTACCGGGGTAAATTGCTTCGAAAACTTTTTCCTTTTCCAAACTTACATCCGAATAGAGGTGGTTACCAGCAAAGAGGTACTCAAATAAATTGATCACATCCTGCCGGAGATTGTGGGCCGGCGAACTGACCCACTTGCGGAATTCACGAACTTCTTTTTTGTCAAATGTCCGGAGAATGCGGATGAGTTGACTTTTTTCCATAAAAAAATCTTAAATGATGGCAGATTCTTTTCAACAAATTGCAAAAACGGTTTTTACTAAAATATTCAGTAAAATAAGGGGTTTTGACAGCGAAAGATCACTTTTTCGTCAGGTTTTAACTCAAATCTTTTTCAACAAACGCCGTTTTTTGTCTTTGATTGCAGCAATGGAAGTTTTCACATTTGTATCGTATTTAAATAGCCGCATGAAACAGCAACCCATGAATGAATTGAAAATATCCTTCCAGAAGAACCTTCGCAGGCAAATGAGCCTCGTGAATGCCCTGCTTTTGCTGGCTGGAATGATGTCATGTTTTCAACTCAGTGCGCAAGGATGGGAAATTTACTTCGGCGGAAACAACGAAGACTTCGGTCACTCCGTCATCCAAACCCAGGACCGGGGCTACGTCATCGCTGGTTTCAGTGAAAGCTTCGGCGCTGATGGCGATATGGATGTTTACGTCATCCGCACTGATGTGGACGGCGCCGAAATCTGGTCGAACATCTACGACGAAGGTTTCATCGAACACGGCTATTCGATCATTGAAACAGCGGACCAGGGCTTCCTGGTAACGGGCGACATCCGGCAAACGCAACTGACAAACCCGAATGTTTACCTCCTGAAAATAGACAGCAGGGGCAAGCAACTCTGGAGCAAGCAGTTCGGCGGCGCCGGAAACGATGTTGGTTACCGGATCATCCCGACGGCCAACAGCGGCGGCCACCTCATCGTCGGTTGGACGGATAGTTTTGGCAACGGCCAGAACGATGTTTTTCTGGTGAAAGTTGACAATCAGGGCAACCAGGTTTGGGCAAAACCCTTCGGCACAACCGGAAACGATTTTGGCAGGGGAGCGCTCGAAATGTCCGATGGCTACCTGATAACAGGCTCGGCATTCAACCCGGCCAACAACACGACCGACCTCTACCTGCTGAAGGTGGATTTCGACGGCAACCAGGTTTGGCAAAAGTTTTTCGGTTCGCCCAACGACATCGACGAAGGCTACGACCTCGTTATGACGGACGATGGAAATATCGTGCTGACAGGATACACGAACTCCATTTCCGATGTATGGCTGTTAAAAGTAACGCCTGGCGGAACGGGAATCTGGTCAAAAACCTATGGCGGCGACCTCGGCGATCAGGCGTTCGATCTTTTGAAAGCACCAAACGGCGATCTGGTAGTCACCGGCATCACAGAAATTGATCCGACTAATTCCGATGCCTTTTTGGCAAGATTCGACACCGACGGTAACCAGATCTTTTTTGAAAATATCGGCAGAGGAAGTCACGTGGATTTGGGCCAATCGGTTGCGCCTACGGCTGACGGCGGTTTCGTTGTGGCCGGGTACAACTCACTCTTTGGCACCTTCATCAACGATGTGACTTTAATAAAAGCCGGTGCAAACGGTAGTGTTTACACTAATCACATCACCGGCAAAGTTTTCATAGACGGAGGCGACTGTGTCCTCCAGGCAGGTGAAACGGGCCTCAACGACTGGATCATCAGGGCTTCTTCACCTGAAAAAACGTTCTTTGGCACAACTGACGCAAACGGGAATTATGACATCACCGTTGACAGCGGCGCTTATACAGTCAGTGTTTTAGTAAAAAACGACTATTGGAACGCCTGCATCGCAGCCTACAATGTTACCTTCAACGAGCAATACGACACGCTTGTGCGGAATTTTCCGATCCTGAAGGTGGTGAATTGCCCGCTGCTGACAGTGGACGTTTCGACCGCAGTGGCGCAAGATTGTTCGAACATCGAATACATCGTCAGCTATTGCAACACTGGCACAACAGCGGCCAATACGCCAAGCGTTGAAATTATTCTGGACAATGATCTGACGTTTGTTAGCGCTTCGATCCCGGTCGCCAGCCAGGAGGACAGTCTGGTCGTTTTCGACCTCAACCCAATCGGCCTCGACCAATGTGGAACGTTCAGCATCATAGTTTCGGCCGATTGCACCGGGCAACCGGGCCAGGCTTACACCGTCAGCGCTCACATTCTGCCCGATTCGATCTGCCTGCCGGTTTCGCCAGGCTGGGATCTTTCGGATGTGAAGGTGAACGGCTACTGCGATACAGACTCGATTCGTTTCACGATAAAAAATGCCGGCGCCGGCAACATGCAGCAGGTGCTGAACTTCATCGTGATCGAAGACAATGTGATGCTGATGCAAACACCGGAGCCATTTCAACTGGCAGCAGGCGCTGAAAAAGCGGTAGCCTACGACGCCAACGGCTCCACCTACCGCCTCATCGCCGAACAAGCACCCAACCACCCCGGCAACAGCTATCCGACCATAGCCATCGAAGGCTGCTCGACAACTGGCAGCTACTCGACCGGGTTTCAAACACAGCTACAGGAAGACGAAAACGACCCGTTTATTTCAATAGATGTACAGGAGAGTATCAGTTCCACCACCGATTACATTTTTTTAAGAGGCTATCCCAAGGGCTACTTACAGAATGGTGAGAACCTGATTCCGGCGAACACCAGCATCGAGTATCATATTTATTTTCGAAATGCCGGAACTGATACCATCTCTCGTCTGGTAATTCGTGACACCGTTTCTGCCAACCTCGACCTCGGCACGGTCGTGGCCGGCGCAAGCAGCCACCCCTACGATTTCGAGGTGTACAGCAACGGCGTTCTGAAATTTACCTTTGAAAACATGCTCCTTCCGCCAAACGGTGGCGCTGCTTCGCAGGGTTTTGTGAAATTTAAAATTGCTCAAAAACCGAACAACCCTGCGGGAACCGAAATCCCGAACAGCGCCACCGTCTTTTTAGGGTACGATGCGCCTTTCCAGACGGACACTTACGTCCACACGGTGGGCGGCCCGAAGTTGCTCGATTTCATCGTGACGGACGTGGAAGAACCGGTACTACCCGGCGTAACTGTGAGCGCATTCCCGAACCCATTCGCCGCAGCGATCGAGTTCGAGGCGAAGGGGGCGCAGTTTAAAACTTTGACAATCAATGTATTTGATATGAGCGGCCAGCTTGTGCGCCGGGAGAAAGCTTCCGGTAACCAGCTCCGGCTCCAGCGGAACGGCTTGCCTTCGGGCACTTATGCCTACCGCCTGGACGCAGACGGAAAACCGCTCAGCACCGGAAAAATAATTGTGCGATAAACCCATTCACCGATTTACTTAAACCGATTACATTTTTTTATTCCAAATCTGATCCTCAAAAAAGCGAGTACTCAAAAACCGATTACCCAGCCGATTACACTCAGATTTGAATCGCACAAACACAGTATCCTAAGAACCTATCCACGTTCCCCTGGCAAGTTCCGGGGGAACATTTTTCAACCTCTGCAGCGCCTGCCGAAAGGATGGTAAAAGTGGCCAAGAGAAAGCAGGTTGAACCAACAATGTCGAATCGTTTTTATTCATGAGATTATAATTTGTAGAGCCGCACCGGGTTAGTGCGGCTTTTTTTATTTTCAGACCTTCGTAAAATGCTGACTGTCAGGCAGAAGATTTAGAAAAATATATCGCTATTGCGATACTTTTTTAATTAAATTCGTCGCAATGTCAAACCATATTTTTTCACCAACCAAACAAGTTCATTATGTGGAAAGAATTTAAAGACTTTGCGATGAAAGGCAATCTCATTGACATTGCCGTAGGTTTTGTCATGGGTGCTGCTTTTGGAAAAGTAGTCTCTGCTTTCACGGAAGGAATTGTTTCTCCATTAATCGGCCTCGTCCTTGGAGATACAGATTTTTCAGCGATGAAATGGGTACTGAAACCCGCTGAAATCGGGCCTGACGGCGCCGAAGCTGCTGCCGAAGTTGCCGTGATGTATGGTAACTTCATCACAACAGTCATTGATTTTCTGATCGTGGCATTCGTAATGTTCATGGTCGTCAAAGCCGTAAACAATGCCAAGAAAAAGGAAGAAGCCGCACCGGCTGCACCTCCTGCTGACCTGGTGTTGCTCGAAGAAATTCGGGATCTGCTGAAGAAGCGCTAATCTTTTTCGGTAAAAAATGAAAAGCCCCGCCGTCGTGATGACTGGCGGGGCTTTTTGTTTTAAAATGAATTCTTATTAAAAATCGCTGCTTCGTGGCGCTCCCAGCAACTCCCGAATGTGATCGGCAATTTGTTTGGCTTGCTTGCGCAATGCGGCCTTCTTTTCAGCGAGGTTGCCTTCCTTGACATCAAACGTGTGCATTTGAATATGTAAGCGCAGGGCGTTTCCGGTACCGGAAGGGCGAACAGTCAGGTGGTTTAGGTCGTCCCCAAAGTAAAACCTTACCCCTTCGTCAGGGAAAATCCAATCCGGTGTTGGCGGGTAGACATGGTCGTACTTACCAGTCCGGTAAATGGTAGCTTTTGTTACAGGGCGGCCACCAATCTCAAAGCCACCTGCCAATGCAATCTGATAGTAGCCCAACGCCCGGCGCAGAATGGCTTTTTTCAAACGATCGCCTTCAATACCGGGGTACTCCCCGTCGATCGGGTCTGGTTCGTAGTGATTGTAGAAAAGACCGATCTCAGGGTCGAGGTAGATATTTTTATCGATCATGTCGTAAATCGTGGTGCCCTGATCTTTCGCCCACTGGGCAATCTCAGCCACGAGAATAGCAGCGAAGGTGCCGTCTTTGTCACGAACGTGACCATCTACACCCAGTGATGATTTGTCTTTCGGAGGGTAACCCAGGAGTGCAAAGCCGTTGCTTTGCTCAAAAGAACCGAGGTTGTAAGTGCGGTTTTTGTCCATGTCGTGGGTTTCCAGCACGACCATGTCGGTCAGGTCCTGGTTCGGATCTTTTTTTCCTTCTGTTAAACCTTCCACCAGTTCGCCGTACCAGGCATCCCTCACAGCAGCTGACAGTGCAGCAAATCCAACCCATGTTTTAATGACACCTACACCATGTTTTTTGGCGAGCAATGTCAGGGCGTCCGTGGTTGTGTGCGAAAGCACGATGAATGCTTTTTTCTTGTCAATATTTTTATCCAGCAACAGGCGGTACCAGAGCAGAATAGCCCAGACATCGTCAGCCGGCAACAGTGCGTAGTCGTTGCCGCCATAGATAGCCTGCTGATTGTCAGGTACTTTTACAGTCACGCCGCAACGATCGGCATCGGGGTCAGTTCCGATGAGAATGTCGGTATTATCCCACTTGCCTTGGCCGTATTCTTTTTTAAATGCCTCGACAGCAATTTTAGCAGCACGACGATCACCCGGGTCGGGCTGCTGCTCCATGCCGGGGTCGTTGTTGAAACTTGGGAAAATGCCGTTGAGGTCGTTCAGGCCATTTTCGTGAATGATGTTGACCTTGTCAAAACCAATGTCGTTCAGCAATTTCGGAACGAGTTTGCGGCCTGCTCCGTGGTAAGCACAGTAGGCAATGCTGAGGTTTTTCTCGCCTTCTCCGTCTTGCAGGAGGAAGGTTTTGATCTGATCGCTGTATGCTTTGTGAATGTTGATCAATTGCTCGTGTCCGTGATAGTCGACACCAGAAAGTTTTTCAGCACCACCCAACCAGATGACTTTACCTTTGGGCGCCTCAGAAAGCGGCGTGGTTTTGATGTCGTCGGAAGTTACCTTGACGATGTAATTGTTATACATGTCTGTGCGTTCGTCCGGGTCGAATTGTGAGCCGTTTCCGCCGCAGAGTTTGTAGCCGTTGTAGCGGTAATCATTATGGCTGGCGGAAAGCAGAATTCCCATGTCGGCTTTCACGTGTGGAATAGCGTAAGTCACTTCAGGGAACGGGCATGCCTCATCGAACAGGTACACTGTGAAACCGTAAGCAAGAAATTCCTCTGCAATCACTTTTGCAAAATCTCCGCCCCGTATCCGGCTGTCGTATCCGATGACAATTTTTTCAAAGCCTTTTTCACGGCCAAACTGGGCCACGCCTGCGCTGGTCAGCAGCAGTACAATATTGTTGATAGTGTTAGGTCCCTTCAGGATGGGGGCATCGAGCCCTTCATTTTGCATCCGAACGATGCTCTCCCGGTCTCCGGCCATGAAGCCCCGGATACCTCCGGTGCCGAAGCTCATTTTTTTCCGGAAAGTATTGACGATATCCTCCCATTTGCCGGCATCCACAGCTGACATGATGCCCTTGCGGACATTGGGCGACACCCGCAGGAAATTTTCGTCGGTGAGCCATTGCCGCAGAAAAGCCATGGTGTTTTTCTTTGCCATGTCGTAGCTCTGGCGGTCAATTTTTTCTTCTTTTAATGCAGCGTCGAGATAGCCGTTGACGCCTTGTTCAATTTTGGTAAAATCAATGTTAGTCATGTTAATTTTTCGATTTGGGTGTTTGGAAAATACCTCCCCTGATTTCGCTGTAGCACGCATGCAGTTTTTATTTCAAAAAAAACTCGAATGCGCAATCAGTAGCAGTTTTCGAAGTGGCGAATATAAACGAATTGTAAGTTTCCTTAAAATAAGCGTTGTGAATTTACTGTAAATCCCTGCTTAGCGGACCATCGGCAGATGTGGGATGTTATCCTCCAGATACTCCTCCCCTGAAACTACGAAACCGAAGTTTTCATAAAATTCACGCAGGTATGTCTGAGCGCTGATCTTGATGCTGTCGCCGGTGAATTGTTGCTCCATCCAGTCAAGCGCCGCTTTCATCAGCTCCTTGCCTGCACCTGTCCGGCGGACTGATGCGGCAGTGGCAATGCGGCCGATGGACGCAAAATTCTTGTAGGAAACGCCTTTCGGGATTAGCCTTGCGTAAGCAACCAGCTTCCCATCTGTGTCGTAGCCCATCAGGTGCCAGCAATTCATATCCTTGCCGTCGGCATCGAGGTAAGGGCAGTTTTGTTCAACGACAAACACCTCCTGGCGAAGTGCCATCATGGCGTAAAGCTGGGGGGCGGTCAGTTCATGGAAGGGCTTACATCGAAAATTGATCATTTGTCTTTTAATTTAAAGATGAGCAATATCCCGGAGGTGTGCGTAAAAGGGTAAGACGAGGCGTAGATCTTTGCTGCGTTGATTGGTATCGCCTCCTTGAGTTCGTACCCTTCCTGTTCTTTTTCGAGAATGGCTGCATCGACATCACGGGCCAGTTGGTCGCCGTTGGGTTCTTCAAGTGACATTCCCCAGGTAGCCTTAGTTTTTACCGTGGCGGCATCTACGAATATTGTTTTGTATTTCATTGGCCGTCAGGTTTTTACGACAACTTTCCCCATTGTTTTGCCCGACTGAAGCAGGCGAACGGCTTCGGGCATGTTTTCAAAATCCAGCACATGACCGACCATGGGTTTTCCGATGTCATATTTTTTCAAATCTTCAAGGTACTTGTGCATCAGGTGAACCCTTTCGTACAGGTAAATCAGGTTAAAACCGAGAATACCCCTGTTTCCGTCTGTAAGCTTTAACGGATCAATCAGCGGGCGCCGGAGAAATTTCCAGAGTATTTTCAGGTAATTCGGCCGGCTGCCTGGCGTGATAAAATCGGCTGCGCTGTAAACGATACTTCGGCCTTCCGGTGCGAGGCGTTTAAAAACCTCCATGAGCATCTTACCGCCCTGCGTTTCCATGATTAGGTTCAACTCCCTGTCTTTCAGTATTTTATCCAGGTTTTTATAAAAATTTTCATCCCGGACGATGGGAGCGTCCACGCCTTCTTTTTTGAGCAAATCCAGCTTGGCCGGACTGCCGATCGTACCAATCGTGAATGCACCCATTTTTTTCGCCAACCGGTTGGCAAGGATACCCACGCCCCCGGCAGCACTGTGAATGAGGACGGTGTAACCCGGCTGAATATTTCCCAGCGGCACCAGGGCATAGTACGCCGTGAGTACCTGTACGAGGTAGGAGGCTCCTTCTTCGAGCGTCCAGCCTTCCGGCAATGGAACGACGTAACGGGAGTCAATATTCAGGTGAGTCGTGTAGCTGCCGAAGCGGTTGATCCCCATGACCTGGTCGCCCGGCTTTACATTTTTTACCTTGCTTCCGGTTTTCAGAATGACGCCGGAATATTCCAGCCCGGGCGTGAATTCACCTTTCGGGGTGGCGCTGTACAAACCCAGAATGACGGACACGTCGGCAAAATTTAACCCGATCGCTTTCACCTCGACGGTGACTTCGTCCGGACCGGGTTCGGGCAGGTCTTCGATTACAAGTTTCAAATTATTGATATTCCCCGCTTTGAGGCGCCAGGCTTTTCGTTGCATGGTTTTGATTTTTGTTTTTTAAAAAACGGATTCAGCGACCTGCTTGATCGTCTCGGTGTCGCCCATGGTGTAGTAGTGCAGGCAAGGTACGCCTTTGGCTTTGAGTTCCTTCGATTGCATGATGCACCATTCAACGCCGACTTGCTGTCTTTCCTTGGCAGTGGTTGCTTTTTGCATTTCCTTCGCCAGGTCTTCCGGCAGGTCGATGTAAAAATGGCGGGGGATGGAGCTAAGCTGGTAAGCTTTCGTCAATGGCTTCAGGCCGGGTACGATGGGCACGTTGATGCCGGCTTTACGGCACTCATCGACGAAGTCAAAATAATATTTATTGTCAAAAAACATCTGCGTCACGATGTAGTCAGCGCCGGCCTCAACCTTAGCCTTGGTGTATTCGAGGTCAATTTTCAGGTTTGGCGCTTCAAAATGTTTTTCCGGGTAGCCGGCGATACCGATGCAGAAATCGGTTTTTTCACCTTTGGCAATGTCCTCGTCGAGGTATTTGCCCTTATTCATATCGTCAATTTGTTTCACCAAGTCCAATGCATACTCATGACCGTCCGGTTCCGGTACAAACTTTCCGTCAAACGTGCGTGCATCACCCCGGAGTGCAAGTACATTGTTGATGTTCAGGAAGTTAAGGTCGATGAGGGCGTTTTCGGTTTCTTCCTTCGAAAAACCGCCACAAATCAGGTGCGGGACTGCATCCACGCCGTAGCGGTGCATGATCGCTGCGCAAATGCCAACCGTGCCGGGGCGCTTGCGAATGGCCACTTTTTCGAAGTAGCCGCTGGGCATTTTTTTATAAATAAAATCTTCTCGATGGTAAGTTACATCAATAAATGGAGGTTTAAATTCCATCAATTGGTCGAGCGTGTCGAAAATAGCCTTCATGCTGCCGCCTTTGAGCGGAGGTAAAACTTCGAAGGAAATCAGGGTTTGGCCTTTGGCGTTCTCAAGATATTCAGTGACTTTCATTTTGTTGATTAGTAGTCAGTTGGTCAAAAAATGATGGGTCAATCAGTGTTTCAGGTATTTTTTTTACAGCAAAAAGACAACTACAGCAACTGGCTCCTGCAATGTTAAATGACCTGAATGACCAATGACCTTTTATACATTTGCAAAGCTAACAGCATCAAACATTAAATTCAAACCATGATTTCGCTTCGGGATATTTTCAAGAAACAAACAGGTTTTTTGCGGGGATTAAAACTTTCCTACATCGTCAACAATCTGTTGAACGCCAGTAAACTCCGGCACAACCGGGAGCTCTATAAAAAATATGGCCTTCAGAAGAGCATTTTCAGTCCCGTCGGAAGTCATGATTTTCCGATACATTCGGTTGAAATCCCATGGCTCGACAGGCCCGGAGCGCAAGAAGCCCTACAGCAGCATCCTGATTTTCAAAAATTTGATGCTGTAACACAACAGCAGTTGCTCCATTTTATAGAAAACGGTTATCTGATTTTACGAAACTTTTACACGAATGAGGAAGTGGATCGCCTGAACGGCGAGGTCGATAAAATTTTAGCGGAAAAGAAAACAGACTTCAACTACACCGGCCGGAAGGTGATGGATGCCTTTCGTTTTTCGGAGGTGATCGACCGGAATTTTTTCAGAAACGAACGGCTGTTGGAGTTGCTGAATTTCATCATGGGCCGAAAGGTGAAGCCTTTCCAAACCATCAATTTCATTGAGGGAAGCGAGCAAAGGGCGCATTCCGACAGCATTCACATGACGACGGAGCCGCAAGGTTATCTCATCGCTTCCTGGACTGCGCTCGAAGATTGCCATGAAGGGAACGGACCACTATTTTATTATCCCGGCAGCCACCGCCTGCCCTACATTACCTGCGAGGATTATGATTCGGGCAATACGGCCCTCACTTTGGGACAAAACAGCAACCGCCGCTACGAGGACAAGGTCGCCGAGGTGATTTCAAAAAATAATTTCAAAAAGGAATTTTTCCACGCTAAAAAAGGCGATGTGCTGCTTTGGCACGCCAATTTGCTGCACGGAGGCAGCCCCATCACGCAGAAAGGTGCGACCAGAAAAAGCATGGTTTCTCACTATTTCTGCGAAGGCGTCATTTGTTTTCATGAAATTTCACAACGCCCGGCACTCATGCAGTAAAACCGGGAATCAGGAATTCCCGATTCCCGATTTCCTGTTTACAAATATTGTTGTACAATATTCTCCGTGACCACCTGCCCGTCGAGGAGGCGGATGATTCGGTTGCCGAATTCTGCGCAGTAGGGCGAGTGTGTCACCATGATGATGGTAGTGCCTTCCTGGTTCAATCCCGCAAGAATTTTCATTACATCGTCGCCGTTGGAAGAGTCGAGGTTTCCGGTCGGCTCATCAGCGAGGATGAGTTTCGGGCTGTTGACGATGGCCCTGGCAACGGCTACCCGCTGCTGCTGTCCGCCAGAAAGCTGCTGCGGGAAATGGTTGCGGCGGTGCATCATGTTCATTTTTTCCAGCAGTTCGTCCACTCGTTTTTTACGGTCGGAGGAAGGGACTTTGGTGTAGAGCATGGGCAGTTCGACATTTTCAAAAACGGTCAGTTCGTCGATGAGGTTGAAGCTTTGAAAAACGAAGCCGAGGTTGTGTTTGCGTACGTTGGAGCGTTTGCGTTCGGGCAGGTTGCCGACTTCTTCATCCATGAAATAATATTCCCCACGGGATGGGCTGTCGATCATGCCCAGCAGGTTGAGAAGTGTTGATTTTCCACATCCGGACGGTCCCATGATGGACACGAACTCGCCCTGCTTGATTTCGAGGCTGACTTCGTTGAGGGCGGTGGTTTCTACCTCTTCCGTGCGGTAGACTTTGACGAGTTTGTTGGTGCGAATCATTTCTGTTATGTGTTTGAAGGTTTGTGGGTATTTGAGTGAAATGATTTTATACTCAAACCCCCAGGCCCTTAATTTTATTTTAAAATCAGTTCATCCTTATCGCCGTAATTATCGTAGCTGGAAACGACGACGACATCGCCAGGCTTCAGGCCTTCCAGCACTTCGTAAAAATTGGGGTTTTGGCGGCCAACCCGGATGGAGCGTTTGTGTGCAACATTGGAACCGGGATTGACGACATAGATCCAGTTTCCACCGGTTTTTTGATAAAAACTGCCACGGGAAAGCAGCAGTCCTTCTTCCTCTGCACTCAATTCCAGTTTGATTGATACGGTTTGGCCTTTTTTGATGGCGGCTGGCGTTTCGCCGGTGAAAACGAGGTCAGCTTCGAAGGCGCCGTTGGTCACCTGCGGGTATATTTTTACGATTCTCAGGTTAAAAGTCTGGCCGGCAAACTGGAACGAGCCTTCCTGGTCGATGAAAATACGGCTGATGTAAAACTCATCAATCCTTGCCCTGATTTTGAAATTTCGCAGGTCGTCGATCTGGGCAATATTTTCACCTTTTGTGATAAGCTCACCGAGCTCTGTCGTCAATCCGGAGAGTTGCCCCTCAAAGGGAGCCCTCACCACGAGGTTGTCAAGACTTTGCCGGGCGATGGCGAGGTTGCGTTCCATCAAATCCAGAGAGGTATTCATCTGCTGCTGCTGCAAAACGTGGAAAAGACTGTCTTTTTCAATGGTCCGGCCCAGCATTTTTTTGCGGCGCAGGAGGTGTTCGTATTGGTCTTGCGTTTCTTCGTAATCCACTTTAGCGATGATTTTTCCTTCGTAAAGTTCGGCATTCCGGTTCGTGCGTTTTTCGAAAAGGTCAAGTTGATACTCGACGTCGAGCGCCTGCTCCCGGAGGCTGAGGCTTTGCTGTTCCATCAGGAGGCTGGTGTTTCGGATCTGGTTGATCTGGGCGACCGTGTTTGCCTCCTGGTTGAGATAGTTGAGCTGGAGGTCGGGGTTGGAAAGGCGCAGGATGGGCTGGCCTTGTTTCATCATGGCGCCGTCTTCCACAAATTTTTCTTCGACCCGGCCGCCTTCCACGGCGTCGATAAAAACTGTTTTGATGGGTTGAACGATGCCGGTAACCGGGATGAACTCCTGGAAAACACCTTGGCGAACGGTGTCGAGCAGCAGCCTTTCTGTTTCAACATTGAGCTTTGAGGTGCCGGAATCCTTCCAGATAGCTGAAATGATGATCCCGGCAAGAATTGCCACCCCTCCGTAAAGGGCCGCTTTTTGCCAGGTTCTGCTTTTTTTATCAATTTTTTTATCCATTTCAATGAAAGATTATTCCCTGAGGGAAGTGTTGCTTGTTTTTTAAAAAAAGTCGGGTGATTTATTTCAGAGAAAGGAAAACAACGGGCGTGCCATATCACACAAGGTGTTGGTTATCAGTATTTTAGAAATACTCTCTTCTGTTTTTTCCGGAAAAAGCTGTGCGACTGTGAACGGAGAATGTTCAAAATCGGACACATTAGCGGTGTAAACTACTTTCTTTTGAGGACGAGGATTTCATCTTTTTTCAAAAATAGCCAGCGGTAAAAAGGAAATTTTTCAACCTGCTCGTACCCGGGTACAGGGCCGAAGGTGATCATCCACTCATCGTCAGTGACCCACCAGAAGGAGCGGCCTTCGGCCGTTTTTCGCTCAGAATGATAATTGTAAAAACCATTGTATTCATAGCCTGCGTCCATTTGCCCGATGCTAATTTCTTTTGAAATGAGGTATTCGAAAGCATCGTGTTTTGCCCGGTTCCAACTCAGGTAGTCACGGGTTCCAACCACACTGAACATGGCAATGACGAGAAAAGGAATCCACCTGAAACTGACTCGCCGCAGGTCGCCAGCCTGAAGAAAAGGGGAAAGTGCAAAAAATAAAGCCATCAGTGGCAAAAGTAGGTAACGGTCAAAAAAACTGGTGATGGACATGAGCGGAAGGTACATTGCGTTCAGCAAAATCAGAAACCAGATGAACTGACGATGGAACTTTGAAAATGTTGAAAAACCTCTGATAATCAGCACTATAAGCAGTGTGGAAGAAAGTTGTCCAGCAAAATTTATTGCAAGCATTGCCCATTCCGGGAGCTTGGGTGTGTTGGATATTTCAAGTGTGTAGACGTCTGCCAGCAGTTCGGGGCCAAGTCCAAAATTGTACAAGACATTGCCGCCGAAGGGAAAGGTTTTGCCTATTTTAACGAGGTAAACCAGCAGCAAGGCATTCAAGGTAAGGGAGAGTACCCAGAATTTTGGCGTCAGCAGTTTGAGCGAGTGGATTTTTTTCCATAAAAACGGGAGGAAGGGTATTCCGAAAAGTCCGAGATAGATGTAAGTTTTGATGAGCTTTTTTATCCATTCCAAAGTGGTGAGCAGAGGGTGTTGAAACAATGCTTCGTAATATTTCCTGCCTACGGGCACGTAGTTGTCATCAATCTCCAGCACTGGTTTCACCCAATGCTCCAGACTGAAATACGTAGCTGCTGACAAACCCAAAAGCAGTGCTGCCAGTTGGATGTAGAATTTTGAAAACCGGGACTTAAACAGCAAAAAAATTGCAAATGCAGGTAGCAGCAGGATGCCCGGTTGACGGATATAAAAGCTGCCAATCGCCCAACAAACGGCAAAAAACAACCATTTCCCCTGTTCTTTTTCGAGGTAACGACTGAACGAAAATATGCTCAAAATACAAATCGCCAGGAATGGCACGTCGGACATGAAAGAAAAGGAAAGTGAGTAGAAAAGCGGATTGAAAGCGAGTACAAGCGCCGAAAATCCGGCAGAAGTCCTGCAGCCGTTATTTGCATTTTTGACGAGTTGATAGCATGATAAAACGGCGAGAATGGCCAGCGCTAATGTTGAAAATCGCAGCCAGGTAAAGTCGAATCCACCGGCAATTTTACAAAAGAGAAAACCCCAGGCAATCTGTAACAATATATTGGGCGCAAAGACACCCTGGAAATCCATGTTGCCATCTTGTATCCAGGTTTTTACCGGGTAGGCGTACTGCCAATCGTCATTCAGCGGAAAATCACCGATTGGGTTTGTAAAACAAATGGCCAGCAGGGAGAGGATAACTGCCAGTAAGGTGAGGTAAGCCGTGCGTGAAGGTATTCGAGTTTGCAATTCGTGATGGACTTTAGACTGAATGAGGCCCAAAGCTATTGAAATACTGAAAAAAAGGAGCCCCCCTTCGACAAAGCGAAGAGAGGCCATCCCAAAAACTGCTCTTTAGTTAAGTCTAAAGGTCTTGCCCCGAGACTTGTTTTTATCTTCGAAAAATGAAGATTCATCATTGGTTCTGCCCGGAGAAACAATATTTCCGGGCAGAGGGATTTTCAGAATGCTGATAACCTGAATCAACTAATACAGTAGTTATCAATGACGCATAACTGGATACGTGTAAGAAATACTGCGACTTCAATCACAATGTGAAAGATTTACAAATCATCCCATTTAAAAGGGATTTCCGGACACGGCTTTACTAAAGGGATGAATTAACTGAGAATGGCGAGTCATCTGGTTTTTTCAGGCCTTTCTCATATCTGTGCAAATTTAAAGGCCACAATCCTTGGCCTTATACCCTGTAGGGGATATTTTTAAAAACAAATTATATCAAATAATTTTAAATTAAATTGATAACAAACTTTCTATAAATCCTTATCAAATAGATTGTTTTTAAATGTAATGAATTGCATTACGATATCCTTATGATTGCATCCTCGAATTCAAAATGATGAGAAGACTTTGTTATGTTAATTTAATTAACGAAAGTCACAGCATTATCTATGATGGGCTGGTTGAAAAACGAAAGGATAATACACAGGATGAATACAATAAACGCAACAGTTTCATCAAAATACGGAGATTGAAATTTTGTTTTCATATTGGAAGTGTTTTCAATATTAAGCAATATCGATAGGGTAAGTATGGTGCGGTAGTTTTTGCGTAGGATGGGAAAGTGTAGGAAAAACGAAAATTAAGCGACTGCAAATTTAGGCGAAAAGCATAAGCTTGTCCAGTTTTACCGTTAAGTTTATGTGATTTGAATGCAATTTTTTTCAAATTGGCTAAAATTAGCGGTCAAGCCACTGTTTAAAATCGTTGACCCGCTCCCTGCTTACGACCAGGTTGACGTCGCCCGAAGGTTGAATTTCCAATTTAAGACGGCTGTTGAACCAGGGGGAAATTTTTTGAATAGCCTCAGGAGATACGATAACCTGCCGGTTAATTCGGAAAAAATTGCCAGGGTTTAACAAACCTTCAAGTTGATCGAGGGTGTATTCGATGATGTGCTTTTTACCTTGATGGCATTGAACGAATGCGATTCCGTCCTCTGAGAAAAAATAAGCTACTTCATTGACTGGTACGTAAGAGAGTTGCTGGCCGTTTTTTACCAAGAAGCGTTGTTTGAAGGCTCGTTGCTGAACCAATTCCTGAAGCATTTTTTCTATCCCGGAACGGTCGAAAACTTCATTTCTGCTGAAATGTCGGCTAAATTTTTCCAGCGCCGGTTTCAGCTCTTCAGGGTCAATGGGCTTCAGCAGGTAATCAACGCTGTTCACTTTGAAGGCCCTTAGGGAGTACTGGTCGAAAGCTGTGGTAAATATGACCGGAGCCATTACATCTACCTGCGAAAAAATGTCGAAACTAAGCCCATCGGCAAGCTGGATGTCCATGAAGATCAAATCGGGAGGAGAAAAATTGCGCAGCCATTTTACGGCGCTTTCAACACTTTCGATTATTTCGACAATTTCCCCTTGCGGGCAATGTTCCTGAAGTAGTTTGGTCAGGCGCCTGGCGGCAGGTTGTTCGTCTTCAATGATGAGTATTTTCATTTGGAAAAAGTTGAATCGGACAAGTTCAGAGTTTCCATTTTTCCAGCCTTACCGTCAGTTTTTGACTGGGTTGCTGGATGTCAAATTTTACTTCTTCAAATTTTGGAACACGCCATTTTGAGGGAGGGATTTTTGAAAAAGCGTAAGGCTCGGTCGGTACTCCAAGCAGGTTTGTATCCAGTTTGTTGTTTTCGTTTTCATCCTGAAAAACGGCGAAAGCATAGGTACCATAGGGTAAATTTGGCAGGGCTACTTCCATTTTTCCGGGTTTCACAATTTTAAAATTGTGCAGTATTGCTTTTTCCTCCACCATGAAATGTTCCGGAGAAGTGTAAAGTGCCAGGCGAATGGTGCCCCCTGTTTTTTCAAGGTTTTCAAAATACACGGTGAGGCTGCCTGTAGAGTCGGTATTTGTCATGGACTGATTCAGGCCGATCCAGTTGGAGATGGAATTTACCAGGATGAAGAAAAATGTGATGGTCATTAACGCTGATTTTGATCACAAAATTAGCCATAAAACACTACTCAGGCCGTACCTGGTTCGCTCACTTCCTGTTTTAATAAAGGTAAAATGACAATAAATGACTGATGTGTGGTAATGACTTCCACTTCCCGTTCGGATACGAGCCGGTAGCGACTGCAGATGTTGCCAAGGCCAACCCTGGTGGAGGGAATTTCCTGTTTTTTTCGCTGAAGGTTGTTTTTGACAACGAGCCGGTCCCCTTTTTCCACAAAAACTTCAATGGTTAAGGGGTGCTGGGTAGAAACGATATTGTGTTTGATAGCATTTTCAAACAGCATCTGGAGGCATAACGGCACCATTTTATAACCATGAAGCTCTCTGGGCACATCGATTTTTACGTTCAGATTTTCGCCAAACCGCTCCTGCAACAGACAGGTGTAAGCATCCAGAAATTTTAACTCGCCGGCCAGCGGTACCAATGTTTTTTCCCTGATCTCCAAAATATACCTGTATGCCTTCGATAGTTTTTGAACGTAATTCACTGCTTTGTCGGGGGCTTCGGGGATGAGATAGGACAGTGTGTTAAGGCTGTTGAAGAAAAAATGAGGGTTGACCTGGTTTCTGAGGGTTTCCAGTTGGCCTTCTACATTTTCCTTGATCAGCCGCTCTTTTTCTACCAGCGAGTGTTGAAGCTGATTGTAAAAGCCGACTGTTTCATAAATCCCCAACACCAGGAAAGTGACCATCAGCGAACCGATCGACATCCCGATCTCGTGCCGGAGTTCGTCACCCAACTCACCGGCGAAGTAGCTATGCAGGAAGGGGTCGAGCAGTATTTTTAAAGAAAAATAACCGACAACCACGGTGATCAGTTGGTATACGACACGCCTTACGGTGTCTTTGTGTTGCGGAAACCTGCGGCGGTAAAAAACCAACAAATACCGGAACGTCAACCAGTAAACTACTGTGTAGGTTAATGACAAGGGTGCACAGGTGGTGAAAAAAAGCTCCGGGTCTCTGACGAGCAGATCACCGTACATCAAGGCCGCCATGAAGAATGCGACCACCGGAATGCCGATGATTATCAGCCATTTGTCATCGAAGCCGAGTATTTCTTTTGATGGTTTCATTCCGGATCGCTGCTGGTTAGTTCCAGCATTTCAGTTATTTTTTTAGTGATGTGATTCCTTTCTGTCCACATGATGAAATGGTCCTTGTTTTCCAGGGTGTCAATTTCGAGGCGGCTGCTTTTTGTCAGCTTTATTGTTGCGAAATGGGCATTCCCGGGGTCGACAAGTTTGTCTTTGGTACCCTGGATCACCGTGACCGGGCAGGTTATTTTGCTCCAAAGCGGGAGCATTTTTGTCAATTCACCTTTCAATGGCAAAATTTCCTGATTACTTACCCTGAAAGCCGGCGGAAGCATCCAACGAAAAACCGGCCAGTCAAGTGGTTTTTGCCACCAATATTCCGGCTCCAGTTCCGGATCGATGGAGCCGGCGACGAGGATGAGGCCACCCGTCAACTCCGGAAAATCCATCGCCATTCTGGCAATGACAGGTCCGCCAAAGCTGTGCCCGACGAGAATGGCCCGGCCGGTGCCGTTTTTTTCAAGGATAGGTTTCAGGGCCAGTGCCTGTTTTTCGAGGGAAGGCTCTGCAGTGCCGAACCCGGAGTAGCCATAACCGGGCCGGTCAACGGTAGCAACCTGCGCTCTCTTCGTCAGCGTTGTGTCTGCAAGGTAGTCGAGCATTTGGCTCGAAGAACCCGGCGCTCCGTGCACAAACAGAACCAGCGGCAGGGTGTCGCTGCCGGTAATGGTGTAGTGCATGGACTGGTTGCCGATTTTGAAAGTATGAAAACGTACGTCTTGCTGCCCCTGCTCAAGCAGTTGCCGGCGCTGCTTTTTATCGTTTTTCCGAAACTTCAAAAACTCCATTTGACAGGTAGCCAAAATGCTAAGGCTCAATGCGAATGTGATGTACCGCTTTTTTATTTTCATGTGAAAGCTTCACAAATATTTGTGATAACAAAGGACGGGGAAAAAGTGCAGCCGGAAAAGGTCTTTCCGGTGAGTTGTGGAATCGGACGGGTGAATTGTATTGATCCGGATGGAGCGCCCTGCTGGTTTTACAGAAAATTATACCGCAAATTCAATCCGATCGAGCGTTTGAGAATGGTGAAATTAAAGGGACCATCGAAGGATGCCCGGTAGCCGAGGCCTTTCCGCAGGTCGAAACCGGCTTCCATCCTTTTCAAAAAACGGACCCCCATGCCAGCCTGCAAAAACAGCCGCTGATTGATGCTGTTTTTTTGGTTAAACGTCAGGTCAACTTCCCGTCCGGCGGCAGGTTCGTCTGTAGCAGAATTGTCCCGGAGGTAGCCTTTGACTTTTACTTTTCCGCCATGCGAGTAGCCGAGATTGGTACCGATGCCGCCATAAAAAATCAGCGACCGGGTTTGGCTTTTTTTCAAAAAAAACACTTCAAAGGCGCTTTCTTTGTTCGTGGCGCTTACTTCGAGGTATTGCCAGCCACGGGGGTCGTTTTCATCAATTTCATACCGGACCATGTCGATGCGGCCGTCGATGGCCAACCATGAAAATTGCCACTCCGTCGTCGGAAAGGCGGCGGGAGACAGGTTGAGCGTGAAACGAAAAGTAGGGTTGTCGCAGTCCATCCGGGTGAGTTCGCCGTCTGAGAACGGCAGGTTGGAATCATCGAAAGTGGAATTTTCAGCGGTGCTGAGGAGGTACTGATAATCGAGGCCATGCGGCATTTCGATGTCGCCACCGAGGGTGATGCCAATTTTTGAGTCGATCCATTTCGATCCGCCGTAGGGTTGTTGGGCCAGGGCGAGGGTTGTGGCGAAAGGCAGCAGAAAAAATAGCGTATAAGTTTGAAGCATGAGTTTATTTTTTTTTAGTGACTTATTTCAAAACGACTCACCCTGAAAATAACCTACCGCTGCCGTTGATTTTTTTCAAAAAAAAGCGCACGAAGGCGAGTTGCCTGCGTGCACTTTTTCGGTTTTGGAGCGATCTGGTGAAAAATTAATTCAACCGCAGATCTTCAAAATTACAGCTTGGGCATTCGCTTTTGCTGAAGGTGAAGGTAGAGGCAGTCACTTGCTTGTCGGGCGTCAGTTTGTTCATCGTCAGGGTGTAGCGGGAGCCATCCTTGCCAAATGATTTTATGCTGACGACATCCGAAGTTTTTTTGTCGAGCGTCACCCGGATTTTCGAGTAGTCTGAATCTCTGGCGACCGGTTTGAACTCAATCTGCTGGACAACCTTTCCGTTTTCGGAATACTCCTGCACCAGCACGTAAATGTAATCCTTCCACTCGTAGGCTTTCAGCAAGTCTTTGGGTGAGGAAATTCCTCCACTTGTGCTTTCTTCCACGTCGTTTATTTGTACTTCCTTATTTTTTTCGATGTAAAGCCAGACGGATTTTCCGTCGGACACGAGCGTCCGGTCTTTTAACTTCAAGCGGTATTTATCGCCTTGCTGGATCAAACTGCCCTTTTGCGTTTCGGCGGGTTGTTCCGGAATTTCGATGACAAGGGTGAAGTCAGCTTCCAGCGATTTCATCGCTTCGTATTTTTTGCGCATTTTTTCCAGGGCAGCTTTTGCCTTTGGGTCAGAGTCCCCTTGTTTGGTGTATTCCTGTGCGAACAGACCGGCTGAAAAGATGGAAAGTATAGTCAGGAGCAATAGTTTCTGCATGTTTCAATTTTTTTAGTTCGTCTTCTTAACGTTTAGGACGGTGGATTATTCAAAGTGCCACAAAGTTAGGCGGTTAAATTTTGTTTAAAATCGGGGGGATAAAAATAAAAAACCGGAGCCGCCTTCAAATCCAGGGCGGTCCGGCTTGATGTGTAACTACTTATCTAAACAAAACTATTCCCGTGTTATCATTTGGCAGACCAATGGCCTGCCGAACGGCCAATTTTCAACTGCCCCACGACCAGCCGAACCGAAATTTCAGTTCGCCAAAAAAGCCGGACAAATCCTGGTTGCCGGGCGGATCGAACCTCGAGTCGGAGACGAACCGGTAGCCGCCTTCAAGGCCAAGCCTGAACCAGCGGAACACGTTGACTTCCACACCTGCACCAGGCTGCACGACGAAAATTTTATCGCTGCCTTCGTCATCTACTTTAACCTGGCCGCCGCCCATCAGAAAAGAAAATTTCGGGTGAACGGCTTTGTAGGAATTTGGTACGAAGCCCAACATCAGGCCGCCATACTCCAGGTCAAAACTTTTCGCTTTGCCGCTGCCGAAATCTGTCGTTTCGGAGGTGTTGACGCCACCGAAACCCACCAGCAGTGTTTTGTTAAATTCCAGCACTCCAAAGCCTCCACGGGTGACGGCACTTTCACCATCAAAGCCTGTGGCGCCAACCAACGTGCCGCCCCAAGCGCCCGTCAGCCGTAAGCCGGCTTCGCCGAAAAGCGTTTGATCCTGTTGACCAAATGCGGCGAAGCTGACAAAAAATAAAGTGGTTAAGAACAATGCAAGTTTTTTCATGATGTACCTGGATTTCGTTTTTTTTACCAAAGTACAGCCTTAACGACAGATCGTACAAGCCCGGGTTGCGCCCCCTTCGACGAACTGCCCCAATTCTTGGAGGAACTGCCGCGCCGAGTTTCAGAAGTGAGCTATTGTGGCCACATCGCACGAACAGGGTGGCCTGATTTACCGGAGCATTTTGCGGGGCTTACTTCCGGTTGCGTTAACTTTGCCTAAATTTTTCATCATGAAATACCTCCTCATTTTCTGTTTGTTTGTTTTACTCAATTGCGGTAGCAAATCCTCACAGCCTGCGGACGCCGTGCAACCTTCAGCCCCGGAACCTGCGGTCGCAGAGCCTGCTGCCGATACGGTGGCTGATGACCTGCCGGAACCTGTTCAGCCGCTGCCGCCTGACTACGACACAACGCAGTGGACGGAAGTAATCCACCTTGATCCGACTATCGGGCTGGATTTACGCTATGCTACCGACAACAATTTTGTTAGTGAAAAAATGTACGACTGCCCCCGGTGTTTTCTTCGCCCCGATGTGGCAAAGGCAGCGGTGTTGATTCACAAAGAATTGAAAAAGAAGGGTTTAGGATTGAAAATGTATGATTGCTACCGGCCCCGGCCGATCCAGTGGAAACTCTGGAACAAAGTGCCGGACCCCCGCTACGTAGCCGATCCCCGCAAGGGTTCGATGCACAACCGGGGAATGGCAATAGACCTGACCATTGTTGACAGCCTCGGCAATGAACTGGACATGGGGACTGATTTTGACTTTTTTGGAAAGGAAGCTTACCACAATTACACCGGGCACTCCGAAGAGGTACAGCAAAACCGTCAACTACTCCTCGAAGTGATGTTAAGTCACGGGTTTCGCTCCACTTCTACCGAGTGGTGGCATTATTCCTACAAGCCCAAAACCTTCCCTTTGGATGACTGGCTGTGGGAATGTGAGTGAAATCGAAGTCTGCTGCCGCTCCAAAAACTATTTAGACTTCCGGTCATTCAACCATTTTCAATATCTTCGCCGCCACTCAGAACTAAAGCAATGGCTGTATCCTACCAAGAAATTATCACACTGACGGAGAACCATCTGGCCGATTTTTTTAAAAAAAATATCGGAGCCGAACATGTTTTCCATGACCTGACTCACACGAGAAATGTAGTGGAGGCTGTCATCGAAATAGGCCTTGGCTGCAACCTCGAGGAACGGGAGCTGGAGCTTCTCCAGTTGGCTGCCTGGTTTCACGACAGTGGCTATAACGAGGGAGCTGAAGGTCATGAGGAACGCAGCTGCCGCCATGCGGTCAATTTTTTATCAAAACACGGCGTCACGGACCAGGACCTCGACGTCATCACCCGCTGCATCATGGCGACCCGGTTACCTTTCAAGCCGAAGGACTTGCTGGAGGAAATTCTCTGCGATGCTGACCTGAGTCATCTGGGTAAAAAAATTTATTGGGATCGTTGCGGAAGGTTGAGGCAGGAGATTCTGCTGGCTCGCAACATCGTCATGTCGGAGCCGGAGTGGGTTGAGTTTGAGTTGGATTTTATGAACAACCACCGCTACTTCACCCATGTGGCCGAGGATCTTTACAATGAGCGTAAATTAAAGCATATCAAGCAGTTACGTAAGCAACAGATTCGGTTGAATCCGAAAGAGGTTGAGTCGGTGGACGACCTGGCCCGCAAAGACAAGAAAAAGAAGAAAGACAAAAGCAGCAATGTATCCTCGCTCAAGGAAAGTGAAGAGCTGAAACAGTTCAATCTGGGCCGTGGCGTGGAAACAATGTACCGGACGGTGTATCGCACGCACATCAACCTTAGCGGAATGGCCGATAACAAGGCGAATATCATGCTGAGTATCAATGCGATAGTGATTTCGGTGGCGATACCGCAGCTGTTTCCAAAGTTTGAGACTTATCCGGAGATTGTGATTCCATCGATTATGTTGCTGGTCGTTTGCATCTCGGCCATTGTGTTGGCGACGCTTTCAACCCGGCCAAAAATTACGGAGGGAATGTACACCCGGGACGATGTCGAAAGCCGAAAGGCAAACTTGCTTTTCTTCGGAAATTTTTACCGGATGAAACTCGATGACTATCACTGGGGCATGATGGAAATGATCAAAGACCGGGACTTTCTGTACAGCTCCATGACCAAGGATTTGTATTTCCTTGGAGTGGTGCTTGCCAAAAAATACCGCTACCTGAGCCATTGCTACACCGTATTTATGTACGGAATGATTGCAACGGTGCTGGCTTTTGCCATTGCCTTTCTCTTTTGAGGGCAGAGATTTCCTCCCAAACCTGCAAACACACAAAAAATTGTTTTTTCAGCTACAACATACCGATCCAAACTCTTCTGCCAGAGCAGGCCTGATCGATACGGCACACGGGCAAATTGAAACACCGATTTTCATGCCTGTCGGAACGGTCGGCGCCGTCCGGGCTATCCATCAGCACGAACTGGAGAACCAGATTCAGGCGCAAATTATCCTGGGAAACACCTATCATCTCTACCTGCGGCCAGGCACGGATGTCATCCGGCAGGCAGGAGGGTTGCATAATTTCATTGGTTGGAAACGCCCGATGCTGACCGACAGCGGGGGCTATCAGGTGTATTCGCTGAGCACCCAGCGAAAAATCAAGGAGGAGGGGGTCACTTTTCAATCGCATCTCGACGGCTCGAAACATTTTTTCAGCCCGGAGCGGGCCATCGATGTTCAGCGGGAAATTGGTGCTGACATCATCATGGCTTTTGACGAATGTACACCCTACCCCTGCGACTACAAATACGCCAAAAATTCTATGCAAATGACCCATCGCTGGCTGAAGCGCTGCTGCGATCGGTTTGATGAAACGGATGGGCTCTACGGCTACAAACAGACGTTTTTTCCCATCGTGCAGGGCAGCACGTACCGTGACCTGAGGATTGAGTCAGCCGAAACGATCGCTTCGTTCGGCCGGGAAGGCAATGCCATCGGCGGACTTTCAGTCGGTGAGCCTGATGAGGATTTGTATGAAATGACCGAGCTGGTCTGCGGTATTTTACCCAAAGAAAAACCCCGCTACCTGATGGGTGTGGGCACGCCGATGAATATCCTGGAGGCGATTGCCCTTGGCGTCGATATGTTCGATTGTGTGCTGCCCACCAGGAATGCCCGCCACGGGATGCTCTACACTTCGCAAGGGATCATTAATATTAAAAATGCGAAGTGGAAGGATGACTTCAGCCCGATTGATGAAAACAGCACCAGCTTCACCAGCCGGGCGCACACGAAGGCTTACCTCCGGCACCTGATTTATGCCAAGGAATACCTGGGGGCGCAGATTGCATCGCTGCACAACCTTTGTTTTTTCCTTTGGCTGGTGGGGGAAGCCCGGAAGCATATTATTGCGGGAGATTTTTTTGAATGGAAAAACAAGATGGTCGCTCAGATGCAGCAGCGGCTTTAAAATAAAGCAAATGAGGCACTCGCCGGCGCCACCGGGCGTTTGGGCTACGTGTTTTCAACTAAGTACTTGCCATGCTAAAAATTCTCGACCGGTACA
Organism: Bacteroidota bacterium; assembly: GCA_030147525.1. Classification (GTDB taxonomy): domain Bacteria; phylum Bacteroidota; class Bacteroidia; order Chitinophagales; family Saprospiraceae; genus UBA6168. The sequence continues at coordinate 29,030 of JASBVF010000015.1, forward strand.
TCATCAAGAAATTTCTGAGTTCATTTCTGTTCGTGATACTCATCTTTTCGATGATTGCGGTCATCATTGATTTTAGCCAGAATGTGGAGGAGTTTATTGATGAAAAACTGCCGGCTGGCCGGGTGGCAAAGGAATACTACCTGAACTTTGTCATTTTCATCAATGGGTTGCTTTGGCCGCTGTTTGCATTGATTTCCGTCATTTTTTTTACCTCCCGCATGGCTTACAATTCCGAAATTATTTCGATTCTGAATGCGGGCGTGAGTTTCCGGCGGTTCATCCGGCCTTACCTGATCGGCGGCGGAATTATTGCATTGGTACACCTCATCCTCAACCACTTTGTCATACCGATCAGCAATGAAACCAGGCTTGATTTCTTTCATAGCTACATCATGAAAGAAAGCGACAAGGGCAGCACCCGTGATGTGCACATGTTCATTGAGCCGCAGACGAAAATTTATGTGCGGGATTATTTCAAGCGTGATTCATTCGCCCGGAATTTCAGGATTGAAACATTTGAAGGGAGCCGCCTGAAAAGTTTCATTGAGGCGGAGGAAATACGCTGGTTGGGGCGGCCTAACAAATGGCAAATGAGCAATTATGAAATTCACGAATTCGACAGCCTCGGCGAGAAAATTTTTGTGAGTGGAAAATCAACGCTGGACACTGCATTTAGGCTCACCCCTGAAGATTTTGTGCGCTACGACGCTACCCGTGAGATGATTCCGTCGAACCGCCTGTCCGATTTCATCGAAGAGGAACGACTGAGAGGGATCGGCAACACGAAAATTTACGAAATCGAACTTTACCGAAGAACCGCCGACCCGTTTACCATCATCATCGTCACGCTCATTGGCGTGGCGGTGGCATCCCGGAAAGTCAGGGGAGGAATGGGGCTGCACCTGGCGCTGGGCGTCGTTTTAGGGGCGGTGTTCATTTTTCTTTCCAAATTTTCAATTACGTTTGCTACCAACGAAGCGCTGTCGGCTTTTATGGGGGTCTGGATTCCGAATATGATTTTCTCGGTAGTCGCCCTGGTTCTGATTTTGAAAGCGCAAAAATGAGCGGATTGCGGCTGGCAGGCAGTGGCTATTTTTTTATAACATTTTAAAAAGCCCCGGCTCATGTTATTTCAATTTTTTAAAAAGAAAAAGAAAGGATCATCCATCACGGATTTGTCCTTTTTGCAAACGGATATGCATTCTCACTTGGTGCCGGGTGTGGATGACGGCGCTGATTCCGTCGAGGCCAGCCTGACAATGCTGGAGGGATTTGCTGCGATGGGATATAAAAAAGTAATAACTACGCCTCACATCCGGCCAGATTATTTTCCAAACACCAAAGAGACGCTTGCAGCCGGTTTCAGCAAGCTGCAGGCTGCACTGGAGACTTCTGATTTGAAACTCGAGGTTGAATATGCTGCGGAGTACTTCGTTGATTTTGATTTTTTAAAAAAACTGGAAACGGAAGAACTGTTGACTTTTTCAGGAAATCATCTTCTGATCGAACTTTCAACTTTTGCTCCTGCGCCCAACCTTTACGACATTGTTTTTCAGCTGAGAATCAAAGGCTACCAGCCCATTTTAGCGCACCCCGAACGGTATCTTTATTATTCCGACCTGAAGGATTTTGTGAAGCTGAAAGATTTTGGCTGCCTGTTTCAAACCAACATTTTATCCCTGGCCGGGCATTACGGCAAAGAAGTGAAGGATTTAAGTCAAAAATTATTGAAAAAAGGAATGGTCGATCTGCTGGGGAGCGACATGCACCACGTTCGCCATCTTGAATCGCTGAAAGAACTGTCGATGGAAAATGATAAAGTGATGAAGCTGATTAGCAATCATCAATTTTTGAACAGCACGCTGTAATGCTCTCCAGTGAAAAGTTATTGCACTGAAACATCTCCATTCAACCGCCAAACAGAAAGCACCTTAACCTGACTGACTCCATGAAGATTTTAGGAATATCGGCCTTTTACCACGACTCCGCAGCTGCCATTATTGAAAATGGGAACATCCTGGCGGCGGCTCAGGAAGAGCGTTTTACCCGAAAAAAGCACGATCCTGCTTTCCCGGTGAATGCTGTCCGTTTTTGCCTGGATTATGCCGGGTTTTCGATCGACGAGCTGGACGCCGTGGTGTTTTACGACAAGCCGCTGCTGAAGTTTGAGCGCCTGCTGGAAACGTACTACGGCTTTTCCCCCAAAGGTCTGAAGTCTTTCATCATGGCCATCCCGGTTTGGCTGAAGGAAAAAATGTTCCTCAAAAGAATGATCCGGGAGGAGCTGGGGAAAGTGCAGGAATTTGACCGGAAAAAACTGAAACTCCTGTTCCCGGAGCATCACCTTTCACATGCGGCGAGCGCATTTTACCCATCAGGTTTTGAGGAATCAGCCATCCTTACTCTCGACGGCGTGGGCGAGTGGGCGACTGCGTCCATTTGCTACGGACAGGGCAAGGATATTAAAATTATCAGAGAGCTGCATTTTCCGCATTCGCTGGGCTTGCTCTATTCGGCATTCACCTATTTTTTGGGTTTTCGGGTCAATTCAGGTGAGTACAAACTCATGGGGCTGGCGCCTTATGGCAATCCTCATTCGCCTGACGTGAAGAAATTTCAGGAAATCATCAAAACCACGCTGACGGACATCAAGCCGGATGGCTCCATCTGGCTCGACCAGAAATATTTCAACTATGCCACCGGGTTGCGAATGGTCAAGGGTGAAAAATGGGAGCAGTTGTTCGGGTTCCCAACCCGTAAACCGGAGGACAAGCTGGAGCAACACCACTGCGACCTCGCCCTGGCCATCCAACTGGTGACGGAGGAAGTGGTTTTTCTGATGGCCGAAGAGGCCCGGCGCCTCACCGGGTCTGAAAATCTTTGCATGGCAGGCGGCGTGGCGCTCAATTGTGTGGCAAACGGGAAGCTGCTTCGCAGCGGTATTTTTAAAAATATTTTCATACAGCCGGCTGCCGGCGACGCAGGAGGTGCGCTGGGTGCGGCGCTTGCTGCTCACCATCTATTTTTTAAAAAAGAGCGAATCCCCAGCGGGGCGATGGACAGCATGCAGGGCTCATATCTGGGCCCCGAGTTTTCAAATATGGAGATCGAGCAAATGGCCAGAAAGTACAAGGCCAAATTTGTCCGCTACGATGATTTTGAAAAACTGGCCGAAAAAACAGCTGCACTTATTGATCAGGGAAACGCCATCGGATGGATGCAGGGCAGGATGGAATTTGGCCCCAGAGCGCTCGGAGGCAGAAGCATACTCGGCGACGCCCGGAACAAGGAAATGCAGAAAAAGCTGAACCTGAAAATCAAATACCGGGAGAGTTTCCGGCCTTTCGCCCCTTCGGTTTTGGGTGAAACGGCCACCGATTATTTCAACATCGACACGCCATCGCCTTACATGCTGCTGGTAGCGCCCGTTCAGGAAAAACGGATGGCCACGCTTCCTGACAATTATTTCGAACTGCCGCTGATGGACCGGCTGTACATTCAGCGGTCGGACATGCCAGCGGTTACGCACATCGATTTTTCGGCCAGGGTGCAATCCGTTCACAAGGAAACCAACCCCCGGTACTGGGCGCTGCTCAAAAAAATGGAAGAGCGGACGGGTTACGGAGTGGTGGTAAATACAAGCTTCAACGTCAGGGGGGAGCCGATTGTCTGTACCCCGGAAGATGCCTACCGTTGTTTTATGCGTACGGAAATGGATTTTCTGGTGGTGGGTGATTATTTATTTGAAAAAACAGCCCAGCCTGAATGGGATAAAAAAGACAACTGGAAGGAAGAATTCCTGCTCGACTGAGCCGGAGCTGCCCGCCGGTTGCTGAAACCTTTGAACGCCAAACCTGTCGCCGGCCTCCTGTTTTTCAGGTTGCTTTTTTTTAAAACAAAAACTCCGGAGGCGTCAATTTACGCTCATTCGGAGAGGCAGGCAGCGGCGTTTTTTAATCATAACTGTCAATCGAAAATGTTCAAGCTCAGCATCATAGTTCCTGTTTACAATGAGGAGAATACGATCAAAACAGTGCTTTTGAAGTTACTGTCGGTTCCACTTTTGCCTGGCATCAGCAGGGAAATTATCGTCGTCAATGACTGCTCGACCGACAACACCGAAGCGAATATTCTGGCGTTGACGAATAGCCCGGAGGGAAAAGGCATTGAATATTTCAAGCATGAAAAAAACCGCGGCAAGGGTGCTGCCCTGCGCACCGGAATCGCCAGTGCGACCGGAGATTACATTCTGGTGCACGACGCTGACTTTGAGTACGACCCCAGGGAAATCGTCCTCCTGCTGGAGCCGGTCGTCGAGGGGCATGCGGATGTGGTGTACGGTTCCCGGTTTATCGGAGGGCGGGCACACCGGATTTTGTTTTTCTGGCACACCATCGGGAATAAATTCCTCACATTTTTGTCCAACATGTTTTCCGATATGAACCTGACGGACATGGAAACCTGCTACAAATTATTCCGGGCTGATATTTTGAAAAACATCAACCTCGTGGAAAACCGCTTCGGCTTCGAACCGGAAGTCACCGCCAAATTGGGCCGGGTGAAAAACATCAGGATTTACGAAGTGGGTATTTCCTACTACGGCAGGACGTACGATGAAGGCAAGAAAATTAATTGGAAGGACGGATTCCGTGCAATTTGGTGCATTTTGAAATACGGACTTTTGCGGCGTGATTAGGAATATGGGCGGGCACTTATTTTTTTCCGGCCTGGAAATTAAGCAATTTTGCACCGGCTTCTTTTTTTATTTCAAAACCCTGCATTGCCTGCGAAGCTGGCAGATGTAAGGTAGGCATAAAATTAAAAAAATGGACTTCTTACAAGATCTCTGGCTTTTTATCAAAGAGCGTAAAAAATGGTGGCTCGTGCCTGTGATTATCGTGCTGCTGTTGATTGGCGTACTGATCGTTGTAGGTGGCGGCAGTGCTGTAGCGCCGTTTATTTACACATTGTTTTAAATGAGAACAAATGGTGGTTAAAAGTGAAAGGCCAAAAGAGACCTGCCTGGTCATCATGACGGGGTTGCTGATTTTTTGGTGGATCAGCAAGGCGGAGGTATTGATTTACATTGCCATCGCCACCGGCGTAATTGGTGCGTTCATACCATTTTTGGCAAAGTGGATCGATTGGGCGTGGTACAAGCTGGCAGAAGGAATGGGCTGGGTGATGTCGAAAGTCTTGCTTTCGGCGGTTTTTTTCCTCTTTTTGTCGCCTATTGCTTTTTTGTACAAGCTTTCAAAAAAGGACACACTTCAACTGCGCCGGAAACCGGATACTTACTGGACGGAGCGAAACCATCAGTACTCAGGCGAGGACCTGGATAAAGTTTGGTGAAATTTCCGGATAGATAAATTTCAAAGAAAAAGCGCCGGCCAGTTCGAACTGATCAGCGCTTTTTCTTTGAAATATGTTTGAAAAAACTGTCTTCGTCAGACTGTGGCGATGAAGGCAGGCGTCGGGACGGGCTCTTTCACCTCTTCGTAGATTTCCTGCAGGAATCCCTGTTCTTCCATCCACTGATCATTGAAGACCTTACCCAGGTACTTGCTGCCATGATCAGGCAGGATGAGCACGACGACGTCGTCTTCGTTGAAATCATCCTGAATCTGGAGCAGAGCCTGGATGCCTGCACCGCTGGAGTAGCCGGCAAAGATACCTTCCATCAAAGCCAGTTCACGGGTGCGCAGGGCGCTTTCCCGGTCTGTAACTTTCACGAACCGGTCTACCAATTCAAAAGCGCAGTTGGCAGGAATGATATTTTTACCGGTACCTTCGATCTGGTAGCTGTAAATTTCCCGCTCGTCGTATTCGCCTGTTTCATGGTACTTTTTTAAGGCAGAGCCGTAGGCGTCAACGCCGATGATCTGGATATTCGGGTTTTGTTCTTTCAGGTATTGAGCAGTGCCGGAAAGCGTGCCGCCAGTACCTGCGCTGGCGATGAGGCAGGTGATTTTACCTTTGGTTTGTTCCCAGATTTCGGGACCCGTGGAAAGGTAGTGGGCACGGGCATTTTCGGTATTGAAATTCTGGTTGATGTACAGCGAATTCGAAATTTCCTTGGATTTGCGCTCGGCTACCCTGTAGTAGGAGCGAGGATCTTCCGGCTTGGCTTCTTTGGGGCAGACGATCACTTCGGCACCCATAGCCACGAGGCTGTCAATTTTTTCTTTTGAAACTTTGCTGGTCACTGTCAGCACGCATTTGTACCCTTTGACAGCAGCGACCATCGCAAGGCTGAAACCGGTGTTACCGCTCGTAGCTTCGATGAGCGTGCCACCTGGACGGAGCCTGCCTGTTCTTTCGGCATCTTCGATCATGTGAAGGGCAATGCGGTCTTTGGCTGATTGGCCAGGATTGAAACCCTCACACTTGACGTAAACCGTAGGAGCAAGTCCCTGGGTGATGCGATTGAGGCGGATAAGTGGCGTTTGCCCGATAGCTTCGAGAATATTATTGTAAGTCATAGGCCCGGGAGCTTTTGTGTTGTAGTTATTTCAAAATGAGGGTGCAAATATAAAACTTTGATAACGAAGGTAAGGAAACATTGCAAAGTTTCTCCCCGATGAGCAGTTTTTTTAGAAATTTCAGCCTTCTGAAAAAGTTGTTTTTACGTTTCTAACTCATCAATTGGTAAACGAGCAGGCTTCCCAGGTAGGCCAGTCCGCTCATAAAAGTGAACTGTATCATCGGCCATTTCCAACCTCCGGTTTCACGTTTCACCACCGCCAATGTACTCATGCATTGCATCGCAAAAACATAAAAAATCAGGAGTGAGAGCGATGTTGCGGCGGTGTAAACTTTTGCTCCGGTCTTTGGGTTGCGGGCTTCGGCCAGCCGGTCGTGGATGGTAGCTTCGTCGTCCGAGCTTCCGATGCTGTAAATGGTAGCCATGGTGGCAACGAATACTTCCCGGGCGGCAAAGGAAGTAATGAGCGCAATGCCGATTTTCCAGTCAAAGCCGAGTGGCTCGATGGCGGGTTCGATGATTTTTCCGAGATGGCCGGCGTAGGATGCCTCGATGCGTTCGGCAGCGATCAGGTCAGCGGTCGTTGTTTCATCCAAAGCTTCTTTTTGGGCGGTGGCAATGGCCTCGTTTTCAGCCTTTTCCATAGCGCCGGGCGGTCCGAAAGTCGCCAGCGCCCACAAAATAATGCTGATGACCATGATGACTTTTCCGGCTTCGATGACAAAGGCCGATACTTTTTCGTAGATCGTGTGCCAGACGTTGCGCCAGGAAGGCAGGCGATAGGGCGGCAGTTGCATCATCAGCCACGACGGCTCGCCGGATTTCAGAATTATTTTAAAAATATAAGCTGAAACCAGTGCTGCCGCAATGCCCAGCAGGTAGAGCCCCATGAAGGCCAGTCCCTGTAAATTAAAAATACCGAGAACCGTTTCCGAAGGCACGACGAAACCAATGAGCACCGTGTAAACCGGAATTCTCGCCGAGCAACTGATAAATGGTGTGACAAGTATCGTAATGAGCCGTTCCTTCCAGTTGCCGATCGTGCGGGTGGACATGATGGCAGGTATGGCACAGGCGCCTCCGGATATCAGTGCCACAACACTTCGCCCATTCAGTCCGAATTGTTGCATGAGCTTGTCGAAAATGAACACTGCCCGTGCCATGTAGCCCACTTCTTCCAGGATGGTGATGAGCAGAAACAGGATGGCAATTTGCGGCACAAAAACCAGGATGCCGCCAAGGCCGGCCAGGATTCCTTCCGTGAGCAGGTTGGTGAACCAGCCTGCAGGCAGGGTATTTTTGAAAAACTCTCCCAGTGAGGCAAAACCCGTCTCGATCCATTCCATGGGGTACTCCGCCCAAGCGAAGATGGCCTGGAAAACGAGGAACATGATGGCGAAAAATATCAACGGCGCCAGAAAACGGTGTGTCAGGATATTGTCGAGCCGGTCAGTGAAGGTGGTTTTTTCATTTTCCTTAAAAATGGAGCGCTGCAATGCTGGGGTGAAAAGATCATAGCGGCGCATCGTTTCTGCGATTTGGAGCCGGATGTCCTGAAAGTTCTCCTCCTCGCAAATGTTACTGATGGCTTGTTTTTCTTCTTTTTTTAAAAAAGGCAGCTTATTGAAATGATGCGCCAGCAATAGCGCCCGGTAGGGATTTTCTACCTCCAAGCCGGACTGGATTCGCTCAATTACCGACTGCTCTTCAGCGTTGGGAGTGTAAAACGGCTGGCTGGCTTTCTGCTCCTTCAGCAACATCGAAATGGCCTGTTTCAGCATGTCAATGTTGGTACCCATGCGGCCGCTTACCGGCACGACGGGTATTTTCAGAAAGTCGGTTAGTTGTTTCACATCGGCCCGGATGCCTTCCTTTTCGGCGATGTCGGACATGTTCAGTGCCAGGAGGCACGGCAAGCCAAGGTCTTTGATTTGAGTAAGGAGAAGCAGGTGTTTTTCCAGGTGCGTGACGTCGGCGATGTAAACGATGGCTTCCGGATAACTTTCGTCGGAAGGGTTGGTCAGCACATTGAGCACGACCTGTTCGTCCCCGGAGGTGGGGTAGAGGCTGTAAGCGCCTGGCAAATCAACCACCGTAACTTTCTCGCCGTCAGGTAGTTGAAGTGTGCCTACTTTTTTTTCAACTGTTACCCCCGGAAAATTGGCTACTTTCTGGCGCAGACCTGTGAGTTGATTGAAAACGGATGATTTACCACTATTTGGATTCCCTGCGAGTGCTATCGTATTCATTCGTGAAAGGTAATTGGGAATTTGGAATTAGCAATTCGGAGATTGGCATGAAGGTCATTCAATTCCCAATATCTAATTTTCAAACTACCTCAAGGACGATGTTGCTGGCTTCCTGCAAACGTACGACCATATTGATGCCGTCAATTTTCAGGTAAAAACCGCCTCGGAATGGCGCAATGCGCACTACCTGCACCTTACTGCCCGGCAATACGCCCATCGTCATCAGCTTTCCGGCAATTTCGTCATTCGTGAAATGAGCAATTTTGCCAACGATGCCTGCTTTTAAATGTGAGATAGGGCTATTCATGTCGCTATTGGTTGCTTATTTAGATTTATTTTAGACAATCAAAAGTAAGGCAGTCCATTCGTTCTGACGGTGATTTTTGTCAAAAATAGCTACATTTTAGGAGGAGTATACCTAACGTTCGGTAGGAATGGGTGAGAAGATATCGGCTTTGAGCACTGTACTGCCGGTACTCAAAGTTTTGCTATTTTGGAACCGGGTAGGCTTCGGAAGGCGGTTTTGAAACTTTTTACATTAATTTACACCTCGTTTAGGCATCATTTTTTTTGGCAAATCCGGCATGCTGTTCATTTTTTAATCACCTAAATATTTGACTATCAGTTTTTTGTGGAAATGGACAGTTGTAGTGCAAGTGGTAAGGATGTGTTGATAAAAAATGAGGCCGGTTTCCATCGCTTCAATTTGATCGCAGGCAACGACTGATCATTCCATGCAGCTACTAACCTCGTCCGATAAAAAAATAAAATACGCTACTTTTTGCGAGGAGCACGGCGGTGTTCCTGTTTTTCTGCATCCCTGGTGGCTGGATTTGGACGCCGGGACCGACAATTGGGACGTTGTCTTAGCTGAAACGAATGGTCAAATCATCGCTGCACTACCCCATTGTTTCACAAAACTGAAATTTTTCAAAGGCATTGGCATGCCGCCGGTTGCGCCTTACCAGGGTTACTTTGTTGCGTTTCCGCCCGACCTGGAAAAAGCGGCGTCGAAAATCGCATGGGAGCAGAAATTGGTCCAACTGCTGTTCAATGGACTGCCTGCTCACACATTTTTTTATCAGCATTTTCCACCGGAAATAACCAACTGGATGCCGCTTTTCTGGCTTGGCTACCGCCAAACGACGAAGTACTCCCACGTGATCGAAGACCTGAGCAGGCCGGATGAAATTTTTGACGGGTTTGAGCAAAGGGCGAGAAGTGTGATCAGAAAAGCTGAAAAAAAATTGACGGTTGCCGAAGTGAACGACAGCCGTCAATTGATCGAACTGGTCAGGTTGACTTATCAAAAACAAAACCTCCAGCCTCCCTACCACCTCGACCGGTTGGCCCGGCTGACGGAGACGGCTGTTTCAAGAAAAACCGGTAAAATTTACCTGGCCAGCGACGAAGGGGGCAATGCTCATGCCGCCGCTTTCGCCGTTTGGGATCAGGGTAAAGTTTTTTATACCATTCAGGCCAGCAATCCGGCTTTTCTGGCAGATGGCGGCGCTGCGCTGATCGTCTGGCATGCCATCCGGGATGCTTCCGCCCATGGACTGACTTCGCTCGACTTCACCGGCAGCATGATGCCGAATGTGGAAAAATACCTCCGATCTTTCGGCGCCGTACCCGTGCAGCGGCATTACATCACCAAAGAAAACTCCTTCCTGTTCTACTGGCTTGCCAGGGTGAAAGAATTTTTGGAACAAAGAAAAAATGCAGCTGGTTGACGGCTGAGTTTATGCTTCGACGCCTTCGCCAATCCATTTTTTCGCTGCCAGGTATTCCGCAATTTGCACCGCATTGGTAGCAGCTCCCTTGCGAAGATTATCGGCCACGATCCACATGTTCAGACCATTTGCCACGCTTTCGTCCCGGCGGATACGGCCTACGAAGACCTCGTCTTTGTGACGGGAAAACAGCGGCATGGGGTACTGGAATTTATCCACGTCATCCACGACGATGATGCCGGGGGCCTCGGTCAGCAGCTTGCGGACCTGCGCCACTTCGAATGGTTTTTCAAATTCTACATTCACTGATTCTGAGTGGCCTCCCAAAACAGGTACCCGCACAGTGGTCGCAGTGATGCCGAAGGAATCGTCGCCCATGATTTTTTTGGTCTCGTTGACCATCTTCATTTCCTCCTTGGTATAGCCGTTTTCGAGGAAAACATCGATGTGTGGCAGGCAATTTTCAAAAATCGGGTACTTGTACGCCATTTCTTCGGCTGCAGGGGTGAAGCCTTTTTGCTCCAGTTGGTACTGCTTCACTGCTTTGACGCCGGTGCCGGTGATGGATTGGTAGGTTGAAATGACCAACCGTTTGATTTTGAATTGTTTATGCAATGGCTCCAGCGCTACCACCATCTGAATGGTAGAGCAATTCGGATTGGCAATGATTTTATCTTCGGGCGTGAGCACGTGAGCATTTACTTCCGGAACGACCAGCTTGATGGCTGGGTCCATGCGCCAGGCAGAGGAGTTGTCCACCACAGTGGTTCCGACTTCGGCGAATTTGGGCGCCCACTCTTTCGACGTAGTGCCGCCGGCGGAGAAAATGGCGATATCAGGCCGTGCTTCCACAGCGTCGGCCATACTGACGACGGAGTAAGTTTTTCCTTTAAATTCAATGGGTTTACCCACGGAGCGCTCGGAAGCGACCGGTAAAAGCTCCGTCACCGGGAAATTGCGTTCTGCAAGAACTTCAAGCATAACCGTACCGACAAGGCCGGTTGCACCAACTACTGCAACTTTCATTTTTCGAATAATTTATGAATCTGGTTGAAAAGGGGTGATAAACTTTTATCAGCGCTTATCAACTTTTGTAAAAAACGTCTGCAAAGATACAGATGTAAACTTTTCCGGAAACGTTAAATCAAAAGTAAGGTTGCCAGCCAACCAATCCGGGAGGCTAACTTTACTTTACTCCAACAAAAAGCGGCTATCTTGCGCCGCAATTTCAATTTCAAAAATCGGAATCACATGAATCGTATTCTTTTTGTCTTTTTGGCTATTTGTTTTACCACGGCGTCCTTTGCTCAGGATATTGGTTTTGGCTTCAAAGCCGGGCTCAATTTCAACACTTTCAAAGGTGATGCAGAGACGGACGACGCCGGGAATTCGCTGGAAGAATTCAGCACCAACACCGGCTTCCACGTGGGAGCTACCTTCACCTTCGCTGCCACGGAACTGATGGGCCTTCGGGGTGAATTTATGCTGTCGCAAAAAGGCGGGCGGCGTGCTTACAACGGACCCTCTTATTATTTTTTATATGACCTGGACGGTAACCGGAGCCAGGTTTCCGGCAATCGTAAAATCGACATCAACGTCAACCAGTCCTACCTCGAAATTCCGGTAATGGGTTATTTCAAGCCCGTGAAGTTTCTGGAAATTTACGCTGGGGGAAGTCTCGGGTTTCTGGTCGGTTCTAACGGTTTCGGAGAGTTGACGTTCAATGGCGTTGGCCCTACGGGAGCAGCATTAAAAGAGTTCTCCCACGAGTTGGATGTGAATTACTTTGGCGACAACCCCAGAGGCTTTTCCGTTGGCAATCCCCCGCAGACTATTACTTACAAAGGTCAGACCATCCCTGTTCCTCAGACGGCAGGCGCCTATTTCGAATTCACGGAAGACCGTGGGAATCTGTACAGGGTTATCGATGCAGGGCTGATTGGTGGCCTCTCGATTTTTTTCAACAAAGGTCTCTACGTTTCCGGAAGGGTGAACTACGGACTGACGGACATTACCAAGTCTAATGCTGATGTATCACTCCGTCAACTCGATAATGGAGAGTTTATCACTCGTGATGACGACGACCGGAATTTCAGCATCCAGGCGTCAATCGGGTTTTCGTTCTGAGTGTGTGTTTGAGTGTTTGTGTGTTTGCGAGGGCTCCCCACAAACACACAAACACTCAAACACAATCAAAATCAAAACCCCCTCATCAAATACGTCTTCGGCCCGATGTGCATCGAACTCACGGTGCGGTCGCCGTTGAGATACAGGATGACTTTTTCTTTGTCATCCGTGATGAATTCCCACTGGTAGCGTTCCTCCATTTGCCCGGCAGCTTTGTCTTCTTTTTCTGAAACACGTTTGACAGGATACTTCCAGGTTTTGTCTTCCCGCATGCCGTCTTCATATTGAATGATCGAGCGCACGACGACAAAATATTCCTCGATGATTTTTACTTTTTTGTCAGGGTCGTTGGCAATGTTGGCAACTTCTGCTGGGTCGGATTTGACTGTTTCGCCGGCATCAGCCGAAGGTGCTTCGTTTACAGTTTCAGCTACTGGCTCTTCGCCGGACTTTTTCTTTTTCTTGTCTTTTTCCTCGATGGTGACGGTTTTCACGAAGGAAATACTTGTGCTGTCACCCATGCGCAGGCGCTCCTGCACCCTTGCATCGGTGTGGATGCGGAGGAAAGGGTGAAAACTTTTGCCCCACAAAGAATCGGGCGATTCGAAGACCAGCTCTCCCCGGTCAGTGAAGTACGCCTGTTCCATTTCTTTGAGCTTACCGGGGATGGCCGGGAGGTAAAAAATGATTTCCTTTTCGTTCGGTGAGCGCTTGAAAATCAAAGCTTCCACCATGTTGTATTTATTTAAAATGACTTTCAAATGTCCCTGAAGGCGTGCATCCCGTGCATTCATCAGCAACAGTTTGAAGCCATATTCATCGGGCGTCATGTTGTTGATATTGTAAACGCCTTCGAGGCCCTGGCCTTTCACGTAGAGGTTTTTGAAGGTGATGCCGAAGGAGTATGCGCCAGCATCGAATTCTTCTTGCCGGTCGTTCGGAATTTCTTTCATGAATGGTTTGAAATCATACCCCACCAGGTCGGCAGGCTCGAAAAACCGGCGGTCGGTGATGTAGGTGTACTGTGCCTGCACAAGCGAGGCAAGCGTCAGAAAAAAAAGTACGAGGTTCGTTTTCATAAAATTTTAATTGCTGATTTTTGATTGGATGAAGTGTAGAGTGTAGAACGATCAATGCAGAATGTAGCAGTGCCGCAGCGTTCTACATTCTACGTTGATCGTTCTACATTCTACATTTTTTAAAATTATCGCACATTCCCCTCCACCACCGCTCCATTCCGTATCTCCACTGTGCCGGGGTCCGTGCCAAAAAATAAGCCGAGAAACCCGGCGCTACCCTCTTCCGTGACGATGCCTTCCCACGGCTCGCCGCAGAGATTTTTCAAACGAGCGCCATCCAGAATTAGTGTGGCATCTTTTTCAACGGTGATTTTTTTTCCGGCGGCCATTCGGATTTCGCCCTGCAAGGTCAGCGTCGTGCCCCGTTTCACCACCACATCCGAGCGGAAAATTTTGAAGTTCCACGACGTATTCCGGTTTACTTCCACTGTTTTGAAACTGGAAGGCCCCGCAAAAGGCGACTCCCAGATGCCCCGCCCGAAAGTGCCGGCCACGATTTTTCCAAAACAATAATTCATCTCCAGATCTGTCACCAGACAGACGGGCAGGCCGTTGTTAAAACACAACCACTCTGAGGCGGGGTCGCTTGCCCTGGGATTGTAAAAAACACCCACATCTGTCCCGGCGTAGAGTGCGTCATCCGTCCCTGCTTGAAACGCCAGCGCATTCACCGGGAAAGGTGGCAGCCCCCGGCTCACGTTCGTCCACGTTTCACCGCCGTCGCCGGAGAAATAAACTTTGTAAGGAGAATCAAAAGTTTTAAAACTCACCCAAACCTTGCTCGGGTCGGCAGCATCCGTTTCCACAGCCAGGATCAAACTGCCGCCAGCCTGAAAGTTGGCTGCATCCCCAATGTTTTCACCCAAAGCCTGCCATCGTACCTGCTCAGCGGGTGCATTGGCATTTTCTGTTTTGTAAAGTTGGTCGCCGTAAGCGTAAATCACATTGGCATCGGAAGCGGCGACAGACAGGGCCGTTACCCTCCAGGGGTTCCGGGTGTCGAGTTGAAGGTTGCCGACCTGCTCCCAGGTGTCGGCTTTATGTGCCAGGCGTTCGACTTTTTTGGTGCCGGCGTAGAGGTAGCCGTTTTCGTGGGTAGCCAGGGGGTGGTGGTAAGTGTCTCCGTGGCTGTTCATACCACGGTTCCAGCGGCTCCAGCGCATTCCGCCATCCGTAGACCTGTAAATTGTGGGCGGTGAGCCACCCCATGAAATGCCGTAAACAAGGCTGGGGTCGTAGCGATCAACAGCACAGTTGGTGCCATCTCCGCCCAGGTTGGGTTTGGTGGCCTTTTTATTTTGATAGATGAGCATTGTGCCCAGGTCCTGCGTGCCGCCTGGCACGACGGAAAAATCTTCGGCCATGCCGATACCGTAGAATTGCATGTTGTTAAAACCATAACCTGAGACGTCCTCCCACTGCCATTTTTCATTTTTAAAAACGCCCCGGTACAGCCCTCCGTCATTGGCTGAATAAAGAATGTCATTACCGTTTCCGTCGCTTACGACGGTCAGATCCCGGTGATCGGCGTGGAGCTCGTAGGTGTCAATTCTTCGCTCGGTCGTTGCGCTGTCCGTTACCGACAGCTGATGGGCGAACACCCCGCCGAGGTAAAGTGTGTTGTCGTCGTTGGGTGAAATAGCGAAGCTGTGCTTTTCGTAACTGGTGCGGAGATTTTTTTCAAAAACTTTCTGCCAGGACATTCCGCCGTCAAGCGAGCGCAGGATGATCTCGTTTTTTCCGCAGCAAGCCAGGTAAATCAATTCCGGATTTTTTTGTGAAACAACCACATCCATGCGGTACACGGCTTCCGTCACGCCGAGGTCGAGCATGCTAATTTCCTCCCAATCGTCACCGCCGTTTTTTGAAATGAAAAAATACCCCGCATCGGTCGTAAGGTAGAGCGTCGAAGGGGCGCCTGGTTTGAAAGCAAGATCACGGAAGGCGCTGTCCCAGCCTGCCGGGCAGCGGTAAGGATTTGTTTTTTTTAGGTCGAACGTAGCACCGCTGTTCGATGAACGGTAGTAGTTTTTTCCACATAAAACATGCAACGTATCGGCATTTTCAGGGTGGATCAAGATTTCGTGACATACCTGCTCCATCGATCCCGGTGGCGTGAACGTGAGGCCTGTCTGGCTCCACGAACGCCCCCCATCTGTGGATTTCAGCAAGCCGATTCCGTAGGAGCGGCGCAGGTCGAGGGGGTAGCGGATGCCTGTTCCGGCGTAGATCACGTCAGGGTTTTTCGGGTCGATGGCGAAGCCCTGCACACCAAGCACGGGCAGTCGGGTGCTGTCGGTGATGTTCTCCCAGACGGGCAGCGAGTCAAGTACGTTTTTGCTTCGGAAAAGGCCGCCTGTTGGAGTGGAGGCGTAGAGTTCTTTCGGGTTCGGGTCGTTTAGGTTCGGAAATTTCACCCGAATCTGAGCACCCGTACCGGTGTTACCGAAGTTGGTGCCGGGGCCGGGTGTGGGTGGCGTAACGGGGCCGAGGTAGTTCCAGGCGGAGCCGTTGGGCGGGGCGATACAAATGGGAGTGGTTTGGGAGAAGGAGGCGAACCCGGAGAGCAGCAAAAAGCAGAGCAGGAAAAATTTTGGGATTGAAGGGTGAAACTGATTTTTATGATTTTTCATGATTGGGATTTTTTGTTCCGGCGTATCACCCAACGGCGCTGCCTTTGAAAAATGTATTCAGAAAGCTGTATCGTTTAACGAAACAGTATTCACAACGAATTGATTTTCAAAAGATTGCAATCAAAGGTTGCAATGTTGCCCTGGCCACCTGAGTCGGGGTCTGACCCTATTTTAGCTCCCCTTTCAAAAACTCCCCCGTATAGCTTCCTTTTACCTTCGCTACTTGTTCCGGTGTCCCTTCGCAGACGATACGTCCGCCCCGGTTCCCGCCCTCGGGACCGAGGTCAACGATCCAGTCGGCCATTTTCACTACGTCCAGGTTGTGTTCGATGACGAGTACGGTGTTGCCTTTCTTCACCAGCTTGTCGAGCACGGCGAGCAGGTGGCGAATGTCTTCGAAATGCAGGCCCGTCGTGGGTTCGTCGAGGATGTACATCGTGTTGCCGGTGTCTCGTTTGGAGAGTTCTTCGGCAAGTTTCACCCGCTGCGCCTCGCCGCCGGAGAGCGTCGTGGCCTGCTGGCCGAGCGTGATATAGCCGAGGCCCACATCGTTCAGGGTTTTCAGTTTTCTGAAAATTTTCGGGACCGGTTCAAAAAACTCCGTCGCTTCGGCCACGGTCATATTCAGCACGTCGTTGATGGATTTTCCTTTGTATAAAACTTCGAGCGTTTCCCGGTTGTAGCGGCGGCCGAGGCAGGTTTCGCACTCGACGTACACATCGGGGAGGAAGTTCATTTCGATGACCCGCTGGCCACTGCCACCGCAGGTTTCGCAGCGTCCGCCTTTTACGTTGAAGCTGAAACGACCCGGCTTATAGCCCCGGATTTTTGCCTCCGGCAAACCGGCGAACAAGCTGCGTATTTCAGTAAAAACGCTCGTGTAAGTGGCCGGATTGGAGCGTGGAGTGCGCCCGATGGGCGACTGGTCGATCTCGATGACCTTGTCGAGGTGTTCTAACCCTCGGATTTCATCGAAAGGTAGCGGCCGTTGTATGCTTTTGTAAAAATGCTGGCGCAAAATCGGGTACAGCGTCTCGTTGATGAGCGAACTTTTGCCGCTGCCGCTCACGCCGGTGATGCAGGTGAACGTTCCGAGCGGGATGTGCAGACTGACGTTTTTCAAATTATGCCCGCTGGCGTTGAGCAGTTCGAGCATTTTTCCGTTGCCTTTGCGCCGTTTTTTCGGGATTTCGATTTTGCGTTTTCCGTTCAGGTAGTCCGCCGTCAGGGTGCTGATGCTGGCGAAATTGCCGGGTATGCCTTCGCCGACGAGTTCACCGCCATGTTTGCCGGCGCCGGGGCCGAGGTCGATGAGGTAGTCGGCGGCGAGCATGATGTCCTTGTCGTGTTCAACGACGAGGACGGTGTTGCCGATTTCAGTGAGTTCCTTCAGCGCTTCGATGAGCCGGTGATTGTCCCGCTGATGCAGGCCGATGCTGGGTTCGTCGAGGATGTAGGTGATGCCGGTCAGTTGCGACCCGATCTGCGTAGCCAGACGGATACGCTGGCTTTCGCCGCCGGAAAGCGTGCGTGCGGTGCGGTTGAGCGAAAGGTAGTCCAACCCGACGTGAAGGAGGAAACCAAGGCGGAGGCGGATTTCTTTTAAAACATCCTTGCCGATTGTTAACTGCCTCTCCGTCAAATGATTGTCGAGGTCGTTCATCCAGTCGGCGAGTGTTTGGATGTCCATTTGAGCCAGCTCCGCAATATTTTTTTCATTGATTTTAAAATGCAGGCTCTCAATTTTCAGGCGCTGCCCGTTGCAGGTGGGGCAGGTATCCACGGTCATGAAATCCTCAGCCCATTGGCGGATTTTTTCGCTGGTCGTGTCCTCGTACCAGCGTTTGAGTTGATTGACCAGGCCTTCGAGGCCAAGGTTGTACACGTAATCGCTCTGGGCGTAACTGACGTCCACCTTGAAAGTATCATCGCCGCCGTGGAGGATGACGTTGAGCGCCTCTTCGGGAATGTCTTTGATGGGAGTTGAAAACGAAAATTTGTATTTTTTGGCGACTGCTTTCAACTGCTTGAAAGTCATGTTGTCCCGTACCTCGCCGAGTGGTGCGATGCCCACTTCGTCGATACTTTTCGTGTCGTCAGGGATAACTTTGGCCATGTCCACGGCATTGATTTCGCCCAGGCCGTTGCAGGTTGGGCAGGCGCCGTAGGGGGAGTTGAAGGAAAACGCATTGGGCGAAGGCTCCTCGTAGCTGAGGCCGCTTTCGGCGTCCATGAGATGTTTGCTGAAAGCCTTTACCTCACCAGTGTCGATGTCCAAAATCATGATGAGGCCATTGCCCATTTTCAGCGCCGTTTGCATGGAGGAGACAATGCGGTCTTTGCGCTCGCCGGCGACCGTCAGTTTGTCCACCACCAGTTCGATATCGTGGGTTTTGTAGCGGTCGAGTTGCATTTCGGGCTTGATGTCGAGCACTTCGCCGTCCACCCGCATTTTTGTGTAGCCCTGTTTTCTCATTTGATCAAACAACTCCCGGTAGTGACCCTTCCGTCCCCGGATAAGCGGGGCGAGCAGCAGCGTTTTTTTACCGTCAAACTGCTCCATGACCTCGTCCATCATCTGTACCTCGTTGTAGCGCACCATTTTTTTGCCGGTCACATGCGAGTAGGCCTCACCGGTGCGGGCGAAGAGGAGGCGCATGAAATCGTAGACTTCGGTGATCGTACCGACGGTGGAGCGGGGGTTGCGGCCGGTTGTTTTTTGTTCGATGGAAATGACGGGGCTGAGGCCGGTGATCTGCTCGACGTCAGGCCGCTCCATTTCACCCAAAAACTGGCGGGCGTAGGCGTTGAAAGTTTCCATGTAACGGCGCTGCCCTTCGGCGTAGATCGTGTCGAAGGCGAGCGAGGATTTGCCGCTGCCGCTGATGCCTGTGATGACGACGAGCTTGTTGCGGGGGATGCGCAGGTTGATGTCCTTGAGGTTGTGCTCACGGGCGCCGGTAATTTCGATGACTTCCTCGTCGGCAGATGGTGGACGATGGACGGTGGACGGAGCGCCGTTGGGTGAATTGTTTAACATGTTGAAAACTGTTAGCCGTGAATTTTTACTGAAAACTCGACTGTATGCCCCGGGCGGGGTGCGAAGTTACGCAATCGCAGGGTTTCGCCGGTTGATGTTTTGTAAAAACAGGGAAATGCGGTGTTGGTTTTAAAGATTGATTTTAAACTATTTGTTTACAAAGGTTAAAATATAGGGTCTTTTTCGTGATTTTAAACCCAAATAGTTGATAATATTCAATTAAAAAACTCATCTTTGCTTCATATTAACACCTAAATAATTACAAAACGAAACCCTTATGCTTTCCCGGTTAAAAAATCTTCTCGCTCATGCAGCCACTTCAATTCTACCAGCCTGCACCTTCGCTATAATTTCTCAGCCTGCCGAACGGCTAACTTTTATTACAACGGAAACGCCCGGCGAAAACTCGCTCACTCCACTCGTTTCATCGAGATGGACAAACCAGGGATGAAGTCTCACATCAACTTTTCATCCCTGATTTGATCTCATTTTCATACGCATTTTAAAAGAAAAAGGGCCGGCTTTGAGTAGCCAGGCCCTTTCGATTTTTTATGAAAAAACGAAGCGTTACGCCCCGTACTTCTGTTTAACTTCTGTAATCTCGTAGCCTTCGACGATGTCGCCGACTTTGATGTCGTTGAAGTTTTTGATCGTCAAACCGCATTCCATACCTGATTTAACTTCTTTCGCATCGTCTTTACCACGCTTGAGTGAACCAAGTTCGCCGTTCGCACCCTCTCGGGTCGGGTAAATCACGATACCATCCCGGATAAGGCGGATGTGCGTGTTGCGGGTAAGTTTGCCATCCAGCACGTAGCAACCGGCAACGGTTCCGACTTTGCTGATTTTGTAAACTTCCCGGATCTCCACGTTGGCAACGATTTTTTCTTCCTTCGTGGGTTCTAGCAGACCTTCGATGGCCAGCTTGATTTCCTCGATGGCTTCGTAAATGATGGAGTACATTTTGATTTCAACTCCTTCTCTTTCAGCCAACCTTCTTGCACTTGGTGAAGGACGTACCTGGAAACCAATGATGATGGCGTCGGAGGCAGAAGCCAGCAGGATGTCTGACTCGACAATCTGGCCAACCGCACGGTGGATAACATTGACCTGAACAGTTTCGAGCGAGAGTTTGATAAGTGAGTCGGAAAGTGCTTCTACGGAACCGTCCACGTCACCTTTGACGATGAGGTTGAGTTCCTTGAAAGTTCCGAGTGCAAGGCGGCGTCCGATTTCATCAAGACTGATACGCTTGGTAGCACGTGTTGCTTGCTCCCGGTTGATCCTTGCACGGGTGGATGCTAATTGGCGTGCTTCGGATTCATCGTCCATGACTTTGAATCGTTCACCTGCCTGTGGTGCGCCACTGAGGCCCAGCACGAGAACAGGTGTAGAAGGCCCTGCTTCTTTGATCCTCTTGCCACGTTCGTTGAACATGGCTTTCACTTTACCGGAATATTCTCCGGCTACCATTGGATCGCCAATTCTGAGAGTTCCATTTTGTACCAGAACCTTAGCAACGTATCCTTTTCCTTTGTCAAGGGAGGCTTCAATGATGGAGCCTGCAGCGTTGCGATTCGGGTTGGCTTTCACCTCTGCGAGATCAGCTACGAGCACTACTTTTTCGAGTAGTTTATCAATGCCTTCACCGGTTTTAGCAGATATTTCCTGGGACTGGTAAGTTCCGCCCCATTCCTCAACGAGGAGGTTCATGGAGGCCAGTTCCTGTTTGATTCTACCCGGATCGGCGCCAGCTTTGTCAATTTTATTGATGGCAAACACCATCGGTACACCGGCAGCCTGTGAGTGGCTGATGGCTTCTTTTGTTTGTGGCATCACATTGTCGTCAGCTGCAACAACGATGATGGCGATATCCGTGACTTTCGCACCACGGGCACGCATGGCGGTAAACGCTTCGTGACCCGGAGTATCGAGGAATGTTACTGCACGGTCATTTACTTTTACCTCGTATGCACCGATGTGCTGGGTGATACCACCCGCCTCGCCTTCAACGACGTTGGCACTTCGGATATAGTCAAGCAAAGAAGTTTTACCGTGGTCAACGTGACCCATCACGGTGACGATCGGAGCTCTTGGCTCCAAATCTTCCGGTGCATCTTCTTCCTCTTCTTCTATTTCTGTTTGTTCTTCGACGCTGATGAAGGAAACTTCATGACCAAATTCACTGGCAACCAGTTCGATCAATTCTGCGTCAAGCCGCTGGTTGATGGAAACGAACACGCCCAGGCTCATACAGGTAGTAATGACCTGAGTTGCAGACACGTTCATCATGTTAGCAAGTTCCTGAACAGTCACGAACTCGGTTACCTCGAGCTTGTCGTTCAACTCCTCCATGTCCCGGAGTTCCTGCTTTTCACGAACTCGCTCGCGGGTTTCACGACGTAGCTTCTGGCGTTTTTTCTTACCTGCGCCAGAGAGGGAGGCCATTGTTTTCTTGATCTGTTCCTCAGCTTCCTTGCCTGAAACTTCCCTTGATTCGGCACCCCTTCTTCTTCTTCCGGAAGTGCGGGGTGAATCGTCAGGTGCAGAAGAAGCAGGCACTTTTTTGCGCTTGCGCTTGCGTTTCTTACTGTCAGCGCTTTCGTCAGAGGAGGCGACCGGTTTGGCCCGGCGTCCGTCGTCTTTCGCAGCCTTCGCTTTTTCAGGCTTTTCTTTTTCTTTCTCGCCCTTCTTCTTTTTCTTTCCTTTAGAATCCTTGCGTTTTTCAATATCGATTTTGCCAAGGATTTTCAGGCCTCGAAGTTCGGGCGTTTCCATCCGGACAACACCATCTTCTGAAACCTCCTCATCGGTCTCATCAATGTCATCAGATTCGGGCTCTTTGGCAGGGGCTGGTTTTTCCGTTGGCTTAGCTTTAGCGGAAGGGCCAGGTATGTCTGCCTTCTCTTCTTTATCTTTCTTCTTTTCCGCTTCCTTTTTCTCTTCGGATTTCTCAACAACCGGAGTTGGCGGAGGTGTTGGCTCTTTCGGTTCTTCCTGCTTTTCTTCCTGTTTTTTCTCTTTTACCGGCATGCCACGCTTGTCCAACTCAATTTTACCTTTGATTTTCAGCCCAATCTGGGGCTTCTCTGCTTCTGGAGTGGGAACTTCTGCCGGTTTTTCTTCCTCTGCCGGTTTCTCCTCGATGGGAGGAGGAGGTGGAGTGGTTGAAGCTGGCGGGGGAGGTGGAGGCGTTGGAGCTTGCTCTTGCTGACGTGTGACAGCAGGCGTTTTAGGCAACAGATCCTCTTTCTTAACAGGAGCAGGAGCCTGTGAAGGTGTCGAGAAGATGGAAGCTGGTTCCGGCTTTTTCTCATCTTTTTTAACGAGAGGAGGCCGCACACCAATGGTCAATTGGTCTGCAATTTCCTTTACGGCAATGTCCTTTTGAAACTCTTTCAATAGCATGGCTTCCATTTCCTCCGTCACTTTGGAGGTTGGTTTATTTTCAATATGAAAGCCGTGGCCATTGAGGAAGTCAACAATGGTTGATGTGCCTACGTTTAATTCTTTAGCAACCTTGACTAAACGTTTCTCCATTCAGATTTTATAAATAATGATAAATAATTGATTGTGAATGATAAATCGATAGCGAATTAAATCACATTCAATATTTATCATTCATCTTACTCTTTAACTTTCTTTCGCTGGCTATTCATCGAATTCAGCAGCCAATATGTTAAGCACCTCTTCGACTGTTTCTTCTTCCAGTTCTGTACGACGTACCAATTCGTCCTTGCTTAAATCCAGGACGCTCCGGGCTGTATCACAACCGATGCGCTTGAGTTCATCAATGACCCAGGCATCAATTTCGTCTGTAAATTCATCGAGATCGACATCGTCGATTTCCTGTTCGTCAGTGTTGCGATATACGTCAATTTCGTAGCCGGTCAGCTTACTGGCCAGCTTAATATTTGTTCCACCTTTACCGATCGCAAGGGATACCTGGTCCGGGTCAAGGTAAACGGAAGCCCGCTTCTTTTCCGCATCAAGTTCGATGCTGGAAACCTTCGCCGGCGTCAATGCCCGCTGAATGAAGAGGCTTTCGTTGTTCGTAAAGTTAATAATATCAATGTTTTCGTTCCGCAATTCCCGGACGATTCCGTGAATACGGGAGCCCTTCATACCTACACAGGCACCGACGGGATCTACTCTTTCGTCGTAAGACTCAACGGCAACTTTAGCCCTTTCGCCCGGCAAACGAACGATTCGTTTGACAGCAATAATGCCGTCTTCTATCTCCGGCACTTCCTGCTCGAGCAATTTTTCAAGGAAGCCGTTGTCGGTACGGGATACAATGACCACGGGAGTATTGTTTTTCATTTCCACCCGTTTGATGATACCGCGTACCATGTCGCCCTTTCGGAAATAATCACCGCGGATGGTCTCGCCTTTTGGCATCAACAACTCATGGCCGGTGGTGTCATCAATAATCAGAAATTCCTTTTTGATGATCTGACTCACCTCACCAATAACCATATCGCCAACCCGCTCGACATATTTTTTGTAAATGTCGTCTTTCTCCAACTCCATGATTCTGGAGATCAGCGTCTGGCGTGCAGCTTGAATAGCCCGCCGGCCGAAGTCTTCCAGGAAGAGTTGTTCGTAACATTCTTCGCCGATCTCGTAGCTATCATCAATGGAGATAGCCTCAGAAATAGAGATCTGACTACGATCGTCCGTCACCTCGCCGTCAGGTACGATTTCACGTACCCGCCAGAGTTCGAGGTCACCCTGCTGTGTGTTCACGATAACGTTGAAGTTGTCATCCGAACCGAATTTTTTCTTGATCAGGGTACGGAAAACGTCTTCCAGCACCCGCACCATGGTTGGGCGGTCGATGTTTTTGCTGGATTTAAAATCCGAAAATGTATCAACTAAGTTTATCATCTCTTAGAAAGTGATGAGTGATTAAGTGATGAACCAAACGTGAGTACTGTTTTATTTACAGCCCTCACACCAGGCTTGATCACTAAAAACTGATAACGATCATTGTCTTTTTAATACTGTCAAATGGTATTTCCGTCAGAACTACCTCTTTCTTCTTCTTTTTTCCTTCTTTTCTCACCATGACTTCCTGTAAGGTTATCACAGATTCGTCGGCGGATTTCAAAATGCCGGTTTTCACTTCTCCGTCAGTGAGCGTCACTTCTACCTTGCGTCCGATATTCTTGAGATATTGACGTTTCAATTTGAGCGGGCGGCCAAGGCCGGGAGAGGAGACTTCAAGTGTGTATTTTTCACCAAGCCATCCTTCTTCGTCAATGTAGGATTCCAGATAGCGGCTGATTCGCCGGCACTTTTCCAGGGTTACCCCACTGTCACTGTCAACGAAAACCTCCAACTTATTTCCAGTGTGAAGATTGAATTCGACAAGAAAACAGTCCTGAAAAGTTTCTTCCTGAAATTTTGCAGCGAGTAGCTCGTGAATCTTTTCTTCGATAAAAAATGAGTCCAATTGCTGTAAAGTAAAAGAGGGAACTTTTTGTTCCCTCTCTGTTGATTTTATCAAGACGGCTGCAAAGGTAAATACTTTTGGCGGAATTGCCAATATTTTAAACAGAGGAATACCGGAAGTTGAAATTCCAGCGTGAATGACCCCTCCAACTCGTCACGGTTTTAGTATTTCATCCCTGGCCAGACGTTCTTCCACGCAGCGTACCAGGTTCTGAAGTGCTTTTTGCTGTTTGGGTTCCAGCACGATGGTTTGTTTGAAATCCTTGTAAACGATGCGGATCTGTTCCACCTCCGTATTTTTCATCATTTGAAAAATCTCAACAGGGACTACACAAGTGTGAACGTACCTCCACATCAAAATTTTGCGGTCGAACTCCGGCTGGTCGGGTACATTGAGGAGTTTAAGTATGTTCCCGTCTGTAAACATCAGAAAGACGTTGTAGTCCGGCTCAATCATGTAGAATTTGCGTTCTACCACGCCAAGCGTCAGAAAGAAAGAACGAATGTTGTTCTCGTTGGCAAAGCTGAAAATTGCCTTGCCCTGCTCCACTGTTTCTTTGCCCTGCAGGTCTTCCTCGACATTTCCGGTAGCAACCAGGAAGCCGATGTTGATGGGCTTGGTAGCAATGATCCGGGTTGTATCAAATGCATCGAGCGTATCGAGGGCGATTTGACATTGTGAAAATGCGCCGGGTAGCGAAACCAATAATAAAAATGATAGTGCGAGCAAGTTCTTCATCTCTCAAAGTTTGTTTTTTACCAAAAGGCAAAATTGGTAAAAATTGTTCGAAGCCGCTCATCGTTCGACATCGAACTCACTAAATCCCTTCATCTCGCCCTCCGTTATTTCTACCAGATCAACCTTTGCCAACTCAGGGCCTTCCCAGCACCAATTTACGAATGCCTGCAACTGGTCTTCCGGGCCTTCTGCTTCAGCGTAAACGCTGCCATCGGGCTGGTTTTTTACAAATCCGGAAAGTCCCAGTTCCCTGGCTTTGCGGGAAGCTGAAGCCCGGTACCAAACGCCTTGTACCCGGCCGGAAATTTTTAAGTTGAGATGTTTTTGCATGTGTTGCGGAAATTGTGTTTTTGCGGAAAAATAGCCTGAGTGATGGAATTGTTCAAGCGCCATGCAATCATTTTAATAGATAAATAGGTGACGATAGCATATCTCATTTGTCCTTTCGCCGATAATACGGGCTGACATTTGTCAACGACGACATTCCTCTGGAATCTTTTACTATTTTTGCGTCTCCCTTTTCGAAACACTCCTGAGAAATCAACTCCTTTAGACTGCATAAATTATTTCCAACCTTTTGATTTTCAATTTGTTTCAAGCGCATGAATTATTCTAACATTCGATTTTCGAAAACGAACAACGCTGAATTCTTTCGCACGCTCAACAGCCGTGTAAACGAATATTTTCAGCAAAACAACATTACTAAATACGGCAACTGGAAGCTCTATCTGAAGTCTGTTGTCGTATTTGCGATATTTCTGACGCCTTACTTTCTTATCATTTCCAACATGTTCAACGAGTGGATGATGCTCTTGCTGACCATCGTGACCGGTGCAGGTATGTCCTTCGTGGGCATGTGTGTGATGCACGATGGTAATCACGGCAGCTTCTCACGCCGTCGCTGGATCAATAACCTGATGGGTAGCTCCATCTACATCCTCGCCGGCAACGTGTACAACTGGAAAGTACAGCACAACGTCCTCCACCACACCTACACAAACGTGGCAGGGCACGACGAAGACATGAACACGGACGGCCTCATTCGCCTGCATAAGCATGATGAATGGAAAAGCATTCACAAATTTCAGCATTATTATAGTGTATTCCTTTACGGACTGCTGACGCTGAACTGGGCTATCCGTAAGGACTATCGCCAGATGCGTGAATACATTTCCCGCGGGTTTGCCTTTGATAAAAAAATCAATCCTACGAAAGAGTGGACTATTCTTATTGCCACCAAAGCCCTCTACATGATGGTGTGGATTGTTCTTCCGATTCTCTTGCTGGACATCGCCTGGTGGAAAGTTCTGATCGGCTTTGCCGTCATGCACTATACCGCCGGTTTGATCCTTAGCATGGTGTTCCAACTGGCGCACATCGTGGAAGACACTGATACGCCGCTGCCTGACGAGACCGGAAACATGGAAAATACCTGGGCCATCCATCAATTGTTCACAACAGCGAATTTCGCTCCCAAAAACAAGCTGGTTTCCTGGTTTGTCGGCGGGTTGAACTATCAGATCGAGCACCACATCTTCCCGCACATCAGTCATATTCACTATCCGAATATTTCAAAGATTGTGAAGGAAACTGCCATGGAATTTGGCTTGCCGTACAACGAGTACCGCTCAACCCGGCAGGCGATTGTTTCGCATTTCCGTATGCTGAGGCAGTTGGGCAGGCCGCCTGCATTTGCCTGAGTTTTTTTTGAAAAAAAGCGCTGTGTAATCACCCTTGGGTTTTGCACAGCGCTTTTTTATTTTAAGCCCTTGTCCTGTCCGGTTTCAGGATGCAATAGCATAATTCACCCAATAAAAACTGGTACCGGACTTCCTTTCTCCCGTTGGATGACCAGGCCGGCTGGCTTTTCATCAATGTTAAACCTTCTTTTTTTACCGTTAAACCTTAGTTAAAGTGGGACTTGACAATCCAACCCACGTGACGCTAATGCGTTCATTCATAGTAAGTTGTAACGTTTTTTAATAAAAACTTAAAGAAAATCGCTTGTTACATTTCTGCCTGGAAGCACTCTTAACTTTCGGCAGGCAAGAAGAATGCGTTAATTTTGGCGGCATTCTCAAATCAAACAACGACATCAAAAATCAAAATTTTAAAGACATGGTAAAAAGTACAGTATTCGCACTCTTGCTCACGTTGGGTTTTGCAATTACTGCCAATGCCCAGCGCATCGCTTACGTGGATGTAAAAGTCATTCTTGAAAGCATCGATGAATATCAGAAAGCACAGAATGAACTCGATCAGATTGCTGCAACCTGGCGCCAGGAAATCGCCCAGGAGTATGATAAAATCAAAGGTCAGTACAATCGCTATCAGGCTGAGCAGGTGCTCATGAGCGACGACGCACGCCGCCAGAAAGAAGAGGAAATTATGGAAATGGAGAAGCGGGTTCGTGAAATGCAGAAAGATAAATTTGGGCCCGAAGGCGCTCTGTTTGAAAGAAGAAAAGAGCTCGTACAGCCCATTCAGGACCGGGTTTATGCTGCCATCGAGAATTACGCCAGCGACAAGGGCTACGATTTTATCTTCGATAAAAGCGGCTCCGCCGGGATGATCTTTGCCAGCCCCAGCTACGACAAGACCAATGAAGTGCTGGACCGGCTGAGAAGAAAATAATTCAATTGTAGCAAAGAGGAAAGTTCAAGGCGATTTCATTGACCCTCAAACCAACCTTTTTGCTACTTTTGCACACTTTTTTAATCGGACATTCCCTGCCGGCGAAAGCGCCACCGGGGAATACATCATCGTAAAATTATTACTCGTATCATGATGAAGACCATAGTTAAAGCAGGTTTGTTGACTGTAATGTTGATCAGCTTGGCCGTTGCTGCACAGGCTCAGAAATTCGGCTACCTCAATTCCGCAGCGATCCTGAAGGATTTACCGGAAATGAAGGTGCTTCGCTCAAGCCTTGAAGCTCACCAGAACATTTTGAAAAAAGATGGTGAAGCTAAAATGGCCGCTTTTCAGCAAAAAGCTCAAACTGCCGAACAGAAAAAGGCAAGAGGTGAAATGACGCCGAAGGAAGAAGAAACCGTGACGGCTGAACTTCAGAAAATGCAGGAAGAAATTTATGCTTACGGCCAAAAGGCTGAAAAGGAAATTGCCGATAAGCAGAATGCAGGTATGGCGCCGATCCTGGAAAAAGTGAATAATGCCATCCAGGAAGTAGCCAAGGAAGGCGGTTTTCAGTACATCTTCGATGCGCAGTCCGGCGTAATTCTGTATGCCGACGAAACTTCAGATGTTACAGAATTGGTGAAAGCCAAACTTGGTATCAGCAAGTAACGAAACTTCATTGACCGATATAAAAAAAGAGCGGAGCAGCTAAGGCTGGCTTCGCTTTTTTTTTTTTGCTGCCAGCCAGCCAGCGCTGGCTGGCTGACAATATCCAAAATAAAACCTCCCTTTTCGCACGGTTGACTGAAAACCTTGAACTGGCGACGATTTTCATCCAAAAAACCAGAAGATTCCACGCTCCTGAATGCTGTATAATCATACGAAAAAGCTCATTTTTAAGTCAATTTTTACTTTTTAACACTAAGTCTCCTTGGAGGTGCAACCCTCTTCCGCAATTGCTGTCCATTGAGAGTGAAAAATGAAAGGAATTTGGACTACGGCAGTACCCATCGGGAAATCATTGAGAACTGTATGCGGAGCGACCGGAGATCGCAGTTCGAACTTTACAGATTGTACTCCCAGGCGATGTACAACATCTGCCTGCGTATGGTGAATAATGATTTGGATGCCGAAGACCTGTTGCAGCAGTCGTTCGTCGATGTTTTCAGCAAGATGGACAGCTTCCGCTACGAGTCCTCCATCGGGGCCTGGATCAAGCGGATTGTCGTGAACAACTGCATTAATTTTTTGAAAAAAAGAAGGCTGAGAATTGAGTCGCTTGATGACCGTTTTCAACAAGTTGCGGATGATGAGCCGATTGAGGAAACAAAACTGAATGTGAAGGCCATCAACCAGGCAGTCAGAGAGTTGCCGGATGGCTACCGGGTCGTTTTTTCGCTGTACATGTTTGAGGGTTACGACCACAAGGAAATCGGTGATATTTTAAGCATAACGGAAGCAACTTCGAAGTCCCAGTTCAGCCGGGCAAAGAAAAAACTAAAGGAATTACTGGACGGCAAACGGTTGATGGTGGACAGTTGACAGAGGAAAAACATCCTCGTCTGCCGCCTGTTAACAGCTGTGAACCAGCCACTGAAAAAAAGAAAACTGAAGATGGATAATTTGGAAAAATTCATTCTCGAAAACAGGGAGTCATTCGATGATGCCGTGCCGGGACTGAAGGTTTGGGCAAACATCGACCGGCAATTGGACCGGCGCCCTTCCCGGCGTGTGGTTTGGATGAAACGACTGAGCATGGCAGCGGCAGTGGCACTGTTGCTGACGGCAGGTGGGGTTATGGGATTTTTTCTGGCCAATTCTTCCAATGAGCTGAAGTCGCTGGCCGACATTTCTCCGGAGCATGCCGAGATGGAGCGTTATTTTAAATCGCAGGTTACCAACAAAATGGCCCAGTTGGCGTCTTACCGGCAGGATACGTACGTGAAGCCCGATATTCAGGAATTGGATACACTATATGAACAATTAAAGATAGAGTTACAACAAGCGCCGGAAGGTGCTGAAGAGCAGATCATTCAGGCAATGATCAACAATTACCAGACAAAAATAGACATCCTCGAGCAAGTGCTCGAGAAGGTGCAAACTACCATTCCAACAAATTTAAAAACAGTAGAAAATGAAGTTAGTCTCTGAAATTAGGCCATTTCGCCTGATCACAGGCCTGGCCTTAGCGGCGATGTTCGTGTTCGCTCCGCAGTTCGTCAGAGCGGGCAATCCTGAACTGCCGCTACAGCAGGAAGAGCTTACGGCTCAGGAATTTACAAAAACGATTAAAAAGGAGTTTCCGATCAACGCTACCGGTACGGTCAACCTGATCAATAAGTACGGCAAGATAGATGTGAAGACCTGGAGCAAAAGCCGAGTGAAAATCGATGTAACGATTGTTGTGAAAGCAAAAAGCGAGTCGTCGGCTCAGAGTGTTTTTGACCGCATCCGAATCGATTTCACGAACGGGGACGATTTTGTAAAAGCAGAAACGGTCATTTCATCCACTAAAAGCTCCTGGTGGAGTTGGGGTGACGACAACTCCGAGTTTCAAATCAATTACGAAGTCTTCATGCCGGAATCCGGAGCACTCGACCTCCAGAATAAGTATGGCGACGCCTTCGTCGCTCCGCTTACCGGCAGGGCAAATGTCGATGTCAAGTACGGTAACTTCAGACTTGAAGGGATTGGAGGAGATTTGAACGTAAACCTTGGCTACGGCAATGGCACGGTGGTCAAGGCCAGAAATACTTCGGCGGATATTTCTTACAGCAAAATCAACTTCAACGATGTGCAGGATGTAAACTTCACGACCAAGTATTCCAAAATTTCCGTGGACAACGGAGCCAACCTGAAAGCTGAATCGAGGTACGACCAGTTTTACCTGAGCAAAGTGAATCGCCTGAACTGCCAGAGCCGTTATGGTAATTTTGAAATTGGTGAGGCGGAAGACGTGGTTGCTGTGTCCCGCTACACTGATTTTAAGATCAACCGCTTACGTGATCGTGGTGATTTTGACTTACAGTATGGCGGGTTGAGGGTTGAAAGACTTTCAAAAGGTTTTTCAAACGTCAATCTGGTAGGTAAGTACTCCGATTTTAAAATTAATGTGGAAGAAGGCGCCAGCTACACCCTCGATGCGGCTACCAATTACGCCGGTATTGCATATCCGGCCGGCATGAATGTTACTTACGAAAAAGATAAAGGCACCTCTCACGAAGTGAAAGGCCATACCGGCACCCAAAACGCCCGGAGCGTCATAAAAGCCAACCTTAGTTACGGCGGATTGAAGGTGAAGCAATGACCTGAAGAATCATACTAATTCAGTTAATTAAGACCACTTTGACAGAAGCGTTGAGGTGGTTTTTTTTTAAACATAAGGCAAGGCAGCTCTGCTGCTGCCCTCTTCTCTACAAAAACGGATTGTGACTGCGCTCGTAGCCGATGGTGGTTGACGGGCCGTGGCCGGGAAATACTTTTACATCGTCGCCCAGCGGGAAAAGTTTGTTTTTGATGCTGGCGATCAGCGTGTCAAAGTCGCCGCCGGGCAGGTCAGTCCGGCCGATACTTTCACGAAAAAGCACATCGCCTGCGATGAGGAAATTGCCGTCAGGGCAGAAAAAGGAAAGGCTGGCCGGCGAGTGGCCGGGCGTCAGGAGCGCTTCCATTTTTGTCTCTCCAAACGTGATGATATCTCCTTCTTCGATAAATTTTCCAGGCTCCGGCGATGGGTCGCCTGATGGAATACCGTAGAGTTGGCTTACCTGAGGAACGGCCTGAAGTACGGGGAGTTCGCCTTTGTGGATTTCAAGCTCGAGTCCCCAGGTGCTGGCAACGTATTTATTTCCAAAAACATGATCGATGTGACAGTGGGTATTGATCAACCGGACTGGTTTGAGCTTGTTTTTACTGATGAAGTCGCTAAGTTCGATGCGTTCATGAGCCTCATAGCAGCCGGGGTCGAAAATGACACACTCGCCGGTTTCATCAAAAACAACGTAAGTATTTTCCTGGAAGGGATTGAAGGTGAAAATGGCTATTGATGCTGGCATTTCAGTTAATAATTAATTTTATTCAGTAGTTGAAATAGCTAATTTTACAATACGCCTGCGAAAGTAGTAATTTAACCGATCAAAGAAACCTTGTTTACACAACACCTTCACCATCGTCTATGAATCCCTTTTTTCAGCAAATTATTGTCGAGCATCTGAGAAAACACCCTCCACGCCGCTACAACAAAGGCATGAGCCAGAAAGCGCTGGAGAATGAAGCACGAAAAATGCAAATATCCATCAAGCACTATGTGTGGGATATTCTGCTGATTATCATTGGTGTAGTGAGTGCAGGGTTTGGGCTGAAAGGTTTCCTGCTACCCAACAGCTTTATCGATGGGGGCGTCACGGGGATTTCGCTGCTGGTGGCTGAAGTTACCGGATTCTCGTTGCCGGTGTTGATTGTGCTGATCAATGCGCCTTTCATTACGATGGGGTTTACGCAAATGGGAAGGCGCTTTGGTATTAAAAGCATTGCGGCTATTTTATTGCTGGCCATTGTGGTAGCCACGGTCGAATACCCGCACATTACTTCTGATAAGTTATTGGTGGCAGTTTTTGGTGGTTTTTTTCTGGGCGCTGGCATTGGTCTGGCTGTGAGGGGAGGAGCAGTTTTGGATGGGACGGAAGTGCTGGCCGTTTGGCTGAGCCGAAAAACAGGGTTGACCATTGGCGATGTAATTTTGCTTTTTAACATCCTCATTTTTGCTTTTGCAGCCTGGTTGTTGTCGGTGGAGGTGGCATTGTATTCCATATTGATTTATCTTTCAGCATCGAAAACGGTTGATTTTATTGTGGAGGGGGTGGATGAATACATCGGACTGACCATCATTTCAGCCGAACATGAGGAAATCCGGCAGATGATTGTCCATGAATTTGGCAGAGGAGCGACCATTTACTACGGCAAGGGTGGCTTTGTGGGTGAACACAAAGACTTAAAGCCGCTTGAAATCGTTTACACAGTAATAACACGGCTCGAATTGGCCCGTATAAAAAAAGAAGTGGAGAAAATTGACTCCGGTGCTTTTATCGTCATGAGCAACGTAAGAGATACCCGGGGAGGGGTCATCAAGAAAAAGCCGTTTAAACATTGATTGAAATTTAAGGTTGTGATATTGAAATATTGATTCTTTTCCATTCAATAGCTCAACAACCACAGAAATATAAAGCTCATGCGCAGTCTATACATCCTATTTTTTCTCTCGTTTGCCATTTCTCTTTTTGGCCAAACCACACAAACGGAGTTCGGTAAAAACCGGGTACAATTTCATCAAAATTTTGCCGAATGGTCACAATACGAGAGCCGGAATTTCATCACTTACTGGTATGGAGAAGGCCGCCTTGTCGGCCAATCGGTCGTGCAAATGGCCGAATATGATTTTTATGAAATTCAGGGCATCCTCGAGCACCGGATGAACGACAAAATCGAAATCATTGTCTACACGGACCTGACTGACCTCAAACAAAGCAATATCGGCAGTGAGGAAGCCTTCGTCAATACAGGCGGCCAGACGAAAATAGTGGGCAATAAAATGTTTGTCCATTTCAATGGCGATCACACCGATCTGCGCAGGCAAATACGGGAGGGTGTCGCTTCCGTTTACCTGAACGCCATGCTTTTTGGCTCCAACCTGCAGGAAATCGTGCAAAATGCCGTGATGATGAACCTGCCGGAGTGGTTCAAAGACGGCTTGATTTCTTTTGTTGGCGAAGAGTGGAATACGAAACTTGACAACCGCCTCAGGGACCTTTTTACCTCCGGGAAATACACGGACTTTGAATCAATGGCTGAAGAGCACCCCAAGCTGGCCGGGCATTCGCTTTGGCATTTCATCAGTCAGTACTACGGGCATTCAACGGTTTCCAATCTGCTATACCTGACCCGCATCAACCGCAGTGTTGACAGCGGCTTCCTTTACGTACTCGGCAGTACTTACCAAAAAACGACAGAGAGCTGGTTTACTTATTTTCAAAAACGTTATGAAGCCGAATCCAGCGTGACGACCCAGCCGGGTGGAGAACGGATCAAATTCAAAAACAAGCGAAACTCCCCCATCAGCCAGTTAAAAATAAGCCCCGATGGCACCAAAATCGCCTACGTTTCCAACGAAATCGGCAGGACGAGAGTGTACGTTCAGGACCTTGCCACAGGTGACCGTCGGATCGTTTACAAAGGCGGATTTCGCAATGCCATTCAGGCAACCGATTACAATTACCCGCTGCTCGCCTGGAGCCCGACTAACATGGAACTTGCCGTTCTCTACGAAAAAAGGGACAACCCCAGGTTGTTGAAGTACAATATTTTGACCAAAGATAAAGTCACGGAGGATCTTGACCCGCAGTTTCAGCGGGTTTACAGCATGGATTATGTGAACCCGAACGACCTGGTCTTTTCGGCAGCGGTCCGGGGGCAGTCTGATCTGTTTCTCTATTTTACTCTGACCCGTCAGGCGCAACGGTTGACGACGGATTTCTGGGATGACCTCGATGCTGTTTACACGGAGGCTCATGGCCAGCGGGGGATTCTATTTGCTTCTAACCGGCCTGATTCGCTCAACGTGCCTGCCGTGCTGGACTCCATTCTTCCCATTCGTAACTTCGATATTTTTTATCTCAACCTTGATTCCGTTGGCTTCCGGACTTCCGGAGAGTTGGTTCAGGTTACTAAAACCCCACATGCTAACGAGCGCTGGCCTGTCGCTATCGACACTTTCTGGTTCGGCTTCCTGACGGACGAAAGCGGCGTTTACAATCGAAAAACAGGCTTTCTCAGGGATTATATCCACCACCTGGAAAATGTGATCATTTTTGAAGATGGTACGGAAATGAGAATGCATGCCGACTCGGTCATCGCCGAAAAGCTCGATAGCGTCGCTTATGCTCAAATTGATTCCATCTGGTTGGATACAATCATTAAACAGAAGGCTGTCAATCATTTTACCACGAACTACGACCGGAGTATTTTAGAGCAAAGTAAATCGAGACGCAATAATCGCTATGCGGAAATGGTCTTCCGGGAAGACACCTGGCAACTTTTTGTGGGTGAAATGAAGCCGACGGATCTGGCGATTCCCGTTTTAACCGGCTTTCAGATGCAGCGGGTTAAAGTGCTGGAAACTCCTCCCCAGCAGCCCCTCCCCAGCAACAATGTACTTGAGGAGGTGGATGACGAACCCATCAATGTGGAGGATTTACCGGAGGAAAAAATCGATACCGGAAAAATTGATATCGACAACTACCTCTTCCAGAGTGAATTCGATGACCACGAAGTACCCACCCGTACCACCACCCAGGAGCCTGAAAAAAAGATACCTTCGCAGCAGCCGCTCGTCTACCGTCCTACAGCCGAAGAGGTTGACCCCAGAAAAAAAGTCCATGATTTTCGCTCCAGCCGGATCATTCCCTACCGTTTAAAATTCCGAACGGACTACGTTACGACCCAACTGGACAACAGCTTGCTGTTCGATGGGCTGAGCAGTTTTGCCGGGGTGCCGCAAGACTTCGGGTATCCGCCACCCGGTATTTTGCTTAAGGCCAACTTCAAAGATTTGTTCGAGGATTACGAGTTTGAGGGAGGAATCCGGGTGCCGACGTCTTTCAACGGCGCCGAGTATTTTCTGTTGATGGATGATAAGAAAAAACGGCTCGACAAGCGCTATGCCGTCTATCGCCGGCGCCTGCGTTTTACGGTGGACAATACGCCGCCTGCCGTCAAGTACGACAACTCAATTTTCCTGATGCAATACCAACTGCGCTACCCGCTGGACATTTTCACCAGTATTCGGGGCACAGCTACCCTGCGTTTTGATAAAACTACCTGGCTTGCCACCGATGCCAACACCCTCCGAACGCCTGACTTGCGCTCTCAGCGTGTTGGCGTGCGAGGGGAGTATGTTTTTGATAACACGCTCG
Source organism: Bacteroidota bacterium (assembly GCA_030147525.1). Taxonomy (GTDB): domain Bacteria; phylum Bacteroidota; class Bacteroidia; order Chitinophagales; family Saprospiraceae; genus UBA6168. The sequence goes on from JASBVF010000015.1 coordinate 65,175, forward strand.
ACATTGCGCTGAATACAAAAAACGGCACCCGCTACAAGTTTTTTGTGGAGGTGGTGAAAGGCCTGGAGGTTGATCTTGGCCAGTCGCCGGAGTTCAAAATCAACGATGGGTTTATGACCGTGGCAGGATTCGATTTCCGGCATTATCAGCGGGTATTGAAGTGGTCGGTGCTGGCAGGGCGGCTGGCGGGTGCTACTTCTTTTGGAAAAGAAAAAATTCTTTACATGTTGGGCGGCACTGACAATTGGCTGCTACCGCAATTTGATATGACCATTCCGCTTCCGCAAAGCAATGATTTTGCGTTCCGATCCATCGCTACGAATGCCAGAGGTTTCAAGCTGAATGTCCGGAACGGAAATTCCTATTCGGTGCTGAATGCTGAATTCAGGACGCCCGTGTTCCGCTATCTTTTCCGTCGTTCGCAGTCAAATTTTGTTCGAAATTTCCAGCTGGTGGGCTTCTTCGATGCAGGCACAGCCTGGGAAGGTGTGAATCCTTTCAACGAGACCAGCCCGCTGAACACCTGGCGGGATTCCAACAACAACGTATCCATCGAGGTGAATTACTTCCGTGATCCCATCGTCTACGGTTACGGCGTTGGAATCAGGACTTTGCTGTTCGGCTATTTTGTCAGGCTGGATTATGCCTGGGGCGTGGAGACCAGAGAAGTGCAGGACCCTAAGCTGTACTTTTCGATCGGTATGGACTTCTAAATAAAAATGAGAGAATGAGTTTGGCGGCTTTCCCGCCGCTCATTCTCTCATTCTCTCATTCTTTCTCAATAAGAAACCCTGACCAGCTTCAGGCGATTTCTCCTTTCACTTGGAACTACAATTTCATTTGCAGCCACCTGCACTGCTTCCCGGAAACGGAGGTTGAGATCTTTTCGCTCTGTGTTCATCACAGCCCTACGCTCATACTCACCCGTGCCGAGAATGACGTACTCGCTGACGGTATTATTCTGCTTGATTTCATCGTTAAAAATGACCCGAAGGGCAACCGGTGTTTTCGCCAGAAAATAGGAAGAGTAGGCAGCGTCGTCGTCCTGAGAGTACTGCTTTTTATGCAAAATATTTTTCCAGTGCATGTCGCCATTCGGGTGAATTGAAATCAGGAAAACATCATCGTAGTAGTAGTCGGTGATGGGCCGGAAACCATTTCGGCTGTAGTAGTTCGTGCTGGCAACGCCCCGCTGAAATTCCTTGTTTAATTCGCCGATAAGAATGATCCCGCCGTCCTGCCGATGGACGATTTCCTGGACAGAAGCCTCCGGGATTCCCTTGTTTTTCCCTTTTTCTTTTTCGAGTAAAATAGCCACGAAGTCATCTTCAAACGGGTAGAACTTCACGGTTTGCTGGTCGGTGTTTTTCTGTGAAATGCTGAGGTAGTAAAATCCTTCAGCTTTCGAGAGGTTGTCGTAGGAGTAAAAACCGGCGGCTTTTAGTTCTTTGTTCAGGTTGTCGAATGAAAAATGCACATCGTAAGTCAGTCGTTCCTGCATGGGGATAACGAAGCGCTTCAGTGCTTCACCTGTGGAAGGCCCGTAAGTCAGAATCTCGAGGTAATGTTCCCGACGTTTGGAGTTGAAGTTGTCTTTTTTACTCACAAAAAACATATCGCCGGCATTGTTGACCAGAACTTGGGAGAAGTCACGGTGCAGCACGAATCCGTCCGGGATAAACGTGTTTTCCCAGAGCAGTTTCATCCGGGCAATGTCAAAAGCCATCGCTGTTATTTCATTTTGGTTTTCCACATACCAGATGAGCAGGATATTTTTGTTTTCGGAGCGGGTTATCTGAAAGTTGGGAGTAAAAAAAACCGAGTCATAAATCTTGATAGTGGCGGAGTCGAGCAGGTTAGCAGCTGAGCTGTACCGGTGAATTTTCAGGATGGACTGCATCCTGTTTTTGTTTTTATAAATAACACAAAAGTCGCCGCCTACCGGCGCAACCTCCAGCACCTCGGGGTTTTTCTTGTCCAGTTCAATTTCTTTTTCCCAGCTGAGTTGCATTTTGTTGTCATAGCCCTGTACTTCGAACTTGGCTTTTTTATTTCGAAAAAGCAGCACGTTGCCCCGTTCGTCGCTGATGATTTGGTAAGCGAAATCATCCCGCACGGAAACGGGCTCGGAAACGGTGACACGTTGCGCCTTCAGCGCAGTGCAAAACAGAAGGAGAATCAGTATCAAAAAATTTTTCATAGCTATAAAAAGGTTCTATTCACTTAAGGATCAAGGCTTTGTTCAGTGGTTCAACGTTCGGCCGGCTACCTGGTTGAGCGAATTCTCGTCAAATTGTTTAAACAAAGGTTAAGCCTCCGGCATTTGCCCGCCTACCTTGTTAAAACGATGTAATCCCGGATGAGGGTTTTTAAAAATTCTACTTTATTTCTGGGTGGATGTTCAATATTCAGTTCCTGACAGATTTTCAGGGACGCCTCACTGATAGCTTCGGCGTGGGCCGCATTGCGCCAGGTCTGGTAGCGGGAAAGCAGATTTTTAATGAGGAGCATGTCCGCTTCATTTAGCTGCCGAACGGCAGGGAATTGGGGTTCATAGTTTTCTAAAGTATTGATTTTCAGAATATCATGCAAGTGAAAATGCAACTGATTTTTTATACGTATGACGGTCGTATTGGCTGCCAGGTCACCCAATCGCTGGCTTTTGAAGGTCGATCCGATCAGTATGGCGCCCAAAACACCCAACGAAAGCACAAAGTCCACTAGCAGGAAAATACTGCGCAGGAGATAGTCGCCCAAGCCCGGTTCCCGGCCATCAAGCCTGACGACTTTGAGGTTCATGGCTTTTTTTCCCCAGGATTGACCATTCGAAAAAACCTCCGAAATCAGGTGGTAAGCCAGCAGCCCGACCAGCTGCATCAGCCCCAGAAAATGCCCACCCCACCCGGTAATGGCGTCTCCAAGAACGGACATCAGGAAGATCCAAAGAAAAATGTAGATCCCGTAAAAGATGAGCAGGTCAATTATAAACGCAAAAAAACGATCACGGAGCGTGGCCATTTCATATTCGATCGTAACGTTTTGCGTGGTTTGAATTTCGATGGAAGCCATGAATTATGTATTTGTGTGTTTGTGTGTTTGGGTGGCCTCCAGGCATTTCACAAACACTTCAAACACTCATCTTCGCTGCAATTTCTTTTAAAAATTTTGCCGCAACGGCAGCCGTCATATCCGAAACGTCCCGGTGTGGGTTATACTCCACAATGTCGGCGCCGATGATGGGCGCTTGGATGTTTTGGATCAAACGGAGCACCTCCCTGGTCATTAGTCCGCCGGGCTCGTGGTGCGAGACGCCGGGGGCGAAGGCCGGGTCGAGGCCGTCGAGATCGAGCGAAATGTAAAGCGGTTTTTTAAAAACCAAACTACGCCATTTTTCTTCGAAATCTTTCATTTCAACTACCTCAACACCAAAACGTGCGACCTGTTCCCGTTGGTGTGGGTTAAAGGTACGAATGCCCACCTGCACGAGCCGGGAAGCCAGTTTTTCCTCCATGATGCGGGCAAACGGACAGGCATGGGAGTAACGATCTCCCTCAAAATTATCGTACAAATCGCCGTGAGCATCAATCTGAAGGATTTCAAAATCATCATAAAAACGCTTGTGTGCCCGAATGACGGGGTAGGTAATGGAATGGTCGCCGCCCAGCGTCAGCGTTTTTGCACCGGTGGACAGCACTTCCGCCATTTTATTTTCAATGTCCAAATAGTCTTTGAAAACCAGGTCGCCGATGTCCTGAAACTGGTCTGCTGCGAAGGGATTTTGGGTGTGCTCCGTCCAGTCATTGCCGGCGCCACTGCGTAGTGTTTGACGGATACGACCCGGAGCGAGGGCGGCTCCCTGCAGAAAACTTGACTTGCAATCGAAAGGAATACCGAGGAGTTTTATCATGGTTGGAAGGTTTGATTGTCAGATAGTTGCCAGCAATATAGCCACCCAACAATCAAACAATCTGCATTTTACACCTCCAAAATTAATTCTACCTTGCCTTTAAATCTGCAAGTTGATGGACAAAAACATTTCAAAAAAAGTAAAAACCCTCGTTGCGGAAAACGAACTGGAGGAGGCCCTGGACTTGATGATCAGCGCTGAAGAAAAATCAGGACAGGACCGGTATCACACGCTGCTGTTACTCAGAGGCAGGCTTTCCATGCTCAAAGAACAGGAACTCGCAGGTACGCTTGATTTTGAAGAGGTAATGCAGCAAAAGGCAAAAATCGCTCATTCGCTGCTCAGAATGACGGAGGGCAAAACGCCGGAAGTGAAGCTGCCCCCGATCGAACCGGCGCAACAGGTTAAGCCGGCATCTTCTTCGATTGTATCAAAATACCTGCTTACCGGGGCGCTGATCGCAGCAGTGGCCGTGGCGGTTTTCTTTATCCTGAAACCCTGGGACAAAAACGCTGAACCCCAGCCCCGGGAACAGATAACCCAAAAAGACGAAACACCTGAAAAAGAGGAATCGAAGCCTCGTGAGAGCAACGACCAGGTGCGCTTGCTCGATTTTCCGATGCTGGGCCAACCGTTTAATTTCAGCGATATCCGGTATACCTTCCGGGAGGCAAGACTTGAAAAATATTCCGATGGCAACGCTTCGGAACCTGCCATGCTCAAACTTACGATCAGCATGGAACTCATCTGCCGGAGCAACATGGGTATTTGTTATCGGGAAGAAATCCGAATATTGGCCGATGGAAAACCCGTCGCACCTGCCGAACGGGAAAATCTCGCCGGTTGGCTGGAGCACAACTCATCCGCCGTAGACGTTCAGACGTTTATTTTTGCCGCCGGCGCAAAAGAATACCAGCTCAAGCTTGAAAAAAACAAATCAACCTGGCGGAGAACGTTTAAAATTTTGAGGTAATGAATTATACAAAGCATAATTTGTCTGACACCATTGTCGCACTTGCCACGCCGCCGGGCATAGGCGCCATCGGCGTCATCCGGCTTTCAGGCGAAGATGCCCTGAGAATTGTGCAAAAGGTATTCGGTGGAAAAGATCTGACCCGGCAAAAAAGCCATACCCTGCACTTCGGCCCCATCCTTGACGACGACGGAAAAATCCTGGACGAGGTGCTGGTCTCCGTTTTTAAAGCGCCCCACTCTTACACCGGCGAGAATACGGCGGAGGTTTCCTGTCATGGTTCGGCCTACATCCTGCGGGAGGTTCTGGAGCTTTTCATCAAAAAAGGTGCACGCCTGGCCCAGCCCGGCGAGTTCACGTTGCGTGCTTTTTTGAATGGTAAAATGGACTTGTCACAGGCCGAGGCAGTTGCCGATCTTATTGCCTCCACTTCTGAAAGCGGTCACAGCGTTGCCATGCGGCAAATGAGGGGCGGTTTCAGCCATCAGATCAAAAAACTGCGGGAGGACCTGGTCAATTTCGCCAGCCTCATCGAACTGGAACTCGACTTCGCCGAGGAGGATGTCGAATTCGCTAACCGGGAAGAGCTGAAAAAATTGGTGAAAAATATTGACTCACTCATTCAAGGACTCACACAGTCTTTCCGCTTGGGAAATGTGATCAAAAACGGCGTTCCAACTGTCATTGCCGGCCGCCCGAACGCCGGAAAATCCACCCTGCTCAACGCCCTGCTGAATGAAGAACGGGCCATCGTCAGCCCAATCGCCGGCACGACCCGGGATACCGTGGAAGAGGTGCTCAATATCAATGGTGTCGAATTTCGGCTCATTGACACCGCCGGCATCCGGGAAGCACAAGATCAAATCGAAACCATCGGCGTGGAAAAAACGATGGAAAAAGTGCGGCAGGCAGCCCTGCTTGTTTACGTTTTTGATGTGGGTGAAATGAAGATCGACGAAGTGCTGGCAGATGTCAGTAAACTTCAACGGGGCGATATGCAACTCCTCGTCGTTTGTAACAAAATGGACACCAACCCCTACTTCAAATCGGAGTGGCTTACCAACCCGGCCGATCCCACGATTCCCGAATTTTTCTTTTCCGGGGAGCGCTCCAACCATGCATCATTCGTCATTCATCATTCATCATTAATAACCCTTTCCGCCCTCCACGGCATGAACATCCCCTACCTCAAGGAAAAACTTTTCGACCTTGCCATCTCCGAAAAAGTAAACCTCGAAAGCCCCATCGTGACCAATGCCAGGCATTACGAGGCCCTGCAAAAAGCCTCCGAAAGCCTTGCCGATGTATTGCGTGGGCTGGACGAGGGCGTGACGTCGGATTTTGTGGCGATGGATATCCGGCGGGCGCTGGCGTTTTTGGGTGAAATACTCGGCGAGGTTTCAACAGAGGATTTGCTGGGGAATATTTTCTCGAAGTTCTGTATCGGGAAGTAACTAACCTTCTTTTGTTTTCCCTCCGTTTTTTTTTCGTTGATTATCAACGTTTTATCTTCACTTCCTTGTTGTTTCTTACCTCTTTTTTTCCTAACTTTGATGCCAGGTTGTTGCCCGAATGAGATAAAAATGTTTGGGCAACAAATCAAAATTACCAGGGCGAGTTTCTGCAACAAGCAGCAACAACAAGCTACTGAATGCAACCATTGGCTCATAACTTCTAAAACCGTACTCATGTCCACTGGCATCCATATCCCCCGCACCTGCATTTTCTGTGGAAAGGTGTTCGTTGCCCAAAAGACAGTAACCAAATACTGCTCCCACAGGTGCAACCAGCGCCATTACAAAGTCTTGAAACGCCAGGAGAAAGTGCAGCAAACCCTCGAAGATGACAAGAGAGCAGCAACTGAACCAATTGCTTTGCCATCTACAAAAAGTCCCGGCAACAAAGAGTATCTCAGCGTCGCCGATGCTTGTGAACTCTACGGCATCAGCCGGTTCACTGTTTACAGATTGATTGAGTCAGGAAAAATAGCAGCAGGAAAAATGGGACGGCGGACAATTATCCCCCGTTCGGAATTCACTAAGCTTTTTTCATAACCATTAAAACACCGTACCATGTCCGTCACCCTGCGCCAACGGAGGAAGGGCAAGAATATCAGCCTTTACCTCGATTATTACCACAACGGCAAGCGGGAGTATGAGTACCTCGGATTGTACCTCATGCCCACCGACGCCAACCCTTCCAAGCTGGAAAAAGCCGAAAACAAACGAACCCTGGAACTTGCCGAGACCATCCGGGCAAAGCGTTTGCTGGAAATTCAGAACGGCGTGTTCGGCATACACGACCAGAGCAAGCTCAACGCCAGTTTCATGGAGTATTACAAACAACTCATGGAGAAGCGGCAGAGCCATGAAAGCGATAGCAACTACGGCAATTGGAAAAGCGCCTTGCTGCACCTGGAAGCCTTCACCGGAGGAGATTTGTCTTTTGCTGAAATCAACCGCCAGTGGGTAGAGAATTTCCGGGATTATCTCGTCAAGGATGCCCGCTCCAAAGGTGGTCGCCGCTTGTCCCAAAACTCGACAGCTTCCTATTATGCCAAAGTTATCGCTGCCATCAAGCAGGCGGTCAAGGACGGTATTTTGCGCCAGAACCCGGCACAAGGGGTTGATTTCATCAAGCAGATTGACCCGGAGCGACAGTTCCTATCTTTGGAAGAACTGCAACATTTAGCAGCCACCGATTGCGAAATTCCCGTTTTGAAAAATGCCTTCCTGTTCAGCGCTCTGACCGGGCTACGTTGGAGCGATATTGAAAAACTTACCTGGTCGGAAGTCCATTCGTCAAATGAATATGGGCATTTCCTTCAATTCCGGCAGAAGAAAACAAAAGGCTTCGAGACGCTGCCCATCTCGCAGCAAGCCAGCGACCTGATGGGTGCCAGAGGAAAACCGGACGAGCAGGTTTTCACAGGGTTGGCTTACAGTGCATGGATGAACATCAAGCTACGGGTGTGGCTGCTTTCAGCAGGCATTACCAAGAAAATCAGTTTCCATTGCGCCCGGCACACGTTTGCCACGCTTCAACTGTCGCTTGGCACGGACATTTACACCGTCTCCAAAATGTTGGGACATAGAGAGTTAAAAACGACCCAAGTGTACGCCAAAATCATTGACGAAAAGAAGCGGGAAGCTGCTTCGAGAATAAATTTGCAATTCGCTGCACAACCACTATTCACTGAAAATCAAACACTTCAACAATGAGCAAACCAATTCACAACGACCAGCTTTTTGATGATGTCCGGCAACTTATCCTCAGTGCAAGGCAGCAAGTGGTCAGGAGCATCAATGTAACGATGGTTGCCACATACTTTGAAATTGGGAAAAGGATGGTCGAAGAAGAACAGCACGGCAAAGTAAGGGCTGAATACTCCACACAGGTTTTGGAGAATCTTTCCGAAAGGCTATCCAGAGAGTTTGGAAAAGGTTTTTCCCGAAGCAACCTTGCCAGTATGCGCCAGTTTTATCTGACCTACTCCCCAATTGTCCAGACAGTGTCTGGACAATTGGCTGAACCCGGCAAAGTGCAGGCATCGTCTGCACAACCTGGTTCATTTTTCAAACTCTCCTGGTCCCACTATATTTTTCTGTTTCGCATCGAAAACGAGACCGAACGAGGCTTCTATGAAATCGAAGCCGCCCAAAACAACTGGTCGCTCCGGGAACTTAAACGCCAGTTCAGCAGCGCCTTGTTCGAGCGCCTCGCATTGAGTACCGACAAGGACAAGGTTTGGAAACTCGCCACCGAGGGGCAAGTCATCGAAAAACCACAAGACCTGATTAAAGAACCGGTGGTGCTGGAGTTTTTGGGCTTGGATGAAAAACCGTATTATTCTGAAAGCGACCTCGAACAAGCCATCCTGGACAAATTGCAGGACTTCCTTTTGGAAATGGGGAAAGGCTTCACTTTTGTTGCCCGGCAATACCGCATCACGCTCGAAGGCAGGCACTACCGGATTGACCTGGCATTTTTCAACCGCATCCTGCAATGCTTTTTCCTCGTGGATTTGAAAATCGGAGACATCGAGCATCAGGACATTGGGCAAATGCAGATGTACGTCAACTATTTTGACCGGGAAATGCGCCTGCCGCACGAAGCCCTTACCATCGGGCTGATACTTTGCCGGGACAAAAGTGAGTCGGTTGTTCGCTACACTTTGCCCGAAGACAATGAACAGATTTTTGCCAGCCGGTATTCCACTGTGCTGCCAGACAAGGAGGCTTTGAAGAAATTGTTGTTGGAAGGGTAAGAAAAATATTTGATGCAAAGTATTGATTATCAATAAAATGAAAGGGGGTTGTGCCAGGTTGCACAACTCCCTTTTTTCTTATCGCCTCCCTTCCTTTGTTGAAAAATTATACAGATGACTCAACAGGCTGACATACTCGAAAAGCTCACCCACATCGAAGAATTGCTCATCGGGCAAACCCTCTTGCAAAAAGAAGTCCTCAGCTTCAAGGAAGCCTGCCTATACCTCGAAATGAGCGAAAGCCATCTCTACAAACTTACCAGCACCCGGCAAATTCCGCACTTCTGTCCAAATGGAAAGAAGCTCTATTTCAACCGGGCGGAACTCGACCAGTGGCTTCAAAGGAACCGGCTTTCCACAAAGGTTGACATTGAAAAAGAAGCCTCCACGTATGTCATGCTGCGGAATAGGAAAAGAAAATAAAACTTTTTGTTTAATTATTTAAAAACAATTTGTTTTTATTTTCAAACACGCTTACCTTTCGCCCAAACTTCATCCCCCCGCCCAGGTCAGCACATGCCCGACACACACCGTTAGGCACATTTGCATATTTATTTTACTATGGGACTACATTTCAGCGAGTTGACACTGGTTGACTTCCCGGAGTTCGCTTTCTCCGATTTTACGCAAACCGAAACCACGGACATTGAAATCACCGCAGAAGGACTTGGCTGCAACCCCGATTTTACCATCGAAGGGCAGGTTTCCATGAAAAACTACTGTTCGGCTTTGCTTCAAAAAACCGTTGACCTTTCCCACCGTCGGTGGGACACCTTTCTTGCATGGCAGTGCGACCATGTGAAGAAGCCCTTCGTTTGGCTCCAACGCTTCGAGGTGCTCATCGTGCTGAACGAGTCGTTGTTGCTGCGGCACAATTTCAGCGACAAATACAAGACCGCCCGTGCCCACATCGAGCGTGCAAGACGGGCTATCTGGCAAAGCATTTCCGAGGAACTGGAAGGCACGATTACGGAGTTGTACCATCTGCATTTCAATATCCACGAGGTGAAGGAGCAACTCAAACTGCTGCCCGACTTCGCCGACAAATACGCTTACCTGTTGGAAGCGAAGACTGGCTACCTGCAAAACAAACCTACTTTTTCCATCACCACTATCGTTCCTTTTGACGTTCAGATTGATTTGGAAATAGAGAAGCTGCGCCAGTTGGAAGAGCTTATTTCAACTTCCTTGCCGCCACAGTTGCCGCCACCGAACGAAGAAGCTCCGGCTTCAAAAATCAAAATAAACCTTTCCGTCGCCGAACTCGCCTACTTCTTCCGGGCGATGTACGACCTCGACCTCATTCCCCGCCAGTACAAAACGGAGGTCTGCAAATTCATCGCCGCCAGTTTTCAAACCAAGCAATCGGGCGACATCAGTTGGCGCAGCGTCAAAAACCACTTCGACGCTCCGATGCCGAAGGCTGTGGACACCTGCTATGAAAAATTCATCCACCTAATGCAAAAGGCGAAAAAAGACTTGGGGAAATAAATTACCCTAACTCACAGTCAGTCAACGCTTTAAGTGGCAGTTGTACCACCTGGTACAACTGCCATCCGTTTTTCCGCCCGCCTACTTTTGCTTGCACAAACGCACTTGACCGTGCAGCAATCAAATGACTGAAGACCAGTTCAACCTCATACTCAAAAGACTGGATGCCATTCAGCAAAAGCTGGACATCCATGTTGGCACTCAACCCGAGGACTGGTTGGACAATAGCGACATCATCCGGCTGCTGAAAATCAGCAAAAATACCGCAGCAGCCTGGCGGGAAAAAGGCATCCTGCCTTTCACCAAAATCGGGAAGAAAATCTACTACCAGAAAACCGAAATCCGCCACCTGCTGAAGCGCCACAGACTGTAATCACTACTCCTAAAGGGCTTGTCAATTCTGGATGATTTGACAAGCCCGGAGGGAACCTAATTCAAAACTTTTCTGCCATGACCACAGTATCCATTTTCCGCAACAACCAACTGACTTCTAACCGCCCACTCCCGACCGTCCTCAACCACATCCTTCAGGGAACGGAACGGGAAATCGTCGAAAACTACCGCCAACTCTTACGGGACGGCAAAGATGATTGGGCAGACCAACTGCTGCTACACCTGCAATACTTCACCCCTGCCGGGCGCTTCCATGCCATTCGCCACAAGGACAACCTGATGCAGTACACCCGCCTCGTGATGCTGGAAACCCGCCCCATGCGGGAAAGCGAGCTTGCCGAAACCAGAAAAGCAATCGTTGCGGAGCAGTACGCCTACGCTTGTTTCCGCCACATTTCCGGCAATGCTTTAGTGCTGTTTGTCCCTGTCGAAACCGAAGCCCACCAGCACCAAAGAACCTTCAACCGGGTTTACCAATACTTCACCGAAACGGTTGGACTCACGCTCACATCTGCCGGGTTCCGGGTCACGGACGGTTGCTACTATTCCTCTGACCCCGACACGTTTATCAACTCTGATGCCGTGCCGTGCCCCTTGCAACCCAAGCCCGTTTCCCCGCCGCCTGCTTCCAACGCTGCCACACTTCCAGCGACGGCGGTAGCTGCTCTTTTTGTTTGACCCTCTTTGACCAACTACCTGCCATGCAACAACTCACACTTTTTTACCATTTCACCAAAGTCGCTGGGCATCGCACCCTGGAGCAAATCATCGAGGCGATTAAGGGCAACCACTTCAAAAACGAGGTTGCCCAAATCCGCCTTACTCTCCAGCGGAGCAACAAAGCCAAAGCTGACAAGCTCAAAAAGCAGTTGCCCGCTTTCACGCCGTCCGGCAATTTCAACGGCGGTCGCACCCTTGAACACCTGGTCGAATACACGCAATTGGTCATCCTCGATTTTGACAAATTGGAAAAGGTACAGTTGGAAGGACTGAGGCAGGAAGCCCGCCTAGACCGTTTTGCTTGTGCCGGGTTCACCTCTCCCAGCGGCAACGGCTATAAAGTCATTGTTCGGGTGGACAGCAAACAGGAGCATCACGAAGCCGCCTTCCGGCAAGTGGCGAAATATTATACCGACCTTCTCTCCCCCCAATTGGGGGGAGCCGGAGGGGGGCTGCTTGACCGTTCCGGCAAGGACATCACCCGCCTCTGCTTCCTTTCTCACGACCCAGAGGCTTGGTTTGACCCTGACAAGGAAGTTTTTCCCGTTTTCGCCGACTGCCATACGCCTTCGACTGACCCTTCCACGCCCCCTTTTTGTCATCCAAAAAGGGAACCGTCCACGAAACAAGGGATAATTAACAAGGATTTGTCGTCCCCGTCAAGTGATTTGCAAGTGATTTTCTCCCAAACTCAAAATCAAGCAGATTACATCGAGGGCAACCGCAACAACTTCCTTTACCTATTCGCCAACAACGCCAACCGTGCTGGTGCCAGCGAAACTGACACGCTCGACTTCGCTTTAGAAAATTTCTCTGACCTTCCCCGACGAGAGGTCATCGCCACTTTCACCAGCGCCTACAAGCACCACTCCGCCGAACATGCTACCAAACCTACCGAAGGAGCGAATGCCAAGCCGACAACCGAAGAATTTTACACCCAACTCTACAACACCCCCATCTTCCCCGACGAAATTTTCCCTGACCTGCCCACCTTGCTCAAAGAACCTTGCGCCCTGTTGGAAGACCCACGGGAGCGGGACGTTTTTCTCACCGCCGCCATTTCCATCCTTTCCGGCTGCATCCCGGCCACGAAGGGTGTTTACGACCGCCGGGAATTTTACCCGAACCTCTATTCCTTCATCCTCGCCCCGCCAGCCAGCAGCAAATCGGTGATGACCTTCGCCAAACAGCTTGGCGCTGGCTTGCACAAGTCCCTCAAAGAGCAGAGCAAAACCGCCTTTGAAAAGTTCAAAAAAGACCTCATCGAGTACAACCGTCGCCAAAACCGATTATTGAAGAGCAAAAAAACATCGGCGCTTTTTGAAGCTGCGGAGGAAAACGAGCCAGTGAAGCCACCCGTCAAACTGCTGTTCATCCCCGCCAACACCAGCGCCGCCATGTTCCGCCAGCACCTCGCTGACAACGGCGGCTCTGGCATCCTCTGCGAAACAGAAGCCGACACCTTGGGCAACGTCCTCCAACAGGATTGGGGAAAATACTCCGACCTGATGCGCAAGTGTTTCAGCCACGAGGATGATGCCAATTCCCGCAAGTCCGTCGTCGAGTTCATGGAACTGGAGTCGCCCCGGCTCTCCATCGCCCTGTCCGGTACGCCGAACCAAGTGCTGCGCCTCATCCCGTCAAGTGAGGATGGGCTATTCTCCCGTTTCCTGTTCTACATCTTCGCCGTGAAACCGCACTGGCGGGACGTTTCCCCGCAACAGGGCAGCGTTAACCTGACCGAATATTTTAGGGAGCGCTCGCAGGAGGTCGTCGAAATGCACAATTTCCTCGCTGCCCACCCGACCGAATTTCACTTCTCCCGTACCCAGTGGACGCACCATTTCGAGACCTTCAAGCGATTGCTGAAAGAAACCTACCTGCTGAACGGCGACGATGCGTTGGCATCCGTGTTCCGAATGGGCGTCATCTTCTTTCGCATGGCAATGACTTTTTCGGCGCTCCGCAAGTTTGAGCGGCGGGACACAGCTACCGTCATTCATTGCTCAGAAATGGATTATGAAATCGTCAACCGATTGGCAGATGTGTACTTACGCCACACCCTTTTTTTGCTCGAAAAGCTGCCTAAGACCGGTATGGCAGCTTTCAACAACCTGCCCAACAACAAACGGTTGTTCATCGAAAACCTGCCAACTGAATTTCGCAGAAAAGATGCCGTCGAGATAGGAGAACGCTTTGGCGTGAGCCGTGCGACGGTGGACAGGATGCTGGAAACGCTGACCGGCAGCTACTTCGACTGCGCTCAACACGGTGTTTATTCCAAGCGGTGAGAAAGTGAGAAAATTGAGAAAGTTGAGGGAATCGGCGCAGGTAAATTCTCATTTTCTCAATTTTCTCATTTTCTCAGTTTAGAATCAAGACCATGTATTCAGGAGGATTTTATCTCTGGCTGCCTGTCCTCAAAACTCAAACTTCACCATTGCCCGGATGCCCAAGCCCTTTACCCCGAACAGTACGGGAATGTTGGGGTTGTCGAGATAGGTCAGGCGTTTCACAAAGTCAATCCGTCCAAATTTGAAGATGTTCATGATGCCGGCGCCTGCCTCCATGTAGGGTTTGTTTTCCAGGGTGTAGGTCTGTTGCTGGCCTTTGTCGTTGATGATAAACTGAATCAGTTCTGGGTTTTTCAGCGGGTTGTTCTTGTCGCTGAGCGTCCCCCAAACACCTTTGAAAGAGATGACCTCCCGGAGTTTCAGCCTTTTCAGGAGGGGTATTTTGTTGAAAATAAAACCATTGAAAAAATGCTCGGTTTTCCAACTGACGTAGGCGTCGTTGGCAAATTCGAGGAAGTTCATCAGGTTGTACGAGCGTTTCTGATAGGCAAAGGTTTGGTTGGCACGGGGCAGGTCGAGCAGGAAATAGGGTACCCCGTCGCCGAAGATTTTGCCGCCCTCCACCTCCACGTCCGTTATCCCGAAGATGGACAGGTAGAACCGCTTGAAAATGTTCAGTGAAAGCCTTTGGTAGTCGTACTCGCCGCCCAGCAAGCCATCGAAACCTGCGGCGTATCGCAGCGTGAAGATGGGGTGCTTGTTGAAAAGCGGAAACCGGAACTGCTTTCCCTGAATGTACTGTTCGTTGGGCGCAAAGCGCACCATGGCGCTGATTTCGCTGGTAGTGAGGTCGGTGAAAGAAATAGGCTGCTGGTTTTCGGGGTCGGTAAAATCGAAGCGCAGGCTGCCGAGGGGGCGCTGTTTTTTGTGCTCGTAGTTCAGCCCGAAGGAAAATTTGCTGTTCGTTTCAAAGAAATATTCCCCTTTCCACGAGTCGTAAAAAAGCATCTTGTCGGAGCCGCCCCGTTTGAAGGAAAGGAAAAAATTGTCCTCCACCACGAAGTCGAGGTTTTGGCCGACAAAGCTCGTTTCGTGCTGGTACGAGAGGCGGACGTAATGCTTGGGGTTGCTTTTGAAATCCTCCTGGAACGAGTACAGCACAGCGCCCGAATACTTCCACTCCTGGTCCTTGAAGCCGTAGGCGGCGTAGCCCTCCAGTTTCAGCTTGGGTATCAGTTTAGGGGTCGTCATGCCGCCGAACCTCAGCCGGAATCCCTCTACTTCGTTGAAACTGTAAAAAGCGCCGACGGGGCCGATGTCGAATTTCCCTGCTTGCTTGTAGCCCGACAAGAGCAGCGTGATGATGTCGAGCGTCCGGCGGAAGGCGGGCACTGTTTGCAGGGTGTCAATCATTTGATAGACGCCTTCTTCCCGGTCGGAAAGTTTTTCCTGCCGGGCATCGGCCCAAAAATCCTCGTCCTTTTTGTATGCCCCTTTCCCTTCCACTATTTTTTCCGTGCCGCTGTAAATGGATGCCTCCCGTTCGGTATTAAAAACGTGGTTGCGGTACAGGACGGAGCGGGTGCCAAAAAAGCCGGAAGCCCCTTTGGAGAGGGCAAGGTCGGCCACCACCTGGTCTTTCGTCAATATCCACACCCCATTTTCGTGGGTGAACTCCTGCACCACTTTGAGGTCTTCGACGAAGTTGAGGTTTATTTTTTCCGAAATGCCAAGGTCGGCTTTGACGACGGCATAAGTCGAGTCGTTCAGGATGTAGAGGTCGCCTTTGAAGCCGATGTCCTGTTTGTTCACGGGCATGAAAGCCAGGTCAATCACCTCGTGGCCATTGTACCGGATGGTGTCAATGATGTAAAAACGGTAGAACGTGTTGGCCGCCGGGCTGAGAGGGCTGATGAACTGGAGGCCCAGCATGGTGATGTTGTTTTCATAAATATCCACGTCCTGATAGAGGATGTCGGTGAGCGTGGCGAGGTTGTCCGAGTCGAAATACTCCTCGATGCCGGTGAGCTTGATGCCCTTGCGGTATTCTTTTTCAGCTTCGGGGTTTTTGCGGAAATAGACCTGCGAGGCCGTTTCCCGGATAAAAATGGGCAGGTAGGGCTTGCCGTTCAGCGCGGAGGTGTCCACATGCTCGAAGATGAACTGGAATTTTCGGAAGGCCCTTTTTTGTCTGAACTCCTCGGTGATGTTGTTGAGCGCCAGCTCTATTTTTTCGTATTTCTCATACTCGTAAAAATCCTGCGCCTCCATGCGGTTCTGGTCCTTGTGGTCAATAACATGTTTGATGAGTTCCACGGCGGGATTGTCCTTCCGTTTGTACCTTCCCCGTTTTTCTTTCACGACTACCTCGCCCAAGGTGAGAGTGGTGGGTTTCAATGCAAAATCAATTTTTTGGTTCGTCCCCAATTTCACGGGAACGGTGGCTAATTCGTACCCGACAAAGGAGACTTGCAAAGAATCGGAACCCCACTTCGTATCAATGGAATAGGTGCCGTCCAAGTCGGTGGTCGTCCCTACCGGCGTACCGAGAAATGCGACATTGACAAATGGGAGCGGTTCTTTGGTTTGCGCATCCGTCACCATTCCTTTCACGCTGGTCAACTTTTGCGAAAATAGCGCCGATGACCCCGTTAAAAAAAAAACTGCCAGCAGCAGCAACGTTTTGTTCATTGCACGACTCATAATCCAAGTGTTAAGGCATAAAAAAACAGAGAAAAGCGCCTGACGGCAAGCGCCCCTTGTGGAACTTCTTGTTGAAAGTTGGCTCGACGTTTTGCAGTGCCTCCAAGCCCTTTTGAGCAGGGTATTTTTCAGTTTGGGAGGCGAAATTTTTGTGGTAGCAGTGTGCCATTTCGATGTTGAAAAATGGTCTGATTACTCCCCCACGACCACCAGGACAGGAAGGTTTTCCTTCCTGAGAATATTCTCGCTCTCGCTGGCATGGAGGAGGTTTTTCCAAAAGCTGCGCTGTGGCTTGAAGAAAGCCAGCAGGTCGGCTTTGCTGCCTTGCAGGTACGCTTCCAGCCCGTCAGCTACCGATGGGTGGTCAATGACGACCACCTCGCCAAATTCGGTGGACAGGAAACCCTCAGCCGCTTTCCGGCGCTCCCTATCCACCGGGCGACCGGCGGTGACGTGGACAATTTCCACCTCGGCGCCGAACCGCTCCTTCCATGCTTTCAGCTTAGCGAATGCGACGGCTTCTCCCGCCTCAAAATTGGTGGCGTAGGCGATTTTCCTGACAGGGCGGTACTGGCTGCCTTCAGGGATGACCAGCACCGGCACCGGAGACAGGGCGATGGTGTCGGTGGTGATGCTGCCCAGCAACTGCTCCATGACGGTGTGCCGTCCCTTCATGCTCATCACAATGAGGTCGGAATGGTAATCCGCCGCCACGCTCACAATGCCACTGGCAACAGTATCGCTGTAATGAAGTGTTTTCCTTTCGACAATGCCCTCGGCATCTGCCCCGGCAAAAGCATTGATTTCCTTTTCAAATTTTTCCAGCACTGCCCGCTTCGTCTCTTCCAAATATACCAGCATCAGCATGCTCCCTTCCAGCAATTCTGAATAATAGACATTCACCAAATCTATTTTGCAGTTCAAATGCGCTGCCGCCTGAAGGGCGTACTGATACGCCGATTGGGCTTGGGCGGAAAAATCGGTAGGAAATAAAATTCGCATAGTTGCAAGTTGTGGTTATGTTATGATTTACTAAAGCTCCATTTTTTAAAGGTCATTTCCGCTTCAAATAAAGCAGCGAGTCGCCCGAAGCAAAAGGTGCTTCAACTACTTGAAAATCACCGCTTTTCAACGGTTCGGGACCTTTCATGGTGCGGTTCAGCGTGGGGATGAACCACTCCACTTCGTATTCTCCTTCGGTGCCACGAAGGTCCAGCGTGGCGGTGCCGCCCTCCGGGAAGTAACCGTTCCAATCGAAGGGCGGGTCACCGGGCAGCCCGATTTCCTGAAAGTTCGCCCAAGTGTGCGAACCGGTCAGGAAAATGGCTTTGCCAGTGTTGTCGGTAAAATACCGCCCGTTTAGGGGATGCACCCGTAAGGGGCCGTCGAAGGTCTGGGCTTGCGTTTGAATGGATGAACAAAACAGTATCGCAGCAATCCAAATGAAGAACTTCGTGATTTTCATTGTAAAAACAGATTTGATGAAAAGTTAACTGATTGATTCAACAGTTCGGATGCGTACCTGTAAAGCCGGCAGCAGGTTAGCCGTCGATTTTGCCGAGCAGGTAGTTCAGCTTTTCCACCTCTTCGTCCGAAAGGGGTGAAAGCAAATCCTCGAACCGCTGCTCGACGGTATCCAATTGGAGGAGCAGTTGTGTGCCTTTTTCGGTCAGCTTGACATCCATTTTTCTCCGGTTATCGGGGCAGGTCCGCCGCTCCAGCAGTTCCTTTTCGTGCAGGCGGGTAACAAGCCGGGAGACGTCCGAATCCTTGTCCAGCATCCGTTCCTTCAAAAGGTTGATGGTGGCGGAAGCAGGGTGCTGCCCCCGCACAATCCGCAGGAGGTTGAACTGCTGCGGCGTCAACTCGTAGTCCTTTAAAATTTGCTGGACTTGATTGAAAATAAGCCCGTTCCTGTAATAAATATTGAGGAGGGCTTTATGCCGTTCGTTCCTGAAAGTATCTTGATGGATGGCGTCTTCAAGTTTCATTGGCGGTAGTTTTTAATGGAATTATTTGCTCCAAAATATGCAAAAAACACCAGGCGCCTGCCCCCGTTTTCAATCATTGGAAATAGAAGGCGCAGCCTGAAAACAGGCTGCCGCTGTACAGGGTTTTAAGCAGGCTACCGGGCAAGCGCACTTTTGGCGCTTGCCCGGGTAGTCTTGTGCCTCCTGTCATTTTTTTACAAGCTCAACGCTGGCATCCAGGTGGATTTCCCTGCCAATCATCGGCGCTCCCGAAGGCATGGGGGCATTGTAGGAAATACCGAATTCGTCCCGGTTGATGACGCCGTTCACCTTGAAGCCTGCCTTTTGCAGCTTGTTGTGACTGTCGTAGGCTTGTCCTAGGTAGGTAAGCGACAAGGTGAGGGGTTTGGTGACGCCGTGCATGGTCAATTCGCCCACCAGGGTGTAGCTGTTGGCGAGGGTGCGTTCCTTCACGGTCCCTTTGAACCGGATTTCCGGGTATTTTTCGACATCCAGGAAGTCAGGAGACTTCAGGTGCCCGTCCCTCGGCGCTACGTCGGTGTCTATGCTGGCTGCCTTGATGGTAAAATCCACCTGTGCATCGGAGAAATCTTCCTTGGTGGTGGTGACGCCGCCGCTGAATTCGTCAAACTCGCCTTCCACCATGGAAATGCCCATGTGGGAAATCGAGAACCCGACATTGGTATGCATCGGGTCGAACGACCAATCAGTCGTTTGGGCGTTGACCAGCCCAAGGATAAAAACAAAAGCGAGGAATGTGGTCAATTTTTTCATGTTGATTGAAATTTTGAAATTGATGAAAAAAAGATTTGGAAGGATGCTCATTGCGGTTGCGATACCTTCAAAAGCCTTGCTTTCGCCAGTTCGCCGCCCGTAAAAATCATTTGGTGAAACTGGCGAGCATTTCCGGGTTGCGCAGGTAGTTGCCCACCCACACCAAAACGAGGATGACCGCCTGAAAGACGAACGGCTCGCCATGGCACAGGTGCGTGACGATAGCGCCCCCCATGTGGGCGCTCAACAGCAGCACGCCCAGGGAGGAGGTGCGGGGGATGAGGTACAGGATAGCCGAGACAAGCTCCCCTATCCCGACGATGGTGAGCCACCCCGACAGCCCCCATTTCTCAAAGTTGGTAACCATTTCCTGGCTGCCGGTCAGCTTGCTGCCGCTGCTCATTAAAAACAGGGCGGCCAACAGACCGACCACCACCCAGCTACTGATTTTTCTTGCTTTTGACAGATTTTCGGTTGTCATTTTTTGTAAAATTTAATGGTGAAAGGATAATTACCGCTCCCGACCTTCCAGATGCCGGAAATCATTCAAGTTTTCAATCATTGGAAATAGAGGGTGCGGCCTGAAAATAAGCTTTGTCGTCGAGGGTCTCAAGCATGAACCGGGCAACGTCTTTCCTCGAAATACCCATCTTTAGCTTTTTGCTCCCTCCGATGCTGACACGGGTTGGTTTGGATGCCTGGGAGTTGGTCAAGCCCACAGGTCGGACGGCTGTCCAGTTCAGCCCGGAGTTTTTCAGTACTTCCTCCTGCTCTTCGTGCCCTTTATAGGCGACGCCAACATTGGTTTTGTTGATTAAAAACCGGAACATCCAGTTGGCTTCCCGGTAGCTGTCACCTGCACCCCAAGCCGAAACGGTCAGCACCCGGCTGACGCCGTGTTTTTTCATGGACTCCACAATGTGAGTCATGGAAACCTTCAACAAATCGGGGGGTGATTTCACCTTTGCCCAAGGGTTGTCGGCGGTGCGGGCTATATTTAAGGCCACAAAGACGGTATCGGCTCCTTTTATGGTCATCTCCACATCTTCCTTTTTCATGGGAGTGCCCTGCAAAACTTCGAGGCGTTCGTGCTGAATGTTAAATGAAGCCGGATTTCTGACCAGGGCTTTTACTTTGTATCCCTTGTCGAGTGCCTGGCGGAGGATTTCCAGTCCGGTTCGTCCATTGCCTCCAAAAACTGCAATCGTTTTCATGAATGATGCGTTTTAAAAGTTAATTGCCGGAAATTTCCCCTGTTGCAAACTGGTAGGAGCGGTAAATGATTTTTTTAAGCACTTCCGCTTCTGCTTCATTGCGGGGAGCATATACCATCACAAAATTGGCAGGCAACCAGCCCTTCCTCACGACGGGGTGAAGTTCGCCCCAGCCTTTTTCAACGACTTCCCCGGCATCAGCCATCGGCAAACCGAGGTGCATGCTGCCGTCGCTGCCGGGATGGAAATGGGCAAACTCCCGGTCAGCCATAAAGGCATCCTGATTGACGATGGGAAATTCCCTTTTGAGGCAAATTGCCCTTGCACCGGGCACCGAAATACGGGTAGGCTGTTCTTCCGCCTTGGGTAAAGTGGTGAATGCCCACCGGGTCACGCTTTCGATGATTGCCCTGTCCCCGCTCTGCTGGTTTAGTTGCGTATGCGGGTTGGAAGGAGTCGTTGCGGGTTTTTCGCCCAGCCTTGCCGGAAGTTGAAAAGTCGTATCCATGATGCTGCTATTTTTAGCGGGTGAAACAAGGCTGCTGCCGCCACACGAACAGAGCGAAAGGCTTGACAATGCCAAAAGGCAGGGTTTTCGGGCAGCGGCAAACAACTGCCTTTTGTAATCCGGCATCACCCCGCAGTATTGTAGTAAAAGCGTTCCGAGATGATTTGCCCGTCTTTCCATCGTTGCACGGCTACCTGGTTCATCTGCGCACGGTGGCCGCCCTGGTAAGTAACGTCCATGCTCCATTCCACCATGCTGGTGTCCTCCCCGGTGGCGACTCCTTTTACTTCTGCGCCGTGCCATTGTTCGATGGCCGCCTGCATTTGTTGCTCCCGCTCCCGGTTGGCAGCTTTGCCCACGGTGGGGGCAGCGTTGTTTTCCTGCATCACCACGTCGGGGTGGTAGAATTTTTCAAAGGCATCCATGACCTGCCCTTGCAAAATCATGCTGTTCAGTTGTTCGATTTTTTCTTTCAGGTTCATAAGTTGAATTTTTAAAAAATTAAGGTAAAATCGTTCGTTCGCAAATGTACGTTTAAACAACTGATGTTTAAACATTGGTAAAGAGAAAAAAGATGCCTCCTTCGAGACACCCTCATTTTACTTGTTCTTCTTCCATTGCTCAGTCCGCAGTAAGCATGGTGCTGCTGACGGCGGCAGCGTCTTCCGGGGTATGGTTGCTGCCGCCGTTGCCTTTCCTGCGGCTGAAAAAATCCTTGATGTTGTCCACAACCTGGTACAGCACGGGCACGATGAACAACGTAAGCACCATGGAACTGAGCAAGCCCCCGATGAGCGCCCAAGCCAAACCGTTTTTCCATTCTGCACCTGCACCCTTGGCAAGGGCAATGGGCACCATGCCCACCACCAGCGCAAGGGTCGTCATCAGGATGGGGCGGAGCCGAACCATGCCAGCCTGTATGAGCGCCTGGGTGGTTTTCATCCCTTCGGCTTTAGCCTGGTTGGCAAAATCCACCAACAGGATGGCGTTCTTCGATACCAGACCATTTAGCATGATGATGCCAAGGATGGAGAAGATGTTGAGCGTCTCCAGTGTGAGGGCAAGGGCAAGCAATGCGCCGCACAGTCCCACGGGTATGGAGAACATCACCACAAAGGGATACACGTAAGAGTCGTACAACGCCACCAAAATCAGATAGACAAAAATGAACGACACGAGGAAAGCAGTGCCCAAGCTGCCAAAGGACTCCGATTGGCGGCGAAGGTCTCCTTCGTAATTGATTTTAGTGCCGGAAGGCGGCGGGTTTTCGGCGACCCATTGCTGGAGGGCTGCGCCAACGGTGCCGGATGACTGTCCGAGCACCTTTGATTTTACCGTGACGGAAGGGATGCGGTTGAGCCGTTCCAGGCGGGCCGGGCCCGTTGTTTCCCGGATGGCGGCAAACTGGCTGAGCCGGATGAGCTTGCCCTTGTTGTTCATCAGTGTGAGGTTGGCGATGTCGGAAGGGGCGTTCCGGTCGAAGGCATCGAGCTTGATGTTGATGTCGTACTCCTTGCCGCCCGTGCGGAATTCCGCATCGGTGTTGCCGCTGTACGCCGCCTGCAGGGTTGCCCCCACCATGCCGATGTTCAGCCCCAGTTCTGCCATGCGGGTGCGGTCCACCTCGACGCTGATTTCGGGGTTGCCCTCTTCGAGGGAAAGCTCCGCTTCGAGCGTGCCCTCGATGGTTTTCAGTTTTTCCAGCATTTTGTTGCTGTACGATATGGCGCTCTGATAATCCGTGTTCCCTATTATAACCTGAATGGGCGCATCGTTGGCACCGCCAAAAAAGCTGACCTCCGACGATTTAACGTCCACGCCCGGCAGGATGGCGTCCAACTCGTTGCGGATTTGCACCGCATATACAGCCGAGGACAGGTTTCGTTTTTCTTTATCTATCAACTTCACGTTCATTTCGGCGAGGTTGGGGCTTTTCTGGCCGCCGCTCAACAGACCCGTCTGGCGACCTACGGTCGTGAATACCCCGGTGACTTCTGGCTTGGACAGCAAGTACTCCTCTGCTATTTGGGTAGCCCGGTTGGTCTGTTGGATGGTGGCGTCCTTGGAAAGCTCCATTTGTACGATGAACTCGCCCCTGTCGCCCTGTTTGATAAAGGCTGAACCGATATAGCCTTTGGTGACAAGCAGGAACGAACTGAAAAACAGCCCTGCAATGACGGCGAGCGTGACGGTCTTGTGCCGCAGCGCCCAGGCAAGCCAGCTGCCGTAGGCATGGGAAAGCCGCCGGATGCCTTTCTCAAAATTGCCGAAAATGAACCCGCCGATGGTTTTTTCATTGAATTTTTCCAGCTTGGAAAAACGGGATGCCAGCGTCGGGGCGAGCGTATAAGAAACCAAAAGGCTCATCGCCGTGGAAAGGGCGACCACTACGGCGAACTGCCGGAGGATATTGCCGACGATGCCCCCGGTGATGACGAGCGGCAAGAACACTACCACCAGCACCGCCGTGATGGAAAGGGCGGTGAGGAAGATTTCGTTGCTGCCGTCAATGGCAGCCTTGCGGCTGTCCTTGCCCATTTCGAGGTGCCGGAAGATGTTCTCCAGCACCACGATGCTGTCGTCCACCAGGATGCCGATGACCAGCGACATGGCGAGCAGGGTCATCAGGTTGAAGGTGTAGCCCAGCACGTACATGGCTATGACCGCCGACACCAGCGATGCCGGTATTGCCAGCATCACAATGACTGCGTTCCTGAAGCTGTGCAGGAACAGCAGCATCACCAGCGCCACCAGCACGATGGACAGCACCAGGTCGTGCTGCACCGCTTTCACGGCATCGAGCGTAAAGTCGGAGCTGTTGCTGGCAATGGTGAACTGGAGGCTGGCTTCGGGGTATTGGGCTTCAAGTTCCTTTAGTTTGCTTTTTATGGCGTTGCTGACGTCCACGGCATTGGCGTCCGACTGCTTGAGGATGCTCATGCCGAAAGAATTTTTGCCGTCCACCCGGTTGAGGTCTTCCACTTCTTTTTGCGTTTCCTGCACCTCGGCTATTTCGTACAGCCGGATGGGTGCACCTTCCCGATTGGTGGTCACGACCACCTGCCGCAAGTCCTCGATGGTCTGGAACTTGCCCGCCAGGCGGATGAGGATTTGTCGCTCGTTGTTCTTGATTTTCCCGGTCGGGAAATCCAGGTTCGACATTTGCACCGCCTGTACTACCTGGAGGATGGAGATGCCGTACTGCTCCAATTGGTCTTTCCTGACGTTCACCTGTACTTCCTTTTCCTGCCCGCCCAGCAAGTTGATTTCACCGACCCCCGTAAGGCTGGCAAGTTGGGGCTTTATGCGGTCTTCCATGAGGTCGTAAAACTCGCCGCTCGGCAAAGTGGAAGATGCGCCAATGGACATGATGGGGAAATCGTCCGCCGAAAATTTGGATATGGTGGGCGGGTCGGCATCTTCCGGCAGTTTTGCGGCGATGGCGTCCAGCTTCCGCTGTGCATCCTGTAGCAGGAGTTCCACCTTTGCGTCCTGCTCAAACTGCAGGAAGACGATGGAGAAGCTCTCGATGGACGTGGAGCGGACATCGGTTAACTTTTCAAGCGTCGAGAGGGCGTCCTCGATTTCCCTGGACACCGAGTTTTCTACTTCGGCGGGGGATGCGCCGGGGTAAAACGTGGTAATCGTCAGCACCGGGGACGAAAACTTGGGCATAAGCTCGTAGCTCAGGTTGTTGTAGCTGGCCACACCCAATACTGCCAGGATGGAGAAAAACACGACCAGCAGCGAGGGGCGTTTTATGGATAATTCTATCATGATTTTTTATTTTTTCAATTGGCTCAGAGTCCGGGGGCAAACCGCCTTGAAGACTACCGGAGCCGGGTTTTGTGTTACTTAATCACCCTTACCGTCGCTCTGTCTTTCAGGTTGATTTGACCCGTCAGCACAACGGTTTCGCCCTCCTGCAGCCCGGCGAGGATTTCCACCATGTTCTCGAAGGTTTCGCCCGCTTCTACCTTGCGGAGCACCGCCTTGCTGCCGTCGACCACATACACTTCCCCGTCGCTGGTGCTCCCGGCAAAAGCCTCTCTGGGGATGATGAGCGCAGCCACTTTTTCGCCCGCCACAAAACGGGCTTTGCCGTTCATGCCTGCCTTGAGCATCGCACCGGATGGGTTATCAATGGCAATTTCCACCCGGAAACGCTTGGATTCGTCCGCCTTGACGTCCACTAAGTTGACCGTGCCGGAGAACTTCTTGCCCTGATAAACATCGGCGGTCACTTCCACTTTTTGCCCCTTCCTGGCGGTCACCACCTGCGCTTCCGTCAGATAGACGTTCAGGAAAATCGTGCTCACGTTCACGATGTTTGCCACCGGGGTGCCAGGGGCAAGGTAAGAGCCGTTCTCCACCCTGTTTTGGGAAATGATGCCGCTGATGGGGGCTTTCACGTAGGTGTCGCTCAGGCGTTTTTTCAGCGACTTGATTTTTACCTTCAGGTTGTTGGAGCGCAGTTTCGCCTCTTCGACCTGGACCTCCGTGACCCCTCCCTTTCCGAGGAGGTTTTCCATGCGCTGCAAGTCCTTCCCGGCTTTTTCCAGGTCCAGTTCCGAGAGTTCGAGGTCGTTTTGGATGAGTTCGTTGTCAACGGTGAGCAGGGTGTTGCCAGCCTGTACGTAGCTGCCGTCGTCGAAATTGAGCTTCGTTATCTTGCCGCTGACGTCCGAAACAAGCGTCACCTCTTTGGAGGGCTGAAAAGTGCCGTTCACGGTGAAGTCCTCCTTGAAGGACTTCTTTTCCACGGTCGCTACCTTCACGGGCACGAAGGTGTTGCTGGTGCGTGAAAGCTCGACCTCCTGCTGCATGGTGCCCTTGTTTTTGGACAATTGCCAACTGATGCCGTAAGCGATGGCGCCGATGAGAAGGATGGCTGCTACTATTTTTAAGATTAATTTCATGATGGTTGTATTTTTTTGAAAAAGGGCGAAAGTCAGGTTCGTCCCGTGGTTGTTTATTGATTGATGTTTTCGAGCAATTCGCCCCTGGCGTGGAGCAGTTCCAGTTCTGCCAGCTTTATCTGGAGCAGGGCGGTCAGGTAGTTGGTCTGGGCTGACCGCATGGAGGTCTCCGCCTGCAACAGCTCGACGATGGGCGCCACGCCCTCCGAGAAACGCTCCTGCGACACGGCGTACACTTCTTCGGCTACCCGGCGGTTTTGCGCCAGCGACTGGAGGTTGTTGTAGTTCACTTGCAGTTTTTGCCGGGCGCTGCGGTGCTGGAGGTCGAGCGATTGCTTGGTGAACTTTTCGTCCTGCCGCCATTTTTCGAGGTCAATTCTCGCCTGGGCGATTTTTTCCCTGCGCTCGAAGCCGTCGAACAGCGGCATGGAGAGCCGTAAGCCCACTAAGGAGGAACTGAACCAGTTTTTTCCGTCGAAGATTTCGCCGAAGTTGTTGCCCTGCCCCTGCCAGTTGTACCCGCCGAACAGGTACAGGCTCGGGTAGTAGCCTGCCCGCAACTGCCGGACGTTAATCTCGTTGAGGTCTCTTTGCAGGAGGAGCAGCGTCATTTCCGGCTTTTTTGAAAAATCGGCAGGTTGCAGCGCCAAAGCCGGGTAGGTGTAAGCCTGCTCGGAAATGGTGTCCTGCAACTCGATGTCCTGCTCCAAGGGCATGGACATCCGGTACTTGAGCAAGTCGAGCAACTGCCAGTACTGAAGGTCGAGGTTTTCCATGCTGGTCTCTAAGTTTACCCTCGAAACGGTCAGTTGGTCCACGTCCACCTTTTTGGCAAGCCCGTTGTCGAATTGTGATTGGGTGAGGTCGAGCAGTTTCACGACCTGCGCCAAGTTGGCTTGCAGGATGTCCTTTTGCTTTTTGGCGGTCAGCGCCTGGTAGTAGGTAGCACCCACCTCGTATGCTATGTCGGCTTTGCTTTTTTCGTAGCCTGCGTTGCTTACTTCGACCAATTTCCTCGTTCCTTCCAGCCCGATGGCGTAGATGGGGTTATAGACCATTTGGTTCAGTTGGATACCGGAGCCAGCCGTCAGGTCGGTGCCGAACTGCACGGGCACCCGCTCGCCGGGCGAGCCTAAAATCTCGCCGGGGAGTTGTTGGGTGGGCAGTTCGATATTGTACTGAAAATTGAGGTTGAGGTCTACTTTTGGCAAACCGAGGCTAAAAAATTCCTTCGATTTGTGCCGTGCCTTTTCCACTTCGAGCCGTGCCTTTTCTACCCCCGTGCTATTGTTCACGGCGAATTGGATGCACGTTTCGAGGCTCATTTGCCGGGGGCTGTCCTGGGCTGCCAGGCGCAGCGCCAGCAAAAAGCCAAGCAATAGCAGGACGATTGGTCTTGTTTCCTTCATGATTTTTTTTGTTGTGTTGTCAGTATTTATGGTTTTTCTTTCAGTTCTTCAATGGCCACTTTGACGTGCTCCCGCACGTTCAGTTGCGAATTGAAAACTTGTTGCACCGTGCCGCCTTTGCCGACCACGTAGGTCACCCGCCCTGGCAGCAGCCCGAGCAGGCTGCCGGGCACGCCCAGCTTTTTTCGGACATCATTCCCCGGGTCGCTCAACAAGACGAAAGGCAGGTCGAACTTGCGGGCAAAGGCAAGATGGCTCTCCGGTGAGTCGGCGCTGACGCCGATGACTTCAGCGCCCAAGCCTCGCAAGTCTTCATAGCTGTCCCGAAAGGAGCACGCCTCTGCCGTGCATCCCGGCGAGTCGTCCTTTGGATAGAAATAGAGGACGAAAGGGGCGTCGAAATACTTTTCGATGTCCACTTGTTCCCCGTGCTGGTTGGTCAAAGTGAACCGGGGCAATTGGTCGCCCGGTTGGATGGATTTGTTTTTCACGTCGGGTAATTATTTTATTGGTCACAAAATATTTTTGTCTTGGGTTCGGAGTTTCAACTATCGGTGCCCTATTGCTCCAAATACGCCCGACAGACTTCCCTGCCCTGTTCCGTTGCCATTCCCACCAGGAAAAAATCAAGACAGTTTTTTACAAAATCACCCGAACTGTTGAATTGCGGCAGTTCCTTTCGCAGAAACAAGCGCAGCACCTGGAGCAGCAGCATGGCAGCAAATTCAGGTTTCATATCTGCCCTGTAATCGCCGCTGGCTGCCCCTTTCACCAAATTGGTTTTGATTTTTTCAAAAAGATATTGGTAGTAAAAATCCAATAGCTGCTGCCAGCTATCGTGGTGGTATTTCTGGAGGTCGTGTACCATTGCCTCGGAGACTTCGCCCAAGGTGCAGGCAATGTAGCCCATCATGGAAAAAAGCTCGGGCAGGGGCGCAGCCTGCCGTTCGCAGATTTGCTTGATAGCCCCCTTTTTCTGGCTGATGAACCTGCCGACGGTTTTTTCCACCAGCGCATCTTTGTTTTGTGCAGCGCAGTAGAGGGTCTTCTTTGAAATGCCCAAGTGGTGCGCCACGTCGTCCATCGTCACGCTCCTGATACCAAAGCGGTGGAAAAGCCCTTGTGCGCTTGCTATGATGCTCGTTTCATCTGCCATTGAATCAATTTCTTTTTCCTTTAAGCAAACCCATTGCTGTCCACGTCCGTACCCGGCGCTTGCTCCTCCTCCTTGCGCCTGATGCTGTACACCGCCCTCCCTTCCGCCAACGGTTTGGCGTTGCCTTCCTGCCACGCCCTCATGGTCGTGACGAGTATTCGGTTGCCGCAGCGCAGCACTTCTGCCTCTATTTCAATGGGCAATTCGACAGCGCCCCTTAGAAAATCTACCCGCATATCAATAGTCGCCATTTTGTCCTCCATGGAGCCGAGCCGGGTAAAGCCTGCTATGCCGCCTACCGAGTCCATGATGGCTGCAATCATACCCCCATGCCAGCGGCGCTGGCGTATGTCGCCAATCACCTCCTCCCGAAAGGGAACCCGCACCTTTGCATAGTCCGGACGGATTTCCAGCAGTTCAAGCCCCAGGAACCGGTGCAGGGGGATGGATTCTTCCACCATGTGCTTTATAAATTCAGTCGTAAAAGTGGGCATGTTAGGGAAGGGTTAAATGATTTTTGAAAAATCCGGGCTGCCCATAATGGGCAGTTCCTCCAACCCGGCAGGCGTGAGATAGGGGTGCAAAAGCCCCAGCAGGGACTGCACGAATATTTCCTGGCTGGTGCAATCCTTTTGCAGCACGGCGAATTGCGCCAGCCAGAATGCAGCGTGCATCCAGATAGAATGGGCGAGGAAATCGTAAGCCCTTGGAAAAGGCTCTTGCCGGAAAACGCCCCTGCCCACACAATAGTCAATGGTCGCCCGGATGTGCCGCATGGAACGCATGGAAAATTCCTTGTGCGCCGCCGCTATCTGCGGGTATGCCCGGATGATTTCGAGCGTGTCCAAGTAAAAGAAGCGGAACTTCAATTGGAATTCGTAAAAAATGCTGACTTGCTCCATGATGCTTTTGAGGTCGGGATAAGCCCTCAGCTTGTTCAGCATTTCGGCAGCTTCGGCGTCCATTTGCTCAAAAACCGCTGGCATCAAGTCATCTTTCTTGGGAAAATGGTAGTTCAGGTTGCCGGTACTGATGTCGAGTTCGGCGGCGATTTGCTTCAACGCCACGTTCCTGAACCCGTCCCTGTTGAAAAGTTGGGTAGCAGTCTGTACGATTTCATGCTTTGTATCTTTCATATCGGTCGCAAAAATAGGATTTATTTCCTAAAATTATTCTAAAAAACAAATTCCTAAACCTATTTTTGCGGCGTTGGTTTAATATTTCATCCATTTTTTTTAAAAATCTTGTCAAACCTCAAAGCCGTTACGGGGAGGTGGTTTGCGCAGCCTGATACAATGTTTTGACCATGAAAGACAACATCGAGTGCCTATTGCTTCAAAATTTCAACCGTCTGGGCAGGTTAGCCTTGTACCTGACGAAAAGCGAACAGGATGCCCAAGACCTCTTGCAGGAAACCGCTATCCGGGTTTTGGTAAACGGGGAGAAATTTGCGCTTGGCACCGATTTCAACGCCTGGAGCGGCAGGATAATGACCAACCTGTTTATCTCCCACATCAATACGAAGCGCCGCCGCCACGAGCTGGGAAAGCAGGGCAACATCCTGAACAAGCTGTACGGCGGAATGGACAGGGTTTTCAACAACGGGGAGTGGCTTACCTTTCTGGGCGACGTGTATGACGGCATGAAAAAATTGGACGAAAAAAGCCGCCTTTCCCTGCAAATGCTCTCGGAGGGTTATACTTACGATGAGATAGCCGTGAGGTCGGGCGAAAATCTGGGCACCGTCAAGAGCAGGGTACACTTCAGCAGGCGGAAGATGCGGAACATGGTGAGGGAGGAGCTATCCGAGCGGACTGCTTTTTACTAAAATGGCGACCAACGGCACCATAGACCAGCAAACAAAGTCACAACTAAAAACAGCATGAAAAAAGTTTTCAAATTCATCGCCTGGACGCTCGGCACCCTACTCGCCGTCCTGCTGCTCGCCTTTGTTGTTTTCCAGCTTTATTTCATGGAAATAAACCGCCAAGCGAAAAAAGCCCTGAAAGAAAAACCCACCCTCACCGAAAACGGCCACACTTTCCGTGACCTCAACGCCAACGGCAAGCTCGACCCCTACGAGGACAGCCATGCCACCCTCGAAGCCCGCATCGAAGACCTGCTCTCCCAGATGAACATCGAGGAAAAAGTAGGGCAGATGTGGCACCCGCCCATCGGCATCGGAGCGGAGGGGGAAATTTTGGGGAAACCAGACCCCGGGGCAATATTCTTCAACTCCACCTACCACCTGCTCCTCCACAAAAAAATCAGCCATTTCAACCTCTTCAAGATACCCAACCCCGCAGCCCACGCCGCATGGTACAACAAGCTGCAAAAAATTGCGGAGCAGGACCGCCTGGGCATCCCCGTCACCATCAGTTCTGACCCCCGACACGGGGCGTTGAACTTCCTCGGCAACGATATGCTCTCCAGCCAATTTTCCAAATGGCCCGAGCCTATCGGCTTGGCAGCTACGGGCGACTCGCTGCTCACCGTCGAGTTCGGGCGCATCGCCAGCCAGGAGTACCGGGCGGTGGGCATCCGCACGGCGCTGCACCCCATGGCCGACCTCGCCACCGAGCCTCGCTGGGCACGCATCAACGGTACTTTTGGGGAGGATGCCGGGCTTTCCGCCCGCCTGACCGCCGCCTACATCTTTGGCTTCCAGGGCGATAGCCTCGGCAGCGAGAGCGTTGCCTGCATGACCAAGCATTGGCCCGGCGGTGGGCCGCAGGAGAAGGGCGACGATGCCCACTTCCGCTACGGCATGAACCAGGTCTATCCCGGCAAAAACTTCGACTACCACCTCATTCCCTTCGAAGGGGCATTCAAGGCGCACACCGCAGCCATCATGCCCTACTATGGCGTCCCAGTCGGACAGACCTCCGAGGACGTCGGGATGAGCTTCAACAAGGAAATCATTACGGACTTGCTCCGCAAAAAACATGGCTACGACGGCGTCGTCTGCACCGATTGGGGCATCCTCAAAGGGTTTGGGATTTTGGGCTGGGAATTGGTGGAAGCCAAAGACCACGGCGTCCGGCACCTCAGCGTACCGGAAAAAATCAAAAAAGCCATCGAGGCGGGCGTTGACCAGTTCGGCGGCAACGACCTGACGGACGAACTGCTGCAACTCGTGCGCTCCGGCGCCATCGGCGAGCAGCGCATTGACGAGTCGGTGCGCCGCCTGCTGCGGGTGAAGTTTCAGCTTGGCTTGTTCGACAACCCCTACGTTGACGAAGGGAAAACGGGCGAAATAGTGGGCAGGGCCGACTTTGTCGAAAAGGGCTTGCTGGCGCAAAAGAAGTGCATCGTCCTATTGAAAAACGACACGCTCGCAAGCACTCCCGCACTGCCCTTGCAGCGCCGTGCCAAGGTTTATGTGGAAAACATTTCACGGGAAGCCGTTTCAAAATACGCCACCGTGACGGACTCGCTCGCCGATGCCGATTTTGCCATCCTTCGCCTGCAAACCCCCTGGGAGCCTCGAAATGGCGACTTCATCGAGTCGTTTTTCCATCAGGGCTACCTCGATTTCAAGGAGCCTGAGCGCAGCCACATCCTGGACATTTTGATGAAAAAACCAACCATCGTTTGCATCTACATGGACCGCCCGGCTGTCATGCCGGAGATTGCCGCCTATTCTGCGGGGCTGCTCGTGGACTTCGGCGTTTCGGACGAGGCGCTGCTGAAGGTCGTGTTCGGCGGCTTCAACCCCACCGGGCGGTTGCCTTTCGAGCTGCCCGCCTCCATGCAGTCGGTGGAGCGGCAGCAGGAGGATGTGCCCTTCGACTCCGGGGATGCGCTGTTCAAATTTGGGGCGGGGTTGGGCTATTGATTTTGGACATCATCATTCAGGCTTAGGTTGTTTGTGAAGGGAAAAGTTACATCCCCCATCGCAAATAAGCCGCAGCTCCCGCCGCTATCGTCCTGTCCTTAAACCGCTGCCAGCCCAGCGCTAAACCTCCTTTTTCTTCCCTGGCTTTGGCTTGTTGCAACTGCTTTTCCAGGCTCAGGAGGGCTTTCAGGCTCCGCTCCAACCCACCTTTTTTGTTCCGACTCAACCAGAGGCGGCGGTGTTCGGCAATGACCTGATTGCACAAGCCCTGCATTTTTTCCAAATGGGAGATGCGCTGGTCTTTTGACAGGCTGTTGCGTTTTGAAATGTAGTGCTTTAGCGAAGCGCCGAGGCGAACCATTTCGAGGGAATTCTTGAATTCCGCTTTAATTATCGCAGCATCCGGAACCGCTGGGTGCGCTGCATCGAGGTGGGTCTCCAGTGAATCGAGGTATGCCATCAGTTCTTCGAAACGAAAAGGCTGCCGTGGTACTAGCTTCTGTCGCATGATTGCTGACATTTCTTCGTCCAAAAAGCGGGAAACCGCTTTGCCCATCGAGCCGATGAGGGCATCGTAAAGGACATCATCCATCAGCCCAAGTTGGAGCGAGAGCATGCTCAGGGTCATGTTGGGCATGGGAAATTCCTCGAATTGGTTGTACCTGCCCAGGTCGAGCACAAAGCTGCCCATGCGACCAGTGGTATCACGGAAGGTGTGAATGTTCAGGTAGTCTTGAAGCAAAGTCGCTTCCCGGCAGGCGGGGTTCCAGCTAAGTGCAGCGCCCCAAGCGAAGCCTGCATAGCTGACAGGCAGGTATTGCCAATGCCCCAAATCGCCCCAATCGGTGAGCAACATGCCCTTTGCGCCGTAACGAATGCCATTTTCGACTGCGCTGGCGATGTTGCCCATCATGTTGTCGGTGCGTCCGCCGAGGCTCGTCCAACTGCTGGTGCCGGGGCAAACGAGGAACTCCAAACCCGATTTTTGCAGGCGCTGACTGCGGGTGTTGAAGGGGTGTTCCGCTTCGTAGCCCCATTCCAACAGGGTGATGTCCTTGGGCAGTTTTCCTGAAATTTCCGGGTACTTGCTCACGATGTCGCCCCACATCCACATTTGCTTGCCGTTTTGTTTTGCCAACTCGTTCATTTTCACAACGTAATCAACATATACCTGCCCGACGCCATTTTCCTTTGCCGCCGCTTTGCTTTTGCCCTCCCCCAGTTCAAAAGGCTCATCCAGGTTCGTATTGAAAATGTGCGAGGTGAAATTCGGCAGCAGGTCGGCGGTCATTTGTTTGACCAACTCAAGGCTACGGGGATCGTAGGGGTCGAGTGTGGTTTTTATTTTCAGGAATGGTATGGCGGCGTAGCCATCCGGGCATTCCGCCAGGTCTTGAAAACGCTCCGTCGCCAGCCATGCCTGCATATGCCCCAGCGAGTTCTGGTTAGGCGCCAGTTCGATGAAGCGTTCCCGGCAGTAAGCGTCCAATTGCTGGATTTCGTCACCGGTGAGCGGTGTTTGATTTGCTTCCCACAGTTCCCTGAATGAAGGGTAAGCAAAAGAAAAGCCTTCTACATAAAGTTGCAAATGATTGATTTTCAAGGCGGATAGCTGGTCCACCATTTGGAGCAGGGTCTCCAGCGATGGCACTTTGTCCCGGCTGATGTCCAGCATCACGCCCCTGATGGGCATGGCTGGAAAATCTTCGATTTCCAGGCAGGGCAACCCTCCGGGATTAGCCCGGTGCAACTGTCCCAACGTTTTCAGGGCATAAAACAAACCCTGCGGATGGCTGTAAAATACCTCCACTTTTCCGGGTGATACGTTCAACCGGTAGCCTTCCTGCGGCAAACCTGTCTGCTTCAGGCAGTGCAGCGTACCGCCAAGCGCTGGTTTTGCCAGAAGGCTCAATCCTTTTCCCAGGTTGTTAGCCGCCATCGCCTGCACGTCCGGCGCTGCCTCAAAGGTCAGGGGGGAGGGAAGGCGGCAAACGCCATTTTTTCGCTCCAGCTTTTGGGGATAGGGGAGGAGTTGAGCGGCAGTGGCAGGGACGGCAATTGTAGCAGGAACAGCAGTCGTGGGAGCAACGGCGGCAGGGGCGTACTTTTTGTCTTGCAGGGAATTGTAATAAAACTGTAGAACAATGACACCCACCACTACCAGGATAGTTAAAGTGAGCAGGAGGTATTTCAACACTTTCAGGATGATTTTCATGATTTTAAAAGTTGGTGTTTTAATATTTTGCGCAACGTTGCCCAACATAGTCCGGGTGTAAAGATAGAATTCTTCGGAGCTATGCTCGAAGTGTATTTCTAAGGAAAGTAATGCTCCAAAACGATTTCTTACACCAACAAAAAAAGGGCCACCCCAAAGGAACAGCCCTGATTTCGATTAACCTTGTTAATCAAAATAAATGACGTTCCAAAGATAGCAAAACCCGCCGTTCTACCCAACCAAAAATGGCATTTTCCGGTCGCTCCGCCCGCTCCCTTTTCAGTAGGGCCTCCATTCCATTCTGGCATCAATATCGTGCTACACTTCGCTTGCGCCTTCGCAGGGGGCGGGCGCAGCTTCGTTCCGCAATTCCCCGCTGCAGCTTTATCATTGAGCCGCCACTCCGTTCAGGCGATGAAAGCGGCATTGCTTTCAATGAGCCTCCGCTTCGCTCTACCGATACTATCGCACCCCGCCCCGACGCTCGGGGCTTTTGTTTGCGCCGTTCAGCCCACTTGCGCATTACCGAGTTCCGCTGGCGCTCTACAATCAAAGCTGGATTTGCAGTTCGATGAAGCTCCGCAGCGTGACATCCAGCGGTATTTGTGGTTTGATTTGTTTTGGCATTTAGGGGACGTTTGCGGAGGTTCGGTTGGCGCTGTTTTGCTTATTTTTAGGTCAGTTTATTTTTAAAAATATTTTTACAATCATTTGATTTTCAGTTGTTTATGTCATTTTATTGACTTATCTTGTAGGAGTTAATCAAAATAAATGACACCGTTTTCAGTATCCCGCCCATCGTTGGCGCTTTCGTCTTTTTCTTCCTTTGGGGTGGGTGGCAGTCGCCGCCCTTCCCCTTGTTCTGGTGCCGCCGCCGCTGCTTTTGTCGCCTCGCTCCGTGGTGCGGGTATCCCGGCTTCTTCGGTTTTTACTTCCTGCGGTGCGGGTGCGCCGTCGCTGGTGGCGGCGGCCTTTCCCGGTTGCCAGTTCTTTAGTGCTGCCGCCCCTGCTTTTTGTGGCTTGGGCAGCCGTGCCTTTGCAGCCCGTGCCGCTTCGCTGGTGCGTTCTTTGGCAGCTTCTCCCACCCCGCTTTGGGTCTGTTTTCCGGGTAGGGCTTGCCCGGCTGGTATTGCTCCCCGCCGTTCCTGGGTTTCTTGCGGCTCTGGTTCTTGGTCGGAGTGCGTCCTTGCTGCTGGTCTGGGTGTTCCGGTGCTGGTGTTTCTTCCCGTTGGCGTCGTGCCTCCTTCGGGGTGGGGCAGTTGGTCGGGTTTGGGCGGTGGTTGGTGGTTCCTGCCCGTTTTCAATGCCCTTCTTTTTTGATAATTTGAAGATAAAAAAATGTATTAAATAATTGACTGTCAGTTGTTTAATTCAAACATTCTGTTTATCTTTAGGTATTGTTAATCACAAAATAAATGACAAAATGACAAGCACAACTTACCTCGCACAAAGCGTTGAGGCTGCCCGCATAGCTTCCGCCGAGCGGCAGATGGAGCCGCCACCTTCCATCGAGTTTCCTTTTGACATCGAGCCTATTTTCAGGCAATTCAAGGTATTTCTTCCGCCCCCTTATTTCTTTCCCGAAATCGCTTGCCCCGGTAAGGCGAAAGAGGAGGGCATGAGGTTCATACGCTTGGTTGTGCCTTACGGCAAAGGGCATTATTCCGTCCATGCCGCCCCCTGGGCCAGTGCGGAACAGGTCTCCGAAGAATTGGAAGGCTGGATGCTCCCGTTTTAGCTTTTTTCCCTGCTGCGCAGTTAGTACAGGCTTAGTTTTCGTAACCAGTTCCTTTGAGAAATAGCCTACCCGGTTAGCGGGATAATCTGAAAGCGAACGGCGCTTTTCCCTCCCTGTGCGGCAACAGGTTGGGCAGGGGGTGCAGCATCCCGGTCAAACACTGCACGCTTTTCAAAAACAATTTAACTTTATTTTACTATGAAAAATCTGCTTCCAATTTCAGACATCAAAAAACTCGAAACCCTCGAAACCCGCTATATGCCCGGCAACCCCCGCTCCTACCGCCTCGACCTCGGAAAAGGCGTCCTGAACCTCGAAGGAAGGCAACAGGTCACCAAGCCCGGTGAGACGTTCAAGGTCATCCCCGTTGCATTTCGTTGCTTGGAGGATGGGCTTTTCGGGCAGCCCGTCAAGAAATGGTGCGAGGTCTATTTTGTGAACGAGGAAGGACACGTTGGCGTGTTCATGTTCCACGGGTTCAGCGTCCAGAACCTGAGCGAGGCAGCCCGTGACCTTTTCTACGAAAAACGGGGCTTGTGCGAGGTGCTTTGGACGGTGAAGCTGGAAAAGAAGACCAACAAAGAAGGCGCTCCCTACTTCATGGCTTTCTTCGATTTCACGCCGCTCCCAAAAAAGGAACTGGAAAAACACCGCCACCTCGTTCAGGACATCGAAGCCACCCATTTCCACATCTACCGCTCCGATACGATGGAAGCCAAAACGCTCTTTGCCGAGAATTACAGTACCCACCTGGAGCCGACCCGTGCCGAAGTTGAAGCGGAGAAGGAACGGCAAACCGCCCTGCTGACAGAGTTCACGCCGAAGGAGGAAAGAAAGGCAGCCTGAAAATAAGTTGTCATTTGTCCATCCTCGCCCCCGGCTGAAAGGTCGGGGGCTTTCTCCCACTAATTTTCAAACCAATCCAGCCTTTCCGCTTCTGGCGGACAGAGGCTGCTTTGTCAAAAATCAACCAAGCCATGAAAAAGGATAAATTTGAAGAAATGACCGCCCGCATCATTTCACAGCTTGAAAAAGGCGTCGTGCCGTGGCGTCGCACCTGGAACCAAATTGTGATGGGCGCAGCCCGAAACCATTTCACGGGCTACACATACCGGGGCATCAACCGTTTCATGTTGGACGGGTTCGAGGTGCCACGCTTCGCCACCTTTCACCAAATCAGCGGAGCGGGTCACCGGGTCAGAAAGGGCGCAAAATCCCTCCCCATCTATTTCTGGAAAATGCTCTTTTTCGATGCCGACGGCAAGCGGGTCGAAACGAAAAAAGAGGCTGAAAAAGTAGTGCCTTTCGTCTCCGAGTACCGGGTTTTCAACGTCCTCGACATCGAGGGCTTCACCGTCGATATGTTCCAAGAAGAGAAGCCAGAAGCCGTCCCCGCCCGGATTGAAGAGTGTGAAGCCATCCTTTCCGGTAACCCGCACCAAGTCGCCAAGGGCGAACCCGCCTATTCGCCCCTGTTCGACAAACTGTTCATGCCCGACCTCGCCGAATTTGAAAGCCCGGAGAAATATTACCACACCTATTTCCACGAGTTGAGCCACTGGACGGGCCATTCCTCCCGCCTGAACCGTGAAATCAGGAACACGTTTGGCTCTGAAAAATACAGCCGGGAGGAACTCGTTGCCGAGATGTCCGCCTCGTTCCTCGCCGCCCATTGCGGCATCGTCGTTGAGGGTTTGGTGGAGAACACCGCAGCCTACCTGCAATCCTGGATAAACGCCCTGCACGGCGATGCCCGCCTCCTGATGACCGCCGCCAGCGCCGCCGAGAAAGCCGCCAATTTCCTCCTCAAAACCGAGGCAAGGGAAGTCGAAATCACCGGAGAAATGCGGCAAGCAGCATGAGCCAAAAAGGAGTAAAGGCAGCCAGTTTCCCGGCTGCCTTCACTGCTTTTTGTCATCCGCCTCTGGCGGACCCTTCCCCACCCAGCGCAGCGGTGTGGCAATCGGAAGACCCCCAACGCACAACCCAAAGGCACTGCCGCAGCCAGTTCTGCCAGCCAGTTCGTTTCTCTCCCAGCCTTGCAGCCCAGGCAGCCGCAGCGCCCCGCAGCAGGCACAGCGCCGTCGTTTCACTGCACATGGTTCCGTTTCACTTTGTCGCTGTCCCTGCTTTCCAGCCACCCACCACCGACCCAATCCGATTGCCACATACCAGTTCGTCCCACCCGAAAACTTGCCAACCCCACGGCCAAGCCAGCACCTCAACCTTTTGAGCAAACCCGCCGACCATCGCTCCCGGCATCGGTGCCGTCCCCGCAGCAGTAGTAGCGTCACCTCCGTACCTCCGGCGACGCTGCCACTGCTTTTTGCCAACCCAATCGACCCGCAAAAAATCCCACCCAGTGCAGCGGAGTGGAAAACGGATGCCCAACACAATCCCAAGCGGCTGCCGCAGCCAGTCCTGCAAGCCTGCTCGTGCCTCTCTTTCTTGCAGCCCAGGCAGCCGCAGCCGCCCCGCAGCAGGCGCAGCGCCGCCGTTTCACTTCACAAGGTTCCGTTTCACTTTGGCGCTGCCCCTGCTTTTCTGCCCTGCTTCCGCCAACGCAACCGTTTCCCACGACCTGGTTTGTCCCACCCGTTTGAAGAATTCCTCCATCACCCCACCCACCCATTTCAGCGGTGTGAAAAACAGCCCCAATGCCCACAGCCAAGCGCCGGATGCAAGCTGCTACTTCCCGCTTTGCAGGTAAGCATCAGCCAGCATCCGCCGCCCCGCAGCAGGAGTAGCCGCAGTCATTTCACTTCGCACGGCTGTGTTCATGGCTATGGCTACCCCTGCTTTCATGCCCAAACACGGCAAAGGCAGGCTGTTTTTCACGGCGTAGTTTGCCCCCTGCTTACCCACGAAAATCATCTATATTGAGCGTTTTGCTTATGGCTGAGTTGCCTTAAATGGGATAGGTGGTTTTTCTTACAGGAAAATATTCGCCCCAAACACAGTTTTACTGGAAAATATTCGTCAATTTTAACCCAACCCACCTTGCTAATGGAAAATATTCTCCCAATACACCTTCAGGAAGTCATCTTTTCATCCAGCGTCAAGTTGGTCAATAAGCAGCTTTCCAAACTGGAAAAAGCAGGCAAAATCAGGAAGATTGCCGACCGTACCTACACGCCCAATTTCACCGAAAGTCCTGGAGACGCTGCTTTGGCGTAACCTGTTCACCATACTCGGCAGGCTGTAAAACCGTCGCCTACCTTCGGATGCTGTAACGGGCCCACGAGTTCAGCGCCACCATCGCTGGCGAAGACATGGACGCCATGAAGGTTCAGTTGGAGAAAAGCAATGCGTTCAAGGCGCATGACGAGGCGGGGTTGAAGATAATAGCGGTGTAACTGCTTTCCCATCAATGGCTGTATTCTTTTGTAAGAACTACGGCAAATGCTGACCTAAGCAGTAGTTTTTACAAAACCTTGTGAGCCTTGGTTGTCCCCTATTTGACCGCAGCATAAGGCATACTTGATTGCACTTTGTAGGCTGCGCAACAAAAAAGCCCAGGCATACCGCCCAGGCTTCCAAAATAATCCCATGAACATATCCAAAAACACGCTTTACTCGTCGCCACCCTTCACCGCCGTTTGGCTGACACCCGCAGCGACCGAGCCAGCGACAATCAGCGCTTTTGCGGCTGCCAACAACCAAGCGGGCAGGGCAACGGGCGCAGCAACCAAAGTGCCGCCGAGCGCACCCAACACAAGCCCCCAATTGCGGATGGTCTTGAAGAATTTCGGTGTAGGAGCAGCCACCCGCTCCAGAACGGACTTCTTTTCAGTTTTCATAAGCTGATAAATTTTGATTTGGATGAAAAAGGGCATGGGCTTCGTTGCCCCATGCCCCCGATTAAACCATTGTGCAAACCGTACCCTTGCGGGCAGTAGAATCAGAACACGTCCACCAACTGCATTGCATTGCCGGAGGCGAACAGGTAGTAGTTGTCGCCGACCTTCTGGAAGAACTCGATGCCGACGGCGTTCAGCACGGCCACGTCAGCCGCTGGCTCCAGGTCGTTCAGGAGCTTCGCCTCAAGGCTGATGGCTTCAGTCGCCACCTTCACATCCAGGTAATCCGTGTAGGTCATTCCCGAAACACCGTTTTGGTCGGCCACCTTCGGCTCATAGACTGCGGACTCTGCGTTGAACACATAGTCGGAAATCGCCGATACCGCATTGACCAACCTGAAATGGGTCGCACCATTTGGCACGTTCAGGAAGTTTTGCGGCTGGAAAACCGGAACGGCGAGCGTCGAACCTATCCTTGCCGCCAGCGGCGTCAAAGTGAATGGAATCCTGAGAACGGAAGTAAGCGACAGCCTGGGGTCGAAGTCCAGCCCTTCCAGATACTGAGGAACCTGGGTGATGAGAATCGCCCGCTGGCCACGAGCCTCAGAGCCATCCTCCAGGTTGATTTTCTTAATGACGGACATGAGCGTCCCGGTGAGCCGCCTGCTGAACATGTGCTTCAAGGGGCTGAACGCCGTGCGGATGGCCTTGCCGACACTTGCACATCCGGCAAACTCTGCCATGTTTT
The DNA here is from genome assembly GCA_030147525.1 of Bacteroidota bacterium. GTDB lineage: Bacteria > Bacteroidota > Bacteroidia > Chitinophagales > Saprospiraceae > UBA6168. The sequence continues at coordinate 106,233 of JASBVF010000015.1, forward strand.
CCCTCGTCCGCTTGAACTCGTCGCCCGTGAGTACCTGCTCGGCAGTCGGCCCACCGACCAGCCCGGCGAAGTAGCCCTTCTCGCCCTTGATTTTGAAATGCCGGACATCACCGATGGTACCGACATACTTGATTAGACCTTTTTGCCTTGCCATAGCTTTACATTTTTGATGATGAAAAAATTACCGCAAAGCTACGGGCAGGCTTGCCGGACGGGCAAATCCATGATGGCACAGGTCGCCACATAATGCCCCAATGGCAATTTACAAATAGGTACGTTTACGGAGGATTAGGGTGAAAAGACTACCTACATTTACCGCCGGAATGAAGGAAAGATGTTTTCAGAAGATTGACGGAAAGCCTTTTCTCTCATAAATTCGCAAGGTTCAGCGTGAGTTTTACTTTCTTTTAGTTGGCAAATATTTACCTGAAAGCCCGCTTTTCTTGTTGCCATTTTGTTGCCCGAAAATTTGAAGTAGTTACAACTCGTTGAAAGTCAATAGCTTGAAAAAATAGTTACTTTTTGTATCGGAAAGTAACCCCACCCACTATTCACTGCCACCAACTTTTATAAACCCGCAGAACACCCTCGCCCGGTAAAAAGTATGAGAATGGAAGTCGCCTGCAGGTCCGCAGGTGCAGTTTTTTCATTGAAAAACTTGATGGCAAGGATGAATTTTGAAAGCTAAAATCAGCCGCTCGCCAGTTGTGGCGGGGAACACTCTCCTTTTCTATCGGTTGGTATGAGCTATCCTTGCGGTTCTTTCCGGAGCCGGCTAAAAGAAAAGCGGAAAGGCTGGACTTGAGAGTCAGCCTTTCCGCTTAACCGGAGTTTTACCCCTCCTCAAACCCATACTGCGCCAACACATCCGCCGGTACACCCTGCCAGTCGTTAGGGCTGTTGCCCATGTAACCGATGTCTTTGATGCCCATTTCACTGGTAAAAAAACCGGTGGCTGTGAGGTCTCGCATCCGGTTGAAAAAAGCGACACCCTGCTCCATGCCGGGTTTTACCTTGTTCGGATAGGCGATTTCATCCACGATTTCGATCTGCTGCTCTTTCGGGCAATCCACGAACGCTTTTTCAAAACGGTTCAGGCATTCCACGTCGAGCCAGCGCAGGCCGCCTCGCATGGGCACCTGGTGGTGGGGCATGTCTTTCACGATGAATTCGATGAAATCGGGTACACCCGCCTCGGAGGCACTGCCCGATTTTTCATCCTTCGGAATGATGATGTCGGCCAGCACGGTGATGGTGGCCATTTCGTGCGGGGTGAAAAAGGTTTCGCTCAGCAGGCGTTTGTCCCGCTCAATTTCAAAATCCTGGCGGCCCACTTCCAATATTTCTTCCGCTGATCCGGTGTCAGCGCCGCCCGCTTCCTGCGTTTCCGGCTGACAGGACTCCCACAGCACGCTCGCCGTGATGGATCCTACGCCGATGAATTTGAGATATTTTCTGCGATTCATGTTTTGGAGATTGGTGATTGGAGATTGGTGACTGGTGGGGCCCTGCCCGATCACCAGTCACCAATCTCCAATCACTAAATGTTGAATTGTTTCTTCTGCTCGATGATATACTCCGACGTCCGCATCGACAGGGCGAGGATCGTCCAGGTGCAGTTTTTATCGCCCTGCTGAACAATGGGGCCGCCGTCGGCGACGAAGAGGTTTTTCACCTCATGGGCCTGGCACCACTTGTTGAGCACGGAGTTTTTCGGATCGTCGCCCATGCGGGTCGTGCCTACTTCGTGGATGATGCGGCCGGGGGCTTCGAGACCATAGTTCGTTTCAGGCCCCTGCACACCCCAGGTGATTTCGGCGCCCATCTGGTGCATGATCTCTTGGAATGTCTCCTGCATGTGCTTGGCCTGCTTGATTTCATAATCGCTCCATTTGTAGTGAAAACGCAGGACGGGAATGCCCCATTTGTCCACCACGTTGGGATCGATTTCGCAGTAGTTGTCTTTGAAAGCGATGGCCGTGCCACGGCCCGCCATGCCCACGCTGGTTCCGAAAAACCGGCGGTAGTCGTCCTTCAGCGAAGCGCCGTAGCCGCCGGCTTCTTTCGGCGAACCGTCACGGGCAGGCACTTTGCCGTTGAGGCCATGCATGCCAAAGCCGAAGCCGTAGGCCGGCATCCCAAAGCCGCCCCAGTACTCGATGTGGTAGCCACGGGGGAAGTCGAGCCGCTCTTTTTTATTGTCCAGCCACCAGGGCGAGTAAATGTGGACGCTGCCGACGCCGTCTTCGTTGTAGCGCTTGCGGTCCATCAGCGCCGGGAGGAAGCCGCCGATGGCTGCGCCGGTGGAGTCGTGGAGATATTTGCCGACCAAACCGCTGCCATTGGCAATGCCGTTTGGGTGGCGGGTAGAGCGGGAGTTGAGCATGATCCGTGCCGAGGAGCAGGCGCTTGCCGCCAGGATGACGACTTTGCCGCTCACCTGGTATTCCTGCCCGTCTTCCTTGTTGATGTAGGAAACGCCGGTGGCCAGCCCTTCGTCGTTGGTCAGCACTTCCCGCACCATGGCGTTGCAGGTCAGTTCGAGGTTTTCGTTGTACTTCTTCGCCGGGATGACCAGGCAGGAGGAAGATGAAAAATCGCCGTAGATACGGCAGGCCCGCCCGCATTGGCCGCAGTTGAAACACTTCTGGCGGTCTTTGTTGTCCGGCAAAGCTTCCGTGAGGACGGAGCCACGGCCGGGAATGACGGGCACACCCGCTTTGGCCGCACCTTTCTTGATAAAAAGCTCATGCAGGCGGGGCTTTGGCGGCGGCAGGAAAATGCCATCGGGCTCATTTTCCAGACCTTCCTTCGTACCGTAGATGCCGAGCAGCCGGTCGATTTTATCGTAAAACGGTTTGACGTCGTCGTAAGAAATCGGCCAGTCTTCGCTGATGCCATCGTGACTTTTTCCTTTAAAATCTTTGGGTCCGAATCGCAGGGAGATGCGCCCCCAATGGTTCGTCCGCCCGCCGAGCATGTGCGCCCGGAACCAGTCGAACTGGGTGCCGTTTTTGGTGGTGTACGGTTCGCCGTCGATTTCCCAGCCGCCGTAGGCAGCGTCGAATTCGCCGAAGGGCCGGGTGGTGCCCGCTCCCCTCCGGGGCGATTGGTAAGACCAGAATAATTGATTGGAATGTAACCGGGGATCGTAGTACGGACCGGCTTCCAGCATCAGGACTTTCAGGCCTGCATTGGCGAGAACGTAACCTGCCATTCCACCGCCTGCGCCGGAACCGACGACGATGGCATCGTACACGACCGGGCTTTTCTTTATCTGAAAATCACTCATTTTCTATTTGTTATTTTTTCTCTTTAGTGAAATTTTGAATGAGGCCGGAAGGTATGGACAAAATTTTATTTTTAACAGCGTTTGTCTCGCCCGAATCGCCTACCTGTTTGGTAATCAAATTTTTAGACTAAAAATTTCTTTCAAAAATTACTGCAAACACAGCCGCTGATTCTGAATGCCTAACCTCCACTTTAACCTCTTTCCTGTAAAATGTGAAAAACGGCTACTCCTTTGGTAATTATTGACGCCTGCCCCCTTTTCCTGCCTTCTAACTTTGACCAATCTTAATTTTCAAAAACGCTTACGTGAAACTTAAAATTCATCTCGCCCTCGGGTGGCTGCTGGCTTTTGCCCCGTTGTACGGTCAGGTCTGGCAACCCGATCTTGGAAATGGAAATTACCAGAATCCCATCATCCATGCCGACTACTCCGACCCCGACGTCGTGCGGGTGGGCGATGATTTTTACATGACCGCTTCGAGTTTCAATTGCGCCCCGGCGCTGCCCATTCTGCACTCGAAAGACCTCGTGAACTGGGAACTCATCAACTACGCTTTCACCCACCAGCCACCGGCTGATGTTTTTGACAAACCGCAACACGGCAACGGTGTCTGGGCGCCGGCTATCCGCTATTTCGGCGGCTGGTTCTACATTTTTTACGGCGATCCCGACTTCGGTATTTATATGGTAAAAACGAAAGACCCCGCCGGGCCGTGGGAGCCTCCGCACCTCGTACACGCCGCCAAAGGCTGGATCGACCCCTGCCCGCTCTGGGACGACGACGGCAGGGCTTACCTGGTGCACGCATTCGCAGGCAGCCGGGCCGGCATCAAGAGCATCGTCGTTTTACATGAAATGGCGCCCGACGGCTCCCGCCTGCTCGGCGACGGCGTGCTGGTGTTCGACGGCCACGAAAAACACACCACCATCGAGGGCACCAAGATGCACAAGCGTAATGGCTACTACTACATCCTGGCGCCTGCAGGCGGCGTGCCTACCGGCTGGCAGACGGTGCTGCGCTCGAAAAACGTGTGGGGGCCTTACGAAGATAAAATCGTGCTGCACCAGGGCAACACTGCCGTGAACGGTCCGCACCAGGGCGCCTGGGTGGAGCTGGCAAACGGCGACGACTGGTTTTTTCATTTTCAGGAAAAACAACCCTACGGCCGCATCGTCCACCTGCAACCCGCCCGCTGGGAGAACGACTGGCTGATGATCGGCGAAGACCGCAACAACGACGGCATCGGAGAGCCGGTGATGAGTTTTAAAAAACCGGATGTAGGTAAAACGTACCCCGCCCGTGTGCCGCAGACCAGCGACGAATTTGACGCTCCGAAGCTTGGCCTTCAGTGGCAGTGGCATGCCAACCCGAAGCAGGAATGGGCCTTCCCGACAGCGATGGGTTTTCTCCGGCTGAACCCGGTCATTTTGACAAACAACAAAAATCTTTGGGAAGCCCCCAACCTGCTGCTGCAAAAAATGCCCGCAGAAACCTTCGCCGCCACCACGAAACTGACCTTTCACCACCATTTCGATGGTGAAAAAACCGGCCTGATCGTCATGGGGCGTGACTACGCTTACCTCGCCCTGGAGCAACAGGACAGCCAGCTTTTTTTGAAACAAATCACCTGCCTGGGGGCCGAACACGGCAAACCGGAGGTCACGGTGAAATCCCTTCCCTGGAAATCGAAAGACATCGTCCTGCGGGTGCAGGTAGCGAAGGGTGGCCTCTGCCGCTTCAGCTACAGCTCCGACGGTAAAAAATTCACGGAATTCGGCGAGGCATTCCAGGCGAAGGAAGGCAAATGGATCGGTGCAAAGGTGGGCATTTTCTGCGCCCGCAGCGAACACAAAAACGACGGCGGCTATGCCGATTTTGACTGGTTTAGAATTAATGAATAATGGCTAATGGTAAATTGAAAATATGGTTGCCTCTCGCATTCCTTTTTGTTAGTGGCATTGCCCAGGCGCAATACCGCACGGAACTCACCGTGGCAAAAGACGGCAGCGGCGACTTCACCGGCATCCAGGAGGCCATCGACGCTGCCAAGGCTTTCCCGGACGTACGCATCACGATTTTGATCAAAAACGGTGTGTACGAAGAAAAGGTGAAGGTCCACGCCTGGAACAACCGCCTCACCTTGCGGGGAGAGAGTGCGGAGGGCACGATCATCCGTTGGAACGACCATTTCAATAAAATTGACCGGGGTCGCAACAGCACGTTTCACACGGCCACCCTGCTCGTGCAGGGCGACGACTTTCGGGCGGAAAACCTGACGATCGAAAACTACGCCGGCGAGGTCGGGCAGGCTGTGGCGGTAGCCGTGGAGGCTGACCGCAGCGTGTTCGAAAACTGCCGCATGCTGGGCAACCAGGATACCCTCTACGCCGACGGCGCCAATGCCCGCCAGCACTACAAAAACTGCTACATCGAAGGCACGACCGACTTCATTTTCGGGGCGGCGACTGCCCTTTTTGAAAACTGCACCATTCACAGCAAAAGCAATTCCTACATCACGGCGGCCAGCACGCCGGAGGGCCGGGCTTTCGGCTTCGTGTTCCTCCACTGCCGGCTGACGGCAGCGCCGGGTGTGGACTCGGTGTACCTCGGACGGCCCTGGCGGCAGTTTGCGAAGACGGTTTTTGTGAAATGTGAAATGGGCAGCCACACCCGGCCAGAAGGCTGGCACAACTGGAACGCCCCGGAGCGGGAGCGCACCGTTTTTTACGCCGAATTCGGCAACACGGGCCCCGGCGCAGCCACTTCCGGCAGGGCGGCGTGGAGCCGGCAGCTTTCAAAAAAAGCAGCGAAGCAGTACAGCCGGGAGCAAATTTTAAAACCATTCCCGCTGCCCGTGATGGAGACGGGGTTTGATAAATGAACGTCACGCGAGGAGGATTGAAACGCGGATGACACGGATCGGGCGGATTAAAACGGATTTTTAAAGGCAACACTCCAAAAATCCGTTTTAATCTGCCAAATCCGTGTCATCCGTGATCCCATCCTCCTCGCGGAAATAAAAATATCCAAAGTCTAAAAATTGCGAAAAGTATGAAAAACAACCACCTTTTTTTGGGTTTGCTTCTCCCCCTTTTTGTTGCCTGCGGCAATGCGGGCCTGAAGGAAAGCACCGCCGTGCAGTTCACGGCGAAAAACCCGCTCGACGCTCCCCGCAAGGATGCCCTCGTCGTGATCGGCGCAGGCGAACTGAAGGAGAAACACCCGTCGCTCGACCTGGCTTCGGTCAAATTCACGGCTGGTGACGCCGTGCCCTTCCAGGCCAACGACCTCGACGGCGACGGCACGACGGACGAGTTTGCCCTGCTCCTCGACTTCGCAGCGGGAGAGGAAAAAAACATCCGCATCGAGCCACTGGCTGCCGGGGAGTCGCTGCCGGATTTCAAAAAACGCACGCAGGCCGAAATTTCACACAAAATCAACGGCACGTGGAAAGACCGGGAGTACGAAGGCGGCGAATTCAAAAACGTGGACTACCTGCGGGTACCGCCCGAACACACCGACCACTCCTGGTTCATTCGCTACGAAGGTCCCGGCTGGGAGTCCGACCTCGTGGGCTACCGCTTCTACCTCGACTGGCGCAATGCCACCGATATTTTTGGTAAAAAAACCACGGACATGGTGCTGCAAAACGTCGGCCTCGACGGCTTCGATTCCTACCACGAGCCAGCGCCCTGGGGCATGGACGTGCTCAAAGTCGGCAAGTCGCTGGGCATCGGCGCCCTCGGCACCTGGCTGAACGGCAAAGCCCTGCGGGTCGAAACCACCGACTCGCTCGCCTGCCGCATCGTGCTGAACGGCCCGGTGGAGAGCCTCGTCAGAACGAACTACTTTGGCTGGAAGGCGGGCGACGTCACCACCGACGTCACTTCCGAAATGTCCATCCACGGCGGCAGCCGCCTGACCCGCCACGACGTGACGCTGAGCCAGCCAATGCCCAACCTCTGCACCGGCATCGTGAAAGATGCGAACGGGCGCCTGTTTCAAAACGAAAATGCAGACTGGGGCTACATCGCTACCTGGGGCAAGCAAAGCCTGGCAGGGGATCAACTGGGCATGGCCGTGCTGTACCGCAAGGGGGATTTGATCGAAAAAACGGAGGACGAGTTCAGTCACGTGGTGGTACTTTCTCCCATTGAAAACCGGCTGACCTACTACTTCCTGGCAGCCTGGGAGCAGGAGCCGGGCGGCATCCAGACCGAGGAGGCTTTCAAAGCTTACCTGGACGGGCTGCTGGTTGAAATGAATTCGCCAGTCACGGCCGGGTTGTAAAATTTTTTGGGGTGAAACCTTGCCGTGGTTGGCGCCCCTTACGCCTATTTCAAAATCAAAAATCAATGAAATTACTTTCAAACCTTACAACTTCACTGAAACTCGCCGGTCTGGTGGCCGTCATCGTGGGCTTCAGTCAGTGCCGGGGCGGCGATGATCACCTCACGGCCGGGGAAGTCAAAGCGATGACCATCAGCATTTCGGAAGACAAACCCTGGTCGGAGCGCATGGCTCTGTCCGTGATGAAACGGGCGCCGGAAGCCTGGATGAACGACTTCGCCAAGACGCCGCAATGGAACTACACCCAGGGCCTCGTGCTGGCTTCCGTGGCCAAAGTCTCGAAATCCAGCGGCAATCCTGCGTATTTTCAGTACGCCAAAGCCTACGGAGACACCATGATTCTGGCCGACGGCACGATCCGGGATTACAACATCTCCGATTACAACATCGACCACGTGGCGCCGGGGCCGCTGCTGTTCATTCTGCATGAAAAAACCGGGGAGGAGCGTTACCTCACGGCCATCAACACGCTGCGCCGCCAGTTGCAGTGGCAGCCTCAGACCACCGACGGCGGCTATTGGCATAAACTCCGCTATCCCTGGCAAATGTGGCTCGACGGGCTGTTCATGGGCGAGCCTTTCCAGGCGGAATTCGCAGTCCGGTTCGAGGAGCCGGAGCTGTTTGACCATATTGCGAAGCAGTTCATTTTAGCTGAAAAACACACCAGAGATGCGGAAACGGGCTTGCTCTATCACGGCTGGGACGAAAGCCGGGAGCAGCGCTGGTCGGACCCGGAAACGGGTTGCTCGCCCCACTTCTGGGGCCGGGCCATCGGCTGGTACTGCATGGGCCTGGTGGATGTGCTGGATTTTTTTCCAAAAAACCACCCGAAACGTGCTGAACTGACTGCCATCCTGAACCGCACGCTGGATGCCGTCGTCAAGGTGCAGGACCCTGAGACGGCGACCTGGTGGCAGGTGCTGAACCTGCCCGGCAAGGAAGGCAACTACCTGGAATCTACCGCTTCCTGCATGTTTACCTACGCCATGATCAAAGGCGTGAACAATGGTTATCTGGACGAGAAATACCGGGACCTGGCCCGCAAGAGTTACGAAGGCATTTTGAATACTTTCATCAAAGTAGATGAAAGCGGAGAGGTACATCTGACGAAGTGCTGCGCAGTGGCCGGGCTGGGGGGGAAGCCCTACCGGGACGGTTCCTACGAGTACTACATCGGCGAGCCGGTGAGGGAGGACGACCCGAAAGGCCTCGGGCCTTTCATCATGGCGAGCCTGGAGTTTGAAAAAAACGGAAAGACGTCAAAAATGTAGATCCGGAGGGTGCAAAATTTCACGAGCACGCAGTTTTTTTAAATGTAAAACACAGATTGTCAGCGATTTAGAATTTTGTTTTCAGAAGTTAAAAACTGCTACCCTTTTGTGAAATCTTGCATACCGCCAAAACGGACCCTTCCAAAATACCTTCCTTTATTTTGCAACATAATTTTTGATTCGTACAATTTGATAAAATCTTTATTCATGAAACTTAAAACTTTTCGAACAATGTTTGCTGCCACGTTAGGCTTTCTGTTATTGGGAAGCTTTTCGGCCATCGGGCAAAGTACCATTACCGGTACTGTCAGGTCAGGCGACAACGAAACGCTCATCGGCGTTACCATTACGGTAAAGAATTCCAACCGGGGAACGATCACGGATTACGACGGTACTTACGAGCTACAGGCTTCTCCCCAGGACACCCTGGTGTTTTCCTACACCGGGTATGCGTCGCAGTTAGTGCCGGTCGGCTCAAAAACGAATATTGACGTAGTCATGGCCGTAGAGGCATCCCTGCTGAACGAGGTAGTGGTAGTCGGCTATGGATCTATCAAACGCTCCGACCTGACGGGGTCCGTTGCTTCACTGTCGGGTGATAAAATTTCACAAATACCCATCACCAACGCTGCTCAGGCCATCACGGGCCGCCTGCCGGGCGTCAACGTACTCACGACCGACGGCTCTCCTGATGCGGAGGTGGTCATCCGGGTGCGGGGCGGCGGTTCCATCACGCAGGACAACTCACCGCTTTTCGTAGTGGATGGTTTCATCGTGAACAGCATCCGTGACATTCCGCCCACCGATATCGAAAGCATCAGCGTGTTGAAAGATGCTTCCGCAACGGCCATCTACGGTGCGCAGGCTTCCAACGGGGTGATCGTCATTACGACAAAAAGGCCGGAAGCGGGTAAAATCTCAATTTCATACAATGGTTTTGCACAGTTCAAACAACTGCCGCAGGACCGGAAATACGACGTGCTGTCGCCTTACGAATACACCTTGGCGAACTACGAATACGCCAAGCTGCGCTCGGAAGCCGACCTGAGGAATTTTGAAAAATTCTTCGGTAAGTATGACGACCTGGAACTCTACCAGCAAAAACGGCCGACCGACTGGCAGGACGAACTCTTCGGGCAGCCGACCCTGTCGCACTACCACAACGTCAGCATGAGCGGTGGTACCCAGAACACGAAACTGAGCCTGAGTCTGACGAACAACACCGACGAAGGCATCATGATCGGCTCGGGTTTCCTCCGGAATGCGATCAACTTCAAGCTGCACCAGAATATTTCAAAAAGACTCACTTTCGAAGCGACCACCAGGATCACCAACACGGTGGTGGACGGTGCAGGTACTTCAGGATCGGCGCAGATCAACATCAAAGACGCCGTGCAGACCCGCCCGGTGAACGGCATCGCCGACGAACTGGAAATCGATCTGAACGCCATCGATCCGAACGACGACTACCAGGCATTTTTGAAAAGCCTCGTTGACCCGACCGAACTGGTCAAGCAGGACTGGAGAAAGCGGACGACCAACGACTACATTTTCAACGCAGCCCTGAACTGGAATGTCATCGACAACCTTGACCTGAAAACGACGGTTACCACTTCCAAAACTTTTGAAGAAAACCTTCGCTTCTACGGGCCGCTCACCAGCGAGTCGTTCAACAACGGTGGCAGTTTGCCACTGGGGCAAAAAGACAGCCGGGAATACAACTCCCTGCGCTGGTTGAATACCATTTCCTACAAAGTGACTTCGCTGCGCAACCAGGACCTGGATTTCCTGCTGGGCCACGAGATTTATTCCAACGGCGGCGACCGAACCTTTATCCGGGCGGAAGATTTTCGTTTGTCCATCACACCTGAAGAGTTGTTTGCCAACATGACTTTCGGTCGTACTGACCGTCTCGAAACGGAAGAATTTACCAACTCGAACCGCCTCTCCTTCTTCGGACGGGTGAACTATCAACTGAGCAACCGTTACCTTTTCACCGCTACCATGCGTTCGGATGCTTCGAGCAAATTTGCGAAGGACAACCGGGTGGGCTACTTCCCTGCCGTGGCTTTCGGATGGAAACTGTCTGAGGAGGCATTCATGAGCGATGTTGACTTTGTCAATGAATTGAAACTGCGGGTGAGCTACGGTGCGACCGGTAACGACCGCATCGACCCGACGGCCACGCAGTTCCTGTTTGTGGGTTCCACCAACCGTGGCCCCGGCTTCGGCAACGTGGACAACCCGTACTACACGCCTTCCGGTAATACGCTTTACAATCCCGGCATCAAGTGGGAAACCACAATCAACCGCAACGCAGGACTTGATTTCTCCCTGTTCGACAGCAAGATTTTCGGTAGCCTGGATTTTTATAAAAACACGACCAAAGATCTGCTGCTGCGCTCCGCCATTCCTTCCAACACGGGTTTCAGCACGCAGTGGAACAACATCGGAACCACTTCCAACCAGGGTGTGGAACTGGGCCTGACGACTTACCTCGTCAACAAGCCGGGTTTTACCCTGACCGGTAATTTCAACATCGGCGTGAACAGGGCTAAAGTGGAAGAACTGGACGGGACCAACGAGCGCTTCTTCCAGTCGAACTGGGCCAGTACCGATCTGAAAGATCAGAACGATTTCTATCTGCAGGTGGGCGGTACACTCGGCGATATCTACGGCTACGTGACGGACGGGTACTACTCGACCGACGATTTCACGGGCTACGATCCCGTGACCAATTCCTACACGTTGAAAGACGGTGTGCCGAATGCCGGCGCTACGGTGGGCAATCCTAACCTCCGTCCGGGCTTTTTGAAACTGAAAGACCTCAACGGCGACGGCGTCATCAACAGCGACGACCGTCAGGTGATCGGGAATACCTTGCCGAAGCACCAGGGCGGGTTCGGTTTCGATGCACGTTACAAAGGTTTCGACGCTTCCATTTTCTTCAACTGGTCTTACGGCAACGACGTGTACAACACCGGAAAGATCCAGTACAACCAGTTCCGCCGGGTGAATTATGGCAACATGCTGACCACGATGAGCTCCGACAACCGTTTCACCTACATCGACATCGACGGCACCTACACCGGCACCCCTGGTGAAATCGTGACCGACCTGGGCCAACTGGCCGAGATGAACGAAGGCAAAAACATCTGGTCGCACAACAGCTATGGCGTTGCGCAGGCGGTCATTCACTCCTGGGCAGTGGAAGACGGTTCCTTCCTGCGCCTGAACAACCTGAGCATCGGTTACACGCTGCCGGCAAGACTGCTTTCAAACGTGGGTGTTTCAAACCTCAGGCTCTACGTCACCGGCAACAACCTGCACATCTGGACGAAATACACCGGCTACGATCCTGAAGTGAGCACGACGAGAAGCTCGGCTTACACGGCACTGACGCCGGGCGTGGACTATTCCTCCTTCCCGAGGAGCCGGTCTTACACCTTCGGGCTGAACGTAAACTTTTAATTTGAACCATTTAAAACTTTGAATAAAATGAAATTCAGAAATTATATCATAGCACTTGCGGCCCTGCTGCTGACTTCGTGCAGCGACTTTCTGGAGCCGGATTCGATTTCGACTTTCGATACCAACTATGTTTTTTCCAATGTGGACGATGCCCGCCGGGGTGTGAATGCGATTTACGTGCAGTTCGGCGTGGACGGCTTCCGGTCGAGGCTTTCCAACAACATGACCGGCAACACCGACATCGAGCGCCAAAGCGGCTGGACCAGCTCCGGCGACCGCTACCAGATCTGGGATCTGAACGCACTGTCCAGCAACGGCGATCTGCGCCAGTTCTGGAACGCTGCCTACACTGCCATCCGTGACGCCAACATCGCCATCGACGGCATCGAAACCAGCGGCGCCCTCGACTCAGAGGACGTATTGACCTCCAGGACGATGTACCACCTGCTGGGCGAAGCTTACACCCTGCGTGCCTACTGGTACAGCATGCTGACTTATTACTTCGGCGACGTGCCGAACGTGCGGGAAGCGCCCAAGGCCGGCAACGATTTCTTTTTACCGAGGGAAGACCGCAACGTCATCCTCTCGCAGGTCATCCAGGACATGATCAACATCGAGGAAAAAATGATGTGGGCGGACGAACTTCCCTACGGCATCGAACAGGTGAACCGGGAATACACCCTCGCCCTCATCGCAAGGATCGCTCTCCAGCGTGGCGGCTATTTCCTGACGCCCGAACTGAACATGGAGCGCTCCGGTGACTACCTTGATTACTACCAGATTGCAAAAGATTACACCGGCAGACTGATGGCGCTGAAAGACCGTCCGCTGCCGAAGGATTTCCGCCAGGTGTTTTTGAACAATGCCAAATTCATCACGCCGGTCAATGACGACATCCTTTTCGAAGTACCGTTTGCCATCGGCAACGGTGACGTGGGTTGGAATATCGGTGTCACTGTGCAGGGCGGCGCTACGGCGGCCCACGACTACGGTTCCGGCAACAACTACATGGCCATTCCGCCGTCATACTACTATTCTTTCGATACGACCGACCTGCGCCGGGACGTGACCTGCGCTTACTACCGGGTGAATACCGATTTTGTGGAAGAATTCGTCAATGGAGGCATTTCCAATATTTCACAAGGCAAATGGAGCCGCTACTACCTCGACAAAGGTCCGGGCGCTTCCTCTGCCAAAGGTACCGGCATCAACTGGCCGATGCTGCGCTACGCCGACGTGCTGCTGATGCACGCTGAAGCCGAGAACGAACTTAACGGCCCCACTGCCGCTGCGCAGGAAGCTTTCAAGCGGGTGCGCCGCCGGGCTTTTGCTGAAAAAGACTGGGATGCGAAAGTGGATGCTTACGTGGCCAGTATTTCCGCCAGCAAAGCATCGTTTTTCGATGCCATCGTGGACGAGCGGGCATGGGAGTTTGGCGGTGAAATGATCCGCAAGTACGAGCTGATCCGCTGGGGAATTTATTCTCAAAAAGTAGCTGAAACCGTGCAGACGCTCAAGGATATGGCCGACTCCGCTTTCAATGGAAGCGGCCCGTATTCCGACCTGCCCGATTACATCTACTGGAAACTCGACGCCAGCGGCCACTTCACCGTGCTGAACCCGAACCGCAAAGTCCCTGCTGCGCCGGATGACACCTGGAACCGGGAATCCTGGCTGCTCGACCTCCACAGCGACGCCACCACCTACCGGGAGTGGATCACCAAGGACTGGCGGAACTACATCGACCAGGGTCCGAAGCCCGGCGTGGTTCGCTACATCTTCCCGATCCCGGAAGAAGCCATCACCAACAGCCAGGGCGTGCTGAAAAATGACGGCTACGGGTTTTGATTTGGCAACTTAAGGTTTACTAAACTTTGAAAGTTTAGTAAACCTGAAAGCCAACGACCAATTGAATAAATTTTAAACTATTTCAAACAATGAAAAAGATAAATCTAAATATAAACCTTGCCTTTTTACTCCTCGCTGGCGGGTTGTTCATATTTGCTGCGTCTTGCAAAAAGGATGACGATATTTATGAAAAAACCCGGCTCTTCCGGCCCGTTTTAAACGAGCAACTGACGGCGGAGCTCAACACCATCATCGTAAACATGGGCAAGATCAAGGAAGCCGTGTCCTACACGCTGGAAGTCAGCCGGGATACCTTCCTGACCGTTGAATACGTCATCGAATCCGACACGAATTACGTCGTCATCGGCCCGGATGTACTCAACGGCGAAGAGCTGCTTTGGAACACCAACTACCAGGTCAGGGCTACGGCTCACTCTGCCGATCCAACGTACGACAGCAAGGTTTCCGACCTCGGCAACGTGCGCACCGAGCGCTTCCCTTCCATCCTGGAAATCCCCGGCGATGGCGATGTGATTGATGTGGCAGCTCGGGTGTCGTGGGAAGTGTTGGGAGCTCCGGTCACCAAGATCAGGACTTTTGCTCCCAGCGACCTGAAGCTGGAAAATCCGCTGGCCGAATTTGATGTGGATGCTGCCGCACAGGCCAACGGTGAATTCATCGTGACCGGCCTGGAACCGCTGACCACTTACCAGATTGCCATCTACAGTGGCGCCGACGGTGAAATTCTGCGGGGCTGGGAGAATTACACAACCCTCGACTACAACGTGGATCCCAGCGACCCCAACGTCGTGGACCTGAGCGATTCGGAAGACCCCGATGCAGTGGCCAACGCCATTACTGCGGCCACGGACGGCCAGATCATTCTTTTGAAAAAAGGCGTGCTCTACAACCTGCCTTCCGATCCGCTCGATAAGTCTATCACCATCACTTCGGCGTATGGTTTTGGCGAGCAAAAAGCCATCCTTTTCACCACCGGAAACTGGAACATCGCCGACGGCGCATCCATCGACCACATCCGTTTCATCGATGTGGAACTCCGGGGCGAGGACATCGGCGGAGATTACGTTTTCAATCCGAACAACTCGACCTTGACGAGCGTCAACGAGCTGACCTTCGAAAACTGTGTCATCAACAACTTTCGGGGTATCATCCGCATTCGCTCGCAGGTGTTCCTGACCAATTACACCATCAACAATTGCATCGTTCACCACATCGGTGGCTACGGTATCATCACGGCCGATACCGACGGCGCAGGCAATGCGGCTTTCGATAATGTGAATTTAACCAACAGCACATTTACCAAAATCCATGTGATGTTCCAGAGCCGGCAGAACGCACAGTCCCTGTTGATCGACAACTGCACCTTCAGTGAATTCGCTGATCCTGACGGTATAGTGTTCCGTTGGAGAGGCGAGGCTGGGGTGTTGAGTAATGTCATCAATGGCATCACCATTACCAATTCCATTTTCGGCCATGCCTGGGATGAAGGCATGACAGGCAACCTTGCGGTGAAAGGCATTCACAGTGGTCTCGAATCAACCCTGTTTAATGTGGTAAATACTTATGCCACCTCTGATTTTGCTTTTACGCCCGGCTCTGAGATCCCCGGCTTCCCAGCCCTGAACTACGGCGGTACGGCTGCCAGCCTCTGGGTGGATCCTTACGACACGATGGATTTTCATTTCAAAGACAATGGATTCAGTGGTAAAAATGACTCCGGCGACCCTCGCTGGCGTCCTTTCTAAACGTTTTTTCATGTTTAAAAAAAGGCATGGTCCGTCTCCGGCCATGCCTTTTCCTTTTTACCAATTCTCTTTTTTTAAAACAACAAAAAACACGTGTAATGAATCAAATCAAATACCTGGCGCTGCTCTCCGGCTTCCTCATTTTCAGCGCTTTCTCCGCCTGCAACAACAAAGAAGACATGCCCGTGATCGACGACGACGGCCCCGGTTCCGACACGACGGCTACCATGGAAGCTGTCGCCTTCCCCGGCGCCGAAGGCTTCGGAAGACTCGCTACCGGCGGCCGAGGTGGCAAGGTCATCTACGTCACCAACCTCGAAGACTCCGGCCCCGGCAGTTTCCGGCAAGCCGTGGAGACGCCCGGCCCACGGTATATTTTGTTTAAAACATCCGGCACCATCGCCCTCAAATCCCGGCTGAATATCAACCACGGCAACCTCACCATCGCCGGGCAATCAGCCCCCGGCGACGGCATCTGCATCAAGGATTTTCCCGTGGTCATCAATGCGGACAACGTCATCATCCGCTTCCTGCGCTTCCGTCTTGGTGAGGATAAAAACCAGCAGGCCGACGGATTGGAAGGCCGTTTCAAAAAGAATATCATCATCGACCACTGCTCGGTCAGCTGGTCGGTGGACGAGTGCATGACGCTCTACGGCAATGAAAACACTACGCTTCAGTGGAGCATCATCGCCGAAAGCCTGAACAACTCGGTACACGAAAAAGGCCCGCATGGCTACGGCGGTATTTGGGGCGGTAAAAACGCTTCGTTTCACCACAACCTCGTGGCCCACCACCAGAGCCGCAACCCCCGCCTGGGTGAACCGGCAGGCGATGCTTTCGCCCTGACCGACCTCGTCGATCTGCGCAACAACGTGATCTACAACTGGGGAGCGAACAGTTGCTACGGCGGCGAAGCCATGAACGTGAACATCGTCAACTGTTACTACAAGCCCGGCCCGGCTTCCTCCAACAAGGAGCGCATTGTGGCGATCGATAAAAATAAAAACGAAGGCACCGACGTGTACGACATCTGGGGTAAATTCTACATCCACGGGAACTACATCCACGGCAGCACCCGTGCGACGGATGACAACTGGACTTACGGCGTTTACAACCAGTTTCACTCCAGCTACGGCACCGTTTCAACGGCTGATAAAGTCGCCATGCGTTTGCTTCAAGAGCACCCCACCAACGGCAACGTCACCACGCACACTGCGGAAGAGGCTTACGAAAAAGTACTCGACATTGCCGGCGCCTCGCTCGTGCGGGATGCGGTGGATGCACGGGTGGTCGAAAACGTCCGCAACGGCGATTATTCCTTTACCGGCTCGGATGGTAGCACCAACGGCATCATCGATTCGCAGGCCGACGTGGACGGCTGGCCGCAACTCAACGCTACCCCGGCGCCCACCGATACCTCCGGCGACGGCATGCCCGACGGCTGGAAACAGGCCCGCCAACTCGACGTCAACCTGAACCAGGCCAACGGCCATGAACTCGATCCAATTTTTGACAACGTGGAAGTGTACCTGAACAGCCTCGTGGAGGCCATTGTTGCGAAGCAGCAGTAAACGTGTGTTGTTAGCTTTTGGCCTTTAGCTGTTAGTCAATGGCTAAAGGCCAAAAGCTAACAGCTAACCTACCTGGCGGCATCCGGATTCCAGCCACCCAGCATCCCCTCCAATGATCCGTATTTTTCCGCTTCTGCTTCCGTTAAAACATGCGACCAATCCACCCGTTTGGCCGTCGCAGCGCCGGGGCCGATATTCCCGAATTCCGCATAATAGGCGGTCTTTTCGTTTTCGGGGTTGCGCCAGTTATCCCAGCCTTCCGGGCGAATGACGGAGCCTAAATCGCATTTCACAAAAACCACCCTGGCAAAAGGCCGCCACGGCCTGCCAAGGAAAACGGAGCCCTCCGGGGCGCTGCCGGTTATCCGGCAATTCCGGAAAACGTAGCCTACCTCGGCCTGCTCGTCCGTGGACGCTGCCGTCACGTAGCCCGGGCTTTTGCAAAAAATCTCGCAACTGTCGAACACCGCCGTCGAGATGCCGAATATGAAATCCACGGTGCCTTCAATGTAGCAGTTTTTGTAGTACTGGCGGCTGTCTTTGTCATGCAGGTAGAGGGTGTCCTGAAAACCGAGGAAACGGCAGTTTTCAAACTTCACCTTGTCGCCGTCCACCCGCACGGCAACGGCCTGACCGACCGGGCCTGCGGAATTTTCAAAAGTGATGTTTTCAGCTTCAAAACCGTCACCGTAGATGAAAAAAGAGGCAGAGCCCGACGTGCCGATTTCCTCGCCGAACCTGTTTTTTCTTTGAGCAAAATCATCGAAGGTCAGGATGGTTTTTTCAACGTCTTCACCGACAAAGGAAACGTTGGTGGCGGTGGGCGGCAGCACGAGTTTTTCTTTGTAAACGCCATTTTTGATAAAAATCCGGGTACGCTCCCGGCGCAGGGCCGGCACGGCATCGATGGCCTCCTGCACCGTCCGGAAGTCGCCGCTGCCATCGCCGGCGACAACAAAATCGAAGCCCTGCGGACGGTCAAGCTGGTATTTTTTCACCACCAGATATTTTAACTCCGTATCGCCCACATTGCGGATGCCATGCATCGAGTTAGGCGGGCAGTAAAAACTGGTGTACGGGCCGCCTGTGGCTGTTTCGCCGTTCAGGTGAAATTCCGCTTTGCCTTCCAGAACGAAAAAGAATTCGTCCTCAGCATGGGTATGCGGCGCATGCGTAGCCTGACGGGGCGCTACGACGCTCATCTTCAGCGTGCGGCCATCGCCCAGAAATTCCTTACCGGCAAACCAGTATTGATAGCCAACCTTGGTCGGCTCGGCTTTTTCAGCGTTGAAACTGTTTACGCAGTTTTCGATGGTGAATTCCCTGACCTGCTGGGCAAACATGGTTTGCTGCATGGCAAGTAGGAGGAGTAATGAATTTAGGATGGTTGATTTGTTCATGCCTGTTAGTTTTCGATTTTTGATAAAAATCCCGGAGAATAATTTTACGGCCGCCGTTGCGCACCCAAATTTTTCATCGCTTCAAACACCAGCCCGGCCACCACTCTGGCGCCTTCCGTTTGAAAATGGGTGTTGTCGGATTGCCCGTCCGGGTATGCCTCATACTTGCCGGGCAGTAGGTTCATGAAGTAATTTTCAGTGACGTATTCACGGCCTTTGCTGCTGAAAGCATTCATCGACAATTGATTGAGGTCGATAAAATAAGTGCCCGTTTCATCAGCCACTTCCCGTGCTGCACCGGGATAGTCGCCATGCACATTTTCAAGGTGTCCGTCCTTCCACGGGTAGTTCCGGCAAACGGGCGTCAGTATGATTGGAATGCCGCCCTTCTCTCTGGTTTGGGCTACATACAGCCGTAAAAATTCCTTATAACCCTGAATGTCCACATAGCGCTCCGGTTTGTTTTCCGCAGCGTCGTTGTGGCCGAATTGCATCACGACGATGTCTCCTTTTTTCAAATCATCATAAACCGCCCGCCACCTTCCTTCCTGAAAAAAGGTGCGGGTGCTGCGGCCACCCCGTGCCCTGTCGTCCACCCGGATGCTGTCCGCATTGAACAGGTGTTTAAATTCTGACAAATCATGGCCGGTAAAAAACTCCTGAAACACCTGTCCCCAGCCGGTAACCGGATATCTGGTCTTGAAATAATCTTTGCCCTCCTCATAATTATTCGCATAATTGGCGACGGTCGAATCGCCAATCAGGTAAATCACCGTTGGTTGCTGTTGCCTTGTACAACCGAAAAACAGGGTGATGAGTAGGAAGAGAAATATTTTTGAATAGTGCATGTTGTTGAATTTTACCCCGCCCGCCCCGCCCCTGACCCCTAAAGGGGGACCACACGGGGAAATTTGCAGGTACTTCCCGAAGTGGTTCCCCTTTAGGGGTCAGGGGCGTCAAATCCGCTTCGCCCTCGGCTCCAAATCCGTCAGTTCCGCAATGCGTACCGGGTGGCCCGACTCGATGCTCTTGCGAGCTGCAATGCCGATGAGGCAGGACATGGCGCCGTCACGTAAGCCGGCAGCGTGTTTCAGCGGGTCGGGATTGTTCGGATTCCTGAAAATTTTATCGTGCAGGCGCTCGTCACCGCCGCCGTGGCCTTCCCGCTCGAAGCCGACCATTACCGTTTCGTGTTTGTTCCAGAGTTTGTGTAAAATGAGCGGTTTGTAGTCCAGTTCGCCGCCGGACTGGTCCATTTCTTTGGCGTGCAATTCGGCCTGAGAGAGGTCGCTTTCCTCGTGGTACGGGATGTCGAGCCAGGCTTCGATGCGACCGTCCGTGCCGTTGAAGGCGATGCGCCAGCCTTCGAAGGGCGAGTAAGTCGTGAGGGAGTAGTTCACCACCACGTCGTTGGCGTACTTGATTTGCGCCGACATTTTATCGTAAATATTGATTTCGTGGCGGAACAGGCAGTTGTCCCGGATGTAGCCGTCGTGGTGTTCGTTTTTCACATAGAGATTCATCGAGTGCTCGTCTTTGGTGATGTCCCAGTAAAATTTACAGTCCTTTTTATGCGGGCAGGTGCGGCAGTTGTCGCCCCGGAACGGGCCGTTGCTGCCGTAGTGTTCCAGCGCTCCGTAAGCGAAAACCTCCTCCGGGTCGGAGTCGAGCCACCAGTTGACGAGGTCGAAGTGGTGGGTGGCCTTGTGCACCCACAACGTGCCGCCCGACTCCCGTTGGCCGTGCCAGCGGCGGAAGTAGGAAGCGCCGTGGTAGGTATTCAGGTACCAGTTGAAGTCCACGGAAGTCACCTTGCCGATGGCGTTGTTGGACAGCAATTCCTTGATTTTGGTCATGTACGGGCTCCAGCGGTAGTTGAAACCGACGATGAGCTTTTTGCGGGATTTGCGCTCGGCGTCAAGGATTGCCTGACATTTTTGTTCGTCGGTGGTCAGCGGTTTTTCTGTCAAAACATCGCAGCCCATTTCCAGTCCTTTGATGATAAACTCGTGGTGCGTGGAATCTTTGGTAGTAACGATAACCAGGTCAGGCTTGGATTCTTTCACCATTTTTTCAAAATCGGTGAAAACCGGGCACTTGACGCCCATGTGTTTAAGTGCAAATTCGAGCCTGCCGGGATTGATGTCGCTCAGTCCGACAAACTCCAGTAGGTCGGAGTATTCCTCCACGAGCCGTTTGCCCCAAAAGCCAATACCACGGATGCCGGTACCCACCAGCGTGACCCGCAGTTTTCTGTTTAAACCGAAACTTTTGACCGGTTCGGCCAACAGGCTTCCGGCCGCCAGCATGCTGACGCTGGTCAGGAATTTTCTTCTGGTAAATTCATTTTTCATGTACTTGCATTTAGTGTTGAATTAAAATTCTCCTGCGGATGACTCCGTAGTTCGAGCAAGAGTTGAGCGCAGCGGGTCTTTCGACCGCGAAGCAGAATGTGGCAAGGGCCGCGGCGCTCAAAACTTGGGTA
>JASBVF010000021.1 GCA_030147525.1 Bacteroidota bacterium
TTTCACAAGGGAGAGGCCGGGTTATTTACCCGGCGATGTCTCAAAGGCAACGCCGGGTAGATAACCCGGCCACTCCTGGAGTCGAAAGGAATGGCACAAACCCATTTCACCTAAAAAAAGGGAGAAGCATAATTTTTTTGAAAAAAAATCAACACAATGAAAAGTTATATCAATGCCACCCTCGTCATCTTCTCGCTTTTCCCTGGAATACTGCCGGCTCAGGACATCGTTTTTTCCTACCAGGTCGAAACGGTCAGCAACACTGAAAGCAGGGTGAAAGTATTCGCCCGGGAGGACAACGGCGGCACGGAGAACCTCGTCGGTTTCACCGTCGATTTTTACTACGACAACACCGAGTCCACGCTCACATCATTCAATTACGCACCGCTAACGGCGCTCGGTTGGGCAGTTAACCAGTCGCAGCTGCTGCACGACCCAACCACAAATCCGGCCGTGCCCATCACCCACACCGGTTTTGGCACCACCAATGTTTTTGATGACAATTTCACAGGTACAAGTATTGGGGCTACGCCCGTGCATGTTCTCACACTGAACTTCGATCACAGCACCGGCACCGCTGCTGCCAGCGAAGGTTTCCTTGCATCTACGGTCAACAACCGCCCGGCCCTGGCTTATACAGAGTTCGACGGCAATAATTTTCACGAACATCCGGTGGTGGTCACAGGCCAGCAGGCACAGGCGCTACCCGTCGAACTGCTGTTTTTCCGGGCCTTTAAATCCGGAGAGGCGTCCCGGTTGGAGTGGGCCACTGCCTCGGAATTCAATGCCGGTTACTTCGAAATCCAGCATTCGGCGGATGGAATATTTTTCAAAAAAATCGGGAGGGTGCAAGCTGCCGGCTTTTCGACGACGGAACAGCGCTACGATTTTCTGCACGAAACGCCGGTGAATGGAGTGAACTACTACCGCCTGAAGCAGCATGACCTGGATGGGAGTTTTGACTATTCGAACGTGGTAAGCCTGAGTTTTTCAAGCCTTGGCGATTGGCAGCACCTGGTGCAGGTGTACCCAAACCCGGCATCGGATTTTATTTTTCTCGAAATACCGGAAACGGAAGATCTCAACGCCGAACTAGCTGACAACTTTGGGCGCATAGTTTCAACAAAAAAAGGAACCGGTGAAATAGATGTCAGTGCATTAACGCCGGGAATGTATTTTTTGAAAATAGCAGGAAAGCAAGCAAATGAGTTTTTTGTCGTGCCGGTTTCCGTGATCAGGTAAACAGGCTGCAAAACCAAATATTTGCCAGCCCGCCTGATTTTGACTTTGACACCTCGTCAAAACAGAGAGAATTTTCGCCTTAGCGGGCATGAGTCCGGGGGGCTGATGTCTGTCCACCAATTCATTGACCGTGATTTTTTTCTTGAAACAAAAATGAATGTTGCAACAACTCTTCGCTGTAAATTTTCATAAAACAGGCACTTTCCGGCTGTTTTTCAGGATAAAAACGCCTGAAACAATCACCGGCTATGCTTCACGCTGTGAGTGAGCCGGATACTTTTTCTTTTCACCGATATGTAAAGGATTGGAGGGCGACTTCAGTCAACACTTTGTTATTTCAATCAAACTGAAAAAACATCCATTCCTATTTTTCCATGTCAGCATAATTACTTTTCATTAGGCCCGGATTCTAAAAGTTGAAAAACCGGTTTATCAATTCTATGGCACTACTAAATGATTTATTAAAAATGCTGAACATGAAAAAAAAATTACTCTATCTATTCGCACTATTCATCTGCAGTCAATCCCTGATGGCGCAAATGGACACCATCCTGATCGACTTCGGAAACAACATTTCACCCGCACCCTGGAACAACGTCACCGGCCCGGCTTCCGGCAGCATCGCTGACCTGATGAACTCCGCCGGAATCATGACCGGCAGGTCCATCTCTGTGGTCGACCCATTCAACAACATCAACACCGGCGGCACACAAAGCCCCGATCCGGCCATCGGATTCCCCGCCACCGCCACCGGCGATAGTTTCTTCGGAAATACATCAGATTTCGGCGGTCAGGTGCAGCCTACCGGAGGGGTGAGACTGGGAAGTCTCGTCCCCGGCAAGGCTTACACCATCACAATTTTCGCCTCTCGGGCTGCTTCCGACAACCGGGAAGCCCAGTACGTCCTCGAAGGCATGACCAACGACACGCTGTATCTCAACGCCTCTGACAACACAGACATGGTGGTGACAGCTACGCTGATGCCCGCCGCTGACAGCTCCATCGTCATCACAGCTTCGCCGGGACCGAACAACAACAACGGCGCTGGTTTTTACTACCTCGGCGCCATGAAGGTGGTGTACGAACACGAAGAACCACCGGCAGGACCGATGGACACTATCATGATTGATTTTGGGAACAACATTTCACCAGCTCCCTGGAACAATGTCACCGGTCCGGCATCCGGCAACATCGCCGACCTGATGAACTCCGCCGGAATCATGACCGGCAGGTCTATCGCCGTTGTCGACCCATTTAACAACATCAACACCGGCGGCACGCAAAGCCCAGACCCGGCCATCGGATTCCCGGCCACTGCCACCGGCGACAGCTTCTTCGGAAACACATCGGACTTCGGTGGACAGGTACAGCCTACCGGCGGGGTGAGGCTGGGAAGCCTCGTCCCCGGCAAGGCTTACACCATCACGATTTTCGCCTCCCGGGATGCCTCCGACAACCGGGAAGCCCAGTACGTCCTCGAAGGCATGACCAACGACACGCTGTACCTCAATGCCTCCGGCAACACGGACATGGTGGTGACCGCCACGCTGATGCCAGATGCCGACAGCAGCATCCTCATCACCGCATCGCCGGGTCCTAACAACGACAACGGCGCTGGATTTTACTACCTCGGCGCTATGAAAGTGACCTACGAGCACGAAGAACCGCCCGTGGTTCAGACGATGGATACGCTCTTGATTGATTTTGGAAATAACCTCTCGCCCGCTCCCTGGAACAACATCACCGCCCCCGCCGACGGCCAGATCGACGACCTGATAAAATCGACAGGCGATCCATCGGGAAGAGGCATTCTGGTTTTTGACCCATTTAACAACATCAACACCGGCGGCACGCAAAGTCCCGATCCGGCCATCGGGTTCCCATCCACTGCCACCGGTGACAGTTTCTTCGGAAACACATCGGTCTTCGGCGGACAGGTACAGCCTACCGGCGGGGTGGAGCTCTTCAACCTCGACACGGCCAAACCCTACACCATCTCCATTTTTGCCTCCCGTGACGCTACCGACAACCGGGAAGCGCAGTACCTCGTCGAAGGTATGACGAACGATACGCTGTATCTCAACGCCTCCGGCAACACGGACATGGTCGTGACGGCCACGCTGATGCCTGCCGCCAACGGCACCATCCGCATCACGGCGTCGCCGGGGCCTAACAACGACAACGGCTCCGGTTTTTACTACCTCGGCGCTATGAAAGTGGTGTACGAGCACGAAGAGCCGCCCGTCGAGCCGATGGACACCTTGCTGATCGACTTCGGTAATAACCCCACACCGGCGCCCTGGAACAACATCGGCGACCCGGTTGCCGGTCAGATTGACAACCTGATAACGTCGGCAGGCTTTTCGTCGGGAAAAAAGATTTCTATTATCGACGATTTCAATCACATCAATACCAACGGCACGCAGAGCCCTGATCCGTCCTTAGGCATCCCGGCCACCGCCTCCGGCGATAGTTTTTATGGAAACACGGAAATTTGGAGTGGACAAACTCAGCCTACCGCCGGGGTAGAATTGTCCAACCTCAATCCGGACAAATCCTACACCCTTTCCATGTTCGCCTCCCGTGACGCTACGGACAACCGGGAGACCCAGTACATTGTGGAAGGTGCGACTACGGATACGCTTTACCTCCAGGTAGCCGGGAACACGAATGAACTGGCCACGACCACGATGATGCCGGATGCCAACGGAACCATCCGGGTGTTGATGTCCGCAGGGCCGAACAACAACAACGCCTACCATTTTTACTACCTCGGCGCCATGAAGGTGATTTATGAACATGAGGAGCCCACAACACCGGCCGGCCTGGCGCTCGTTTCACCCAATGGCGGTGAAATATGGCAGGTGGGTAAAACGCCGTCCATCAGTTGGGAAAGCGAAAACCTGATCGACGTTACCATCGAATATTCCACCGACAACGGTGCGGCATGGACTACCATCGCCACGGTGCCCGCTTTTCAAAAAGAATACGTGTGGACCGTGCCCAACATGCCTTCGCAGGAATGTCTGGTGCGCCTGACTTCCGACACCCTGACGGACGTGAGCGATGCTGTTTTTGAAATAACTTCCGACACGGTTACCTGCCGCATCGTAGTACTCGGTTCTTCCACCGCAGCAGGAGCAGGCGCTTCCTCCCCCGACAGCTCCTGGGTAGGCCGCTTCAGGAATACGATTTTTCAAAGAAACACCCGCTACGAAGTCGTCAACCTCGCCCAGGGAGGCTACACCACGTACCACATTTTGCCCACCGGCACAACCATACCAGGGGGCACCGGCCCCATCGACCAGGGCCGGAATGTAACTCGGGCGCTATCGTTCGATCCATACGCCATCATCGTCAACATGCCTTCCAACGATGCCGCCAACAACTACCCGGTGGCGGATCAGTTGGCCAACTTCGACCTGATCGCCACCACGGCCAATGACCAGGGCGTGGAAGTTTGGATTGCCACCACGCAGCCCCGGAACTTCTCCAACTCCTCTCAAATCCAGATCCAGACGGATGTTCGGGATTCAATTCTCGCCATCTACGGAGAGTATGCCATCGACTTCTGGAACGGAATGGCTGCTCCGGACGGATTCATCCTCGACGAGTACGATTCCGGCGATGGCGTTCACGTGAACGACGCCGGTCACAAACTGCTTTTCGAAAGAGTGCTGGAAAAGGGGATCGACACGATCGATTGCACCGCCATCACCGGCACGGAGGATCAACTCCCACTGGGCGCCGCTCAGGTGAAAATCTTCCCCAATCCTTTCGATGAAATGATGACGGTAGAGTTTGAAACCGTTTCTGCCGGTGAGTTTGAAATAACGCTGACCGACCTGCTCGGAAGGCGGACAGGCACCTGGCAGCAAGCAGTTCCCGCAGGCGGAATCCACCGCTTACAGATTCGTCCGGCGCTGTCTGAAGGCCGGCAACTGTTGTTTGGACAAATCACCATCCGTGATACACGAGGTCTCGTCCACGGAAGCGTGAAACTGGTGAAAGAATAAAATTTCACCCTCCGGGCAGCCATGTTTTTCTTTTTGTAAAACATGGCTGCCCTTTTTTTTAAAACCTGCCAAAGCCATTTTCATCCCGTAAGTTTGATGAAAAATTGAAAACATGGAAGACCAACATTTCAAAAACGCCAGCTTCGCCGGACAACCCCTGCCCGACACAGAATTCGACAACTGCACTTTTACCAACTGCGATTTTTTAAATGCCGATCTGTCGGAAATCAACTTCCTGGAATGCCGCTTCGAAGATTGCAACCTCAGCAATGCACGGCTGGAAGAGACGGCTTTAAAAGATGTGAAATTCAGCGATTGCAAGCTGCTCGGCGTGGATTTCAGCCGTTGCAAGCCGTTCATGCTGGAACTCGGATTCACGGACTGTCAGCTCAACCTCGCTTCATTTTACCAACTGAAACTGAGAAGCACCGTTTTCAAAAATTGCCAACTGCGGGAAACGGACTTCGTGAACTGCGACCTGACGGGCGCCGTGTTCGACCAATGCGACCTGGCCGGGGCCATGTTTGAAAATACTCTCCTGGAAAAAGCAGACTTGCGCAACGCCTTCCATTTCACCATTGATCCTGAATTTAATTTTATTAAAAAAGCGAAGTTTTCGAGCGTTGGGCTGGCCGGGCTGCTGGGGAGGTATGATTTGGAGATTGAGTGAGTTTTCCGGTCAATTAGCCGCACACCGGCCGAAAATGAGACCCTATTCCCAGTGATGTTTTTTCAAAACCAGCTAAATTGAGGCCTCGTTTTTCACCAAAATATTTAGCTATGAAAAAAATGATTCTCCTCTTCGCTGTCGCTTTGACAGGCATTTCCTCCAGTCTTGCAAATCAACTGCCGCCCGGCCAATGGCGTCCTTTGATCGATCACCTTACGGAAGTCAACAAGGAATGGAGCCGCCAATCCGTCGATTTGCCGGACCTGCAAATCCTCACCCGTTTTGACAACGACCGCCAGCGCATTCAAACCCACCTCCGGCTGGTGGAAAAAATTTTAAGGGAAAAGAAAACTCCCGGACTAACCCCGGCGCAAAAAATCAACCGCCTGCTACGGCTGGACGAACTTCGGACGTACTGGCAGGATGGTGTTTTTCCTCAAAATACCTTCCACCCAACGAGGCAACCGTATTTCATTGATATGCACGGAACTGCCTGTGCCGTAGGCTACCTGATGCTGCAAAGTGACAGCGGGCAAACAGCGTATCGCATTTCAAAAGAAAATAACTACGCTTACGTCCGGGAACTGACCGGTTATCCTGAGTTATTGGAATGGGCTGAAGTAAATGGGTTTACAGTGGATGAATTGGCGTGGATACAGCCGGGTTATCCGCCTGCGCCGCAGGAAATGTGTGCTGTTGGGAATGGGGGTGGAGCGAATGGAATTATCCATGTCATGTATCACGACCCAGAATATAATATGCCACTGATAGTTGCTGGAAATTTTACAGAAATAGACGGCGTTAAAGCCAACAGTATTGCCAGTTGGAATGGCAACGAATGGAATACTTACGATGGGGGAGTTATCGGGGATATTTATTGTGTCCGGCATGACAATGGAAGAACTTACGTCGGAGGCAATTTTACGCTACCTGGCTATACCGAGCCGGTCAATGTCGCCTATTTCAAAGATGGGCAATGGCATCCCATGCAAATTGGAGATATGGAAGGTAGCGTAAAAGTAATTGAAGTACGTCTCCTGGAAGTTATGATCGGCGGCACTTTTAAAAAAGTAGGTGGATTAGATATCGCCTATCTCGCACGATGGAAATTAAATACACAAATGTGGGACAATAGCGGAATGGTAAATGGCAATATCACGGACGGGGTTCTTTCGGTCGATGCACCCGTATATTCTTTTGCTAAAAATGGTTCCAATTTGCTGGTCGGAGGAGATTTCCAGACCCTGATGCCAGATACCTCCCCAACATCAAGTCAGTTCATTGCCTACTGGAATTTTACGCAAAAAAAATGGGTAAATACATTTTACGGACCTTACCAACCTGTACGGGTATGTAGTATCTACAAAGGTTATATGGTACTCGGAGGGCATTTAGGTCAACAACCAGGTTTCGCTTATCTTGATGCTGGAGTTTGGATTCCAGAATTGTATTACTATCCAGCAGGAGACAGTCTTATCCATGGTTTTATGCACCATAATAACCGCCTGATTATGTACGGTGGGTTCGAAACATCTACATTTGATCATCCTTATAAGTTCTATATCTCCGAAGTACTCTACGAATATGAGCCTTCAAAACCACTCATCGGATTTTTAGCCAACAACACCGTCCGGGCCGCCGCTTCCTACGACGGCTATGCCTACTTTGCCGGAGATTTTACTGAAGTTAACAACCAGCCTTTCAACGGACTTTTCTGCTCCCCGCTCACTGGCGTCACTCCGGTACAGGAAACTGAAAATCAGGAGTTTGTAAAAGTTTTTCAATCAAATGGCTACCTGAATCTCCGTTGCGACGACCTGCCTGCGGAAGCTACGCTGATCATGTTCAACCTGCATGGACAGCCTTTGAAAGAGGTAAAACTGTCACCCGGTGAAGTAAATGTGCAAATTCCATTAACCGAATTCCCTGGCGGGATTTATTTTTATCAAATGCAGGGGAAAAACCTTACCCAGACGGGCAAGTTTGTGAAATAAAAATTACGCAAAAGTCCGGCAGCCTGCGAGGCTGCCGGACTGAATATTTTCAAACCAACTCCAAATGCGCCCTCAACGACCGCTCCACTGCATCCGCTACCAAGCCGTAAAACACCTCCGGCTCGTTGTCCACCTGCACTTTTTCGAGCGCCCGGTAGTAGGCCAGCCGGGAGTTGTTGTCGCCTTTGAGGTTGGCGATAGTGTAGCCGTTGCGGAGCAAAATGAGGTTCATCACCAGCCGTGAAGTGCGGCCGTTCCCGTCGATGAATGGGTGGATGCTCACCAGCCGCTCGTGCATTTCTGCCGCAAGGATGACCGGGTGCATCACGCCCTGCTGCGTGCGGTAGTGGATGAAATAATCCTCCATCAACTTGTCGAGCATGAACGGCTGCGGCGGCTCGTGGCGGCTCCCGGAAATCCGCACCGGCACGTTGCGATACCGGCCTGCATGGTCCCGGTCGAGGGTGCGCAGGATGAGCGCATGCAGTTCGAGCAGGGTGCGGCGGCTGAGGTCTTCCCGGCCCTGCGCCAGTTCTACGATGAAATCCACGGCTTCGGCATGGTTGATGGCTTCGAGATGCTCCCGCATGGACTTGTTGCTGATGGTCAGCCCCTCGTTGACGACGAGGCTGGTCTCCTGTAAAGTCAGCGTATTTCCCTCGATGCGGTTGCTTTCGAAGGTGTATTCGATGTGAAAAAACGACCGCATTTTTCGCAACTGTGCCGGGTCGAGCGGCCGCCGGGCCTGCCATTCGGCTTTCAGTCCGTCGATAACGGTCAGTTTTTGCTGAAGGTCAAATGGCAACGTAGGCACTTCGAGCGCCCGTTTGCCGGTCAGGTACTCGACCCTGCTTTCGGCCACCATGAGCACTTCGGCGGCCTGCGGCTCGTACTGTAAGATTTGCAAAACCTTTTCGGCCAGCCAAAGCTTGCGCAATTCGCTGACGTTCAAGCCGTAAGCATTTGCCAGAATGGCGATTTGCTCCTCCGTCGGCAGGCGGTTGCCGTTCTCAAATTTGCTGAGCAAGGCCTGGTCGATCCCGGTCGTGGCAGCCAGGTCTTTGAACTTGAGGTTGCGCTCCTGACGGGTGTCTTTGAGCAGGGTGAAAAGGGTTTTCATTTTTGACAATAATTTTCTTGACAAATTTAGTCAAAATATTTTTGATCAAAAGGTTTCCTGCCTTTAATTTTTCATCCCTTTCAAAATTTCAACGGTTTTCTCCAGCATTTCCTCCGTAAAATCCAGGTGCGTCACAAAGCGCACCGTCGCCGGGCCGAATGGCGCTGCATTCACGCCCTGCTCCGCCAGTTTTTTCAAAAAAACATCCGCCATGAGGGGCGCTTTCAAATCGAAGATGACGATGTTCGTCTGCACGGGCCGCACGCTTTCCACCCAGGGTAGCGACTGCAAGGTTTCACCCAAAACCTTTGCCCGGTTGTTGTCGATTTTCAGACGCTCCACATGGTTTTCGAGGGCAAAAATACCTGTCGCAGCGAGATATCCCACCTGCCGCATACCACCGCCCATGACCTTGCGTACTCGCCTTGCGTTTTTTATAAAATCCTGATCACCAATGAGTAAGGACCCGACCGGGGCACCCAGACCTTTGGAAAGACAAATGGAAACGGAGTCGAATTGGGCACCCCAGTCCTGCGTGGTTTCACCCGTTTCAACAAGGGCATTGAACAGCCGGGCACCGTCGAGGTGGAGTTTCAGGCCACGCTTCCGGCAGAGTTGCCGGATGGGTTTCACTTCATCCAGCGTGTAAAAACTGCCGCCGCCTTTGTTGGCCGTATTTTCCAAAACAACCAGACGGCTCAAGGGCAGCCAGTCGTGAACAGGTTTGATGGCGGCCTCGACCTGGGTTGCCGTGATTTTGCCGTTGGTACCGGCGATGAGGTTGACACCCACACCGGAATTGTAGGCATAGCCCCCGGTCTCGTACTGGTACACGTGCGAGTAGTGGTCGAGAATGACCTCGTCGAGCGGCTGGGTGTGCATTTTCACGGCGATCTGGTTGGTCATGGTGCCGGAAGGGCAAAACAGAGCAGCTTCCTTACCGAACATGACGGCCGCTTTTTCCTGCAAAGTGTTTACTGTTGGGTCTTCGCCAAATACGTCATCCCCTACTTGAGCTGCAAACATAGCGCTGAGCATTTCAGGAGTAGGCTTGGTGATGGTATCGGAAATGAGATTAATGTGCATATCAAATTGTGATTTTTTTGGCCGGCAAGATAGTTGAAGGAAGGGAAATCGAAGGTTTCAGACCTGGATAACCGGACTTAATGTTTCATTTCTGAACTTTTTTAAAACCTTGGCAAAGTTTTGGTTTAAATGACCTAACTTTGGTTCACATAGGTCGCAACCAGGACATTTTTTCTAAAGATAAAATGTATAACCTGTCCTAAAGACAAAAAAAACTCCCTCCTGTTTTGACTCGCTCTCGGTAGTCACCCGCAGAAAAATTTTCTTTCACCGCTAAAATCTTCCATTATATGAACTTTAAAATGATTTCAGTCATAGCGCTTGGGGTGTGCCTTTTGGCTTCTTGTCAAAAAGATGACGACACCGACAATGCAGCAAAGCTTGATGCGCAGCTTTCGCAAGCGCTTCAGGATGCCTCCAATGGCTTAGGAAAATCCCATTTTTTACTGCCACTGAGCACTGAGCTGAATAAAATTCCCCAGGATCCGAAAAATCCGATCACACAGGCAAAAATTGATCTCGGCGCCTTGCTTTTTCATGAAACAGGCATCGGCCTTAACCCTAAGCATGCCAACCACATGGGCACCTACTCCTGCGCATCCTGCCACTTTGCCAGTGCAGGATTCCAGGCTGGCCGTCACCAGGGCATATCTGACGGAGGTATCGGCTTCGGTATCAATGGCGAAGGAAGAGTGCCTGACCCGGAATATGATTTTTCTGAACTCGATGTGCAGCCGGTCCGTTCTCCATCTGCTCTGAATATCGCCTACCAGGAAGCAATCCTTTGGAATGGCCAGTTTGGAGCCGTCGGTGTAAACGCCGGTACAGATGCCAACTGGACTCCGGGTACACCGAAATTTGTCAACCACCTGGGCTACCACGGCACAGAGAGCCAGGCTATCGCCGCCCAGGACGTGCACCGGCTCAAAATGGACTCTGATATTTGCGAAGACCTCAACTATCGCCAGCTTTTCGACAAAGCATTCCCCAACATACCACCACCAGGCCGCTATGACAAGGAGCGGACAGGCTTGGCCATCGCTGCCTACGAGCGCATCCTGCTACCTAACCAGGCGCCTTTCCAGCTCTGGCTCCGTGGCAAATCCAACGCCATGACCGAGCAGGAAAAACGGGGTGCTGTTCTGTTTTTCGGAAAGGCAAATTGTGCAAGCTGCCACAACGGACCCAACCTCGCCAGTATGGATTTTTATGCCCTCGGCATGAAAGATCTGTTTGAAAACCAGGAAGCTACCTACGGCGCTGACGCCAACTCAGACGGCAACCTCGGACGTTTCAGTTTTACAAAAAATGATGCGGATAAATACAAATTCAAAGTACCGCAACTCTACAATATTGCTGATTCCCCATTCTACGGACATGGATCCAGCTTCAGAAACGTCCGGGATGTCGTAGCTTACAAAAATGCAGCGGTGAAAGAAAATCCGAACGTACCTGACAGCCAATTGGCTGAAGAATTCAAGCCGCTCGGGCTGACTGCAGAAGAAGTCAACGACATAGCTGCCTTCATCGAAACGGCTCTGCGTGACCCGAACTTGCTGCGCTACCAGCCGCTTTCAATCCGCTCCGGCAACTGCTTCCCAAACAACGATCCTCAGTCGAGGATTGATTTGGGTTGCGATTGATCACGGCGTTTGAGAAACAAAAAATCCCTACGGTGACTCATCGTGGGGATTTTTTGTTTCACAAACGCTCCACCAGCTCAAACACCTGCCGCCGCAACTCCGGCAGCACCGATTCTATCTCCGGCGACAGCGTCACCTGTTGCTGTTGCAACGTTTCGATGGAAACGGCGAAGAGGTAAATTTTTGGCAGCGTGCCCATCAACGTCAGCGCTTCGATGAGGTCTTTCATGCCAATGTCATGCGTACTCATGGCTTTGGGAAAATCCTTTGAAAAACGGGGCTTCAACGGCCGGATCGTGCCCGGCTGATGCCCGTCGAGCGTCGCATCCACGAGGATGACAGTGGGGTAAGCTTCAAAAAAGTTGGTTAGGTGAAACCCGCCCGTACCACCGTCCACCACGTCTACACCGGACGGAAGTTTTTCATTTTCAAGCATTTGAGCAAAATGAACGCCTACGCCTTCGTCGCCCATGAGGTAGTTGCCGATACCGAGGATGAGGATTTTTTTCAAAATATGGTTCAAGTTTAATTTTTCATTTTCCGTTAAACACGAAGGCACCGGACCTTACCAGGAAGTAACCGGCACCTTCATTGATTTTTAGCAAGGCAGGCAGTTGAAGAGCGTACCTCCAACATCCAAACCTTCCCGGCAAAAAAAAGTCATTTATTATTTTCCGGAACTGTAGCTCAAAGTTTCACTCAAATCCAAAGGAAGGCCGGAAATCAACATCCGGCCTCTGCCTTTTGAAAACAATCACAATTTACAAACTTTAGCTTGCGGTATTCTCAACGTATGGCTCTGCCTTTCTTCTTTACTTCCCACTCGGCGGTGTCCTGCTGGTCTTTGTGAAATGCCTCCTCATCGATAAATTTCCAGCCACCCACGATGGACGAAGTTTCACCCCGCCCTTCCACGTAATCATGGTAAAAAACAAGGTAAACGTGAACCATGGCGAAGACGATGAAAAACCACATCGTGGCGTGATGCCAGTTGCGCAGCGCAAAATCATCATGACCAAACAGCCACGACGCCCAGATGAATAAATCGGCGAACCACCAGTCGCTCATGTTGGCGTAGAGGGCAAAACCGGTGATGCACTGCACCATGAAAGCAATGAAAGTGAAAAAGTAAACCAAACCTGCCAGCGCATTGTGCCCTACCGACATGTGCTCTTTGTTCTTTTTTAAAAAAATGTCGATGCTTAACACCTGCCAGATTTCCTGAAAAAATTTCTTGTTTGTCGGAATGAAATTTTTCCAATCCGCATACTTATTCCCCACAAAGCCCCAGTAAATCCGGAACAGGAAATTGAAAAAGAAAATATAGGCCGCCACAAAGTGGACGAAACGAATCCACCCGAACAGGTACCGGTCCGACGCCTCAGCCCCCGACAGCAACGCAGGCGGATTTCCGATAAAATAGCCGGTGATGCAAAGTGCCACAATGGCCAGTGCATTTAACCAGTGATAAACCCGCACGGGCAATTGCCAGACGAATACCCGCCGGAGTTTGTGGGGAGAACTATGGGTAATGGATGCCATTTTGAAAGGATTGGAGGATTGGAGGACTGAGGGATTGGAGGCAGCTTCAATCCTCCAATCCCTCAATACTTCTACCCTTTATAAAACTTTCACCCTACTCACGTGCTTGCCATCTTCGTCGTAAACGTGGACGGCGCAGGCCAGGCAAGGGTCGAAAGAGTGAACGGTGCGTAAAATTTCAACTGGCTGCTCCGGATCGGCAATCGGGGTGTCTTTCAGGGCAGCTTCGTAGGCCGACATGTTCCCGTTCGGGTCACGGGGCGATGCGTTCCACGTTGTTGGAACAACCAGTTGATAGTTCTTGATTTTCGTGTCTTCGATGACGATCCAGTGGGCCAGTGCACCCCTCGGAGCTTCGGTATGGCCGACGCCCTTGGCGGTTTTTTCCCATTTGGCCGGGTTGAATTTTTCCATTTCTGCCATGCGGGTGTCACCGTTTTTCAGGTTTAAAATCAGGCTGTCGTAAAATTCCAGCGCCCAATCGGCGACGAGGATGCTCTCCAGGCCACGGGCCGCCGTCCTACCCAGCGTCGAGAACAGCGCCCCGACGGGCACGTTCAGCTTGGCCAGCGTCGAGTCCACCACCGCTTTGAAATCCTCACGGCCACGTGCGTAACCGATGAGCACACGAGCCAGCGGGCCGACCTCGACGGCGTTGCCTTTCCAGCGTGGCGTTTTCAGGTAGCTGTATTTTTCATTGACGTTCAGGTGTTCGTATGGCGGTTTCGGGCCGGTGTATTTCACCCTGCTTTCACCCGCCCACGGGTGCAGACCGGCATCTTCGCCGCCGTCGTACTCGTACCAGGAGCGCTTGATGAATTCCTGCACTTCGGTATCGTTGCGCAAGTCCACGTCCTGCACGTTGGCGATGTCTTTGTTTAAAATGACGCCCGAAGGGAATTTGAAACTCGATGGGTCATTGTAGCCGTTCGTTGGCAGGTCGCCGTAGCTCATGTAACTTCCAAGGCCGCCACCAATGGCACCCCAGTCGAGGTAGTAGGGCGCCACGGCCAGCAGGTCGGGGATGTAAACCTGGTTGATGAAATCTTTGGCATTCTTCAAAAGCTGTTCCACGTAGGCCAGCCGTTCGGCGTTGATCCCGCTCACATCGTCGAGGCCGATGGCACAGGCCATGCCGCCGACGAGGTAGTTCGGGTGCGGGTTTTTACCGCCAAAAATGGTATGCACCTTCACGATTTCTTTCTGCCATTCGAGCGCTTCGAGGTAGTGCGCCACGCCGATGAGGTTCACTTCCGGCGGCAATTTGTAAGCCGGATGGCCCCAGTAGCCGTTGGCGAAGATGCCAAGCTGGCCGCTTTCGACGAAAGTCGTCAGCCGTTTTTGCAGATCGGAAAAATAGCCGGGGGAACTCTTCGGCCAGTTCGAAATGCTCTGTGCAATCTCCGAAGTTTTCTTTGGATCAGCCTTCAGGGCGGAGACCACGTCCACCCAGTCGAGGGCATGGAGGTGGTAAAAATGCACGACGTGATCGTGCATGTATTGCGTGCAGTACATGATGTTGCGCACCAACTCGGCGTTGGGCGGGATGACAATGCCGAGAGCATCCTCCACCGCCCGGCAAGAGGCCAGCGAGTGGACCGTGGTACACACCCCGCAAACCCGGCCCACGAAGGCCCATGCATCACGGGGGTCACGCCCTTTTAAAATTTCTTCCAGCAGCCTGACCATGGTGCCGGAACTGTAGGCTTCGGAGATTTTGCCGTCTTTGATTTCGGCTTCAATTCTTAGGTGGCCCTCGATTCGGGTCACGGGGTCGACAACTATACGTTCGGCCATGGTGAATATTTTTTCAACCCACAGGCGCAGAAGGCACCCGGTTATTTATTTTAAAAAATTAACAATCAGTAAGTTAGGATAAACCAAAGTGTCTTCCGAGCCTATGCGTTTTATCAAGTTCAATTGATTTTTATAACTCTTTCTCCGCATCCTTACCTTCATGAATCAAATCATCGATCAGCTTTGCTTTCCTGAAATTCGTCGCAATGGCGTGCGCAGCAATGCCCACAGCCGTTGCTCCGGCAGCCACCATCCCGATTTTATCTGCATCCGCTTCGATGCCGAAGCCGGGGAAGTTGGCCATCTGGCGGTAGATCGGGCCGTTGTCCCAGAAATTTTCCTCGCTGCAACCGAAGCAGCCGTGGCCCGACTGGATGGGATAGCTCGTGCCGTTGTTCCACTTCGTTACACCGCAGGCGTTGTAGGTCATCGGGCCTTTGCAGCCGACTTTGTAGAGGCAGTAGCCCTTCTGAGCGTTTTCATCGTCAAATGTTTCAACAAAAAGCCCGGCGTCGTAGAACGGGCGGCGGTAGCAGGTGTCGTGTACCCGCTTGGAGTAAAACGCCTTTGGCCGGCCAACCCGGTCGAGTTCCGGCAGGCGACCGAACGTGATGACGTGAACGATGACCCCGGCCATCACCTCGCCGATCGGCGGGCAGCCCGGCACTTTGATGATCGGTTTGCCTTTTACCAGCTTGTGGATGGGGGTAGCACGGGTTGGATTCGGTTTGGCAGCCTGTACGCAACCGTTGCAGGCGCAACTGCCCCAGGCAATGATGGCCTTGGCGCCAGCCGCTGCTTCGTCCAAAATCTGCATCGCCGATTTGCCGCCAATGCAGCAGTACACGCCGTCTTCCGCCGTTGGTACGGAACCTTCCACGCAGAGGATGTACTCGCCATTGAAGTCCTGCATGGTTTTATGCATGGCAGCTTCGGCCTGGTGGCCGCTGGCAGCCATGAGCGTTTCGGTGTAATCCAGCGAAATTTTATCCAGAATTATGTCTGCCACGATGGGGTGCGAAGACCGGATGAAACTCTCGCTGCAGCAGGTACACTCCTGGAAGTGCAGCCAGATGACCGGCACCCGTGACGTTTTTTGCAGGGCGTTCGCTACCTGGGCAATGCCGCTGGCTTCGAGGCCGAGGTAGGCCCCGATCATGGAGCAGAATTTCATGAAATCCCGGCGGGAGTAGCCTTTTTGTCTCAATTCTTCGTAGTAGGTGGGTCGGTGGGTAGGCTTTGAAATCATAGCAGGGAGGATTTTGATGATTTAAACCAATCACTAATTTCCTTCTGGAAACATTGCCCAAAGAAGAAGGTAATACATCTACATTATCATGACAACAATCATTTGTCCGGGTGATTTTTCTCACACCTGCCAGACTGCAAGTAAATTTACCTTGCCTCTCAAATTCTTTTTCACCAATTAATCTTTTGTAAAAAACGCACGATGAAAAAGTTGCTGTCCCTCGCTTTCGCTTCCATGCCGTTTGCCGTTTTTGCCCACGGCGGCCACAGTCATTTCGACCCCAATTCCGTCGTCCATTACCTTGGCACGCCCGAACATGCTTTACCGGCATTTGCCGTCGCTGCAATCGCCGGGTGGCTGCTGTTCCGCCGAAGACGAAAAGTAGAGGCTTGAAAGTTCATAGTTCATCATTCATAGTTCATCGTTAAAAAACATGCACGAACTATCCATCATCGCCAGCATTGTTGACATTGCGGAAGAGCAGGTCAAAAAAGCCAGCGCCCAACAGGTGGACAGCATCGAACTTGAAATAGGCGAATTGGCAGGTGTGGAGTGGGCAGTGCTCGAATTTGCCTGGGAGGTGGGCGTGCAGCGCAGCGTGTTGGAAAACACGGACCGGTACATTCAGCGGATTCCCGGCAAAGCCCGGTGCGTTGAGTGTGGCAGTAGTTTTTTGATGAAACAAATTTTCGACCCCTGCCCGAAGTGCGGGTCATATTTTAATGAAATATTAAAAGGTAAAGAATTGAGGGTCAAAGCATTGACTGTTTCTTGAAACTTGTGAATTAGTAAATTGGTAAATCAGGGCAGCGCCCCCTACCAATTCACTACTTTACCAATTCACCAATTTACCAAAATCATGTGCGGAATTTGCGGCTGCGGCCAACCGGATGGAACGATTAAAATCACAAAAGTGAGCGCTGAACATACGCACGGGCATGACCATGACCACGGACATGGCCATGAACACCATCATCACCACGCTCACGGCAACGGGCGCCACCACGCCCCGCACCAACACCACGGCGGCAGTTTTCAGCCGGGCAAAACCGTACTCCAGATCGAGCAGGATATTTTAGGTAAAAACAACCTGCTGGCCGAGCACAACCGGGGCTTTTTTGAAGCCAAAAACATCCTTGCACTCAACCTCGTCAGCTCGCCCGGCAGCGGCAAAACGGCCCTGCTGGAGCGCACGCTCACTGATTTAAAAAACGAATTCCCCTGCTACGTTATCGAAGGCGACCAGCAGACCTCGAACGATGCCAGCCGCATCGCCGCTACCGGCGCTGAGGTCGTTCAGATCAACACCGGCAAGGGCTGCCACCTCGAAGCGGACATGATCAACGACGCTTTGAAACAACTGAAGCCCGCTGATGACTCGCTGCTTTTCATCGAAAATGTGGGCAACCTCGTTTGCCCTGCCATGTTCGACCTTGGCGAGGGTGCACGGGTCGTCATCATCAGCGTGACCGAGGGCGAGGACAAGCCGGTGAAATACCCGGACATGTTTCACTCCTCGCAGCTTTGCATTATTAATAAAATCGATCTGCTGCCGTACG
Source organism: Bacteroidota bacterium (assembly GCA_030147525.1). Taxonomy (GTDB): domain Bacteria; phylum Bacteroidota; class Bacteroidia; order Chitinophagales; family Saprospiraceae; genus UBA6168. The sequence goes on from JASBVF010000021.1 coordinate 17,919, forward strand.
TAAGTTTCGACGTTGAAAAAGCGAAAGAATACGCACGGCGAGTCAGCCATATCACTGAATTTATTGAACTCTCCGCCACCACCGGCCAGGGCATGGAGCAATGGTACGAGTGGCTGCGGAAGAAAGTAGGCCGGTAGGCCGGTATGCGAGCAGGCCAGTAACGGATCGAAAAAAAATTCCCGGGGCTGCCTGCTCGCCTACTTGCCTACCAGCCTACTCGCCTACTAAAAAAATGTGTTTAGCAATACCAGGAAAAATAACGGCCATCACCGGGCAATTGGATGAAACCTTCCGGGTTGGGAAAGTCTCATTCGGTGGCATTCAGAAAGAAGTCAATCTGGCGATGGTGCCGAAGGCGCAGGTGGGCGACTACGTGCTTGTTCATGTTGGCGTAGCCATCAGTGTGGTGGACGAGGAGGAGGCTATGACAACTTTTAAGTACCTAAAACAGATTGGAGAAGTCGATGAGCTATTGACGTAATAATTAAAATTCAAAAAAATTTATTCCAGAGTGTGACCTTTTCATTTTTTTTTGTCTAAAGGCTGTATCCCACGAATCATTTAAAGAGAAAAGATTGTTTTCATTTGGTTTTTATTGACTGCCTGGCCACCTTGTCAGGCAGTTCTTTTTTAATCAAATGCAAAACCATGATGAACAGGACCAGGATACTTCCCATACTTCTTATCCTTTTTCACATATTTCCGGGTGCTATTTTTTGCCAACAGCCGTTTAAAGTTGGCGTTGTATTGAGCGGCGGCGGCGCTAAAGGCTATGCCCATGTCGGCGCATTGAAAATAATAGAAGAGGCCGGCATTCGCATTGATTACATCGCAGGAGCGAGCATGGGCGCCATCATTGGCGGGCTTTATGCATCCGGCTGGACAGCCAGCGAACTGGACAGCATTCTCCGCACGATGGATATGAGCGCCCTTCTACAAGACCCGATCCCACGTGACATTGTCCCGTTTTTCAATAAAATTTACGGTGAAAAATACGCCCTTTCTCTTTCTGTGCAGGATTCAAAAATCAATCTGCCGGTCGCACTTTCAGATGGGCAAATGGCTTTCAACTTGCTCAGCCAACTCACCGCCAGAGTAGCTTACGAAAGAGATTTTAGCAAATTACCGATTCCTTTTTTCTGCACCGGCACCGATGTGGCTTCCGGAGAGGGAGTCATACTGGAACATGGAAGCTTACCCCTGGCAATCCGGGCCAGCGGCTCTTTTCCCGGCTTACTGGCGCCAGTGGAGATCAACAATCGGCTCATAGCCGATGGAGGTATCATTAATAATTTTCCGGCAAAAGAATTGAAAAATAAAGGAGTGGATCTGGTTATCGGCGTCAATGTGGAATCTGACCTTTTTGAAAAACAGGAGTTGAATTCGGTTGAGAAAATTATCATGCAGATCAGCTCTTTTCAAATGACACAAAAATCTGCGGAGCAATACCTCTACTGCGACTTACTCATCTGTCCCAACATTTATGGCTATGGAATAACCAACTTTGAAGCCGTGGACACCCTCATCAATCGGGGCAGCCACGCAGCCATGACAATATGGGACCAACTGCAGGAGGTGGCAGAAAAACAAAGGCAGGCAGCCCCTGTACAGCATCCCTCCCCGGCGAATTTTAAGGAGAATTGGACGATTGACACAGTAGTCATAGCTCCGAATCCGGTTTACACGCAGGCCAACATTTTACGCAACTTCCCGGCAAAAATTCCGGGAGAAATTACCAGCAATGAATTTTTCAGAGGAATTGTCAACCTCTACGGCACTGGCAATTTCCGTTTTGTCGATTACCACTTTGAAAAAAACGATGATGATGATCAACAAATGCTTTTTATTAAACCCCGTCTGAAACCAGGCTACGACCGCACATTCAAGGTAGGCCTTCATTACGACGATGAATACCGCAGTGGCCTGCTTTTGAATGCAACGCTCCTCAACCTTGGTTTTAAAAACTCCATCACTTCGATTGACCTCATTCTTGGCGACCAGTTTCGCTATGAGTTTCACTACTACATTGACCGTGGTACGAAACCCGGATTTGGCATTAACTCACGGCTCCACCTCAACGATGTAAACTTTGGCCTGCAAAAAGACATCGTACTTCCGGATTCCTCTAAGCTCGGCAGCCTTGTCTTCGATCTGTTCGACTTTTCAAACGAAATCTACACCCACCTCGTCACCAGTAATGACTATGCAATCGGGGTTGGAGCCGAATTGAAATATTACAAGTTCACAACCGACCAGGTGAGCGGCGGATTGGAGGAACTGGGGCTGTTTAATGACAGAGGCATGTACCTGACCGGATCTTTATTTTACAAGCACGATGACCGGGATCGCCGGTATTTTGCTACCAACGGTATGCAGGTAAACTTACAGGCGAGGATGATTTACGAATTTCCGTTTTGGTCCAATCAGGAAACATCCGGTAAGATGGGCTACAACATCGATCTCTTTTTTCAAAATCTGATACCAATTACCGAAAGGCTGACCGGTGGCTTCAGAGCAAACGCCGGGCTGAACTTCAACCGGCAAATGGCTCCTTACCGCTATTTTCTGGGGGGCAACAACCTGAACGTCATCAACAATTTCAAGCAGTTTCACGGACTCCGATTTGCTGAAAAAACAGGGAGCGACCTTGCCTCTGCTTCCATTTTCGGGCAGTATCGGATTTTAAAGTCTCACTATGTTACACTCAGCGCAAATGCTGCCTACCTGAAGCGTTCATCTGACGGCGAGCCCGAAAGCTTTTACAGTGGAAGCATCGGCTATGGACTGGACACGCCGCTTGGACCAATTGAGGTCACCTACGCCCGCTTCAACGGAGGGGACTCATTCTATTTTAACCTGGGATACTGGTTTTAAAAAAAAATCTAAAATTATTTACAAACGACACAACCTGCTGATTAACAGCTATTTGAACTTAATCAATGCATTCAAAATCCAGCTATCAGCAGAATATTTAACATCTTATTAAGTGTCCTCCCTTCGATGCTCCCGTCACAAGGCCGTGAATTTAATCACCACAATAAAAATAGAATCCAACATGAAATTATTCAAAATTATCCTCTCGTTGATCATCCTTATTTTTGCCACACAGTTTGCCGTTGCTCAAAGAGGCAACCCAACTAAAAAAACAGTCAAATCGAAAAGTGTAGAAGAAGTACAAAAAGAAAAAGGACAGGACAAAGCAATCGATGAGGCTGAGAAAAAGCCTCAGCGGGTAAAAGATATGCAAGCACAGCAAAAACTTGAAAAAGAGGAGCGCAAAGCTGAAAAAACCAGCCAAAAAGCTGACAAAGCAATTGATAAGGCTGAGAAAAAGCCGCAGCGGGTAAAGGAAATGCAAGCGCAGCAAAAGCTGGAAAAGGCGGAGCAAAAAGCTGAAAAAACCAGCCAAAAAGCTGACAAAGCAATTGATAAGGCTGAGAAAAAAGACAGGAAGTCCAATAAAAAATCTGACAAGGTTCAAAATAAAGCCAAAGAGAAGAATACGCAGAAAGCAAAAAGTCAGGAAAGGACCTCTACATCCAAATAAATAAAAACGACGCCAAGAGATCAAGACTAAAACTAGAGGGAAAGTTTTTTTTAAAACTTTTTTGGACGGCTGCTTCGGTAGCCGTCTTTTTTTGATTTACATCAACAACCGGCGAACATTGAGCAGAAAAAACACAGAAATCACCCGAAAATCCGACGGCTCGCATCAAATCTTTCCAAAATTGACAAAAAAAATGCGCAAGCAACTGATAAACAGTTACTTGCGCATTAAAATCGTACCCACGACTGGAGTCGAACCAGCACGTCCTATAACGGACACCAGGCCCTCAACCTGGCGCGTCTACCAATTCCGCCACGTGGGTTTGTTGGTATTTTTTTAAATACTAAGAATGCTTTTCTTAAAAAGCGGGGCAAAGATAAATGAATTCTTAAAACATTCACCTAAAAAAAAGAATTTCAAAAAAAGTTGCTGTAAGTTTTGTTTTTGCATATAATTTTTTTCTATGTTTGTATTTGCAAGCACAGAACGACACTGTCCCATTTAGTTAGCTGGTATCAAGAAAGAAGACACTATAATTATTTATCCTAGAACATTTTAAGATCACACCATGGAACACTCTGTACTCGCTTTGGCCATCTTGGCCTTCGGCTTGCTGCTTTTCACTGTCGGCGCTCGTCCGGCTCACTCAATCGATCCTTCAGGAGAAGACGCCTTCTCATCAACTTTTTCTCAAAATAATCATGCCACTGCATCAGGTCCGGCTTCCAAAAAGAAAAAGCCTGACTGAAATGTACTTTTTCAAGTCTGCGTAACTACTTGTTTATCATTTCGCTACACGCAGAAATGGCACGATTTTTACATTACTAAAAACATAATCTGTAAACCCATGAACGTATATCGACTCCCCTCGCTGTTCGCACTTTTTTTATTTGCTTTCAGCACAACATCTTCCGCCCAATCCACCGCCTTCGCAGGTGGTAATGAAGCTTATGCCTCCGCTATGACTAACAGACCAGCGGCAGCAAGTTCAAATGCTTCAACGCCATATCATTTTCACAAGAAATTGCCGCAGATGTTCTCTGGCTACGCTATCGAGATTGCTGCAACCAATAGATTTCCACTGGACCGTACAAACCCGATTTTCAGGCAATTCGGCAACATTTATTCTGAAAAACTCACTGAAGGAGGATACTCTTATCTGATTCTTGGCAAATTTTCGTCGAAAGATTCAGCATTGCACTTCGTTCAGACCATCATCAAGCCCAAGGTTGAAGAGGCCCGGCTTTTTGAATACAAAGACGGCATTCGCAAGGTTATCCGGGATTAATTCCCGCCTGAGGTCTTGCGCCAACATAGTAGTTTTCTTTTCTTGAGACCAATGACGATGGAGCCCGTGCCCGGATTTATGCCGGGTTGCGGGCTATTTTTTTACAGAAAGTGAGCATAAAAACCAGGAAATTGATACCAGAAATTTCGTAGGCAACAATCATCAAACCTGCGTCTTCCAAGAGTCTCTTTCGGTCGAAACCGCCCAGGCAGCCTGGCTGTTTTCCATACTGTTGAAAAGCGGCAGCCAGTCCGACGGACCGGCTGATTCCATCAAAATTTCATGCCGACGAAGCTGCAAAATAATGTCGAGCGGATTTATAAGTACCGGACAGGCTTCCACGCAGGCATTACAGGTGGTGCAGGCGTGAATTTCCTCCCGGCTGATGTAATCAAAAAGCGATTTTCCGTCGCCGTAGTTTTCTTTGGTTAAAACAGCGTCTTCACTGCGTTTATCTTCTGCAATGAATTTCACATCTCCACTGTCGAGGTTTTTACCAATCTCCTCCGCCCGGTCACGGGTGTCCATCATGATCTTTCTGGGAGAAAGTTTTTTACCGGTGATGTTCGCCGGGCAAACCGCTGTGCAGCGACCACATTCGGTACACGTGTAGGCGTCGAGCAGGTTTTTCCAGCTGAGCTTGAAAACATCGTTGGCCCCGAAGGAAAACTCCATTTCACCCTCCGGCTGCGGTTCGGCGGCAGCTTCGGGGTTCATCATATTGGCCACTTCCTTTTGGATTTCGGGCATGTTGACCATCTGTCCTTTCGGAGTCAGTTTTGCAAAATAGGTATTCGGGAAGGCCAGTAAGATATGCAGGTGCTTGGAAATCGGCAGATAATTCAGAAATGCAAATACCACCAGAATGTGCAACCACCAGCCAAAACGTTCGATACCCACCAGCGTACCCTCGCTCAATCCGTCAAACAACATGGGCCCAAGCCAGCTGCTCACTGCGAAAGCGCCCGTTTGGTGATAGTGTTCTGCGCCCATGCCTTGCAGCACCTTGTCGGCGCCGTTCATACTGAAAATGCCTATGAGCAGCAGGATTTCACCATACAAAATCAGGTTACCGTCGAGCGTGGGCCAGCCTTTCATTTCCGGTTTGTGAAAACGGGGCACTTTCAGCAGGTTCCTTCTTGCCAGGAAAATGAACGTAGCCACGAATGCCAGCAGGCTCAGTATTTCAATAAAACTAATGAGGAAAGAATAAAAACCACCCAACGATGATGCAAAAAAACGATGGCTGCCGGTAAAACCATCCACCAAAATTTCAATCAACTCCACCTGCGTCAACAGAAATGCCACGTAAATGAACAGGTGAAAAACCGCCGGTATCCACCGCTTGAACATTTTTTGCTGGCCAAAAGCAATTAGTAAAACATTGCGCCAGCGCTCGCCGGTATTACCACTGATCTCCTCGTCTTTTCCGAGCAGGATATTGCGGCGGACTTTCATGTAATTTTTCCAGGCAAGGCCAAAAGCGGCAATCGTAATAATGAGAAATATGATGGCTTGGATCATGGTTGAGCTTTTTTAACTGGGTTTTTAAGGCGGCTAAAATTACAACCTAAATTTAACTGCCCAAATTTTGGTACAAACATGATGGGGTCAGTTGTTGAAACTCACCGTATTTTCCCGCCCACCTGAAACATACATCGCATGAAAAAAGGCCTGCAAAGTCACCTCCATGATCACACCTACCCGGCATTCCTGATTCTCCGCCCACGGTTGATCGGGTTCATCCATGCATGGAATCTGCTCATTTTACAACGCAACCAAATTACCCGCCGGACGATGATGAAACTACTGCCAGTCCTTCCAGCCGGCAGTCTGATCGTTGACGCCGGCTGTGGCGACGGGCAGCACATTTTCCCCTACCGCCGGAAATTTCCCTGGCTACGTTTTTTGGGAATTGATAAAAACGACAGCCACATTGCTTTCTGTGAAAAATACTGCGAAGCAATTCCACCGGGTTCCAGGCCAAAATTTTTCAAACAAAACCTCATAAACTTACAGCTCGAAAACGAGGCGAACGTCCTGCTCTCCATCGGAATTTTACAGTACATCGAACAGGATAGGCTCGTGCTGGAAAATTTTTATAAAACACTGAAAACCAATGGGAAACTTATCCTTTACACACCTGTGAACGGACGCATGATCCTCCCACTATACCGCCGTTTTTTCAAAAAACTGAACCACTATGAAAAGAGCCAGGAGCGCCGCAGAGTCTATTCGCCGGATGAGATTCTGGAAAAAGTAGAAACCGCCGGATTCGAAGTCCGGGAGCAGCATTTCACCTACGGAACGCTTGGAATTATAGGCCACGAAATTTATTCGCTGCTGCTGATGGCATTGGGCAATGCAGGCTGGTGGGTGTGGCTGTTGGTACCGTTTTTCATCTTCCTATTACCAGTGGTCCTGCTGCTGAAAATGATCGATTATTTTTTACCAAAAAAAATTGGAAATGGATTGCTCATTTTGGCTGAAAAGTCGGGCTGATTTATTCGTAGAAATATTTTTTCTGACAAAGCAAATATCTCAACTTCGGGCATCTTCTAACGAAATCATATTACCATGAAAATAGCTAACGTCATCCTACATTTACTTCTTGTTTTTGCCTTTTCTTCTTACGGTCAAAACAACATTTCCGGCGACTGGCACGGTACGCTTAATTTTCAAAATGTGATTAAACTCCGACTCATCTTTCACATCTCCGAAACGAACGGCCAACTCTCTGCTACAATCGACAGTCCCGATCAAGATGCTTTTGGACTTCCAACTGGCGAAATAACTTTCACAAATTCCCTCCTGAAAATTAAACTGCCGGATCAAATGGCTGAATACATTGCTATCGTCAACGATGATTTCACCAAACTCAATGGAATTTTCACCCAGTATGGCAAAGAAATACCTTTAGAGATGGGCCGAAATGTAGAGGCAAAAGAAGTGCTGAACCGACCTCAGGAACCCATCCCTCCCTTCCCTTATTTTGAGGAAGAAGTTACTTTTAAAAACCCCGAAGCTGGAAACACACTAGCTGGAACAATCACCCTTCCTATGAGAGGAGAACATTTTCCCATCGTCGTTCTCCTAAGCGGTAGTGGACAGCAAGACCGAAATGAGGAGCTATGTGGTCACAAACCTTTCCTTGTACTGGCCGACCACCTGACTCGGCAAGGCATTGGCGTATTACGCTATGATGATCGTGGCATGGGCGGGTCTACAGGCAATTTTGACAATGCCAATGCCGAAGATTTTGCCACGGATGCAATGGCTGCAGTGAACTACCTGAAAACCCGCCCGGAATTGAAATTTGGACAAATTGGCATCATTGGCCACTCTGAGGGCGGAATGATTGCCCCAATGATAGCAGCACAGTCTGAGGATATTGGTTTTATCGTACTATTAGCCGGACCGGGTGTACCTGGCGATGAGCTTTTAGCCAAACAAATCGAGTTAATTAGCCGTGCTAATGGAGAGTCTGAGACCTACATCAATGATGTAACTGAAAACAATCGAATGTTTTTTGAATTGGTAAAAAATGAAACGGATGACGAAAAACTCAAGAAGAAAGTGCGTGAACTGATTCAGCAACAATATAACAATGCACCAGATGAGGAGAAGGCTAGAATCAGCGACTTTGAGGCACTTTTTGAAGTGGAATCTGCCGAATTACTCGAACCTTGGATGATTTACTTCCTTCGCTTTGATCCAGCTAAGTTTTTGACCAAAGTAAAATGCCCCGTTCTCGCCCTAAATGGCGAAAAGGACTTACAGGTAGAGCCAAAGTCGAATCTTGCCGGCATCAGATCGGCCCTCGAAAAGGGTGGCAACAAAAACTTCGTAGTGAAAGAACTACCCGGCCTCAACCACCTCTTCCAGACCTGCAAAACGGGTGCCCTCAGCGAATACCGCACCATCGAAGAGACGTTTTCGCCGGTAGCGCTGGAGCAAGTTTCGAGCTGGATTTTAAAAATTGTAGAACAATGAAAATTTTCAACCTCCTCCTCGCAGGGCTTTTCCTGCTCTTTGCCATCGTACAACTCAACGACCCCGACCCGTGGGGCTGGGCTGCCATGTACACTTTCGTGGCGGGTGTTTGCGGGTTTGCTGCCTTTGGCAAAACGAATCTCTGGGTGCTTTGGACCGGCATCGCAGCGGCCCTGGCCTGGATGGCTTTTTTGCTGCCGGAATTCATCAATTGGGTAAAAATGGGCGCACCCAACATCGCCACCGGCATGAAAGCTGAGACGCCCTATGTCGAGTTCACCAGGGAGTTTCTGGGTTTGTTGATTTGCCTGGGAGCTTTGGGCTGGCAGCTTTGGAGGGTTAGGAAAAGGTAAAAGTTTGACCTTTTTGTGTAGTTCTGCGTTCTACTTCCGAATTTTACCGCATGATTTTACGAACTGAAAATTTAGTCAAACGCTACGGCGACCGCACCGTCGCCAAAGAAGTTTCCCTCAATGTCCACCAGGGGGAAATCGTCGGACTGCTGGGCCCCAACGGCGCAGGCAAAACCACCACTTTTTACATGGTCGTCGGTTTCATCAAACCCAACGGCGGCAATGTTTTCCTTGAAAAACGGGACATCACTGCCCTGCCGATGTACAAACGGGCAAGGCTCGGCATTGGCTACCTGCCGCAGGAACCATCTGTTTTCCGGAAACTGAGCGTGGAAGACAACATCAAAGCCGTGCTGGAAATGATGCCGCTGACGAAAGAGGAACAATCACAACGCCTCGAAGGGCTGATCACCGAATTCGGTCTTGAAAAAGTGCGTACCAGCAAGGGCGATACCCTCTCCGGCGGTGAGCGCCGCCGTACGGAAATCGCACGGGCGCTGGCCAGCGACCCCAAATTTATCCTGCTCGACGAGCCCTTCGCCGGTATCGACCCCATTGCTGTGGAAGACATCCAGACCATCGTTTTTAAACTCAAAGCCCGCAACATCGGCATCCTCATCACCGATCACAACGTGCAGGAAACCCTTTCCATCACCGACCGGGCTTACCTGATGTACGACGGCGCCATCCTCATGGCCGGAACGGCAGAAGAACTCGCCGCCGACGAACAGGTGCGCCGCCTCTACCTCGGCCGGAATTTTGAATTGAAACGGAAGATACTGGATGTGTGAGAGAATGAGAGGATGAGAACGGTAAAAGCAAAATTTTCAGCTTTGGTCTGCAACCATTTTTTATCTAAAACCCTCTGTAAAAACGGGAACTCAATAACTCATTAACCTAATAACTCAAAACTTATGAAAAAGGGATTTTTCAGTTTTTTCTTCGCAATGGCTTTCCTGGCAACGGCCACTGCCCAGGACAAGCCTGTTAAATTCACCGTACAGGTCAGCACCGATTCCATCCTCGTAGGTAACTATTTCGAGGTGAAATTCACCCTCGAAAACGCCAGCGGCCAGAACTTCGAAGCGCCCGATTTTAAAGATCACTTCAACGTGGTGAGCGGCCCGAACCATTCCACTTCCATGAGCATCGTCAACGGCAACATGACACAAAGCATGACCATCACCTACTACCTCGAACCAAAAGACGTGGGCGCTTTTTACATCCTGCCGGCCAGCGTCAAAGCTGGCGATAAAGTACTGGAAACCAGCCCATTGGAAGTACTCGTCGTACCGAATCCCGACGGCATCAAGCAAAATCAACCCCGCCGGATGGACAGTTTCCAGTTCAATTGGGGAGACATGCCGGACATGAATTTTGATTTTTCCTTCCCTGATTTCAGGAATTTAATGCCGCCACCGCCACCGGCGGAGGAAGCTCCGAAAGAAGCGCCGAAAAAGAAGAAAAAGACCATCCGGATTTAGGATGAACGCAGAGACGCAGTGACGCAGAGTACCACATTCACCTCTGCGTCCTTGCGTCTCAGCGTTCAAAAAACTTCCACCGAGTTAGTCGCCCCAGAAACCTCCAACATTTCCAGCCCGCCATCCCGCTCCGGCGTCACCACCTTCCCGTTCAACGTCCATTTTTTAAACTTCCCTTCGGGAAATGCCACCCGGATTTTCCAGTCTGTTTTTGTTTGGGTCAAATCGATTTTTACGCCGCTCCCCTGCCGTAAGTATTTCATCGTCAAACTATTATCGCCAATGGTCAAATTTTCCAGACTGGCCTCGTCCCAAGTCGATGGCATCAGCGGACGCAAGTTCACCAGCCGGTTTTGTGCCTCCGGCCGGATGCCAAAAAACTGCGTCACCACCGGTACCGCCAGGGCATACACGTTCCACGCCTGCGCCATCATCCCGAAGTCCGGCGACACCTCGTACATCGAGCCGGGCATGGCGTAGCTGAACGACCGCACCATGCGTTGCAGGTAGTCCAGCGCCTCGTCAGGACGGCCGTAGTTGTTTTCGGCGATGGCCTGCACGCCCGTCGGCAGGGTCATCACGGCGCCGACGTAGGAGAAAATTTTCTTTTTCGCTGCAAACGACCCCTCGTCCTGCCCTGCCGTCTCGTCCCGGTCGATGCCGGTGACGAACATCCCGAACGGATTGACGAATTGACTGCCCGTTTCCAGCGCCGCCACTGCCTTTTCAGGGTCGGCGATGCCGGTTTCCATGGGCGTGTTCACCACCCAGTTGTGGTAAAGTACGAATCCCTGCTTCCGGTCGGGCGGCAAGCTGGCGATTTTGGCTTTGGTGGCCCGAAGTTCCTCCACAGCCCAGGGCTTGCCCAGCGTGTCGGCTCTGACAATGGCGTCGTCGATGAGGTGCAGCGCCTGCCGGGTGGTTCCGATGAAGTCGGCGTAGGAGTTAAATTCCGGCACCCAAAACTCCGAGTTGATGCGCTGCCTGAGCTGTTCTGCCACTTTACGGTACTCAGCCGCTTGTTCCGTTTCACCCATTTCATCTGCCATGTTGGCGGCATCGGCGAAAGCCTGGCAGGTGTAGGCCGCCACGTCGATCATCTCGCTGTCGAGGCCGTGGATCTCCATCATGCCGAAGCCGTCGGGCAGCAGGTTGCCGTCGGCATCATTTTCTTTGAGTAGCCAGGCGAGGCCCTGCTTCACGAGTGGGTAGTATTTTTTTAAAAAAGCCCGGTCGCCCGTCCACTGGTAAGTCGTCCAGATGAGGGAGGCGAACTGCGGCGTTTCGTTGATGTTGCCGGGGTTGAAAACCGAGCCGTTCGTCGATGCTTCGTGGAGGATGCGGCCATTACCGTTAGTCTCGTCCGAAAGTTTTTTCAGCAGATCAATCGTACTGAAAACGATATCTGTGCGGCCCGTTGCCAGCACGCCAGGCAGGGCGTATTCGCTGTCGCAACCGAACCACCACGGGTAGTCGGGCGTGCCTGCCGAGATGCCCCTCCCCTGCCCCGGCACGTCCCGGATGAGCCAGTCGGTGTTGTATTTCACCCACTCGAAAGCCTGCTGGATGTTTTTGTCGGGCACGGTGAGGCGGGCCGTGGCAGCTATGCCGGCGTAGCGTTCTTTTTTGCTTCGCAACAAATCCCCGGCATTTCGCTGCAGGTTTTGCAAAGTTTTTACCGCCGCTGTCTGCGATTGGTACGACCCGGCGATGACGATGGGCAGCACCGCCGTTCCGCCCGCCTGAACACTGATTGGGTAGGAAAGCGAGCCGTTGGCGCCCCTGCCCGCCCGCTCGAAATCGCAAGCCTGGCTGCCAATTTCATGTTCCGAAGGAACCTGCACCGAACCCCACACCACGAACCAGTCGTTCAGACTATCCTTGCCGACCATACTGCCGGTGGACTCGTCGAAACGGACGAAGTCGCCGCCGTCCTCCATGCCCGTGCGCTCGCCGAGCCAGACGGGGCGCAGGTCGGTCATGCCGTTGAAATCGAAGGTGAAGCTTTGCGCCGTTTGGGTTTCATTTTCAAAAACAAACTCCACCACCACCGCCTCCTCGCCATCCGGCACAAACTGGAAGCGCTCCACACTCACCCCCAGCGGCGTTTTTTCATAAAAATGACTGCTGGCAAACGGGTACTTGACGAACCTCTCTGCCCGGTCGAGGCAGTGCGTTTGCCCGTCCGTGCGAAGCGCCGCAGCGAAGCCGTCCATCAGTTTGATGGGATGATCCCAGATGCCGCCCATTTCACCGGTCACGTGCCAGCCGAGGTCCGGGAAAGTACCGTCCTGATGGCCCACCACGTACAACCGGTCGCCGGAGGTGACGCAGGGGGAATTGAGGTAGCTGGGTTTGCCTTCGATGCCCTCCACGCCCTGCATGATTTCCTGCAGGCTGGCAGAGCTGGCAGGCTGCGGTTTTTGACACTGGAAAAAGGTGAGGGCAAGGGTGATGGCGAGGGTGAGTTTTAGTCGCATGGTTGTGTTTTTTTGAAAATTTTGATTTGGCATCCGCTGCCTTGTCATTGCCGCAGGCAACCCGCAACGTAATGAGGGCTGTTCGAACAGCACCTTTTACAGCCCTCATGATGTAGCAGGTTCCCTACCGGGAATGACAACCGGCGTTATCAGAAAATCGTGGATTTATTTCCAAGAATCAATTGATTTTCAAAACCGAAACACCTGCATCTCCGCATCATTCCTCGCCACCAGCAGCAGGCGCTGCCCGCCGGATTTCACCACGGCAAAATCCCGTACCTGACCCACCAGCCGCAGGCCGGACACCTTCGGTGGGATGTATTCGAACGTCCCGTCTCCCCTACCCTTCAGCAGGCAGCCGAAGCTGGCGTCGTAGCGGCCCATCTCCGGTTTTACGTTGTAGAGATTGCCGCCGAGCAGCAGGTCCATCTTACCGTCGCCGTCGAAATCCTGCGGCAGGATGGCGTACACGGGCGAAAGCTGCGCCTCCAACGGCAGCGGCACGGGGGTGAAATTGCCCTTCCCGTCGTTCAGGTAAACCGAAGTTTCGAGGCGGGTGACCTCGTGGACGAGCGAATTCTGTAGCTGTTCCGGAGTAAAAATATCCTGGATCGTCTGCTCCTTGAACGACTCGTATTTCAGGTATTTTTTCTTCAAATTCGGCATCTGCGAGATCAGGTCGTGGCGCAAAACCAGCGGGTAGGATTTTTCACCATTAAACTGGCAGATAATCTGCTCCACCGAGCCGTTTTGATCGAAATCATTGATGTAACACGAGATCGGTTTTTCCTCGCTGGCCCGGAAGCGGGAGTTGCGGCCGTGGTTCCCGGCGATGAGGTCGGGGTGGCCGTCGCCGTTGAGGTCGGCGACTTCGAGGCAGTTCCACCAGCCGGAGGAGAGAGCGAGAGGGTGAGAGAGTGAGAGAGTGAGAGGTGAGAAGCGGCCGTTTTCATTTTTGAAAATTTTAATGGGCATCCACTCTCCCACGACGGCCAGGTCGAGGTCGCCGTCGCCATCGATGTCGAGCCAGGCGGCGTCGGTGATCATTCCAACTTCCTTCAGTTCGGGGGCGATTTCATTGGACACATTTTTAAAATTGCCCTTGCCGTCGTTCTGCAAAATGTAGCCGTTGCAGGGCACCCCGTAGTAAAACGGGACGAGCCGCATGCCCACGAACAAATCGAGGTCGCCGTCGCCGTCGAAGTCGGCGGGCTTGACGCAGGAGGTGCTTTCGAAGCGCCCGGCGGGCAGCATGACGTCTTTCAGGGTGAAATTTCCACGCCCGTCGTTCAGGTAGAGCCGGTCACGGAGGGCGGACGAACTGGCGGAAAATTCATTGCCGCCGCTACAAACGTACAGGTCGAGGTCGCCGTCGCCGTCTGCATCGAAGAGGGCGCTGCCGAGGTCTTCGCTGAGGCTGTCTTTTTGAAGTATCGCCTCGTTGGTTTTGATGAAACGACCACCCCGTTGCACGATCATAGCCCCCGGCGAATCCTTGGCATTTCCGATGAAAAAATCGTCCTGCCCGTCGCCGTTCACATCGCCAACGCTGATTTTCGGGCCTTCCGTGGAAATCATCTGGTAGATCAACCGGTCACGGTCGAAATCGACGAAGAGGTTTTCGGTGTGGCGGTAGTTGGTGACTGGTGATTGGTGATTGGTGATTGGGGTGAAAAGGGCCGCCGAAGTGAGGCGGTAACTTGAAGTTACCGCTTCACTTGCAGCCGCTTCTTTTTCATCTAAAACCAACACCTGGTTCGTGGGCACGTTCGTCAGCACGGTCACCTTACCGTAGTACCACTCAACGATCAGAGAATCAACGGTTTGTATTTCACCCAAACCAAAATGCGCCTTGTACTCCATCGAACTTTCGAAGCCCCGAATGGGGTTGTGTTCGAGGTAAAATTGCTGCCCCTGGTGTTTCACCGTAATTTTTGTGCCTACGGCAAACGGGTTAGCGCCTTCGCCTTTCAGCACCACGGAGAGCCAGCGGTTTTGCGGAGCAAAAGTTTCAACATTGTTGCGATAGATGAAGGCTGGCATGTTCAGGTTGTTGACCACCAGGTCGAGGTCGCCGTCGAGGTCGAGGTCGGCGTAGGCGCTGCCGTTAGAGAAACCGGGTTTGGCAAGGCCCCACTCCTGCGCACGGTTTTTAAAAGAAAGATTTCCCTGCCCTTCGAACAGGTAGTTCGGCACCGCTTCCGAAGGGATATAATCCACGAGTTTTTTAAAATCCACCCCTTCCTTGCTGATGACCGAGCGCTTCGTTTCATCGTCGGCAATGAACTGCAGGAAATCCTGATCGGTGAGATCCTGGTAGATGCCGTTTGCGACAAAAATATCTTTCAGCCCGTCGTTGTTGAAGTCCTGAATGAGGGCGCCCCAGCTCCAGTCGGTCGCCTCCACCCCGGCCAGCCGCCCGATCTCGCTGAAGCTGCCGTCGCCGTTGTTGAGCTGGAGCATGTTGCGGGTGAACTGGTGGAAATAGCCGTTTTTGATGCCCTCCTGATAGCGGTTCCAGTTTTCGAAGGTGGTTTTGGTTTTGATGCGGGCTTCGGGTTCTGGCAGCATTTCGGTGACGAAAAAGTCCGGCCAGCCGTCGTTGTTGATGTCGGCCACGTCGGCGCCCATGCTGGCGGCGCTGATGCTGCCCATCTGCTGGTCGAGCACCTCCCGGAAAGTGCCGTTCTGGTTGTTTAAATACAAATAATCCCGCTCGAAAAAGTCATTGGAAACGTAGATGTCCTGCCAGCCGTCCTTGTCCACATCGCCGACCGTGACGCCGAGGCCGAAGCCGACGATACTGCCGTAGATGCCGGCTTGCTCGCTGACATCTGTAAATTTTTCACCGTCGTTCCTGAACAACTTGTCGCCACCCACGGGGTCCCGCTTTTCCCGCTCATTTTTCCTCAAATCAAAACTGCCGATGGCCCGGAAGGAGTTGTTGAGCAGGTACATATCGAGGTCGCCGTCCTTGTCGTAGTCGAAAAAGGCGGCGTGGGTGCTGAGGCCGGGGTCGGCGAGGCCGTAGGCTTTGGCTTGTTCGGTGAAGGTAGGTATTTGTTGTTCGTTGTTCGTTGTTTGTTGTTCGTTTAGCAGACCGTTGTTGATGTAGAGTTCATTTTCCTTGTTGTCGCCCTCCACGTCGCCGGAGTTGCAGACGTAGATGTCGAGCCAGCCGTCGCCGTTGACGTCAGCCATGGCGGCGCCGGTGCTCCAGCGGCCCATGCCTTCGATGCCGGCTTCTTTGGAGATGTCCTTAAATTTCCAGTTGCCGAGGTTGAGGTAGAGGCGGTTGGGCAACATGTTGGCGGTGAAAAAAATGTCGGGAAGCCCGTCGTTGTTTACGTCGCCGATGGCCACGCCGCCACCGTTGTAGAAATTCCGGTAGGTGTAAATGTTGAAATCCTGCCGGAATTCGAGCTTGTTCTCGAAGTCGATGCCGGTGAAACTGGCGGGCATTTCGGTGAACATCGTGTCAGGCGGCGGGGCTTTTTCGGTGCAGGATTGAAGCAGAAAAATGATGAGGAGCGTGACGAGGGCACCCCTGACCCCACCCCTGACCCCTAAAGGGGAACCACTTCGGACAGTTTTAGCAGAAATTTCCCTGTGTGGTTCCCCTTTAGGGGTAAGGGGTGCCGTATTTTTAAAAAAACCTTTATCTAATTTCATCTGTATCTTTTTGACTAAACCGTGGCTCGGTGAACTTTTTAAAATGATAGCTGCCCCCGCAACCTGATAATCGTGTTAAAAAAAGGTAACTGGGAGAGAATCTGTCAAAGCTGCTCCTCTCCGGATTTCCTCGCTTCTTTCTCCGCATTCATTTCTTTCTCTTTCGTCAAATCGGTGTACAGCGCCTTCACGTACTGGTCGTCTTCTTTCCACAAAATAATGCGGCGGTTGCCGTCCACTTTCACGAAGCGGAAGCCTTTTTCAGGGTGTTCCATTTTAACGAAATCATTCCCGCCGTACCACTTTCCCATCATGTTTTTCACATCGACGATCAGGCTGTCTGACCAAAGGTCTTTGTTCCAGGGCGCCCAGGCGATGTAGTTAAACATGGCGGGCATTTCATGGATTTCATCCTGGAAAAAAGTGGGATAAAAATTCATCAGCGCCGGACTTTTCAGCTCTTTCATTTCGTACTCCACACTGGTGTTGGAGTTGCCTTGCTTGATGAGGTGCTGCTTGTTCAACTCCCAGCAGTGGGCAAAAAAATCTTTCTTCGTCATGCCCAGGTAAATGCCTAGAAACAGGGTGTCGTTTCGCACACCGGAGGCCAGGCCTTCCTCCACCATTCGCTCATAATCTGATTTACAGGCTGAAAAAAGCACAGCAGAAAGCGTGAACAAAAGCATCAGTTTTTTCATCGTCATTACCATTTTTTACCATTTAAAAACTTCAAGCGGGCCGTCGTTTTTGCCCACCAACACGAGGTTGTTTTTCTTGTTTTTTAAAATTAAAAAATCCCGGATTTCACCTTTCACAAAAAAGCCGGATTGCGAGGGCAACTGCGCCGTGAAGCCGCCCTGGCCGTCGCCTTTCAGAAACCAGCCGTAGCTGCCATCGTAGATTCCCACCTCCGGCTTGGAGCGGTAAAAATTGCCACCGAGCAGCAGGTCGGTCTTCCCGTCGCCGTCAAAATCTTCAGCAGCGATGGCATACACCGGGGCGAACTGGGCCGCCAGCGGCAACGGCCGCATTTCAAAATTGCCCTTGCCGTCGTTCATGAATACGGCCGACTCGAAGGTTTGGGCTTCCAGTTTCACAGCGTTTTGCAGTTGTTCCGGGGTGAAAATATCCTGCACCGCCTGGTTGGCGTAGTCCCGGAAGTACAGGTATTTTTTCTTGAGGTAGGGCATCTGCATCACCATGTCGTTGCGCAGCGCCATGGGGTACGATTTTTCACCGTTGAAATAAGTCAGTATCTGCTCCGGCGAGCCATTTTGATCGAAATCATTGATCCACATCGTCACGGGCCGTTCGGGGCTGGCTTTCCAGCGGGAGTTCAGGCCGTGGTTCCCGGCGACGAGGTCGGGATGGCCGTCGTCGTTGAGGTCGGTGACGATGAGGCAGTTCCACCAGCCACGGGAGGATTGGAGGATTGGAGGATTGGAGGTGGCCGTTTTCATTTTTGAAAATGGTGAGGGGCATGTACTCGCCGGCGAGGGCGAGGTCGGGGTCGCCGTCGCTGTCGATGTCGAGCCAGGCGGCGGAGGTGATCATTCCGATGTCTTTCAGGGCGGGAGCGACGGTGGCGGTGACGTCGGTGAAGTTGCCCTTGCCATCATTTTGCAAAATAAAACCGCTGCACGGCACGCCGTAGAGGAACGGCCGCAGACGGACGCCGACGAACAAATCCAGGTCGCCGTCGCCGTCGAAGTCGGCGGTTTGCACGGCGCCGGTGCTTTCAAATTTTGAAAAGGGCGGTTTTTGCGATTTGGTAAAATTCCCACGCCCGTCGTTCAGGTAGAGGCGGTCGAGCAGGGCGGAGGCACTGGACGGGAATTCGTTGCCGCCGCTGGCGACGTAGAGGTCGAGGTCCCGGTCGCCGTCGGCGTCGAAGAAGATGCAGTCGGTGTCTTCGCTGATTTTATCTTCTTCGAAAGTTGCCTGGTTGATTTGGGTGAAACCGCCACCGGCTTTTTGCAGGAACAACGCCCCCGGCGAGTCCTTCGCTCCGCCGATGTAAAAATCTTCGAGGCCGTCGCCGTTCACGTCACCCTTGCACATGGGCGGGCCGCTGGCGGAGAGCATGTTGAAAATCAGGCGGTCACGATCGAAATCGTTGAAGTCGTTTTCCCGGTGCTGGTAATTGATGGAAAATGAGGGAGACGGTTTTTTGAAAATCTTTTTAAAATCCTCCGGATGAGGACTTTGAAAAAGCCAATTCTGGGCCCTCCAAGCACTGAAGAATGCCGGATCCATTTGATCTTCCGGTTTCAAGGTCAAAAACTGGTTGGTAGGCACGTCCGTCATCATGATGGCCCCTCCATAAGCCGGCCAGATCACTACCATTGTATCGATTTTTTCAATATCCCCCAACCCGAAGTGCAGGCGGTTGTCCACCGTCGATTCAAAACCCCGCATGGGTGCAATCTCCTGGTAAAATATTTTGCCATCGTGCAGGATGGTGGCTTTCGCTCCGATGGCCTGCGTGTTTTTGCCCTCGCCCACGATTTTCAGGTTCAAAAAGCGGTTGTTTTTCAGCAGCGTATCCGCATTGTTCCGGTAGATGAAGGCGGGCATGTCCTGGTTGTTCACCACGAGGTCGAGGTCGCCGTCGTTGTCGAGGTCGCCGTAGGCGCTACCGTTAGAAAAGCTGGGCTGGGCGAGGCCCCATTCAGCGGCTTTGTTTTGAAAGGTGGGGACTTTCAGTTGTGGCGACCGGTATTTCATTTCTGCCTGAGGATAGACACCGAGACTGTCCAATTCTTGAATCGTATATTTTTTGGGCTTTGGAAATTTGCTTTGAAAGAGTTGATTTTGAAATGCGTAGTTCGCAATCTTCTCAGCCGGCATGTCGTCCACCATTTTGGTGATAGCCTTGCCTTCAGCTTTCAGGACGGCCCGCACGTTGTCCGGGTCTGAGTAAAAATTGACGTAGTCCTGGTCGGTGAGGTCTTTCCCGATGCCGTTGGCAACGAAAATGTCCTTCCAGCCATCATTGTCCATGTCGAAAATGAGCGCTCCCCAGCTCCAGTCGGTGGCCTGCACGCCGGCCAGGCGGCTGATTTCGGTGAAATGGACGCCTACTTTTGAATATTCTTCGGGGAAAGCATCGATTTTTAAACTCTGATGGTTT
Source organism: Bacteroidota bacterium (assembly GCA_030147525.1). Lineage (GTDB taxonomy): Bacteria > Bacteroidota > Bacteroidia > Chitinophagales > Saprospiraceae > UBA6168. Next base: position 37,869 of record JASBVF010000021.1, read on the forward strand.
GCCTCCAGGGCAGTCGCAGCACCCAGGTTGAGTTGCAATGCATTCCGGGTGAACTGGTGGTAGTAACCGTTTTTCACCTCCTGCTGGTAGAGGTCCCAGTTTTCGAATTTGGTTTTGGTTTTAATGCGTAAGTCGCTTTCGGGCAGCATCTCGGTGACGAAGATGTCGGGCCAGCCGTCGTTGTTCAGGTCAGCGATGTCGGCGCCCATGCTGCCCATGCTGGTTTCCCGGATGCAATCTTCGAGAGCTTCTTCGAAGTAGCCGTCGTAGCTGTTCAGGTAGAGGTAATCCCTTTCAAAAAAATCGTTGGAAACGAACATGTCCGGCAGTTTGTCCTGGTTGAGGTCGCCGATGGCCACGCCGAGGCCGAAGCCGATGTTGCTGCTGAAAATATTGGTGGCACTGGTCACATCGATGAAAAAGGGTTCGCCGTTGTTACGGGTATCGTTTCGGTAGAGTTTATTCCCACCCTGCGGGTCGGGTGTGTTGCGCTGGCCTTTGATCAAATCGTAGCCGCCGACGGAGCGCAGGGAGTTATTGAGCAGGTAGAGGTCAAGGTCGCCGTCGAGGTCGTAGTCGAAAAAGGCGGCGTGAACGGAGAGGCCCTCGTCGTGGAGGTTGTAGTCTTTGCTTTTTTCAGTGAACGTTAGGTCTTTGTTGTTGATGAACAATTCGTTGTGGCGTTTTTCGCCGCCGGGCGGGCCTGATTTGCATACGTAGATGTCGAGCCAGCCGTCGCCGTTCACGTCGGCGATGGAGACGCCGCTGGACCAGACGCCGCTGCTGCCGACACCGGCCTGTTCGGTGATGTCTTCGAATTTGAAATTGCCCTTGTTGAGGTAGAGGCGGTTGGAGACCATGTTTCCGCAAAAGAAAATATCAAGCAGGCCGTCGTTGTTGAAATCGCCGAGGCCGACGCCGCCGCCGTTGTAGAAATTGCGGAAGGTGTAGCAGTTGAGTTCTTCGGTGTATTTGACGTTGTTGGCGAATTCGATGCCGGAGTATTCGGAGGGAACAAGGGTGAAAAGGGTGTCGGTTTTCAACTCGACTTTCTGCCGGCAGGCAGCTACGGATAGCATTAAAACCGATAAAACGAAAGCCTTGTGAAGGTTGCCCATAGAAAGTTTTTTGATGTTTGTCAGGGAATGATTCCGTGCGAAGATACGAGAGAAAAAGCGCTACAAAAACGGATGCCAGCCCGGGAAAGCTGCCTTTTTTATGAATTTATCGGACCTGCCCTCAGACAGGGTCAGGTTTCAAATACAGGAGCCAAAAGTTCGGGTAGCGGCTAAAAAAAAGCGGGTGACAAAATGCCACCCGCTTTTTATCAATTTCTATAAATCGTTGCCTGATTAGAAGCAAGGATTTTGTACAAGATTCGGGTTGGCCTGAATCTGCTCAGCCGGAATCGGGAAGAGCGTCTTGCAAGCCTCAGAAGCATTTTTGAATGCCCAGGGAGCGGTGAACTTACCGAAACGAACGAGATCCTGACGGCGCCAGCCTTCGTAGAACATTTCACGACCACGCTCTGCCAACAGGTTGTCAGCAGTGAGGGAAGTAAATTCAGCTACGCCTGCACGGGTGCGGATCTGGTTGACCAACGTCAGTGCTTCTGCGCTACCTGAGTTCATTCTCCAAAGTGCTTCCGCTTTCATCAAAACAGCATCGCCGTAACGGAAAATCGGGAAGTCGTTGTCCAGGTTTTCAGTAGCACCTGAAACGAATTCAAATTTACCTACACGTGCGCCAGCCTGGCGGTGTGCATTTGGCTCAAGTGCATTGACTGCAGGATCGAAAACGAGTTCAGGTCCGCCCGGGTCATCCGCACTGGAATCAAGGATTGGATCTACGCCGTTCGACTTGTACTGCGGGCCAGCGTGGAAGTTACCACGTACTTTCTGGTCGCCGTAAACGCCTTTGCGCACGTCGTCGTCGCTGTAAGACTCATAAAACTCCTGCAGGGTGCAGTAACCGTTCCATGGCTGGAAAGTCAGGTTGAAAGTTTCCTGGCTGCTGTAGTGCAGCGTCATGGCAGGCAGGTTGAAGCCCTGCGCCTGGTTTCTGTCGTAAGGAATTACAAAGATGTTCTCTTTGCTTGTTTCGTTACGGGCATTGAAGTTTGCGAAGTAGTTACCCTCGATGCTGTACAGACCGGAGTTAATTACCTCGTCGCAGGCAGCAACGGCATCAGACCAACGTGGCGTGCCGGTGTAAACTTCAGCGTTCAGGTAAAGCTTAGCCAACAACATCTGACCAACGTAGTAATTCATACGAGCATAAGTCGAACCGTCCACTTTTTTGGACAAGTTTGGCACATTGGTTTTCAATTCGTTTTCAATGAATGTAAAAACTTCAGTTCTTGACTTGGTAGGCGGATTTGGCTCAGCATCTGCGAAGCTGGTTACGATAGGCACATTGCCATAAGCGTCCATCAGCCAGTAGTAAAACAAAGCACGCAGTACTTTCACCTCACCGATGAAACCTGCTGCCTGAGTAGGGTCTGTTTTGCCTTCGGCAACCAATGTTTCGAACAATGCGATTACACGGTTACAGTTGTTGACACCTCCATAGAGGAAGTTCCAACCGCCGGCAACAGCACCTTCGTCCTTGGTGAACTGGTGGCGGTGAACACGCAGCCAGATACCACCGTCGAACCAGTCAGAGCCACGCTGTGGGATCATGATTTCATCGGAAGAAACTTCCTGCAGAGAGAAGATACCGCCGTGGTTGGCAAAGCCATAAAGGCTGGTGTAAGTGGCGCCGAGAGCTGAGATAAATTGCTCTTCGGTCGTCGGAAATGTCTCGTCGGTCAGCTCACTGAACGGAGTCTCGTCCAGGTTGGTACAAGACTGCGTAGAAAAAGCTACGAGCAATCCGACAAGAAACAATTTACTGAAAATCTGAATTTTCATAATTATATTCTTTATGTTTTAATTAAAGTTAGGGAGAACAAATCCTTAAAAAAAACCTCAACAGTGCTTACCGGATTTTGTTCCCGCAAAAAAGTTTAGAAGCTCACATTCACGCCAAAGCTGACGGAATAAGAGCGGAAATAAGTTGTACGACGATCGAGGCCCGGAGCCAATGGATCGTTGCGGAAGCTTTGACCGCCGTTGTCGGCATCGCCGGTATCCACAAAGCGTACGTTAGGATCAACACCAGTGTAGTTGGTGATGTAGAACAGGTTGCGACCAGTGAGGTATAATCTCAATGGACGATCGCCCGGCAGTGTCAGGTTGTAACCGAGTGTAGCGTTGTCAAGGCAAAGGAAAGATGCTTTTTCAACAGCATAGCTGGAGAACTTTGGCTGACCGAAGAGGTCTTCACGGAACTCATCCGTTTTAACCTGGTTTTCAATCGGCCTGGAGGATGCGTTACCCAGCGGCTCGTAGAAGTTACGGTACATGTTCACGAGGTCATGACCGAAATCACCACGGAGGAAAAAGCTGAAATCAAGATTGCCAAAACGGAAAGTGTTTTGGAAACCGATAGAGAAATCAGGTAAACCATTACCAATGACCACACGGTCGTCACCACCAACACCAATTTCAAGCGTTCCGTCACCATCAACATCCTGGAATCTCCAGTCACCGTTTTCGTCAACGCCTTCAAATACTGGACCTACGATTTGGCCGATTTCAGAACCACCGAATACTCCGATAGTCGGATCGTCGTTCTGACCAGGAGCACCAGGTGAAGTAGCGAAATCATAAGTAACAGCATTACCGCCCTGGAAGAACTGGTAGGTCGGGTTCGTAACATCCAAAGTATCGAGGATGGTTTTGAAAGTTGCAAAAGTCACACGTGGTTCCCAGCTGAACTTGTCATTCGTGTGGAGGTAACCAACAGACAATTCGACACCGGAGCTTTTCAAAGCAACGTCTTCGAGGTTAGCCCAGGTACGTGGTGCAAAGTTTGGCGGTACAGGTACCGGAGTGAAGTAAATCAGGTCTTTTGTTGTACGGTTGTAGTAATCGATAGAACCGGTAAGTTTGTAATCCATCAAAGCGAAGTCCAAACCTGCGTCAAACTCGCCTTTTGTTTCCCACTTCAGATCAGGGTTGCCGTTACGTGACGGGCCGATGGCCGGTACGAAAGCACCATTGTAGAAGAAGTTACCCTGACGGTTGTAAGTAAACTGAGACAGGTAGCTCTGTGGAGGAATGGCACCGGTAACACCGTAAGCCAAACGCAGTTTCAGGTTGTCAACTCCGCTGATGTCAGCCAGTTTGCTGATATCCAAACCTGCAGAGAAGGCTGGGAAAAGACCCCACTTGTTGCCTTCACCAAAACGGCTGGAACCTTCCCGGCGAACAGACGCCATCAGGTAGTAAGTATCGTTGATATTAATGTTGGCACGGCCAAAGAAACCGATTACACGATATTCTTCCTGGAAAGAACCCACTGCATTCGGGTCACCCAAAGAGGCCATTTGACCGAAGTTCAGGTTGTTGTAAGACAGGTCGTTCGTGATGAAACGGGTAGCGTTAGCATTGAAACGCTGTGTGTTGAACTCCTGGAAAGAATAACCTCCAAGCAGTTGCAAAGTATTTCTGCCAAAATCTACAGTATAGTTAGCAGTTGTTTCGAACAGCTCTGTGCTGCGATCTTCAGTTTGGCGCTGAGCCCTTCCTTTGTCGTTAAAACCACGGAAGTAAGCAGTGCTTGGGTACCACTGACCGAAGATGTCGCTCTCTTTCTGCTGTGAATAAGAAACCGAGGCAGTCAGTCCGTCCGTAATTTCATAGTCTCCACGAATGTTAACAAGGAGATCTTTCAGCGTTCCTTCATTCACACCCTGCTCAGCGATGGCAAGCGGGTTGAAGTAGTCAAAGTTTTCCTGCTGGAAGTAGCCACCGTACTTGGCATCCAGTTCTGCGTTGTACTTCGCCGAGCCCTGAATGTCAGCCCATCTGGCAGGAGCAGTCGGGTTGTAAATAGTGGCATAACGGAAAGCTTCTGTGAAACCGAACTGAGATTTCCGCTCAGTAGCAGAAACGTTCAAACCGATGGTCAAACGATCGTTCAATGCTTTCTGAGAAAGGTTCAAACGTCCGTTCAGTTGGTTGAAGCCTGTGTTAATTCCGATACCATCGATGTCACGGTAGTTGAATGCTGCACGGTAAGTCGTTTTGCCGACACCACCTGACATGGAAAGGTTGTGAACCTGAGAGAATGCATTGCGGGTTACCAGATCCATCCAGTCAGTATCTTCGCCAAAGTCAAGTTTTGCCAATTGATCAGCAGCTTCAGTCGGATCATAGAAGTGGTCAAAACCAATTTTGCGCAAGCGCAAAAACTCATCACGGCCTGTTACCGGCACCTGACGGCCAATGGCTTCCATCGTTACGAAGCCGTTGTAATCAACAGCCGTTTTACCACCAACACCTCTCTTTGTGGTGATAAGGATTACACCGGAAGATGCCCGTGAACCGTAAATGGCAGCTGCAGAACCGTCCTTCAATACGTCGATAGATGCGATGTCGTTAGGGTCAACCGTTTGCAGAGAGGCGCCAATGACACCGTCAATAACTACCAACGGCTCCGTGTTGGCACCCAGCGTACTCAAACCACGGAGACGTACTGTTGCCTGTCCGTTAGGATCGCCGCCCGGCTGAGACATTTGAAGACCTGCAACTTTACCCTGCACCAGCTGGAGCGGGTCGTTTACCTGTCCCTGGTTGAAATCTTCAGCTTTCACGCTGGAGACAGCACTGGTAACTTCCTTTGACTTCTGAGTACCGTAACCTACTACCACAACTTCGTCGAGCAGTGCACCGGCCGACATAGCAACGTCGTAAACATTGCTGGCGCCGAGGGTAACCCGCTGAGAAGCATAACCAGTGTAGGTAAACTCGATTTGGGTAGCTCCTTCCGGAACTTGTAACTCGTAAGTGCCATCTATGTCAGTGATGGTACCAGCGCTGGTCCCGATGACAAGAATGTTTGCACCAATGAGTGGGTCGCCTGTCTGAGCATCGGTCGCAGTACCTTTTATGGTACGTTGAGCCATTGCCAGACTGCTCATACCCATCGCCACGAAAAGCAGCAACAGGCACTTAGTGAGAAAGTCGAACTTAAGTTTCATACATTACTAAGGTTTAGTTAGACAAATTGAGAATTATATCTTGAGTAAATGGGAAAATCTTGCTGGCAGGAATCGGGGTAACTAAGTGTCATAGTAACGCTATGAAGGCAAATCTGCGAAAATCATTTCAAACGACCAAACAGTATGGCCTTCGAAATTACTTTTCGGGAATTAAAATTATTACCGTGTTGTGCTAATATAGAATTTAATTAATTTGGTAAAGCCTGCGATAGGTAAAACTATCTTTCAAACGACCAACTTTACCACAAAGCTGCTTGTTTGACAATAAAGATTATAATTTTATCATGTTTCTTGAAAAAAGGAATCAGCAATCCGTTTTTTTAGAAATCTACCCGACTCACATGAAAACCTCCTTTTGGTACATATTGATTTTCCTTTTTGCCGGCAATTTGTCGTATGGCCAGCCGGGTTTTGAGATACTTAAAGATGTAAAAAAAATCGACATCCCATTTGAGTATGAGAATAACCTGATCATTGTTAGAGTCACTTTCAACAGAATTTTCCCCCTCAAATTCATTTTTGACACCGGCGCCGAGCACACCATCCTTTCCAAGCGTGAAATCACTGACATGCTGAACATCCCATACCTACGGGAATTCAAAATATTCGGCTCGGACATGAAAACGGAACTTACGGCCTATCTCGTCCGGGGCATTCATCTCAAAGTGGGCGAGATGATCGTACCCAGCCACTCCATGTTAGTCCTCGGAGATGATTATTTTAAATTTGAGGAAATGACAGGACTGGAAGTACACGGCATTCTCGGCGCAGATATTTTCAGGGGGTTGGCACTTAAAATCAATTATGAAAAAAAGATTATCACACTCACCAGACTGAATCATTTTACCCCTCCCACCAACAAATATATGAGCATCCCAATTGATGTTTCCCGCAACAAACCCTACCTGGAAACCACCATTCAAGTACAGAAAGACTCAACCATCAAGGTCAGACTGCTGCTGGATACCGGTGCGATGCTCTCCCTCCTGCTCAACACCGACACGCACCCAAACCTCGGCCTGCCACCCAACACGATCAAAGGTAACCTTGGTGCCGGACTTGGAGGGTTCATTGAAGGATACCTGGGCCGGGTCTCGACGCTTCAGTTCGGGGATTTGCAGTGTAAGGAGGTGCTTACCAACTTTCAGGAATTCGATGCAGATGCAGATACCACCATCCTCATGGGAAGAAATGGTATTATCGGCAATGAGGTTCTCAGCCGGTTTCACCTTGTTATTGACTACCCCGGCCAGATGCTTTACCTTCAACCAAATCGCCGGTACAAGGAAGAATTTGAGTTTGACAAAAGCGGAATGATCATAATTGCAGCCGATATTTATCTGAATAAGTTCATTATTCACAGCGTTTTGCCCGGATCTCCGGCTGAGGAAGCAGGCCTCCTGCCGGGCGATGAAATTGTCAGAATTAACTTCAGTCACCGGGCTTTTCTGTCGCTGAAAAGTATTCAACAAAAACTCCGAAAGAAGGAAGGCAAAAAAGTGACTGTGGTAGTGAAGCGAAAAGGTGAGAAATTAAAGTTCTGCTTTGAACTGCGAAAGCTAATTTGACCCGATATCCATCGCTTATTCCTGTAAAAAACCGTATTTTACTGTCCTATCTTCCGAAATTAGTTTGTTCAGCATAAAAGTTGTTAATTTTATAACTAATCCTTGCTAAATTTGGCCCTGAAAGGAAACAGTCCAAATCTTTCCCAAAAAGAACATTTTTCACTCCGAAGCTTTAGCACACGATTCTTTAACATTTTAGCCTTTTTTTGGTCAAATTCCCTCGTTTAAAAACAAACCTCGCCTTGAAAACAATGCGCCCCACTTGCCTTAATTGACAATAATAAATCCCACGTTCTCACATCACTTAAGTATTTTTTTTTATTAAATTACATTTTGACACTATCAAACTCGAAGACGATGAGAATACGTTTACTTACTGTTATTACAGCGGTTCTGACTTTTTTGAATATCCCGGCTGAAGCCCAGTCATTTTCAAAAAACGGAATCCAGATCGACCTGAGCCAGGATCGCTACCGACAGGAACTCTTTTTCAAAGGAACAGAGCAAGCTGTTCGAATCTGTCAGTTGCAGCCCGGTGAAACCTATACCGTCTGGGCCTCGCAGGCTGATGGCTGCACGCCTACTTTGCGCTTGAACGAGACCAATCAGTCTGGTACCACCTTCAGTTTCAACGCTTCCGGAGAATGCATGGACTTTGTTATGAAGCGTGATTTACTGACCACAGCCTGCCAGGATGGCTCCATTTGGCTTTCCATCGAGCGAACTTCCGGCAAAAAAGGCGAAACTCCATTTGAAAAACTGGCCAACCTTCAGGTCACCGGTGGTTTTACCGATCAGTACCTGATTCAGGATGTTTTTATTGGTGGAGGTTGTTTTGATGTGACGAGTGTTACGGGTGTAGGCCCGCAGGCGGCCAAAGGTACCTTCTCGAGTGGCGGCTCTTCTATTTTCATTGATGAAGGCGTCATCATTTCCACCGGTAACATCACCAACGCTCCCGGCCCGAACAACTCCAACGGTGCAGGTAATGTCGTCGGTGGTGGCAACAGCGACCCCGACTTATCGCTGCTTACAGGCGGGCAACTTGTAGACGTTGTGGGGATTGAGTTTAATTTCAAACCCACGATCAGCACCATCAATTTTGACTACGTTTTCGCTTCAGAAGAATATTGTGAATATGTGAACACTCAATTCAACGATGTTTTCGGCTTTTTTATCAGTGGCCCCGGGATCAACGGAGGGTTTACCATGAACGGGCAGAACATTGCTGTCATTCCGAATACTGCCACACCGATCGCCATCAACAACGTCAACCACTTACAAAATACCGGCTTTTTCATTGGCAACCAGGGCAATTGCAACAGTCAGTGGAACATGAGCGACATCCAGTTCGATGGTTTTACCACCTTGCTGACTGCAGTGGCAAACGTTGTCCCCTGTGAAACTTACCACATACGCCTGATGATCGCCGACGTCGGCGATGGCATTTTCGACTCAGCGGTATTCCTCAGGGCCAACAGCTTTAGCGCCGGAGGAACCGGCACCGGGGAAGCGACTTCGGTAACAACCGGGGATAATATAATCTATGAATCCTGCAACGACGGCTCGCTGGTATTCACCCGTGCCGGTGGCGACATCAACCTGCCGCTGGTTTTGAACTACACAGTTTCACCGGCAAGCACAGCCACGCCAGGCGTAGATTACAGTCCGCTCTCCGGTCAGGTCGTAATTCCTCCCGGTTTCACTTCATGGTCAGTTCCGATCAACGTTTTCAACGACAACATTGTGGAGGGTGTGGAAACGATCATCATATCTGTCACCAACTCATGCTCGTGCAGTAGTTTAAATATTGAGGTAGAAATACACGACCCGCCACCGGTGGATGCGACCTTGCCGAACTTCGACATTTGCGAGGCGACACCTATTATATTAGATCCAACGATAACAGGCGGTATTCCGAACAACCCGTTCACCTACAGTTGGACCGGCGGCAGCACTGCGCCGTTTCTGACGGCAGTACCAACCTCGTCAACGTCTTACACCGTCACCGTGACAGACGTTTGCGGGACTTCAGCCACTGCCACCAGCAATGTCAATGTTTCACCCATTCCTACTGCGATCATCACCGGGTCAGGGCTGCTTTGTCCCGGCGCCCAAAATCCATCCGTAGATATTCAGGTTGATTTTACGGGAATTGGGCCCTGGGAGTTTGTGCTTTTGCTGGACGGCGTTCCGCAACCTCCTATCGTAACCAATGACAACCCCTATATTTTTTCAGCCACTAACACCGGCACTTACCAGCTACAAAGCGTAACGGCCATCACGGGCAACTGTCCCGGCGCTGTAGGTGGAATAGCACCGGTTATTTTCAGTAACCTCGCTACCACGGCTACCACGACGCCTGCTTCCTGCGTTGGAAATGGCACCATGACCGCAGCTCCCACCGGCGGATCGCAACCTTACCATTATACCTGGAGCACAGGATATCCCAGCGAGCCGACGGTCATCGGACTGCTGCCGGGCACCTACACCGTCACGGTTACAGATCTCGACGGATGTACTGCAACGGCGAGTGGTACGGTTGGATCCTCACCTTCTTTGACCGCTTCAGCAACTTCGCCCACCGGCGCTTCTTGCGCCAATCCGAACGGAGGTAGTATCAACGTAACCATTAACGGTGGTACGCAACCTTTCTCGTTCAACTGGACCGGCGGCATCGGCAACGTGCAAAACCCGACCGGACTTGCCGGCGGCAACTACCAGGTAACAATTACCGACGGAATCGGCTGCACCTCAACTGCTTCGGCAACGGTGAGTGAGAACATCACTCCTCCCACGGCCGTGGCTGCGTCTCCCGGCGAGTTGAACTGCGTTTTTTCAAGTATTGACGTTTCGGGAACAGGTTCGTCCACCGGTGCGAATTTCACCTATCAGTGGAGTGGGCCAGGCGTAGTGGGCGCCGGAAACACCATCAATACGCCGGTCAATCAACCCGGCACCTACACGCTCGTGGTTACTAATCAAACCAACGGTTGTACAGCTGACGCAAGCGTGGACGTAACGGCCAACACCAACTTACCAACGGCCATTGCAATCGGTAATGAAATGACCTGCACGACTACGCAGGTTAGCTTAGATGGCAGTGGCTCCAGCGCTGGCGCCAACATCGAATACAGCTGGAGCGGCCCCGGCGTTGTGAGCGGCGGCAGCACCACAACACCAACCGTGAATGCCGCTGGAATTTATACTTTGACAGTTACCAACCTGGACAACGGGTGCTCTGCAACTTCAACAGCGGAAGTCACGACGAACAATTCGCCCCCGGTCGCAAGCATTGCTGCGCCAAACCCGCTGACCTGCACCACCAACACTGTGATATTGAACGGAGGAGGTTCTTCTTCGGGTCCTAATTTCACTTATCAGTGGTTTAACGGATCAACACAATTACCCGGCGAGACAGGGCCGACGCTCAGCACCGGCGCCACCGGCACGTACCAGATCGTGGTGACCAACCAGGACAATGGTTGCACCGCTACCGCATCTGTTCAGGTGACTGAAAACCTGACTCCGCCAGCAATCAATGCTACGGCTTCCGGTGAAATCACCTGTAACAATACCTCCGTCGGGATCAATGGCACCGTCACCGGCAATGCTTCCAACTTCAGCTTTCAGTGGACCACTCAGAATGGCAATATTCTGAGCGGAGCCAATTCAGCATCAGCCACTGCGGGCACTCCGGGTACTTACATTTTAACAGTAACCAGCCTGACCAACGGCTGCACAGCTACCACGCCGGTCGAAGTAACACAGGATGCAAGCATCCCGCAGGTTGAAATACTGGCAGGCAATACGCTCAATTGCCTCACGACCCAGGTGCAGATCGACGGCAGCAACTCCAGCCAGGGAACTACCCTGACCTATACCTGGACTACCCAGGGCGGCAACATTGTTTCGGGTCAAAATACGCTGACACCAAACGTAAACGCCCCGGGTACTTACACCCTGACTATTTTTGATTCCAGCAACAATTGCGAAAGCACCAGTAGCGTGGTCATTTCACAAGACATTGCTTCGCCTGATATCGTCATGCCTGCCTCGCCGATGCTGGATTGCAACGTCAATTCCCAACCGCTGGGCGCATCGGTTCCAAACACGCCGGCCAGCGACCTGACCTATCAGTGGAGTACGCTCGATGGCGTCATCAACGGCCCAGGCAATATACTCGTGCCTACCGTCAACTCGCCGGGAACTTACACCCTGCTGGTAACCAATACGATCAACGGCTGCACGGATCAGGCATCCATCACTGTCAACCACAACGTAACGCCGCCAACGGCTCAGGTTGCAGCACCAGACGAACTGACCTGTTCGAACAATACCGTAACACTGAACGGAAGCGGCTCGAGTACGGGCGCAAATTTCACTTACCAATGGTCAACAACCGATGGTAGCATTGTCAACGGCGCCAACACCCTGAACCCGGTCGTTGATGCTCCCGGAACTTATAATCTTTTGATTACCAACACCTCGAACGGTTGCACCACCACCGCACAGTCAGTCGTCATTGAAGATGTGCAGCTGCCTTCGGCCAATGCAGGCGCTCCCGCAACCCTGACCTGCTCCGATCAGCAATTAACCCTGAACGGAAGCGGCTCAACCGGCTCGCAGTTTGAATACGTCTGGACAGGCCCCGGCATTCTGAGCGGCGGCAGTACACCGGCTCCGGTGGTAAACGTTCCCGGAACCTACAACCTGGTCGTCACCAACCTGACCAACGATTGCACCGCTACCGCATCCGTCAACATCGGACAGGATATCGCCGCTCCAACTGCCGAAGCCGGCAACGGCGGAGAACTTTCCTGCACCGTAACGCAAATGTCATTGGACGGCAGCGGCAGCAGCTCCGGCAATAACATCGCATACCTGTGGACTTCACAGGACGGGAATATTGTCAGTGGTGAAACGACTTTGAACCCGGCCATCAATGCTCCCGGTTCTTACGAAATCGTGGTGACCAACACTGCCAATGGTTGCACCAGCACAGACCAGGTCACCATCACGCAGGACGATGACCTTCCAACTGTGAGCGCAGGCACAGCACAGCCTCTCACCTGTCTTGTCACCGAAGTGACGCTCAACGGATCAGGTTCAGCCTCAGGTCCGAATTTCACCTATCAGTGGAGTACGGTTAACGGGAATATCGTCTCCGGTGCTACCACCACCAACCCGATGGTGAATGCTCCCGGCATCTACGTACTGACGGTCACCAATACTGCCACCAACTGCACCAATCTTGGTAGTGTGACCGTGCAATCCCAAACAGCGCCACCGGCAGCCGAAGCAGGCCCCGCTGACGAACTGACCTGCACGGAAACCAGTCTGACACTGAACGGCGCCGGTTCTTCTTCGGGAAGTAATTTCACCTATCAATGGTCGACGGCTAACGGCAACATTCTGAGCGGCGGCAATACGCTCAACCCCATGATCGGCGATGCGGGTACTTATTCTTTGCTCGTTACTAATTCTGTGACAGGTTGCACCGCAACCGATCAGGTTGTCATCTCTCAGAGCCTCGATGCGCCGCAGGCTTTTGCCAGTGCGCCAATGGGCCTGACCTGCACAACAACGACAGTTACTCTCAACGCAACCGGCACGAGCACGGGAAATAATTTCGCCTACGAATGGACTACATCGGGTGGAAACATCGTCAGTGGTGCCAATTCACTGGCGCCGGTGGTGAACCAACCCGGTACCTACCAGTTGCTCGTCACCAACACGGCGAACGGCTGTACTGAAACGGCACAAACTACCGTTTCGCAAGACATTCAACTCCCTGCGGCGGAGGCCGGCACTGCCAATCCGCTTACCTGCACCGTGCAATCACTTTCGCTGAATGGCACAGGCAGCAGCACGGGTGCTAACTTCACCTATCAGTGGAGCACGATCAACGGAAACATTGTTTCAGGCGCCAATACCCTGATGCCATCTGTCAACCAAACCGGCACCTACACGCTGCTCGTTACAAACACGGCCAACGGCTGTACCAGCACCGATCAGGTCACCGTCAACCAGGATGACAGTTTGCCGCAGGCCGCCATTGCGCAGCCTGGAAAACTGACTTGCAACATCACTGAAATTACATTGAGCGCCTCGGCTTCTCAGGGCGCCAATTTCGAATACGAATGGACTACCACAGGCGGTTACATCATCGGCGGCGGCACTTCGCTGAACCCGCAGATTAACGCTCCCGGCGTCTATGTTTTAACCGTAACCAACACAACCAACGGATGTACGAAAGTTGTGCAGGTGACTGTCAATCAGGACATTGCCCAACCAACGGCCAGCGCAGGCGCTGCTTTCGTAATGGATTGTTTTGATGAAATTAATTACCTGGACGGCAGCGGCTCCACCGGAACCGGAAACCTTTCATTCGCATGGCAAACTTCGAACGGCAGTATCATATCAGGTAATAATACCGCCCAACCTGGTGTAAACGAACCTGGTACTTACCTCCTCACGGTAACGAATCAAGCCAACGGCTGCACCGATACGGATCAGGTAACTATTACCCGTGACGGCCCGTCGGTACTGCCCGAAACCCAGCAACCACTGTGTTACGGCGACCGGGGTTTGATCAATCTTTCAGGCGCCACAGGCGGGCAAAAGCCTTACCTCTTCTCGGTCAACGGCGGCGAAAGCTTCGGCACACAGGCTATTTTCAACAACCTGCAGGCTGGTCAATACAATATCATCGTCCAGGATGCCAAGGGTTGCGAGTTTGAAGCGTTCACGGAGATTGAGCAACCGGATCAATTCAACATCGATCTGGAGCCGGAGGTAACCCTGACACTCGGCGACAGTTACCAGATCAATACTCTGATCAACTTCCCGCCCGATGACATAGCCGAGGTCACCTGGTTCCCTTCCAGCACTTTGAGTTGCCCGGATTGCCTGAGCCCGGTTGCAACGCCCGTAACTACGACGCTATACAAAGTCAGGGTGGTCACTAAAAACGGCTGCGAGGACTCAGCGCCCATACTTTTCAGAGTAGACAAACGGGGTGGAATTTATGTGCCAAACGCATTTTCACCCAACGGCGACGGCACCAACGATATTTTCATGATTTATTCCGATTCAAAAAGCGTTGTGAAGATCAAATCTTTTCTGGTTTTCAACCGCTGGGGAGAAACAGTGCATCAGTACTTCAACTTCAGCCCGAACGATCCGGCTTTTGGATGGAATGGCTTCCATCGTGGCGAAGAACTGAACCCGGCCGTGTTCACCTGGTTCGCACTCGTGGAATTTATCGATGGCAGGCTTGAATTATATGAAGGAGACGTTACACTGATGAAATAATTTACAAAAACAGATTTTTATAAAATGCCGTACTGGAAATTTGACCAGTACGGCATTTTTTTTGTTAGGTAAAACCCGTCAGCCGAAATGAAGCTGAGATCGCCCCGCTCAAGAATATTTATTATTTTAATAACTGTTAGTTTTAAAGGGGTTTTGAAACAATTGACTTTTATCAGCTGAATAATAATTCGTTAAATATTTTATTTTAACTAAATTATCTTTTATTTTGTGCCTCTGCTACAAACAGTATCCAAAACGAAAATTTTTAGTAGCAGCGTTTTTCCCATATCAAGAAATTTCCCTCCACCAGTGAAAGCAGCTTAGCGTATCCCATTTTCTTCCCATGAACATTTCCCTGCAAGGGTAGTACGGCCGTTTGCCGTTCTCCCAAATCGTTTGCTTTCAACCCAATGATCTTCATCGAAGGATTCAAAGCTTGAAA
Source organism: Bacteroidota bacterium (assembly GCA_030147525.1). Lineage (GTDB taxonomy): Bacteria > Bacteroidota > Bacteroidia > Chitinophagales > Saprospiraceae > UBA6168. The sequence goes on from JASBVF010000021.1 coordinate 53,305, forward strand.
CAAACGCACTTCTATTCGAGCATCAACTATGTTCCGACACTTACCCTATACTTCTATGTGATGTGATCACAAGGCTGAACAACTAACTTATTTCACTAACAACCGATGCCTGGTTTAATCGCCCCCCTGGATGAACCCTGCATCAAAAACTAACTTGCTGAACTAAAAAATGAAGTGCTAACCTTCATTTGAAACCGGCTAAACACCACACGACTATGAAAAGACTTTTTTTACTTACCGCCGCTTTCGTGCTCGGCCTGTTCGCTCTTCCCAAGGCTGAATCTCAGTGTATCGGAGACATCTCCTACCTCATCGACAGTCCGCAACCTTGTTTTTTCGTCGGCTCGATCGATGCCAATAAGCTGGAGTGCTTTGATCCGTTCACTTTTTTCCTGTGGAAGTACACCTGGAAAATCAGGGGGGCAGACGATGGAGAACTCATCGCAACTTATGATGGCATTGCATTTCAACACACTTTCCAAAAATTTGGGGGATACGAGTTCAGCCTTGAAATCGACAAGGACGGCAACCACCTCACCCCTCCCGAAATCATGGAATTTGTAACGTACACCACCTGCGAACCCTGTGGGGAATCCAGCATCGAAGTCAAATACAACGACTGCCCGGTAGGCTACAGCTGTAACATTGAGCTCACTGCAAAAATGGAAGCTGAAAATGCGGTAGGACTGTTGCCCGATGCAAAATTCATCGTCACCTACTACCCGACCAGCTACGAACTCAATGGCGGCGTCGGTGCTTACGACCTTGAATTCCCGGATATCGACGTAAACTACAATCCACACACCGGCCTGATTACCGTTTCGGAAGACATTGAAGTGCCTTACGAAAGAGGCTGCTTCATCCCAAGGCTCCAGTTTGAATTGTCCTACAATGCCGGCGCCCGTGATCAGTGGCTGGATACACCCTGTCAATATCTTGATATTCAAGGCATTAAAACTTTCAGATGCATTGCCTGCAATGATCCCAACGGCGACTGCAAGGCCAGCGTCAAGGCTACCGAGCGGGGGGATTGTGAACCTTACTACTGTGTTGGATTACGTGGCGACGAGGGCAATGAAGATGTTGAGAGCATTACAGAAGAAGCCGGAAGTTTTCAGGTGAGCCCCAACCCTGCCCGCAACAACCTCCACGTGGAGCTCCCGCTGAGCAACCGTGAGCGTATGATCTGGCTCTACGATGCCTTTGGCAAGCCTGTCAGATCGCTCCAGGGCACTGACCACAACGATATCGACCTGGCAGACCTGGCAAGTGGCATGTACCATCTGCTCGTTACGGAAGAAGGTCAGCGGGTGTTTTCTGAAAAAATAATTATCGCAAAATAAACTACCGGCCACCTTCGGGCGGTCCCTCACACTTTGAAACAATCCATGTAGACCACTCTGCTTTCGCAGGGTGGTTTTTTTTATTTAAAAATGCCAGCCGAGCCCCGCCCGAAGCCGTGGTTTGAACGCAGCAAATAAAAAATCAATACTGTCAACCTGCTCATCCACAAAATTTGGATTATAATCAAACTCTCGCCGGACGCCAAAATTGGCGATGTCGAGGTAGGGACTGAAGTCAAGAAACAGATTTTCAATAATATTCAGCTCCAGATGTGGCGTCATTGAAATTATCCAACCGACCCCATCCTGATCAATTGGATATCCGTCGAAGCCACCGGTAAAATTTGAATACGAGTACGTGTATCCCCTAAGCGACAACCCAAACCGCAGCTGCATGTTCGTCGCCCGCTTTTTTTCCAGTGAAAAACCAGCTTCGTAGCGCAGGCTCAGCGAGCTTTTTTCATACGGATCGGAGCCTTCCTCCACATTTTTATAGTAAACTCTCGACAGCTCAAACTCCTGGTAGAGGCCATTTTCATTCTGAAAAAATAAGGCCGGCGCCAGCCCGCCAAAGGCAACGATTTCGCTCGCCGGCTCGTCATAGCCCAGCAGTGTCCGGGCGTCGAACAGAGTGGCATGGCTATACAGTTTGACCGCAATTTCTTTTTGGCCAACCGCTGCCAGCGACGGTGCCAGCAGCAACAAAATAAATAGATTTTTCATCCTGAAAATAGATTTGCCTTAAGTTAAAGACTTTTCAAAAACAGCCGTCAGCCGCTCAAAATCCTGCTCGTCATTAAAAATATGAGTAGAAACCCGAACGGCATTCCCACGGAACGAAACAAAAACGCCAGCCTCCGCCGCTGCTGTTTTCAATCCTTCCGGATTAACACCCGCCGGCAAACGTACGCCGGTCAGGTGCCCGCTGCGGTGTCCCTCATTTTCCACCCAGCAACCCATTTTTTTTAACCGCTCAAAATAGGGCGCCGACAACGCACCAGCATAATCCTGAATATTTTGAACACCCCAACCGAGTACCAACTCCAACGCTGCCGTCAGCATCGGCACGGCAATGAACTGGCTGTTTTCACCCATTGAATATCGCTGTGCTTTGGGCCGGTACGCCGGCTGATAGTTGACGAGCGCCTGAAAATTGTGACTGTCCAGCCGGTTGATCCAGTTTTCTTCAACAGGTACGCCTTCGTCAAAATGCTCCCCATACCAGGCCAGTCCCAAACCATACGGCCCCAACAGCCATTTGTATCCGGCACAAATCAGCGCATCCGGTTGTATTTTTCGAAGATCAAACGGCAGGGCGCCGACGGACTGGGTGCCATCTACTACGAGTAATGCCCCAACCTCACGGGTTTTGCGCCGCACAGCTTCGAGATCGAACAGCGTACCGTCTGCCCAGTGAACGTGAGGCAATGCTGCCGCAACGGTCTGATCATCAATGGCTTCCAGCAGCGATTGATTCCATATTTCACCTCTCGACTGCCCGGCAGGCAGCGGGAAAGCGGGCGCTTTCACCAAACGGATTTCGGCTCCGGTTTCATCTGCCAGGCGCTTCCACGGGTAGTAGTTGCTGGGGAAAATCTCCTCGATGACGACAATATTCTGCCCGGGCTTTGCCTTTACATTTTTCACTACAGCTGCCATTCCGTAGGAAACAGACGGAATGATGGCTACCCGCTCAGCATCATCGCCGTGAATGAGTTGGGTAAACAACTGCCGGAGCTTGTCCGTCGGTTCGAAAAAGTCAGGGATACCCACTTCGAACGGCAGGTTTTTTTTTGCAACGCCGTGATAGCCGGCCAACTCGACAGGCTCGGCATTGGGCGACATATAGGCGCAGTTAAGATAGGCGATCTCGTCAGGCAGGCTGAACAGGTGTTTTTGACAAGCAAGCATAGGCAGTTTTGAATTGAAAAATTTAAAACCGAAAGGTAACACGTGCAAGCCAGAGCATAAAAAATAAAAAGCCTGTCTGCACACAACATGCAAACAGGCCGTCTGATTTTCCAACAAATTTATTTACCCTTTGTCAAATTATAGCGCAGCGTTACCCTGACCATGCGGTTGAAATCACCGGCGCCGTTATCTGGAATCAGGTCGACTACACCGAACTGATACCCCAAACCAACGCCTAACCGGGGCGTCATGCGAACATCGAGGCCGGCGGTTGCGGCAAGGTCAAACTGGTTTAACTTAGCGGATGGTTGTTCGCCATTGTAATCGAAAGACGCTTCATTCTGGTCTTCCTCGATACTCGCAAGGTCGAGCGAACGATTAAAAATTCCGCCGGTCGTATAATCCGAAGAGGAACTCATCAGCACAGCAGCATTCAATCCGCCTTTGAGGCTAAACCGTGGCGAAATGCGATAACTCGCAGCGAGCGGCACTTCGAGGTAGTGCAGTTGCAGGGTTCGCAGCAATTTCGCTGCACTTGCAGTAGCGCCCAACTTATTTTCAATCCTCGCATCGCCCAGCACAGTACTGAAGGAATTAAAAGTAGAACTGGTGGAAACCGTGCTGATGTCTGAAGTAAAAATTACCGAAATCGGTTGCTGAAGGTACGCATACCCTACCCCGCCCTCAAGCGTAAAATTGGAATTTTTCACAAGCGAAGATTTCACTAAACCAGCAGCTAAACCACCTGCTCCGGCGCCTGGCACAGTAAGCCCGCTGCCATAAACGGCCCAAGCGCCCGGCCCGCCGGTTATCGGATCGGTATCGGCAAGCGGTGCGACATGTTCCGTTACCGGCAATTGTTCCAGGCGAAGATTTTCAAGTTTTGCAACTTTGGCCAATGTGCCGGACGCCGTAGTTTGAAGGGAAGCGACCTGCTGTTTTTCAGCATCAATTTGTTTGGCCTGCATGGCCAAACCGAACTCATCATTTATTTCAAAAACCGCCGGAGGCAGGTACGCCGCATCCGTCTCTACTTTGCCTTGCCCGACGACAGCCGCCGAAACTGGTCGGGTTGTTTTTGATGAAATGCCTGAACCGCCGGAGGCAGTTTCGGGCAGTTGCCGACCTGGATTCCCAGCATCCGCCTGTGGTAGCAGAGCAGCGGCGTCCCGGGTGTCAGGCTCTCCGGCCTCTTCCGCTGCGATGGGGATGTTGGTTTCGACCGGCTGCGCTTTGGTTTGGGTAAAATATTTCACCACAAAAACGCCGGAAGCCAGACCCACGGTAAGGCCCAGCAACACGAACAACCAAACGAACCGCCTTCGCTTTTCCCCGGCAGTGGGCATTTCCTGGTCGAGCAGTTTGCTCATTTCACCCCAACCCCGGTCGGTCATTTTTTTATTGATATGTACGCTTTTATCCTGCATAGTTCTTCAGTTCTTGCTGTTGGATCATTGATTTCAGTGCCTTTCTTGCTGTCGAAAGATGCCATTTTGAGGTGCCTTCGCTAATCCCCATTTGCTCCGCAACCTCGGCATGGCTGTAACCTTCAATGGCGTAGAGCCGGAAAACCTCGGCGCTTGCCGGCGGCAGGGTGTCAATCATTTTTAAAATATCTTCAGCGTAAAGCTGGCTGGCCGGACTGCTGTGAACGGGTTCGTCCCGCTCCTCGAACACCAGGAAATGGACATACTTCTGCCGGTCCCGGAAATAATCAGCCAGGCTATGCCAAACCAGCCGGCGAATCCACCCTTCCAGCGATCCTTTGAACGAGTAGAGATGGATTTTTTTAAAAACCCGCATGAAACCATTGTTCACGATCGTCATGGCTTCCTCCTCGTCGTCCGTACGCCGCAGACACATTTCCATCATGGTTGGGAAATAACGGCGGTACAACTGTTCCTGCCAGTGCCGGTCGTTGGCCACGCAGCCATTGACGAGTTCTTCTTCTGTATATTGTTTTCGTTTGAACAAGCAGTGAAGGGTTTTGAGAGTTTAAAAGCTTTGAAGTTCAAGGGTTTAACTGCGGAAAAACTGTCAATCCGCCCTATTAAACTTTTAACCAAAAAACTTTTACCCCCCTATTTCCACAGCGTCAATCCAACCCTGACCACAAAACGGCGGTAAAGTATGTCCCGTATTTCGACGTCGCCATTGAACAGACTTCGGGTGAATTTTGCTTTTTGAAATTTAATGCCAATATCCACATTGACATCCAGTCCTTCAGCGGATGCTACCCGGTACCCGATGGCCGGGTGTGCCATGTAGCCGCCTTCCGCTTCCGTGATGCCAACATTTTCTCTTTTGAAGGCGAATCCGTATCCGCCGGTTGCGGCGAGATAGTAATTCCCTTGTTTGTTTTTTGATGGGATGAAACAACGCAATTCGGCAAATACCGGAATCAGCGTTTCCCCCCGCCGGGCGTAGTTATCAAATCCAAAGCCTACTCCTGCACCGATCGCCTTGAACTGATAACCGGTAACGTTATTGAAGCCAGCTCCCAGTTGCAGGTTGTTTCGGCCACCGCTCCCCATGGCAAATGAAAGAAAAGTGGTGTTGTAAAGTCCGGTATTCTTGGCCTTCACCGGTTTCTTTTCATCCCCCCGGCGCTCCTCCGCCCCTTTGTTGCCAGGCGTTACTCCCTGGACAATCCTCCGGATTCCGTCATCCGGAATTTCAATTTCCCGGCCATCGGATTGGCGGAGTACGACTTTCACTCCCTGCTCATAGCTTACAATTTGGCCGGTGTACTTTTCACCGGTTTTAAGGTAAACTATATCCACGGTCTGCTGATCTGTCTGCGCTTGTAAGTTCAACGTCAAGAGCAACGCTGCAAGCAGTAAAATAATCCTGTATTGACTCATGTTCCGGATCGTTTTTGTTAAAATTCCAGACAAGGTAATACTGGAAACGGGTACTTACAAACTTGTAAAATGTTAAAAGCCACCCGGCAACGGGTTAGACAGGAGGGAAAAAGAAGAAGGTTGGGTGTATTTTAAAAAATTACGGGAGCCGGAAAAAATTCAGTTCCAGGTCACGCCATCCGGCATGGTTGCAATGACGGAAAAAGAGTCTCCTTTGTTGGACATAATTTGTGACCAAAGCTCATCGGGGCTGGATTTGAAAATATAATTGGGATGCATGTCAGCAGTGACCCAGGAGCCGATGGCCATTTCATCCAGCAACTGACCTTCCGACCAGCCGGAGTAACCGACGTAGAAACGAATATTAGCAGGTGTGATCAACTGGGAAGAAATGAGAAACTTTAATTTTTCAAAATCACCGCCCCACCAAACGCCCTCGGTGATTTTGCGGCTGTCTTCCAGCAGATCGCCCACGTTGTGAATGTAGTGAATGGTATCGGTTTGCACGGGGCCGCCATAAAAAACCTCGGTATCGAACTCCGGAAAATCAGCGAGCAATTCATCCACCCGCATGTCCAGTTTTTTATTCATGATAAAACCAATGCTGCCCTCTTCGTTGTGCTCGCAGAGCAGCACAGCAGAACGCTTGAAGTTTGGGTCGAGCATGAAGGGCTCCGCAAGCAAAATATTTCCGGTTTTTAACGTAGTTCTTGCCATAGTAATCAGGTTTGAAAACGCCAATTTGCGGTAAGTATTTTAGAAATGCAAATGGGTTTTGGGCTCCGGGCAACAATCTATCAACAAAAACAAAGGATGAGCAGCTTGGTTTGATGTTCAGAATCAAGGAAATTGATGAAACTAAAAATTTCCAATTTCATCAATTTCCTCTCTCAAGTTTCTGTCTCTTATTTTTGAAACGACCCAGCATTTACAAAGTAGAAGTCGGGAAACGCCTGTCCACTCTGGCGACAAATCCCCGGAGTACTTTACCTGTACCGCCAACTTCGATGAACTCCGTAACGCCGCCTGCGATCATGTTTTTCATGGTCTGCGTCCAGCGGACGGGGGCCGTGAGTTGATCTACCAGGTTTTTCTGAATTTGAACGGGATCGGTTTCCGCCTGTGCGTTCACGTTTTGATAAATCGGGCAAACAGGTTTTGCGAAATTCGTCGCTTCGATGGCGGCTTGCAGTTCATCTTTTGCCGGTTGCATCAGCGGCGAGTGAAATGCTCCGCCAACCTGAAGAACTACAGCCTTCATGGCGCCTGCCTCCTGGCATTTTTTGACGGCCTCGTCAATGCCTTCCAATGAGCCGGAAATAACCAGCTGGCCTGGACAGTTGTAGTTGGCAGGAACGACGACAGCTGAAATTTCATCACAGATTTTTTCAACCGCTTCATCATCCAAACCCAGAACGGCGGCCATTGTGCTTTCAACCATTTCGCAGGCTTTTTGCATGGCGAGCGCCCGCTGCTGAACGAGTTTCAGGCCGTCTTCAAACGACATGGAGCCAGCTGCAACCAGCGCAGAAAATTCGCCCAGCGAATGGCCCGCCACAGCGCCCGGTTGAAAATCAGCGCCTGCCATTTTTGCTCTGACAATAGAGTGCAGGAACACGGCTGGCTGTGTGATTTTTGTCTGTTTCAAATCCTCGGCACTGCCTTCGAACATCACGTCAGTGATGCGGTAACCGAGGATTTCGTTGGCTTGTTCGAATAGTTCTTTTGCAAGGCCGTTGTTCTCGTACATGTCTTTACCCATGCCTTCGAACTGAGAACCCTGGCCAGGAAATACGTATGCTTTCATAAATTTCAATTGCTGGATTGTTGAATTGTTTGATTGCTGGATTGTTGGATTGCTCATAAACGCTTAACAATCAAACAATTCAACCGTCAAACAATCAGTGTAATTTAGACCCGATCAAGTTCATAAACTCCGACCTCGTCTCCGGGTTTTGAAATTGCCCGGTGAAGGCCGAGGTAGTCGTAACGGAATTTTGCTTCTGCACCCCCCGCATCATCATGCACATGTGCATCGCTTCGATCACAATGGCGACGCCCTGCGGTTTGAGCGTGTTGTCAATGGCATTCAGAATGTCGAGCGTCAACCGTTCCTGCACCTGCAGGCGGCGGGCAAAAACATCCACCCCTCTTGGAATTTTACTCAAACCTACAATCTGTCCGTTGGGGATGTAAGCAATGTGCGCTTTGCCAAGAAATGGCAACATATGGTGCTCGCAAAGAGAGTAAATTTCTATGTCTTTGACAAGCACCATTTCGCTGTATTCTTCCTTGAACATGGCGGAGCGCAAAATTTCTTCCGCATCCATCCCATAGCCGGAAGTAAGGAATTGCATGGCTTTGGCAGCACGTTCCGGGGTTTTCAGCAGGCCGTCTCTGAAGACATCTTCTCCGAGGCCGCCAATGATAGAGCGGTAATTTTCCGTGAGCTGCTCTGTCATTTCATCGTTGTAGGTTTCTTCTTTTAAGTAGGACATTTCCTTTGTTTTTACCATGATAAAGGTAGCTAAGAAGTTGGTAAGTTACGATTTAACAGGTATGAAAACAGAGCCTATGCCTTTTTGTTCCGCCGGCAAATTTATTTGACAGTCAGAGACCGTCTGGTTATTTCGAAGAAAAAAACCTTATTCTCCAAAATATTCCACGTAGATATTCTCCGTTTCGTAGAGCTTGATGCTGTGCAGCTTGCAGTTTTTGATGTGTGGTTCAAGCTGTTGCCAGAACAGAATGGCAAGGTTCTCCGTGGTAGGCTGCATACCTTTGGGAATGAAATCCACGTCGAGGTTCAAATTGGAATGATCCACCTTGTCGACGATGGTCATTTTGATGAGTTTGCTCAGCTCTTTTACGTCCATGACGAAACCGGTCACAGGATCGGGTTGGCCTTTCACCGTAACGAACAAGTCGTAGTTGTGGCCATGCCAGTTGCGGTTGGAGCATTTACCAAACATCTGCTGGTTTTTCTCATCGCTCCATGCTTCCACCCAGAGTTTATGGGCAGCATTAAATCGTTCTCTCCTTGTCAGATATACCATGCCAGTTGACATTGTGCAGTTGGCGGCGAGCAGCAGGGATGTGAAAGACTGCCAACTGCCAACTGAAATTCGGGGCGCAAAGGTAAGAAAATGCTGAACTTTTTGCTTTCCCTTCCCCTCGCCTTATTCCGTTTATTTTCAGGCCGGATTAAACATCGTACCAACTCACCATTTTATCTAAATAATTCCCACCTTTCGTCCTTTTCGACCGACCATTGCTTTAACATTTGTTTCTTTCGGCCTGTTTACCGGCTGAAATCTTGTTGTACATGAGTTTGACACTAAGCGAAAATATCAGGCAGAGAATATTGCGGCTTGTTTCCAACCGGGCCGTTTATCACTCCCTTTTCTGGGCAGGGATTTTAATTTTTTATTCCATTGTCGATATGGTCTTCACCGGCCAGGGCTTTTTTTACACCCTGAGCAACAATGTGGTCCGGCTCATCATTCTCGGCGCTGCGGTTTATTACAATATTTACGTGTTGATTCCCAAATACTTAGTCAGTAAAAAATTCATGGGCTACATCGGTTTCCTGTTGCTCGTCGTGTTCATCGTCTCGCCGTTGGAAGCCTTTTTGATTTACGTGAAATCAAGTGACATCCCCGAAATGCAGTCCAACGTCCTCATGAGCCTCAACTGGTCATTTATCCCCAATTTTTTCATCCTCGGCACCTCCACCGTCGTAAAAATCACCGTCGACTGGTACAAAAACATCCGGGAACGGCAGGAACTGGAAACCGAAACCATGCAGTCGGAACTGCGTTTTTTAAAATCGCAGATCAATCCGCATTTTCTTTTTAATACCCTCAACAGCCTCTACGCCCTCACACTCAAAAAATCGGATCTGGCCCCCGACATCGTGCTCAAACTCTCCGAAATGATGCGTTACATGCTCTACGAGTGCAACGAAAAGTGGGTAGATTTGAGCAAGGAAGTCAACTACATCGCCAACTACCTGGAACTGGAACGCCTGCGCCAGGGCAACCACGTTGACATCCATTTCGATGTGCAGGGCAACATCAGCGACCAGAAAATCGCACCGCTGATGTTCATTCCTTTTATCGAAAACTGTTTCAAACACGGGCTGGGCCATCATCTTTCCAAAGGTTTTGTCAACATCCGTCTGCATGTTACCGAGAATAAAGTAGATTTGTTTATCGAAAACAGCAAGCCTGAGAGCATGCCTAAACCCCTGCACCCTCGCAGCGGCGGCATTGGCCTCGTCAACGTACGCCGCCGCCTCGACCTGCTCTACCCCGGCCATTATTCCCTGAACATTGAAGACAGCCCGAAAACCTATGCCGTAAATTTGAAATTATCGCTTGAATCGTAAATTAATGATGAATGATGAACGATAAATGATAAATATATCCACGCTCATTCATCGTTCATCATTCATCATTCATCATTATAAAACCGCCATGATCAATACCATTATCGTTGACGACGAACCGCTCGCACTCGACGTGCTTGAAACCTACATCGAAAAAATTCCCGACCTGAACCTCGTGAAGCGCTGCAACAACGCCTTCGAGGCCAACGAAGCGCTCAAACACAACGACATCGACCTGATGTTCCTCGACATCCAGATGCCGCAGCTTACCGGGATCGATTTTCTAAAAACGCTTTCCGATCCGCCGCTCGTGATCTTCACCACGGCCTATTCCAACTACGCCATCGAAGGTTTCGAACTGAATGCTACGGACTACCTGCTGAAGCCCATATCTCTCGAACGTTTCATGAAAGCTGCCAACAAAGCCGTCGAGCAAATCGAGCTAAAGCGCAAAGAAAACGCCCAGGAAATACAAATCGGTGACGCCGACGATTTCATTTTCGTGAAAGCCGACAAGAAATTCGTGAAGGTGAAATTTTCCGAAGTGCTCTACATCGAGGGTCTGAAGGATTACGTCATCATCCGCACCGAAAAAGGCCGGGTCATCACCCTGCAAACCATGAAAAGCCTCGAAGAAAAGCTGCCGCAAAAGCTCTTCCGCCGCATCCACCGCTCCTACATCGTGAACATCGACAAGGTGGAAGCCATCCTCGGCAACATGGTCGAAGTGATCGAAAAAGGCCAGGCCAAGCACCTGCCCATCGGTAAAAACTACCGGGACGACCTGCTGGGGCTGGTGAACGAGAACCGGTTGTAAAAAAACTCCTTTTTCACCTACGCTGTCTCAGTAAATCGAATAGAGCTGGGGCTGGTGAACGAGAACCGGTTGTAAAAAAACTGTTTCATGCTGAAAAACAAAGCAAGGCTTGCGGGCCTTGCCTTCTTTTTTATCTGTTTTGCTAAATTTGTAAAAACATTTTCCGATGCAAACGACAATCGCTGACCGAAAACTCAACGCTATCAAGCTGCTTGCAAAACTTGAAGATGAAGACCTCCTTGTTATTATCGAACAACTGCTTCAACAGGCACATACGCACGGCGATTGGGCCCAGGACCTAACCGAGAATGAAAAATCAGCCATTGCAGAAGGCCTGGACGACCTCAACGCTGGCCGGGCCATAGATTATGATGATTTTAAAGCATCCATGAAAAAAAGGTTTCCATGAAAGTGGTTCTTTCCGTCAAGGCCTCTCAACAACTGATCAATATTTTCGATTACCTCGAACAGACATTCTCACCTGCCACCAGAAAAAAGTTTCAAACAAGAATTGATCGCTACATTGCAGCCATCAAATTATTGCCATTGGGCTTCCCGGAATCCACCATTTTCCCCGGTTGCAGAAAATGTGTAGCTACCCGCCAAACTTCCATTATTTATAAGGTTCATGACAATGTAATCGAAATTGTCGCTATACTGGACAACAGGCGGCAACCTTGAGCATTTCATCCCGCTGATAAAATGGCAGTTGATGATTGCCGATTGTTCTTATTTTCCGCCATCAGCCAAACGCAATCATCAACCGTCATTTCTCCGCCTTCAGATTTCACTTTCCGGCAATACCCGGTACAGGCCTTACAGTACGGCGTATTCTTTTCCGGTGAAAAACCATCCTGCGATACCTGCACATTCTTGCCGCTGCCATTGTTTTTTGACAATCCTGCAAACACCTGCGCCAACGCCGCAATCGCATTCACACCTGATACATTGATATTCGACGAGTCTTCAGTAGCTTTCGTCAGGCCCGCATAACATTTAGCAGCCTCTTCATTTGATTGCGCCAACGATTCAAAGACTTTGGCATCTGCCTCATTGACATGTGGCAAGTCTTCACAGGCTTTCGTAAGGTCTGCATCGGGGTATGCAGCTGACACATTGTCGTTTGACAAGGCTGCAAAGGGTTTTACGAAATATTTATTAAAAATTAGCTACTTATTTTTGCGAATAATCAAATAAATAGCATTTGTACGAAATACAATTTTGCTGCCGCTGGTATCTTTAGGAAAGGTATTTTGGCATCAAGTATCCCAACTCGACAAATAAACGATAAAAAGTACGAATGGTATTAACAGTGCAACCGACACCGAGAGTATCCATCTCCAGTAACGCTGCATTTTGGGAAATAAAGACCTAAAAGCACGTGACAAGAGAATTGCTCCGGCGACTATCCCTGCTGCCATGATCACCCAAATCAATATTTCTGTTGCTGTATTTACAATCAAAAACCAAAGGGCGGGAGTATATAAACCAATCATCAGCAACAAAATACCAGTGCCCACCTCTGAATTTTCTTGAATGAAACGCTTGAATTTTCTCCATTTTTCCCGAATGAAAGATTTGAATTTGCCTTGCCTCCGTTTCTTTTCCGGTTCGATTTTCTTGTTTTTTGAATGCGTCGAAGAGTTTGATTGCTTTTGCACCATCGTGACACCGGCTATTTTACGATGGACATTCATTGGTGAAGCCTGTAAGGTGTTCATCCAGACAGGAGGAGCAAGCAGCAAGGCACAAAGTATGAATAGCTGTAAATTTTTCATTTGAAATAAGCAACGTGAAGATGGGATACAAAGGGTACGTTTAAAATTTACGGGTATCTGAAAATTCAACCCGTTGTTTCAATGTTTTGGACCCTCCGTGATTTAAAAAAAAGACACTCACTCTTCAGGAAAGAAGGTAATTTTTGTTAGAAATATCCCCGGAATCTGCGCTGACCAAAAATGATTTCCAGCATTTATCGGTATTGATTTTTGTCAACCTGCAGGGCTGGCAGGCTGTGATTCAACCCGCTGGTACAAGTCTGCTCCCTCAACCGGCGCCCTTCCCCGCATGCTGGTTTAAGTCTCCAAACTTAAACCCGATATTACATCGGGCGATCCATTGGCCTACCTTTACAGCAGCGCCAGGAATTATATGTATGAAAACAAAAACTGCTTACTGGAAATTGACTTGCTGGAGCCTTGGTTGCCGGGCAGTTATTACGTGCCGGTTGAGTTTCGGTAGCAGGGGCTTTGGTAAGGCTTGTTCACGTCAAAGACGTGAGCGATATTGGGTTTAAGTTTGGAAACCACAAGTGTCTGGAACCTTTAACCAGCATGCGGGGAAGGGCGCCGGTTGAGGGAGCAGGAGACTTGTACAAGCGGGTAATGCCCAGAAAATCAATCAGATCGGAATCTTTTTTAGTAAGAAATTTACGATCTACTCTAAATCTAACCATAGTTGCTAAATTTAAAAATGAGTTGGCACCAGACAATTTGGTTCCCCGGATACCAAAAAAAATAAAGGTTGATAAATGATTGTTTTTGTCGTAAAATCAGCTAAAGCCTTCAGGTCATCGCCTAAAGCCTTTAGGTCGTCGTCTGAGGCTTTCAGGTCGTTGTCTAAA
>JASBVF010000024.1 GCA_030147525.1 Bacteroidota bacterium
GCGATATCTCAAAGGCAACGCCGGGTAGATAACCCGGCCACTCCGGCTGACTGGGCAATTTGCAACAACCCGTTTCACCTCAAAGAGGGTATGAGCAAATTTTTCAAAGCACCTGAATGGGTAGCCGGGCGTCAACCATAAAATATCGCTTGAAAATTTATGGTCTACCATAAAATTTTCCTTGAAAATTTATGGTAAGGTGCACTGGCAGCCCGTTTTTATCATTTAAAACAGTTCGTCGATGGCAATTCAGCTTTCATCAAACACCCGGAACTCCTTGTGCGTGCAAAACGTCCTTTCCCCTGAAAATTTATCCCCAACCCTCAACTTCTCCCTATCTTCGCCCCCGCTTTTTTAAACGTTCACCAAAATAAAACCTCTATGATATTCAGACCTGGTTCTATTCGGATCATCGTTTTGATCCTTGTTCAATGTTTTACCATTTCCCTTTTTTCGCAGGGAATGAAATGGGCCAAGGACGGCAACAGCTACTACAGCACGGACGACGGCGCCATCGTGCAAACGACCCTGCCCACGCTCGCCAAAACCATTGTCGTAACGGCGAATGAATTTCAACCTGCCGGCGCCAAAGACCCGCTGCGGGTGGAAAATTTCACCTTCAGCGAAGACGGCACCAAGCTGCTCATTTACACCAACAGCAAGCGGGTGTGGCGGGAAAGGACCCGTGGCGATTACTGGGTGATGAACCTCGCCACCAAAAGCCTCCAGCAACTGGGCAAAGGCAGGCCGGAGTCCTCGCTCATGTTCGCCAAGCTCTCGCCCGACGGCACCAAGGCCGCCTACGTCAGCGAACGCAACGTGTACGTGGAAGACCTGCTCACCGGCGTCATCAAAAAGCTGACGGATACCAACGGCACGCCCAAACTCATCAACGGTACTTTCGACTGGGTGTACGAAGAGGAGTTTTTCTGCCGGGACGGTTTTCGCTGGGCGCCTGACAGCAAGGCCATCGCTTACTGGCAGATCGACGCCAACAAAATCCGGGACTTTTACATGATCAATAACACGGACTCGATCTACAGCCAGATCATCCCTGTGGAGTATCCGAAAGTGGGCTTCCCGCCCTCACCCGCACGGGTCGGTGTGGTGGACATTGCGACCGCAAAAACCACCTGGATGAACGTGCCCGGCGACCCGCAGCAGCATTACATCACCCGCATGGAATACGCCCCCGACGGCAAAGACATCATCATCCAACAACTCAACCGCAAGCAGAACGAGAGCAAGCTGATGCTCTGCAATCCCGGCTCCGGCGAGGTAAAAACCATCTACCAGGAGAGCGACGAGGCTTGGGTCAGCACCATCAACGAATGGTCCCGTGACGCCACCGGCTGGCATTGGCTGGACGGCGGAAAAAGTTTTCTCTGGGTCAGCGAAAAAGACGGCTGGCGACACATCTACCTCGTTTCGAGGGATGGTAAAAAGGAAACCCTGCTCACCGACGGCCGCTACGACATGATTGGCCTGGAGAATATCGATGAAAAAGGCGGCTACATTTACTTCACTGCCTCGCCTGTGAGCGCTATTCAGAAATACCTCTACCGGGTTCAACTCAATGGCAAGGGCAAGTTCGAACTGCTTTCCCCGCAGAGTATGCTTGGTACGCACGACTACACCATTTCACCCAACGGAAAATACGCCCGCTGGCGCTTCTCCAACCACTACACCCGCCCGATGACAGCTTGGGTAACCCTGCCCGACAACAAGCCGCTGGAAGGGCAGAAGGATTTGGCGAAAGAATTCGACCCGTCGGTGAAGGCCACTTCCAACGTGGAGTTTTTCAAAGTCACCACCGATGATGGCGTGGAAATGGACGGCTGGATGATGAAACCCAAAGATTTTGACCCGAATAAAAAATACCCCGCCGTGTTCTACGTCTATGGCGAACCTGCCGGCACGACCGTCGAAGACCAGTGGGGCAGCGCCAACAGCTTTCTTTACCAGGGCGATATGGCCGAAGACGGCTACCTGCACATCAGCCTCGACAACCGGGGCACGCCCGCCCCGAAAGGCCGGGCCTGGCGCAAGGCCATCTACCGCAACATCGGCCAGCTGAACATCCGGGACCAGGCGATGGGCGCTAAAAAACTGATCGAAAAAGGCTACATCGATCCCGAGCGGGTAGCGGTTTGGGGCTGGAGCGGCGGCGGCTCGTCCACGCTGAACCTGATGTTTCAATATCCTGAAATTTACAAAACCGGCATCTCCATCGCCCCGGTGACCAACTCGCTGTTTTACGACAACATCTACACCGAGCGCTACATGGGTCTGCCACAGGAGAATATGGAGGACTACGAGGCCGGGGCTGCCACGACCCACGCTAAAAATTTGCAGGGCAACCTACTGCTCATCCACGGAACCGCCGACGACAACGTGCATTTTCAAAATGCTGAAATGTTGGTGAACGAACTGGTGAAACACAACAAGCAGTTCCAGTACATGGCCTACCCCGGCCGCTCGCACGGCATGCGGGAAGGCGAGGGGACGTTCCCGCACCTCGTGACGATGTGTACGAAGTTTTTGCGGGAGCATTGCCCGCCGGGGGCGAAGTAAAACCGCCCTGTTTTGCCCCTGACCCCTGAAGGGGAACCACTTCTGCAATGATCTCGGTACTTCCCGAAGTGGTTCCCCTTCAGGGGTCAGGGGCTGACGGCGGAGGTGGAGTTTTTGAAGTTTAACCATGCGACACACCATTTCCATCATATTCATTGGCTTCGGCCTGATCTTCTTCGCCGGTTGCAGTGCCGACGAAAAAGACGACGTCTCTGCCACCATCGAGGTGCAGGGTGTGGTCACTTCCGACCTGGGCCAGCCGCTCGACAGGGTGCTGGTGAAAAGTTCGCAGGACTCAAGTTTTACCGATAAAAAAGGCAAGTACACTGTGCGGGCCTACCCACGGGGGGCGCTCGAATTCATCAAGCCGGGTTTCAAAAACCACATCGAACCGGTCGAAGAGCAGCAGGTCGTCAACGTGACGATGCAGCGCCTGCTCGACGGTTCAGCCACCCGCTACGAACCCCGGCAGGTGCCACTGCGTTGCGGTGACGACACGTCCGCCGTGGCGACGGTGGTCGAAATCACCGACTTCGGGCAGGGCGCCGGCACGATGACCTGGACAAAAAACAAGGTCTGGGTGTTGAAAAACCGCATCTTCGTCAATGAGGGCCAGACCCTGACCATCGAGCCGGGTACCATCGTGAAAGGTGCCGCCGGTTCGCCCGACTCCACCGGCTCGCTGATCGTGGCCAGGGGCGGGTTGCTCATTGCCAACGGCACCCCGGAACTCCCCATCATTTTCACCGCCGAATCTGATTCCATCGTGCGAGACACGAATGGCCAACTCTGCCGGGCTACCAGCCTGACCCGCTCCGACAGCGGACTTTGGGGCGGCCTGATCCTCTGCGGAAGCGCCCCGGCCGGCGCCGATTCGACCGGCCTGCGCCTCGACGGTTTTCCCGACATCGAAACACGGGTTAGCTACGGTGGCAGCAAACCAGCCGCCAATTCCGGCATTCTGCGGTACATTTCCATCCGGCATGCGGGCCGGCTTTCCAGTGCCGTGACGCTGGCCGGGGTAGGCAGCGGTACCACGTTCGATCACGTCGAAGTGTACGCCTGCCGGTCCCGTGGCTTCCGGTTTTTGGGCGGACAGGCGAACACCCGCCACCTCGTAGCGGCCCATTGCGGCAGCGATGCATTTCATTTTGAAAAAAATTGGCAGAGCCTGAACCAGTTCTGGCTGGCGGCAGGGTGCGGCGGCGCTGCTGTTTCAGGTGAGGCTGTGGCTGCGGATTCTTTAGGTAAAATGCCGTCCGGCCCGGTGATCGCCAATGCTACTTTTTCAGGTGGTGAAATGGGGCAGGAGGTGGCCGTCCGTAACATTGCGACCGGCGAATTTCACCATTGTATTTTTGTGAAATACGCTGCCGGTTTTGCAGTAAAACTACCCGAATCGGGCGGTCTGGATTCGGTTGAAATGCCTGTTTTTAAAAACTGCATTTTCGGCGGAGAGGCGGGTGAAACATTTTTTATTGCAGATGGTGAAACGCCGCTGCCAGAAGACGATCCTGTGGCGTTGGCGTTTTTTCAAAAACTGAATGAACAGTTTCAAAAAAATGAAAACCTGATGGGAGATGCCGGTCTCGGCGCCGATTTCGTGCCCGGCGATGCAGCGCCTCCGGCGGAGAGCCTCCAAGCTGACAACCCGTTTTTTGATGTAACCAACTACCGGGGTTGTGTCGCCCCCGGTAAACCGGCGTGGACTGCCGGCTGGACTCGTTCTGGTGCTGATTTATGAATAAAAAAGAAGTGAAAATTGGATTGTGTTTTTAAAAGATAACCTTGGGTTGAGCGTTAGATAAAGCGATAAATCAATTCAATGCAAAAAATTTACAGGCTTTTACTTCTTTTCATTTCCCTTGCCTGCACCTCCCAGGCGCAGGATTTCAGCGGCATCTGGACCGGCGAACTCCGCCAAAACGGCAAGCCGGACGTTTTCGAATACCAAATCGACCTCCGGCAGAACGGTAACAAAGTCGAGGGCTTCGCTACCTCCAAAAGTAAGGACGGCACGATTGCAAAATTCGAAATGGGCGGCGTCTGGAACGGGCAGCAACTCACCATCCAGGAAGTCGATCAGCTCGAACCGCCCAACGCCCGCTGGTGCCTGAAGCACATCCGCCTGAATTTTTCTGAAAAAAACGGCGCCGCCACCCTCGAAGGTACCTGGGAAGCGCAGGGCTGCACACCTGGTACGCTGCGGTTGAGCCGCCAGTCTGGCAGTCTTCAGTCTGACAGTCGGGCAGCCCTCACGCCGAAATCCGAAATCCGAAATCCGAAATCCGAAATCCACGGCAAGTGGTCCGGCCACCTCTCCCAGTCTGACCGGGATTACGGTTTTTATTTTGAAATGAAATTCGAGGAGGGCGGCAGCGGCACTTCGCACATCACCTCCGACGGTGAGGGCGGCAATGCCGTTCACCGCCTGCGCTGGACCTTCGACGAGGCGGCCGGGCGGCTGGATTTTGAAGAACTGGAACTGATCGAAGAGTCCGTGCCGTCGTGGCGCTGGTGCATGAAATCGGGGAGTTTGTTTTTCAAAAAAGAAGAAAGCCGCCTCTCGCTGAAGGGCGACTGGAAGGGCTACATCGAGGGTTTCGACCTGCAATCCGGCCCCTGCGCTCCCGGAAATTTGTACGTTGAAAAACCGGTTTTCAAAAAAGAAGAACTTGTGCAGCGCCCGGCGGACAGCCCACCCAGCGCAGTGCCCGCCAAACCTATCGGCGTGACGGATTACGAGCATAAAACCAAGCGGGACGTGGAAGTGGAGCGGGTGCTGGAGGTAAAAAACCGCACGATCCGCATCCGGGTGTGGGACAACGGCACCATCGACGGGGACATTTGCACGTTGTTTTTGAACGGTGAAATGATCCTGAAAAACTACCGGGTAACCCGCATCAAACATGAGACCATCGTGAAACTGGAAAAGCCGGTGAATTACCTGATTTTACACGCCATCAACACCGGCAGCATCTCGCCGAACACGGTGGCCGTCTCGGTGGACGACGGCACGCAGGAGCAGGTAGTGATCGTCAGTTCGAATCTGAAGACGAGCGGGGCGGTGATGATTCGGGAGTTTACGGTAGGGAATTGAGGAGAGATTGGATGGAGGTAGGTTTGTGTGTGTCGTCCTTGCTTATTTACATAGCTGTTTAATCACAATCAAAAAACCGTTTCAAATCAGCCTCCAATGAATCAGGGTATGGGACATTAAACTTTATGAAATCTTCTTTCTTCAATAGAATTCGGTTAATCGAGGGGTCTGCCTTCTTATAAATTACAGGAATGTTTAATTTTCTAATCTCATTTTGTGAATCATTTCCAGGTTTTTCACAGAACAGTTTGAGGCTAAATACTCCGTTAAACTTTCTATTGTTTACATAAAAAGTATATTCAGGTGGAGCATGGGCTGAGCCGGCAGAATGTCCAAAATATGTAATTTTTGCAGTTGTAATTTCGTGATTTTCTATCAATTGTTTATCAATTGAATAGCCCTTGAGTTTGTATGCTCCATACACAATCAATAGAAATGCTACGCCTATGAGGATTTTTAAATTTTTGTTTTTCACCGATTAGATATCCCTGATTATAATATCAACTATTGCTGACCTAAAGTATTCTGCGCACTGCTGGTTGGTAAAACGGGACAGCGAAGGGACTGCCAATTTTTAAAAAATCCCTACCTCCTCGTTCCTCCAACCGGATTCCCCCTCGGCTTTCTGCCGTTTTCATCAATATACCGGTCAATGTATTCGTCTTCGATTTCTCTTGCCCTGCGCCGGCCCGGAATATTTTTCAACAAGATTTCACCCACAAAACGAACGATTCCGAATGCCCGGTTTAGGAGATTTACCTGGATGCGTAAACGTTTGGAAAGCCCATCGCTGCCAATCGGATCGTCGGAGATACCGTATTTGAATACGTCGTCTTCCTCCTCGTCCCTGATTTGATACAGGTGATGAGGTTTTTCATTTTGGAGGGAGTTGCCGTGTGTGCTCATACTGTCTTAAAAAGTAATGGTCTCGGCTCCCCATCCATTCGGGTTGAAGCCCGTCTCGTAGATGTATTTGGGAAGGTGTTCCAGGTCCTGGCCGGTTTTGCGAAACCAGGCACGTTCGGGAACATCGAGGAGTGATTCGAAGAAGAGGTCCTTCGGAAATGTGGAAGGTTTTTCCAGCACTTTTTCGTAAAACTCACGGCCATTGGCCACGACACCACAACGGGCGTAAAGAAATAAATCGGCGGAACTATTTTCGGAATGTTCCGCATTTTCACGGCTATCCAGCAGGTACAGTTTTTCCGACAACAGATCATAAAAAGACAGGATAGCCACCTCCGGCAATTTTTCGAGCGCACGGACGGCAGGCTCGATCACAGCGTCGTCGTTGCCTGCTTTCGACCAATCCAGCAAAGCGATGATCTCCCAAAACCGGTCTTCATTCATCGCTCCGGCAGCTTCCGGGACGACACTGATCTCCGCATCCGGGTATTTTTCCTGCAAATCCCGGACAATGGCGGGACTGAGCGAACGCAACGGCATCTTGATGGCTGTAGGCATGTTCGGTGTTTTTTACAAAGATACAATTTTGGGAAATTGGAATGGTGGGTTGGTAGGCAGTGAATTGGTAGATTGGTGAATTAGTAAATTGGGCCTGGTACAGCCTAATTCACCAATTCACCAGTTTACAAATTTACTTCATCGCCCCCGGGTTAGCGTCGTTGTAGCGCTTGGTTACTTCCGCCCAGTTGATCACATTGAAAAATGCGGAGATGTAGTCGGGACGGCGGTTCTGATAGTTCAGGTAGTAGGCGTGTTCCCACACGTCGAGGCCGAGGATGGGGGTGCCTTTCTTGTCGGCGACGTCCATCAGCGGGTTGTCCTGGTTAGGCGTGGAGGTAACGAAAAGTTTGTCGTTGCTGTCCGTGCAGAGCCAAGCCCAGCCGGAGCCGAAACGGGTAGCCGCTGCCGCTGAAAATTCCTTTTT
The DNA here is from genome assembly GCA_030147525.1 of Bacteroidota bacterium. Taxonomy (GTDB): domain Bacteria; phylum Bacteroidota; class Bacteroidia; order Chitinophagales; family Saprospiraceae; genus UBA6168. Next base: position 7,566 of record JASBVF010000024.1, read on the forward strand.
GAAATTTTCAAAAGAGCCAAAGTCACGGTCGATCGCCTTGGCAATGTTCATTTGGGCTGAAGGCTCGCCACCGCCATTCGGGGACATGATTTCCCAGAACAAACTGTGGTTGTAGTAGCCGCCGCCGTTGTTGCGTACGGCTGCGCCATGCTTGGATACATTGGCCAAAATGTCTTCGATTTTCATGCCTTCGAGGGGCGTACCTGCGATGGCGTTGTTGAGGTTGTTGGTGTACCCGGCGTGGTGCTTGCCGTGGTGGATTTCCATGGTATGAGCGTCGATGTGAGGTTCCAGTGCATCGAAGCCATAGGGTAGTGCAGGAAGTTGAAAAGCCATAATGTTTTGAAATTTAGTTGGGCAGCCGGCAGTTTGAATGATGAAATCAAGGTTAAATTTTGATCAACAGAGAACTGCGGGAACTGCGGATTGGAAAATGCTGCCAAAATAGGCAGTTGAGATTTACTCAAAGAACAGGGCAAAATATTTTTTGTTTAATTCAACACCTCAACAATCTCAAGTGGCATTTGTCATCCCTTAAAAGCAGAATTTACTCTTACTTTTGCGCCGTTTTTTAGCATTAACAGGAATGATGGGCATCAAACCCCTTCAATCCTCCAATCCAACAATCCTTAAAAAATGAAATACCGCAAAGAAAAAGATTCCCTCGGCGTCGTTGAAGTTCCCATCGATGCTTACTGGGCTGCGCAGACGCAGCGCTCCATTCAAAATTTTAAAATCGGCGGCCACACCATGCCGATTGAGATCATCCGTGCTTTTGCCATTTTGAAAAAAGCGGCAGCCATCACCAATTTTGATCTCGGCGTTTTACCGGCAGAAAAAAAGGACCTGATCTCACAGGTTTGTGATGAAATCCTCGAGGGCAAGCTCGACGATCAGTTTCCGCTTGTCGTATGGCAAACCGGCAGCGGCACCCAGTCGAACATGAACGTCAATGAGGTTGTCGCCAACCGGGGTCATGTGATCAAAGGTGGCCAACTCACCGATGAGAAAAAAATCCTGCACCCCAACGACGACGTCAACAAGTCGCAGTCTTCGAACGATACTTTCCCGACGGCTATGCACATTGCAGCTTATAAAATATTGGTGGAAACCACTATTCCCGGCATCGAAAAGCTGCGGGACACGCTGAAGGCCAAGTCGGAAGAATTTATGAAAGTGGTGAAAATCGGCCGTACCCACCTGATGGATGCCACGCCGCTCACGCTCGGCCAGGAACTCAGCGGATATGCCGCTCAACTCGACCAGGGTTTGAAAGCCATTAAAAATACCTTGCCGCACCTCGCCCAGTTGGCACTCGGCGGCACGGCTGTCGGCACGGGGCTGAACACGCCTCCCGGCTACGCCAAAAAAGTGGCGGAAAAAATCGCCGAACTGTCGGGCTTGCCTTTCGTCACGGCGCCCAATAAATTCGAGTCGCTTGCTGCCCACGACGCCATTGTGGAATCGCATGGGGCGCTGAAAACCGTGGCGGTTTCTTTGTTTAAAATAGCGCACGACATTCGCATGCTCGCCAGTGGTCCCCGCTGCGGTATCGGTGAAATCATCATCCCCGACAACGAACCCGGTTCCAGCATTATGCCCGGCAAGGTGAACCCTACGCAGAACGAGGCCATGACGATGGCCATGGCGCAGGTGTGCGGAAACGACGTCGCTATTAATATAGGTGGAATGAACGGCCACTTCGAGCTGAACGTGTTCAAACCGGTGATGATCTTCAACTTCCTGATGTCAGCCCGGCTCATCGGCGACGCCTGCGTCAGCTTCAATGACAACTGTGCCGTGGGCATCGAACCGAACTACGAGCGCATCAAACAAAACCTGGACAATTCGCTCATGCTGGTCACAGCGCTGAACACGCACATCGGCTACGACAACGCTGCTAAAATTGCGAAGAAGGCCCATTCCGAAGGCAAGACGCTAAAGGAAACAGCCATTGAGTTAGGACTGTTGACAGAGAAGCAGTTTGACGAATGGGTGAGGCCGGAGGATATGATTGGCAGTTTGAAAAAATAAATTTTCGTTGATTCAATAAAATCAGGGGATGCAGGTGCGTTCCCTGATTTTTTATTTTTTGCGGGGTTGATTTTTTCCTCTTGTGGATTTAACTTGGAGGCCATTACACCTCCAAACTGATACTGACGAGCGAATGAAGCAAGAGCGATTCTTTCAATATCTGCAACACGAGAAAAGGTTTTCACCGCACACCCTCACCGCCTACCAGAGAGATCTTGGGCAGTTTGCTGAATTTCTTGAAAGTACTTACGAGATCACTTCGCCTGAAGAAGTCAGGCATACACACGTCCGCTCCTGGATGGTCGACTTGCTGGACAGAGGGAACGTTACCCGCTCCATCAATCGCAAACTTTCCTGCCTGAAGACTTACTTTAAATTTTTGTTGAAAAACGGAGAAATCACGGCCAACCCAATGGCCAAAGTTATTTCGCCCAAGACCGGGAAGCGGCTGCCAGTATTTGTCAGTGAAAAAAGTATGTCGCTCCTGTTCGAAGAAGTGGACTTCGGAGAAGGGTTTTCAGGCATCCGTAACCGGCTCGTTTTGGAAATGCTTTATTGCACCGGCATGCGGCGTTCGGAATTAACTGGCCTGAAAATAGCAGATATTGATTTTTCCAACTTTCAAATAAAAGTTCTGGGAAAAGGAGGAAAGGAGCGACTGATACCCGTTGCCAGGCACCTGGCTGATTTGATTGAGCGCTATATCGCCGTCCGGAAACTGGAATTCCCTCAGGCCGGGCCTTCCAACCTTTTCCTGACAGACAAGGGGGAGCCCCTCAATACGGGACACGTTTACAATCTTGTTAAAAAATATCTGTCGGCTGTAACGACCGTGGAACAACGCAGCCCCCACGTACTTCGTCATTCCTTTGCCACCCATCTTTCGAACAGGGGGGCGGATTTGAATGCCATCAAGGAATTATTAGGTCATTCAAGCCTTGCAGCCACACAGGTTTATACCCACAACTCCATTGAAAAATTAAAAAAGGTGTACCAACAGGCACACCCAAAAGCAAAATCATAACCGGAGAAAGAGCCAATACGCCCTGGAACTCAGGCTTTACTCCGCCGAATCATAATTTCTAACCGTTTTAAATCAACGTCTATGAAAGTTCACACAGAAGCAGTTCAGTTTAAAGCTGATAAAAAGTTACTCGATTTTATTGACAAGAAAATGGGGAAACTCGATAATTTTTTTGACCGCATCATCGATGCCGAAGTCAAGTTAAGATTGGAAAACTCCGGTCAGGTCCGGGATAAAGTAGCAGAAGTCCGGGTACACGTACCGGGACAAAGCCTTTTCGCCAAAGAAATAAACAAATCCTTCGAGCAGTCCATTGATACCGCCGTGGACAACCTTCGGAGGCAACTTACCCGATACAAAGAAAAAATAAGGCCGTATAACGGTGCATGATTAACAAATTCCAGGGCAAATCGATAAAAAATAGAGGTCTGTTTTCTGATAAAGAAAGCAGGCCTCTTTTCATTTTTAGCGTGCGGGAAAAAAAAATGAACTTTTTTTTCAAAACCTTTTGTTCAGGTGCTTGCAAAAAAGATATAAACGTATACTTTTGTGCCTCCTAAAAAAAATGATAAAAAGAAAGACGTAAATTTTCTTTTTTGAACAAAACATCTATCTTTGCGGGCGCTTTTCGAAGCCCTGCCTTTAAAAGGGAGAAGTTCTTTGTAAAACAGGATTTTTATTTAGTTAAAAATTGTAGAAAACGCCAGTATAGCTCAGTTGGTAGAGCAGCTGATTTGTAATCAGCTGGTCGGGGGTTCGAGTCCCTCTACTGGCTCAGTTTTTAATGACAGGGGGTGCGCCGGAGTTGGAGAGCCGGGGCAGACTGTAAATCTGTTGCTTTCAGCTGAGTAGGTTCGAATCCTACCACCCCCACCAAGTGAGAGAAGTAAGAATGTGAGAGGAGTGAGAAGATAAAAATATAACTAAGGTTGTTTTTTTCTTCTCATTTCTCTCACATTCTCACGCTCTCACCTCTTGAAATGCGGGAGTAGCTCAGTTGGTAGAGCATCAGCCTTCCAAGCTGAGGGTCGCGGGTTCGAGTCTCGTCTCCCGCTCTAAATTGGATGGTTGAACGGTTAAGTGGCTGTGTGGTGGAAAAAGAATCTAATTTTTTGAAACCATTTAGCCATTTAACCATAAAACCATTCAATTGTGCCAATGTAGCTCAGGGGTAGAGCACTTCCATGGTAAGGAAGGGGTCGGGGGTTCAATTCCCTTCATTGGCTCTACGCACGGCCACATTTTGAAGTGCTTCCTAAGCGTCAATTTCTAACTGTGCATATTTTGCAACTCCTAATCACAATAATTTTTTAAAATTCAATTCCGATGGCAAAAGAACAATTTCAGAGAAACAAACCGCACGTAAATATCGGTACGATCGGTCACGTTGACCACGGCAAGACTACACTGACCGCTGCCATCACTTATGTATTGGCGGAACAGGGTCTTGCTCAGAAAAAAGATTACGCTGCGATTGATGCTGCTCCTGAAGAAAAAGAGCGTGGTATCACAATTAACACAGCACACGTTGAGTACGAAACAGGCAAACGCCACTACGCTCACGTAGACTGTCCTGGTCACGCTGACTATGTAAAGAACATGGTAACGGGTGCTGCTCAGATGGACGGTGCAATCCTCGTAGTTGCTGCGACTGACGGTCCAATGCCTCAAACTCGTGAGCACATCCTCTTGGCTCGCCAGGTAGGTGTACCTCAGTTGGTTGTTTTTATGAATAAAGTTGACCTGGTTGACGATCCGGAGATGTTGGAGCTTGTAGAAATGGAAGTTCGTGACCTCCTCAGCCAGTATGAGTTCGATGGCGACAACGCTGCTATCATTCAGGGTTCTGCTCTTAAAGCTCTTGAAGGCGATGCTAAGGGTATTCAAGCTATCAAAGATCTGATGGATGCAGTTGATGATCAGATTCCTGAGCCGGTACGTGCTGTTGACAAGCCATTCCTGATGCCTATTGAAGACGTATTCTCTATTACTGGTCGTGGTACTGTTGCTACCGGCCGTATTGAGCGTGGTGTTATCAACGTTGGTGAAGCAGTAGAAATCATCGGTATGATGAAGCCAGGCGAAAAGCCATTGACTTCAGTTGTTACTGGTGTTGAGATGTTCCGTAAGTTGCTCGATCGTGGTGAAGCTGGTGACAACGCCGGTCTCCTCCTCCGTGGTATCAATAAAGATGACATCCGCCGTGGTATGGTAATCTGTAAACCAGGTTCTGTTAAGCCTCACCTGAAATTCAAGTGTGAAGTTTACGTACTGGGTAAAGATGAAGGTGGTCGTCACACGCCGTTCTTCAATGGCTACCGCCCACAGTTCTACTTCCGTACAACAGACGTTACCGGAGATTGCAAATTGCCTGAAGGCGTTGAGATGGTAATGCCTGGTGATAACGTATCACTGGAAGTAAATCTGATCAACCCGATCGCTATGGAAAAAGGTCTTCGCTTCGCAATCCGTGAAGGTGGCCGTACTGTAGGTGCAGGTCAGGTTACTGAGATTATCGAGTAATTACTACCGATACATAGTATTTTAGTGATTTGAAAATTAAGCACCCTGAATGTGGGGTGCTTAATTTTTCAGCATTTTGACATTTTGATTTTACGGGCGTAGCTCAAGTGGTAGAGCGACGGTCTCCAAAACCGTAGGCTGAGGGTTCAAGTCCTTCCGCCCGTGCCATTTTGAAGAGAATTCAAGTTTTTAAACTTTGAGTATTTGGTTGGCAATTGTTGCGAAGCAAATATTCAGGTTTCAAAGATTTGAATTCCCTGAAACCAATTTTCGAATGGAAAAAGTCAAACTTTATATTCAGGAAAGTTACAATGAACTGCTAACAAAGGTTACCTGGCCGACCTGGTCGAACCTTCAAAGCACTACGATTGTGGTGTTAGTTGGCTTGGGAATTTTCACCTTGTTGGTATTTATCATGGATGCAATTTCGAAAGGCCTCCTGAATGAAATCATTTACAAGCTGACCTGAAATTATACCAAAACCTAAGTCTTCATGTCTGAAGAAAAAAAGTGGTACTCACTTCGAGTAATTAGCGGAAAAGAAAAGAAAATCAAAGAGCGCATTGAGCTGGAAATTCAGCGCAGTGAGTGGTCAGATTTTATCACTCAGGTGATTGTACCAACTGAAAAGGTTTATAAAATCCGTAGCGGAAAAAAAGTTATTTCCGAGCGTAACATTCTTCCCGGGTATATTTTAGTGGAGGCGGAGCCTTCAAAATTGACAGGGGAGGTGGTTCAAACGATTGCCAATATTCCCAATGTTATTCACTTTTTGGGAAAGAATACACCGATTCCAATGCAACAGGCTGAAGCCAATCGTTTGCTTGGTAAAGTGGATGAATCTCAGGATGCAGGCGAGCAAATGCTGGAGCCGTTCCTGGTAGGTGAAACGGTTAAAATTATTGATGGACCTTTCACTGATTTCGTTGGCGACGTTCAGGAGGTAAATGAGGAGAAGAAGAAACTAAAAGTTATCGTGAAGATCTTCGGCAGGGGTACCGAGGTGGAATTGAACTTCATGCAGGTAGAAAAGACACAATAACCCGGCCTCCGTCCCGCTTGTGTGGGAAACGCTTCCCTTAGGCTGGTAAATTGAATAAAACAGAATTCAACAATGGCAAAAGAAGTAGAATTTTTAATTAAGCTGCAAGCTAAAGGTGGTCAGGCTAACCCGTCACCTCCAATCGGTCCGGCACTCGGTGCGAAAGGGGTGAACATCATGGAATTTTGCAAGCGTTTTAATGCTGCAACCCAGGATCGCATGGGTAAGTTGTTACCTGTTCAGATCTCAGTTTATAAGGATAAGTCCTTTGAGTTTGTCATCAAAACTCCGCCAGCTGCCATTCAATTGATGGAAGTATCCAAGCAAAAGAAAGGCTCTGCTGAACCCAATCGTATCAAAGTTGGTACAGTAACCTGGGATCAGGTACGTGCAATTGCGGAAGACAAAATGGCTGACCTGAACTGTTTTACAGTTGACTCAGCAATGAAAATGGTTGCCGGTACTGCACGTAGCATGGGGCTTAAAGTACAAGGAGGTACACCTCCTGTTAAGGCTTAAGCATTTCAGAGCGGCCTCTGGCCAAAATAATAGAGAAGGGAGCTTGGGTAAAGAAGTTTATCCAGCGCTAATTACCTCACAATCATTAATTTATAATGGCAAAGATTTCAAAAAAAAGAAAAGCTGTCGAAAAGAAAGTCGACAGTGAAAAGCTCTACACGCTGAACGAAGCGATGGAACTGGTCAAAGTGGTTAATACAACCAAATTTGATGCTTCCGTGGATTTACACGTACGCCTTGGTATTGATCCACGTAAAGCTGACCAGGCACTTCGTGGCACTGCAAACCTTCCTCATGGCACCGGTAAAACCAAGCGTGTTTTGGTTTTCTGTACTCCTGATAAAGAGCAGGAAGCAAAAGATGCCGGCGCTGATCATGTCGGTCTTGACGAACTCATTACAAAAATTCAAGGTGGTTGGACGGATTTCGATGTAGCAATTGCTATCCCGCCAGTAATGGCTCAGGTTGGTAGGGTTGCCCGTATCCTTGGCCCTCGTGGTCTGATGCCTAACCCGAAAACAGGTACCGTAACAATGGATCTTGCTTCGGCGATTGGCGACGTGAAAGGTGGTAAAGTTGCATTCCGTGTTGACAAATACGGCATCATCCATTCTTCTGTTGGCCGGGTGTCTTTTGGACCGGACAAGCTTCTTGACAACGCAAACGAATTGATTCAGACGCTGATGAGGATGAAGCCATCTTCTGCGAAGGGCACTTACCTGAAGTCAATCACGATTGCAAGTACAATGAGCCCGGGTATTAAAGTAGATACAAAAACAATTCGTTAAATCCTTTCGTGTCAGGATAGCCGGGTATCGTTAAATCGCCGGGTTATCCCGCCACCAAATCATTATATAAAATGACTAAGGCAGAAAAAACGACTGTAATTGATGAGTTGAAAGAGAAGATTTCTCAATCACCATTCTTTTATTTGGCAGACTCATCTGCCATGACGGTCGAACAAGTAAATACGCTTAGAAGACGGTTCTTCGAGAAGGGCATTGAAATGCGTGTGGTAAAAAATACGCTTACCAGAAAAGCTCTTGAAGGTGCCGCAACTGACGCTACCAATTTTGAAGGCTTATACGATGCATTGAAAGGCCCGACGGCTATCCTCTTCACAGAGGTTGCTAACACGCCGGCAAAAGTTATCAAGGAATTCCGTAAGGAAAAAGATGGTGACAAGCCAAAAATCAAAGCAGCGTATATTGATTCCGCTATCTATCTCGGCGACGATCAGCTTGAAAAACTCGCAAATCTCAAGTCTAAGGAAGACTTGTTGGGTGAACTCGTTACATTGCTGCAGTCTCCGATGTCCAATCTGATGTCTCAGCTTGGCTCGGGTGGCCAGAATGTGATGGGCTTGTTGAAAGCGCTCGAAGAGAGAGGTTAAAGCACATTGATGGAGTTGAAAAGTTTCAGTTGGTTGTGTTAAACCGGCAAACTTTTAACTTCTTTGGTTTGGCTTCCAGGTTGACGCACATATATTTTTAAAAAAAGTAAAAAATTAATTGACAATGGCAGATTTGAAAGCACTTGCAGAACAGTTGGTGAACCTCACGATCAAAGAAGTGACAGAACTGACTGGCATTATGGAAGAAGATTACGGCATTAAGCCAGCAGCAGCAGCTGTGGCTGTAGCCGCAGGACCGGCTGATGGTGGTGGCGCAGCTGCCGCTGAGCAAACTGAGTTCGATGTAATTCTGAACTCTGCCGGCGCACAGAAATTGCAGGTAGTAAAAGCAGTAAAAGACGCCCTCGGTTTAGGGCTTGTTGAAGCTAAAGGTTTGGTAGATGGTGCTCCTTGCCCAGTGAAAGAAGGTCTTTCAAAGGACGAAGCTGAAAAGCTGAAGGCTACTTTGGAAGCAGCTGGTGCACAGGTCGAACTCAAGTAATTTGGTTCGGGCCTTTGCCCGAATTCAATAAGAGTAGCATTCTACTAACCTTATTCAATGCTTATTTTACAACTTTTTTGCTACATAGCAAGTTTAGTACAGGAGGCTTAGTTAGCCCCGGTTTAAAGGCCGGGCTGACTAAGCCTATTGTCGTTTAAAAACGCAGCGACTTTTTCGTGTTTTTTGAGTGATTTATATGCGGTAGGTTTGAGATGGGCCGGGTTCAAACATCGATGTTATTTTCATGGCAGAATCTGAAACGCATATATAACGAAAAACATACCATTCTTGAAAGTATGCAACAGTTTTGCACCCATCTTGGAACAAATGAGACAGCTATTTCAATCACAAATAAATTCTATTTCCAGATATGACATCACTTGAAAATGTCACGCTCACCGAAACAGGCAGGATTAGCTTCGGAAAGATCAAACTTCCTTCCGAACACCCGGACTTGCTTGAAATTCAGTTGAAATCTTTTCAGGAGTTCTTCCAGCTGGAAACAACGCCTGAAAACCGTATGAATGAAGGCCTCTACAAGGTTTTCAAAGAAAATTTCCCAATCACTGATGCAAGGAACATTTTTGTTCTCGAATTCCTCGATTACTATATTGATCCTCCCCGATATACCATCGAAGAATGTATGCAACGTGGTTTGACCTACAGTGTTCCACTGAAAGCAAAGTTGCGCCTTTCCTGTAATGATGAAGAGCACGTCGATTTCGAAACGATCGTGCAGGATGTTTTCCTTGGCAACATTCCTTACATGACGCCCAAAGGTACCTTCGTCATCAACGGTGCTGAGCGGGTTGTTGTCTCTCAGTTACACCGTTCGCCCGGGGTGTTCTTTGGTCAAAATTATCACCCGAACGGTACTGCCATCTATTCTGCCAGGGTTATCCCTTTCAAAGGCGCATGGATGGAATTTGCGACAGACATCAACAACGTGATGTATGCTTACATCGACCGTAAGAAAAAATTCCCGGTAACGACGTTGCTGAGGGCCATCGGTTACGATACGGATAAATCAATCCTTGATCTTTTCAATCTGGCTGATGAAATCGCTAACACCCGTGACAACCTCGAAGCGGCTATTGGTCGCAAACTTGCTGCCCGGGTACTTCGCTCCTGGACGGAAGATTTCGTAGATGAGGACACCGGGGAGGTTGTAACCATCGAGCGTAACGAAATTATTCTTGAACGTGACGTCGTACTCGATGAAGACAACATCGAGCAAGTGATTGATTCTGGCCTTGAGACAGTTATTCTTCAGCGGGAAGACATTGAGGAAGATTACACCATTATATATAATACGCTTCAGAAAGACCCGACCAGCTCCGAGATGGAAGCGGTAAATTATATCTACCGCCAATTGCGTGGCGCTGAGCCACCGGATGATGAAACTGCTCGTGGTATCATCGACAAGCTGTTCTTTTCTGACAAGCGTTACAACCTCGGTGAGGTAGGTCGTTACAAGATCAACCGTAAGCTGCTGATGGATACGCCGGAAGAAATTCTGGTTTTGACGAAAGATGACATCATCGCCATCGTGAAATATCTCGTTCGGTTGATGAACCAGCGTGCGGAGATCGACGATATCGATCACCTGAGCAATCGCCGGGTGCGTACGGTGGGCGAGCAGCTCTATGCTCAATTCGGAGTAGGTTTGGCAAGGATGGCACGGACCATTCGTGAAAGAATGAACGTACGTGATAATGAGGTATTTACGCCGATCGACCTGATCAATGCACGTACCTTGTCTTCTGTGATCAACTCGTTTTTTGGTACGAGTCAACTTTCACAGTTCCTCGATCAGACGAACCCATTGTCGGAGATTACGCACAAACGCCGTATTTCGGCGCTCGGACCTGGAGGTCTCTCCAGAGAGCGTGCAGGTTTCGAGGTTCGTGACGTTCACTACTCCCACTACGGTCGCTTGTGTACAATCGAGACACCGGAAGGTCCAAACATTGGTTTGATCTCAACACTTTGTGTTCATGCCAAAGTGAACAAGATGGGCTTCCTCGAAACGCCTTACCGTCGGGTAATCGAAGGTATTGTCGACATTAAAAATCCGGCAAAATACCTTTCAGCCGAGGCAGAAGACACCATGAAAGTGGCTCAGGCAAACGCTCCATTTGACAGTGAAGGCCGCTTTTTGAATGATAAAGTAAAAGCAAGGGAACACGGTGACTTCCCGGTATTGACACCGGAAGAACTGGAATACATGGACGTCGCACCTAACCAGATCGTGGGTGTTTCGGCTTCGATGATTCCTTTCCTTGAGAACGACGATGCCAACCGGGCACTCATGGGCTCGAACATGCAACGTCAAGCCGTGCCACTCATCCGGCCAGCCGCCCCGATTGTGGGTACCGGCCTGGAAGGAAAAGTTGCCCGTGACTCCAGAATGTTGATCAATGCGGAAGGAGACGGTGTGGTAGAATATGTTGATGCCACTGAAATCGTCATTCGCTATGACCGTACGGATGAGGAGCAACTTGTTTCTTTCGAAGATAACCGCAAGTCATACAAGTTGACAAAATTCCTGCGTACCAACCAGGCGACAAGCGTGAACCTGAAACCCATCGTCCGTAAGGGCCAGCGGGTTAAAAAAGGTGAAATTCTTTGCGACGGTTACGCAACTGACAAAGGAGAATTGGCACTTGGACAAAACCTGAAGGTGGCATTCATGCCCTGGAAAGGTTACAACTTCGAGGATGCCATCGTACTTTCTGAGCGGGTAGTTCGTGAAGATATTTTCACCTCAGTCCACATCGAATCCTTTGACCTTGATGTGCGTGATACAAAATTGGGTGAAGAGGAATTGACCAACGACATCCCTAACGTCAGTGAAGATGCGACCAAAGATCTTGACGAAAATGGTATCATTCGTATTGGTGCATGGGTAAAAGAAGGTGACATCCTCATTGGTAAGATCACTCCGAAAGGGGAAACTGATCCGACACCGGAAGAAAAACTTCTGCGTGCCATCTTCGGTGATAAAGCTGGTGATGTGAAAGATGCATCACTCAAGGTGCCACCTTCCATCAGCGGTATCGTGATTGACAAGCAACTCTTTGCTCGTGCGAAGAAGAGCAATGTTCAAAAAACACAGGAAGCTGATATTCTGAAAAAACTCGACGATCAGCACGCCATTGCTACCAACGAGCTGAAGACTATCCTCATCGATAAACTTTTGATGCTGGTGAAAGACAAAGTGTCAAATGGCGTCAAGAGTATCTACGGCGAAGCGATGATGCCTAAAGGCACCAAGTTCACTCAGGAACTGCTTCGTACCATGGATTTCAGCCAGATTGACTACAGCAACTGGACGAATGACGACAGCACGAATGAATTGATTGCCAGGTTGTTGCACAACTACAGCATCAAATTGAACGAAGAGGTAGGACGTTACAAGCGTGAAAAATTCAATATCAGTATTGGAGATGAGCTGCCTGCCGGTGTATTGAAACTGGCTAAGGTTTACATCGCCAAGAAGCGTAAGCTGAAAGTAGGTGATAAACTTGCCGGCCGTCACGGAAATAAAGGTATTGTATCCAGAATCGTGCGGATGGAAGACATGCCATTCACCGAAGACGGAGAGGCCGTTGATATCGTTCTCAACCCGCTGGGTGTACCTTCTCGTATGAACCTGGGACAGATTCTCGAAACAGTACTTGGATGGGCCGGTAAAAAGCTGGGCGTTCGTTTTGCGACCCCCATCTTCGACGGAGCTTCCCGAGACGAAATTGAGAACTATATCCAGGAGGCTCACTTGCCATCTTTGGGTCAAACCTGGCTTCACGATGGTGAAACGGGCGATCGTTTCCACCAGCAAGCTACGGTGGGTGTCATCTATATGTTGAAACTTTCACACATGGTCGATGACAAGATGCACGCACGTTCCATCGGGCCTTACTCGCTCATTACGCAGCAGCCACTCGGTGGTAAAGCACAGTTTGGTGGTCAGCGTTTTGGTGAGATGGAGGTTTGGGCACTCGAAGCATTCGGTGCATCCAATATCCTTCAGGAGTTGCTGACGGTCAAGTCAGACGACATCGTCGGCCGTGCGAAAGCATACGAAGCCATTGTGAAAGGTGACGTATTGCCGGAGCCAAATATTCCTGAATCGTTCAACGTACTCGTCCACGAGTTACGTGGCCTGGCGCTGGATATTAAGTTTGAATAATTGTTTGAGTAACAGCGGTTTGGAAGTTTGGCTTTGCGAAGCTTCCAAGCTGCTGATCGCTTGAACCCTTTTGAACAAGATCTCAACTCAAGATAATATGCCATTTAAGAAAAAATCCACAGTTCCAACTCCCGACTTCGACTCCATCACCATTAGCCTTACGTCTCCCGATGATATTCTGGAGCGTAGCTATGGAGAGGTACTCAAGCCGGAGACCATCAACTACCGCTCCTACAAGCCGGAGCGTGATGGCCTTTTCTGCGAGCGTATTTTTGGCCCTGTGAAGGACTACGAATGCTACTGCGGAAAATATAAGCGTATTCGTTACAAAGGAATTGTTTGCGACCGTTGTGGTGTCGAGGTTACGGAGAAGAAAGTTCGCCGTGAGCGTATGGGCCACATCAAACTGGTCGTGCCAGTCGTACATATATGGTTCTTTAAATCATTGCCGAACAAAATCGGTTACCTGTTGGGGCTTTCTTCCAAGAAACTGGAAAGTCTGATTTACTATGAGCGCTATGTTGTCATTCAGTGGGGTGCTGCTGAGCGGGAAGATTCCGAGGACCTGGCATTGCTGACGGAAGAGGAATACATGGACGTAATTGACAGCTTGCCACCGGAAAACCAGCAGCTGGATGATAGTGATCCTCAGAAATTTGTCGCCAAAATGGGCGCAGAGGCCGTTCGTGATCTGCTTAACCGCCTCGACCTTGACCAGCTTTCCTATGCTTTGCGCCACCAGGCCGCCAATGAAACCAGCCAGCAGCGTAAAAGTGAAGCGTTGAAGCGCTTGCGTGTGGTGGAAGCATTCCGTAATGCACACACCCGCATGGAAAACCGCCCGGAGTGGATGATTATTCAGTACCTGCCGGTCGTTCCACCAGAACTTCGTCCGCTGGTGCCACTCGATGGTGGCCGCTTCGCAAGTTCCGATTTGAACGACTTGTACCGCCGGGTCATCATCCGTAATAACCGTTTGAAGCGCTTGCTTGAAATCAAAGCGCCGGAGGTAATCCTTCGGAACGAAAAACGGATGTTGCAGGAAGCTGTCGATTCATTGTTCGATAACTCCCGTAAGTCCAACGCTGTGAAAGCAGAAGGAGGACGTGCGCTGAAGTCACTTAGTGATATCCTCAAAGGTAAGCAAGGCCGTTTCCGTCAAAACCTGCTCGGTAAGCGTGTGGATTACTCTGGCCGTTCGGTCATCGTGGTAGGTCCGACACTCAAACTTCATGAGTGTGGTTTGCCAAAAGGAATGGCAGCTGAGTTGTTTAAGCCTTTCATTATCAGAAAGTTGATTGAGCGGGGTGTAGTTAAAACGGTAAAATCTGCCAAGAAGCTGGTTGACCGTAAAGACCCCGTAATCTGGGATATTCTCGAAAATATTTTGAAAGGGCATCCGGTCATGCTCAACCGGGCTCCAACGCTTCACCGTTTGTCAATTCAGGCATTCCAGCCGAGATTGGTGGAAGGTAAGGCCATTCAGTTGCACCCGCTTGTGTGTGGCGCCTTCAACGCCGACTTTGACGGTGACCAGATGGCCGTTCACGTACCGTTGAGCCAGGCTGCCATTCTTGAGGCGCAATTGTTGATGTTGTCTTCACACAACATGTTGAACCCTCAGGACGGATCGCCGGTGACACTGCCTTCGCAGGACATGGTACTTGGTCTGTACTACATCACGAAGGGTAAGAAGTCAAAAGACGACCTCATCGTGAAAGGGGAGGGTAGTAAGTTTTATTCTCCGGAGGAAGTTCGTATTGCCTTCAACGAAGGCAAACTTGATCTTCACGCCCACATTCATTGCCGGGTAAGAGTGGAGAATGAAAAAGGTGAATTGGTACACAAAGTACTCGAAACCACTTGTGGACGTGTGCTTTTCAATGAAGCTACTCCAGCGAAAGTGCCTTTCATCAACGAGCTGCTGACTAAGCGGAACCTAAAACGAATTATCGCAGATGTTTTGCGTCGTACCAGCTTTGCTGCTACCGCTGATTTCCTCGACTCTGTGAAGGAAATGGGTTTCATGTGGGCATTCCGTGGAGGCCTTTCTTTCAACCTTGGTGATTTGATTACACCTACGGTAAAAGAGCGAATTCTGGATCAAGCGCAGGAAGAAGTAGATGAGGTTTGGGACAACTACAACATGGGTCTCATCACCTACAACGAGCGTTACAATCAGATCATCGATAAATGGACTTACGCCGATAACCGGGTGACCGACGCACTCATGAAAGAGTTGGCTGCTCACAAGCAGGGTTTCAACTCTGTTTACATGATGCTCGATTCAGGTGCTCGTGGTTCCAAGCAGCAGATCAAGCAGCTTTGCGGTCTGCGGGGACTCATGGCCAAGCCAAGAAAATCCGGTGACACCGGTGGTGCGATCATCGAAAACCCGATCTTGTCCAACTTTATTGATGGTTTGTCGGTACTCGAATACTTTATCTCCACGCACGGTGCCCGTAAGGGTCTTGCAGATACGGCTCTGAAAACGGCCGACGCAGGTTACCTTACCCGTCGTTTGGTGGATGTTTCGCAGGACGTCGTTATCATCGAAGTGGATTGCGATACACTCAGAGGTATCGAAACAATGGCGCTCAAGGACAATGAAAAAGTCATTGATCCACTGTCAAATCGTATTCAGGGACGCTATACGCTCCACGATATTTACCATCCGGTAACAGATGAATTGATCCTGCGTGCCGGTGAATACATCGACGAAGATATTGCGAAGCACATCGAAGATATCGGAATCGAATCCGTAACGATCCGTTCTGTACTCACTTGCGAAACGAAGCGTGGTGTTTGTGGTAAATGTTATGGTAAAAACCTGGCAACCGGCCGTATCGCCGAAATGGGTGACGCCGTCGGAATCATCGCTGCACAGTCCATCGGTGAACCGGGTACACAGTTGACACTCCGTACCTTCCACGTGGGTGGTATCGCTTCCGTTACAAAATCGGAAAGTGAAATCACTTCCAAGTTCGATGGTAAAGTTGAGTTTGACGCCATTCGTACCACGACTTACAAAGATGGCGAAGGAAACACGGTTAACGTAGTCTTGTCTCGTACCGGTGAAATTCGCTTGATGGACGAAGATGGAAAACGTCAGTACATTTCTCATCATATTCCTTACGGTGCCACGCTTTATGTACAAGATGGTCAGATCATCAGCAAAGGCGACCTGATCTGTGATTGGGATCCGTTCAACGCTGTGATTGTTTCCGAATTCTCCGGTGTTGCGAACTTCGACAGTATTGAAGAAGGTGTTACTTTCCGTATGGAGCGTGACGACCAGACAGGATACGCCGAGAAGGTTATCATTGAGAGCAAGAACAAGAAGAAGATTCCTACGATTACCATCACCAGCCCTGACGGGGAAGAGCTTCGTCGCTACAACCTGCCGGTAGGTGCTTATATTTCTATCGAAGATGGCCAGGCGGTGAACTCCGGTCAAAAGATCGTGAAGATTCCACGTAAACTTGGTAAGATCCAGGATATCACCGGTGGTCTGCCGAGGGTAACGGAATTGTTCGAAGCCCGGAATCCATCCAACCCAGCCGTTGTGTCTGAAATCGACGGTGAGGTTCTCTTTGGAAAAATCAAGCGTGGTAACCAGGAAATCATCGTTAAAGCGAAAGACGGCCAGACACGCCGCTACCTCATTCCGCTTTCTAAGCACGTCCTCGTTCAGGAAGGTGACTTCGTGCGGGCGGGTACTTCGCTCTCTGACGGTACAACCGCTCCGAGAGATATTCTTGCGATCAAAGGGCCTTTCGCAGTACAGTCTTACCTGGTAAATGGTGTTCAGGAAGTTTACCGTTCGCAGGGTATCGCCATCAACGACAAACACATCGAGGTGATCGTTCGCCAGATGATGCGTCGTGTGATGATCGAAGATCCGGGCGACACAACCTTCCTGGAGGGCGAAGCTGTTGAAAAATGGGAATTCATCGAGCAGAACGACTGGATTTATGACAAGAAAGTCGTTACGGAACACGGCGAAAGCAATCGCCTGAAAGCCGGTCAGCTCGTGAGCCTGCGCCAG
This sequence comes from Bacteroidota bacterium, assembly GCA_030147525.1. Classification (GTDB taxonomy): domain Bacteria; phylum Bacteroidota; class Bacteroidia; order Chitinophagales; family Saprospiraceae; genus UBA6168. The sequence goes on from JASBVF010000024.1 coordinate 24,843, forward strand.
ATACGGGAAGAAAACTCTTTCCTCAAGCGCAACGACCGTAAACTGGTTCAATATCGTGACGCTGTGGCTGCTACTTCCAGCCCGATGCTGCAGGGTATCACCCGTTCGTCGTTGGGTACAGAAAGCTGGATTTCTGCTGCATCCTTCCAGGAAACAACCAAAGTTCTCAGCTCTGCCGCCATCGAGGCCAAGGCTGACCAACTTTACGGCCTGAAGGAGAACGTGATCGTGGGTAAGAAAATCCCTGCCGGTACCGGTATCCGCAAATACGAAGACGTCTTCGTTACAAGTATGGAGTCGCACAAAGCTTTCAAAGAGCGCCGTGCACTCATGGAGGAAGAGTACGAAGAATACGAAGATTAAGATACAATGTAAATTTGATTCAGCAACGGCCCGTTCTGCGTAAGCAGGATGGGCCGTTGTCGTTTGGTGAAATGCGAACAGGGTACAGGTTCTTCCTCAATTGCCTAACTTCGCAATCCTTCCAAAAAAAATCAAAGACGTAATGCGGTTTTCGAAGTTTTACATTCTCATTGCTCACCTGCTGTTTTTCCTGTCGGCAGATGCCCAGGACCAGGCGCCAACAGCAACCCTGTCAAGTCCCTACAACACGGTATACGTCCACCTGTATTATCTTCAACCGGACAGCTATGAGCCGGAAATTGCTGCAAAAACTATCTATTTGCCAGGCGACACTATCCGGGCTAAAAAACTGGCTATCCAACTCAAGCAGATATTTGACGGCAATGGGCTTTTCGTTCAACTGAACCTGCTGCCCCAAACCAACGATTTTGTTGACACGCTTTCACAGAAGCCATATTTCACCCCGTTCCCCAAAAGGCTTCCGCAGGTTTACCTCGAAAAAATAAACGGGAAATGGTACTACTCCTCTCAAACTGTTGCAGCTATTCCGGCAATGCACAAAGAATTGTATCCTTTCGGTACTGATTTTCTGGTCAATTTTTTCCCGGAAAGTGTGCGGCATCAAAGATTCCTGGGGCTGGCTGCCTGGCAATGGCTTGGGCTACTGATACTTCTTGCCGGTGCGCTAATACTTCATTTTTTATTGTCAAGAATTTTCAGGCCTTTTATCCGGCTGCTGACCCGATCGAAATTCAGCCAACCTCTGGAAGACAAGTCGAAAATCTGGAGGGTATCGAAGCTGGCCAGTATTGTGGTGTTGTTGTGGGCGGTTAAGTCGCTGCTCCCGCTCCTTCAATTGTCAATCGGAACGATGGTCTGGCTGATGAATGGGTTGAAAATTGCGACAGCGATCATGGTGGTCATGCTGGCACTGAGCATCATTGATGTGGTAATGGCCTATGCTTTTCGTTATGCTTACACCACTGAACATAAGCTGGACGAGCAACTCCTGCCCATCCTGAAGCGGATGCTGAAAATTTTAGTAGTACTGGGCGGCATAATCTACATACTCCGTCTGCTCAATGTGAATGTGACGGCACTCATAGCGGGTGTGTCCATCGGTGGGTTGGCACTGGCACTCGCTGCACAGGACACGGTGAAAAACCTCATCGGGTCAGCCATGATTTTTTTCGATAAACCTTTTGAAGTCGGTGATTGGGTAATTTTTAATGGTATCGAAGGTTCGATTCGGGAAGTGGGCTTTCGTTCTACCCGCATCGAGATGATTGACAATTCCATCGTGACTGTACCAAATGATCAGATCGCCTCCTCGGCAGTGACCAACATGGGGATCCGAAAATTCAGGCTGGTCAAAAAAACGCTTGGCGTTACCTACGACACCCCGCCTGTTTTGCTCGAAAAATTTATCGGAGCCTTGCGCAGGCTCGTTGAGCAACATCCGCTGACCCGAAAAGATAACTTCCTGATTTACTTTCATAGCTTTGGCGATAGCTCTCTCAATATTTATTTCCGCACCCACATTGAGGTAGGCAGTTTTCAGGAGGAGTTGGAGGAGCGGGAAAAACTTGCTTTTGGTATCCTCCGGATTGCAAATGATTTGGGCGTAAGGTTTGCCTTCCCGACGCAGACGCTTTTCGTAGAAGAACTTCCCGGTTCGGGTAATACTACTCCTACATACGAAACTGACCCGACGAAACTGGATCTCCGGGTGAAAGATTATTTTGAAAAATTTGGTCAGCCGCCACTGCCAGATGATGTGTAGCCCTTTTGGTAAGTAGTTGTAATTATTGCTTTCAAGCGGATGCATGTCCATGATGACTGATAGTTTTTACGGAACAAAAGCTGAGGTGAGCGAGTACAATTTTCATGAATTTTATTGCACCCGAATGGATGTAAGCCCTTCCAAAAAATAACTTTCTCCGCTTACTTTTGGATTCAAATCAAATTTGAGAATATGAGCCTGACTGCTACGCTTGCCCGCAAGGGTAAAACCTTCATTGCCGATCTTTCCATTCCATTCGATCTGTCCATACCCCTTGCAGAAGGCCCCGAAAACGTCAACTGCTTCTGGGCACCGCCCATGGAAACGGAGCCTGTCGTGGCCGGTGACTTTATCGGGTCAACAGCGAAAGGCGGACCTGTAAACTTTTTAAACGTCCGGCTTAACCCGCATGGCAACGGGACGCACACGGAGTGCGTAGGGCATATTTCAAAAGAAAACTTCACCATCAATCAATGCTTGACACGCTTTCATTTCTTTGCTAAATTGGTCACGCTGTACCCCTTGAAGCAACCGGATGGCGATCGGGTTATCATTCCGGAGCAGATGAAGGAGGTGCTGAAACCCGGCGAAACGGAGGCTCTTATCCTTCGCACCATGCCGAACGATGAGCAAAAGCTTCGCACAAATTATTCCGGAAGCAATCCGCCTTACCTCGATCACCGGGCAATTGAATACATGGTTGATTGCGGAGTTGAACATCTCCTCCTCGATTTACCTTCTGTTGATAGGGAAGAGGACGAAGGGAAACTGCTCTCGCACCGGGCTTTTTGGCGTTATGGCGGTGACAGTGGCGAAATCCGGAAAAATTGTACGATTACAGAGTTGATTTTTGCCTCTGACAAAATCAAAGACGGATTTTATCTGTTAAACCTGCAAATTGCCAGTTTTGAAATCGACGTTAGTCCCAGCAAGCCAGTGATTTACCGTTTTTTGGATAGTTGATTTTAGGTGAAAAATCTGTCTGTTCACAAATTCGTACCATGCAGCTTCAATCAAAATACCGTTCAAAAATTTACCGTGACTTCCGGGCCATCGAGCCTCAAGAGTGGCGTACGGTGGTGCGTTTTTACGAAGCCTGCGAGAAAGAAATCCGAACGCTCGATTTTGATGAGTATTTTGAAATGATGGTGGCATACACCAACGCACTTTTTGAAATTGGAGCCTATGAAAAACACCTGCTCATGGCCGACGCCGTCATTGAGGCAAGCGTGATGAACAACGTCAAGTTCTTCGATGGCGAAGATGTTTTTCATAAAACTTTGTTCAAAAAAGCCGCTTCCTGCTTTCATACCTGGCAGCTTGAAAAAGCCGACTACATCCTCCGTGAAATCCTCCGCATCAACCCCTACGACGAGGATGCTGCCATGTTTTTAAAAAAATGCCTCCGTAAAATGCGCCCATCGCTCGTGCGCCAAAGCCGGGCGGCGGGTATGTTGTGCTTCCTGTTGGGCGCAGTAATTGTGTGTTTTGAAATGCTGATCGTGCGCAGCTTTTACCCGATGTATTCAGGCATATTCGAAGTTTCCCGGAGCATCGTTTTTTTTCTTGGCATCGCCGCTATCGCAGGTGGCGACCTGCTGCATCGCTGGCAGACAAACCGGGAAGTGAACCGCTTTGTGGCCAGCTTGCAGAAGCGCAAAGTCAGAGAGTAGTACTTAAAATTCCCCTGCTCAAATCATCTCCAACCCTCGCAGCGCCTGCCCGTTTTGCGGATTTATTTTCAAAACCCGCCGTAACAGCTTCCTTGCCTCTTCTTTTTTTTGCTGAAAAATAAACAGGGCTGCCTTGTTCACCAGCGCCTGCTCGTAGTCGGGGTCGAGGGCGATGGCCTGATCGTAGAGGCGGCGGGCTTCGTCAATGTTGCCCATGGTTAAATTGACGTAGCCGAGGTTGCTCAGCGCCACCGGCCGCTTCGGGTTTTCAGCAATTACCTTTTCGAATGCCACTCTGGCCTCGGCCATGCGGTTGAGGTTGACGAGTGCGGTGCCTTTTTTTTCCAGAAAATCGAGGTGGAGGGGTAGCACGGTCAGGGCCAGGTCAAAGAATTTGAGTGCCTGCTCCGGGTTGCCGGTTTTAAAAAACGCCTCGCCGATGCGGTAAGCCGTCCAGCCATCAGCCGGGATTTTTGCAACAGGCAACGCAGTGGCCAGGCTCACGATCGAGTCGTAGTTTTCCCGAAGGAAAAGCAAATGCACAAGCGTGGGAATTTTTTTCTCCAGTGAAATATCTGCCCGGTCGAGGTAGTGTGCAGCGCTGTCGAGCATGACCGGCGATGCCAGGTATTTGTCGTGCGTAGCAAGGTAGCCCCGGGCCATGTCCAGCGGCGTAGGATTTTCTTTGGTTAAAATTTGGATACCCAGGAATTCTGCCGGTTGCTGGCGGCCCTCCCGGTTTGGAGCCTCCGCTTTGCTCGGGACAGCAATCCGATGATCGGTAATCCGCACGTGCGGAATGTCAATGCTGCCCGACTTGGGCATGTGGCATTTCGAGCAATTGTCCGACTGGGCCTGCCGCTCAGCTGCCGGCGCTGTGCAGATGGTCTGTGGGCTTCGGTTATGGCAATTTTTACAGGCGTTGTTGTATTGGCTGGCGGGGGTGATTTCCACGCTGCGGTGCGGTTGGTGGCAGGTGAGGCAGGTCAGTTGCTCCGAGTTTTTGAAACACTCGCTCAGGCGCAGCCGGTCGGCCTGCGAGGCCATGATGAATTTTTCATGCGAGTCGGTGTAACGGGGCAGGAAAACGTTGACGACTTCGTTGAGCCGCATGCCGGGTTTGAAATCGAAAAAAGTTTTGCCCTCGTTCAGCACCGCTATGCCTTGCAGGTGGCAGCGTTGGCAGAGGTCCATTTGCAAATCACGGGGTAATTTGCGTGGGTTGACGATGGTGAAATCGATCTCCTTCGATGTGTCAACCGTGATACCTTTTACCATGTTCAGCACGTGCAGTTGCCCGGGGCCGTGGCAGCGTTCGCAGGTGATGCCGGTGGGCATGTCGGTGAATCGGTGCAGCGAACCCTCGACAGGGGTGGGGTAGGAGTTGTGGCAGGTGATGCACTCATCCGTAAGCCAGCGCCCGAAACGGGAGTTGTTATCCCGGAAGCCGGGCGCCAGATCCCATCGTTTTTCCTGGGTGTAGTACGTCACCGGCGCCTGGTACACGTAGCCGTTGATGTCAAGGATGTGAGAGTTGGTGTGCTGGCCTGAGCCGACGATGTAATCTAATTTTTCGAGGCGGCGGTGTACGGTATCGCCATTTTCGAGGCGGTATTCGAGCACGAAGAGCGAGGAGTCATTTTTGAAAAACGGATGGTAAAAAAAGTTGTTCAGCGTATCGTACACCACAGCGTGAGGGCCGAATGTGGCGCCCGATTTTTGCCTGGTAGCCCGATCGAAAGAGCGGCCCATGCCTGTGTGGACGAACGTTTTGTGAATATCGGCGTGGCAGGATTGGCAGGTGGCCATGCCGACGTATTTCACCGTATCGTTGAGGTTGAGGTAGGGGCTGTCCTGACCGGCGGGGTGGGTGCCGGTTTTACAAAAATTAAAAAGCCAGGCGGCCAGCAAGGCTAAAAACAGTGGAGTGATTGCTTTTTTCATAAAAAAAATGCGAACGAGGTGTAGTCAAAAGCCTGATTCAATGCGAGAACCTTGCAAGGCTTGTTTTTTGCTCCGCAAAAATGCGAAAAATCATGTTGACCGGGCCTGCCTGATTTTACGGGCGATGAACACCGGTTTTTTCTGAAAATTTGCCTCCTGCTTATCTGGCTGGCAAAACCTATTTTTACCGAAAATCTAATTGTATGCAAGACCAATCGAAATCCTGGGAACACATCCGCTCCGAAGAACTCGCCGACCTGCGGCTTTTTAAAGCCCAATCTGACTACCTGAAAAACCCGAACAATGGCAAGACCGTTCAGGTGTTCGTACTCTCCGGCAACGACTCCGTCAATGTACTGGCCCTGACGAAAGAGGGCAAGGCCGTACTCGTCGACAACTTTCGCTTTGGCACCCGTTCCTACCTACTCGAACTACCCGGCGGCATGGTAGACGACGGGGAAGACCACCAGCAGGCTGCCAAACGGGAACTGCTCGAAGAGACCGGCTACGCCGCCCGGGAATGGGTTTATGCGGGTAGTGTAGCCTCAAACCCGGTTTTCATGGACAGCTACGTGCACCACTACCTCGCCCTCGACGCCGAGCTGGTGCAGGAAGCCGACCTCGACGATGCCGAGGACATCCGGGTGCGGGAAGTGCCGGTGGAGGAGGTTCGGAAAATGTTGTTCGATGGGGAGTTTCAGCATCCGCATACGGTGAGCGGGGTGCTACGGGGGTTGGAGATGCTGAAGCGGATGTAAGGCCAAATATCCAGCCTTTCAATGGAGATCGCAGCTGATTGAAATTTCATGTGTATTGCGGCGAATAAGTTTTTTGCGTAGTTTTCGCAACAAATTACCCCCCCTGCCATGAAACAATTTCACCCTTTCAGAAAAAACAGCGTTGAGAACGCTGGATTTTCTTGCCCGCAAAGCTTCTGCCTGTTCGTCAGAGCATTTCATTTCCTGTTTTTACTGATCTTTTCCTTCGCCTGTCTTTCCTGTAAAAAGGCCCCGAATGGGGAGTTTCTGCCTTTGAAACAGGCACAGGTTGCTGCCTCCGAAACCACAGATAGTTTGCCGGAGCAGGCAGGCCTACTTTCTGGCGGTCCTATCGTGGACTCCGGACGGAGGCTATCGCCCGATAGCTTTCCGCAGGCTGAGATCGTTCCGCTTAAAGCAATTCCAAAAGTAATTTCTGCCCATCCTAACAGAATACTGGCCGGGCCGCCTGAGGTCGTTGAAATTCCCGCCGAGCTGACGGTGATAACCCCGGGCGAGAACGGAGTGCCGCTGCCGGAGACGAAGCCCGTCAAGGGGAAGGTTGTCCCGGTGTTACAGCCTGTGCCGGTTCCTGTTCCGCCTTTCAAGTCGAAAGAAAATGCTTTTGCGAATATTCAATACCTGGATATTGATTTGGGAAGAGGGTCAGATCAGATAGAAGCCATCTGCGAGGATAGCCGTGGATTTCTCTGGTTGGGATCCTCTGCCGGGGCCATCCGTTACGATGGTACGGCGATGACGCTTTATTCTGAAAAGAATGGCTTGAGCTCAAATACGATCCGGGAGATTGTCGAAGACCGGAAGGGGCAGCTTTGGTTTGCTACGTTCGGCGGCGGGGTGACGTGTTACGATGGGCCCCATTTTATTCACTTCACAGAAAATGAGGGCATGAGCAGTAACAGGATTTACTCTATGCTAACAGATCGCAAAGGGAATCTATGGTTTGGGACTTATGCAGGGGGCGTAGTCCGGTACGATGGATCTAACCTCACCATTTTCACGGAAAAGCAGGGACTGAGTGACCAAAGTGTATACTCCATGATGGAAGACAGCAGGGGGAACCTATGGTTTGGGACTGTTGATGGAGGCGCCTGCCGCTATGATGGAAGATCATTTACCCATTTTACGGAAAAGGAAGGTCTGTGCAGCAACCTGGTCTATTCCATCACAGAAGACAGAAACGGGAACATTTGGTTTGGTACTTACAAAGGAGCGAGCCGCTACGATGGCCGCAGTTTTACCAATTTTACGGAAGAACAGGGTCTGATCGGCAATTTTGTTAAATACATCCACGAGGATCAGGGCGGAAACATCTGGATCTCCAACACCATAGCAAGTTCTGTGGTGGATGCCGGGGTAAGCTGCTTTGACGGTAAATATTTTACACATTTTACTGAAAAAGAAGGGCTGGGCCATAACATGATCTGGAAAATTCATGGTGATAAAACAGGCAACATTTGGGTGGGGACCAACGAAGGGATTACCCGCATTACCCCTGGGAGTTTTAATCATTTTTCGGCGTTGAACGGGTTGAATGTTGAACAATCGGTCGGTACAATTCTGGAAGATGGGGAGGGGAATTTATGGGTTGGCACCTGGGTCGGCGGGATGATTCGCTTCGATGGAGAGGACTTTACCTATTTTGATAAAAAAACAGCTTTAAAGGTAAATGTCATCAATAAAGTATTGATGGATCAGGATGGAACCTTTTGGATCGATGCCGGCAAGCGGGGGGTATCGAGTTTTGATGGAAAAATTTTTAAACATTTCTGGGTCGGGCTTGAAAGTTACCTCAATCTGCTGCTGGTTGACAGCAAACAAAATGTCTGGTTTTCAGTGGTGGGAGGCGTCATTCGGAAGGAGGCGGTGGGCTTGACTATTTTTGATAAAAAAGAAATCTTCGATGACCAATTGGTGGATAAGATGCTGGAAGACCGACAGGGCAACCTGTGGTTCGGATCTGACAATGGTGCAATAAAATACGACGGTAAGGCCTTCACAAGGTTTACAAAAAAGGAAGGCCTGAGCGACAATTATATCACGGCTATTTTTGAGGATAGTCAAGGTAAAATCTGGTTTGGGACATATAAGGATGGCTTGAACGTGTACGACGGAGGCCGTCTCACGCATATTACGGAAAAGGATGGATTGGGCAACAATGCCATTTATGAAATAACCGAAGACAGCGCCGGAAATATATGGGTTGGCCGGTATCATGGTCTGAGTGTTTTGTCGCCTGTAAAAAACTGGCCCGGCGCCTTGAAGCATAAGCCGGAAGCACCGGCTTCGATGCCTTCCGGCGATTATTTTATCGTTAATTACGATTCGGAAGATGGGTTGCAAGGGATGCATTACCACGCAATAAACCGGGATCGAAACAACCGGCTGTGGCTGGGTAGCGAAAATGGTCTGACTCAGATAAACACAGCTGCTTTCAACCGGGAAATCCCGATACCAAGTGTTGTGCTTGAACACATCGAAATCGCCCAGGAATTCATCGACTTCAGAAAATTGTCAGACACTGCTTACCAGCGGTCTACTTCTTTCGGTAACAAGATTGCCGGGGTGGCAGATTCCATAGCGCCGTTTTACAACTATCCGGAGAAATTGACCCTTCCGTATGAACTGAATTTCCTGACGTTTTACTTTTCCTCACCCAATCTGGATGCGCCACACAAAATACGGTACAGCTATTTTATCGAAGGGGTGGATAAGGATTGGAGCCGGCCCCAGCCGGAGCCAAGAGCGGAGTATAGAAATCTCCCGTCCGGTACGTTTACGATGAAGGTCAGAGCCGTCAGGGATGGGCAAATCTGGAGTGAACCCTTTAGTTATACTTTTACTATTCAGCCGCCCTGGTACCGCTCCTGGATGGCTTGGCTTGGCTACGTAATTTTGGGTGGAAGTCTGCTCTTTGGTATCCGATATTATGAACTCAACCGCCAACTCGCCAGTGCCGAAGCCCGCCGTCTTCAGGAACTCGACCAGGTGAAAAACCGCTTGTTCACCAACATCACACATGAGTTCCGCACCCCGCTCACCGTCATCAATGGCATGGCCGGCCGCTTGCAGGGACAAGTTGACTACTCCGCAAGAGAAGGGCTGAACCTCATCAAACGCAACGGCCAGCAGTTGCTCTACCTGGTGAATCAAATGCTTGATCTTGCCAGGCTGGAGGGTGGCCGTTTACCTGTAAATTTGGTGCAGGGCGATGTGGTTATTTTTCTGAAATACTTGCTCGAAAGCTTCCAGTCTCTAGCGCAAGCCAAGTCTATTTCACTGCATTTCAACTCGACCGTGGAAAATTTTTACATGGATTTTGACGCTGAAAAACTGCGGCAGGTGGTAGGAAACCTGGTGCAGAATTCTATCAAATTTACGCCGGAGGGAGGTAGGGTAGAGGTGAAAATCTCGGTAGCGAAGGACCAAATCCGCATCGAAGTAAAAGACAACGGACGGGGTATCCCTGCTGATCATTTGGATAAAATATTTGACCGGTTTCATCAGGTGGATACATCGGATACCCGCTCCGGAGAGGGCACAGGCATTGGCCTGACATTGGCGAAGGAACTGGTGAAACTGACCGGTGGCACGATCAGTGTAGCAAGTGAGCCGGGGATAGGTACCATTTTCACCGTTTTGTTACCAGTAGTAAGGACGGCTAAAGTTGTGCCGACCGCTAAGCTGCACGAATCAGATTTTTCAAATTTGGAAAATGTATCAAAGCCAACTCCTGCCATTCAGGTAACACGTTCCTCCTCACTCCCCACCTTACTTATCATTGAGGATAACCCGGATGTTGTAAAATACATCTCGCTGATTTTACAAAACAGTTATCAGCTACTGACAGCACCAAACGGGAAATTAGGTTTGGACGTAGCCAGGACAGAAGCTCCCGACCTCATCCTCAGCGATGTGATGATGCCGGAAATGAACGGATATGAAGTTTGCAGGACGCTGAAAAATGATTTGATAACCAGCCACATCCCCATCGTATTGCTTACCGCAAAAGGTGATCTGGATAGCCGGACGGAAGGGCTGGAAACAGGTGCAGATGCTTACCTGGTGAAGCCATTTGAAGAAAAAGAACTCAAGGTGACCCTGAAAAAGCTTTTCGATAACCAGGCCCGGCTTCGGGAATTTTACACTTCCAGCGAATTTTTCAGCATGCGAAATGCTGAGTCCAAAAAAGATTTGCATACCTCATTCAAAGATCAGGAGTTTTTCCTGCGGTTTGTGGATCTGGTGGAGGCACACTTGAGCGATCCGCTATTTTCTGCGGAGCAGTTGAGCCAGTTGCTGTTCGTCAGCTACAACACTTGCCTGAGAAAAGTGAAAGCCATCACAGGCATGACGATCAATGAATACATCCGGTACATCCGGCTACAGCAGGCATCACACCGGCTGTTGAACGACCTTGGAAAACCCGTGAGCAGGATTGCCGAAGAGGTTGGCTACAGCTCACCCAACTATTTCAGCAGGGATTTCAGAAAATATATGGGATGCACGCCAATGGAATACCGAAACAGGGGAGTATCGTAAAAAGGCCTGCAACAATACGGATCGTTGCAAGCCTGATGAATTATGATGCGAAAAACTACTTTTTGTGATGGTTGGTCCGCTTATTCTTATATTGTTATTCGTGAAAATTGAACGGACTAATTCCAGTATCGCTACAAGGCCCCTTTCTGAAATCCGTGATGCCGGCATTCCTGGCGACTAATGCGTTGGCATATATCACACCGTTGCAACCACAGACCGGATCGTATTTTTCAGGAAAATCACTCAAGGAACCTATCAATGCAAACTGCTGGCAAGGGTGGCATTTACCATTTGCCCAGTTTTTTACACCAGCTCTTTGGGCAAAACAGGCATTGGGATAGGTAACACCATTGCAACCACACACCGGTTCCAGTTTTTTGATGCAGCCCAATTCCGGCTTTCCGGGTCCGACCGGGCAAACGTCCGGTCTTAATTTTTTATCAACTAATTCTGCCGCTTCAAGGAGTAAGTCGGTTGTGATTTCACTGTTGTTGGTAAGTGCGAAAAATGCCTGCTCTTCGGTTAGCAGTGACTCTTTCTCGCAGGCGGAAAAGACTGTGAATGCGAAAAGCGGGAGGAGGAAATAAATCGATTGTTTCATTTGGTTGGAGCTTTAGGTAATTCTTGAAAATGTTATTTCGAGATGTGCTCTCGTAAAAGCGCTCGCTTTTGATGCTGATAAATTAAGTAAAATTCAGGCAGGGCTATTGCACAAAACTGTCAAATGCTTGTACAGAATACTCAAAATCACTGGTTGGCAGTCTTTTTTTGAAAAAAAATCAGAAAAAACACTGCTTAAATGCGTCACGTAATTTTATGGTTGTTTTAGTTATAATTGCATTCTTTTTAAAAAAATAAAGACTTTTAATGTCACGGATTGTGAAAAAACTGGATCGTTGAGGGCGGATGACGCCCCGATATTTGTGTCATCAAACAACGAAAAAGAAAAGCAACAAAAATCATGAACACACTTAACACACTCAGCATCTCAATCCTGGTCTTCTTCGCAGCTTTCAATCTTTCTGCTCAATCTTCTGACCATATCAAAAGTCTGGAATTCAAACTTCAGTTGATGGAAGATAATTCAACCTGGGGTGTGTTTGTAAAGCCTGACAACTCAATTTCACCAAGTAGCCGTACGATGACTGGCTCAGGTCAGGTTACTTTGGTTGCTCCTGCAGGCTTCTCTTATTCCAATTTCAAAAATCATGGTGGTACTTGGGTTGAAAATGCACGGGTGAACAGCCCGATCGAAGCGCCAGGCATGGCTTACGTTTCTTTCGGCTTTATTACAGATGAGCCACGCATCGACCTGATTCCAAACGGAGAAACACTGCTTTTCACTTTCACTTGTGATGCTATGTCTTTCGGGAATATTGCTCTGATCGACAACGAAAATGATCCATTTGCTGCACCTAACTCTTTCAATTCCAATCCTGGTAATGATCTTGGTGTCATTGATTTGGGAAATCAAGATGGAATGCTTTACTACATCTACGCACGTAACTACGGAGAAACTCACCGTGCGGCTAACCCAGAAGTACTTGCTTCCAATAACGAATAAATCATAATTAAAAGCTGGTCTCAATATTTTCGCAAGAAGCTAAAATGTGGTAGAGCATTTTAGCTTTTGTTTTTTTTTATGAAAACCCCATCCTAAAAAGATTTTTAGAGAACAGAATTTTAAAAATTTGTCTTTGGTGAGAGTATTTTGGATAATACGTGCAAGTTTTTGGAAGAATTGTACAAGACTCAGAAGCGAACTTCCCTTATTTTTGAATCACGAAACACATTAGACCACACAATTTGCCGGAACACTTTTGCACTGCGTGTTTTTAGATATATCCTTTGTTTTTAAAAACGTTGAATTGCCCCTGTTCTTTGGGGAAACGAGTGCTTAAACAATGTTAGTGTTCAATTTCATACAGGTAAAATATCTTACAGGGGGTGATAATTTCTCGCTCCCTGTTTTTTGAAGTACCCTGAAAACTGATGTATGAAACGCTATTCCCTCATCCTCTGTATACTCCATACCAAATGAAGAAGCGGCCTTGTGCAGTTAACACTGAACAGGGCTGTTTTTTTGGGGGGGTAAATGGGGCTTTTGAGACGTAAGTACCAATTTTTGCATCATTTATCCAATTGATTTTTTTCAAACCAACTTACCTTGTATTTGTGAAATAGATGCAAGCTGATCGCACGCCAAATATTTTCAAATAAACTATTCCTGCTGCAGAACTTCATCTGCACTCCAAGCGCTGACTCATTCAGTCGATCCGGACGGCTGTATGGTGTGTAGCCTGGTTGGGTAGATGAGATGACTGTTGACATTGTCACTTGTTCTAAAGTGAGTGTGAGAAGTATGATTAGTTTCTAATTAAATTCCAAATACAATGAAAACAATTAATTGTAAGCTTACGGTCCTGGTGATCGCTTGCTTTTTAGCAACTGCCTTGAATGGCCAGTTTTCGGGTGTTCCCAACTCCTACATGCATGCTCGCCTTTTCACCTGCGAGCATCCTGAGAATATTCAACTTTTGTTGGTTAACATGATGAATCTGCAGACTACCATTTCACTTTTGAATGAGAATGGTGATATCCTTTACACGAAAGAAGTGGATGATTTAGCTGCCTGGAGCGAAAAGTTGCGTTTGAGAGGCTTCGATGATGGAGACTATTTCATCGTTGCCAAACAAAGCGGAGTTGAGAAAAACTACAACTTCCGGGTCAAAGGCAAAAAAGTTTTTGTACCGGAGGAGAGCGCTATCGTTGCCGATGTAACAGACCGAAAGGCGGTAGTTGTATCTGCTCGTAAGCAGTAGAAAAATGTAAAACTTACTAATTCAATTTTGTGTCCTCCGGTGCCCCTGTTGGTGTCGGAGGATTTTTGTTTCAAAAATTTAATGTCTGAGATACTTTATTTCCGGGGCTCGATGCCTTAGATTTGCTTTACAATATTATTGCAAACCAGATAACCAAATGTACAAGACATGAACAGTACGAAAAGATGGACTATTCAGCTCGACGCCCTCACCAGCGACTTTACCCACGCATTCGATGGTCTCCCTGCTGACCAAATCAATTGGAAGCCGAATCCCTCAGCTTGGAGCGTTGGTCAGGTGATCGACCATATCATCACAGTCAATGAAACTTACTTCCCGGTCGTGGAACAATTGAATCATGGGACTTACCGTACACCCTGGACAGGTAGGCTGCCTTTCCTCGTTGATTGGTTTGGTGATTTCATTCTGAAAGGAGTAGAGCCCGAGCGTAAACGAAAAGTGAAAACCTTCTCCATTTGGGAGCCTGCCCAGAGCGATGTGCCGGGCGATATCATCCAACGTTTTGCGGAGCACCAAAAAAGGCTCGGTGAAGTGATGGCCTCCTGCGAAAAATTCATCGAAGCCGGTACCGTCATCTCTTCACCTGCCAATCGCTTCATCGTCTACAAACTGGAAAAGGCCTTCGACATCATCGTGGCGCACGAGCGGCGGCATTTGAACCAGGCGCTGGAAGTGTCAGACTGGTTGAACAAGAATGAATCAGCTTGAAACCTCATCAATTCTTCCTCATTTCCTACCTTTGCCCTGCCTACTCCAAGACCAGTTTACCAATTCACAAATTCACCAATTTACTAAAGCAAAATGTCAAAAGTCCTCATCATCGGCGCAGGCGGCGTAGGAAGAGTCGTCGCTTTCAAATGCGCCCAGCATCCTGAAGTTTTTTCTGAAATCCTCTTGGCCAGCCGCACCAAAAGCAAGTGCGACGTCATCGCCAAAGATGCCATGGCAGCCACCGGCCACAATAAAATAACCACCGCCGCCATCGACGCCGAAGACGTGCCCGCACTGGTAGCCTTGATCAAACAGTTTCAGCCCAAAATGGTCATCAACGTGGCCCTGCCTTACCAGGACCTGACCATCATGGATGCCTGCCTCGAAACCCGTGTCCACTACCTCGACACCGCCAACTACGAGCCGAAAGAAGAGGCCAAATTCGAATACAGCTGGCAATGGGCTTACCACGATCGTTTCAAAGAAGCCGGACTGCTGGCAGTGCTCGGCTGCGGCTTCGACCCCGGCGTGACGGGCGTTTTCACGGCCCGTGCCGCCAAGCATCATTTCGATGAAATCCATTACCTCGACATCGTGGATGCCAACGCCGGCGATCACGGCAAGGCTTTCGCTACCAATTTCAACCCCGAAATCAACATCCGTGAAATCACCCAGAAAGGAAAATACTGGGAAAACGGCAAGTGGGTGGAAACCGAGCCGTTCGAAATCGGCCAGAAAATCAACTACCCGAACATCGGTCCACGCCAGTCGTACCTGCTCTTCCACGAGGAGTTGGAGAGTTTGGTGAAAAACTTCCCGACGATCAAACGTGCCCGCTTCTGGATGACTTTCGGCGAGGAATACCTCACGCACCTGCGGGTGATCCAGAACATCGGCATGGCCAGCATCGAGCCGGTGAAATTCCAAGGGGTTGATATCGTACCGCTTGAATTCCTCAAAGCCGTGTTGCCCGATCCCGGCAGTCTTGGCGACAACTACACCGGGCAGACCTCCATCGGCTGCCGTATCCGGGGCATCAAGGACGGCAAGGAGCGCACCTACTACATCTGGAACAACTGCCACCACGCCGAAGCTTTCAAGGAAACCGGCGCCCAGGGCGTTAGTTACACCACCGGCGTGCCCGCCATGACCGGTGCGATGATGATGCTTACCGGGCAGTGGTCGGGCAAGGGCGTTTTCAACGTGGAAGAGTTCAATCCCGATCCATTCCTCGAGAAGCTGGGGCCACATGGTTTGCCGTGGGAAGAGGTATTTGATGTGGATTTGGAGTTGTGAAAAAAGTGAAATACCACTGGTAAATAGCTGTTTAATAACACTTTTACCAGTGGCATTTTGCTTTTGAAAGCTGTAATTTTACCCAACTAAAAATTACCGGGTGATCATGTCATCTTCTACTGAAAAAATGCTTGAACGTCAGGAAATTCTGGTTAAGCTCCGGCAACACAAACAGGAGCTTAATGCGCTGGGCGTAAAAAAAATCGCCTTGTTGGGCTCCTACGCCAAAGGAACAGCTAAAACGGACAGTGACATTGATTTTTTAGTAGAACTTGATCCTGTCAATTATCTGACCTTACTGAAGGTGAACGACTACCTGGAAAACTTGCTACAACATCGCATCGACCTCATTCGAAAAGGAGCCCATCTGAAACAACGGTTTTTAAAAGCCATCGAAAAAGACCTGATCTATGTCTGATGTGCTAAAAAATCGCCTTGAAACGATCGTGGAGGCAGTCGACTTGATTGGGCAGCGAATGCTTAGTATTCAGTCTGCTGAGGATTTTGTTGAAACCGATCAGGGATACTCATTATGGATGGTATCGCTATGCGTTTGCAAGTCATTGGTGAGACGGTGAAAAAGGTGGACGGTGATCATCCTGGGTTACTTCAAAAATATGGCATTGATTCTCAACCAATTATTCGCTTCCGGGATTTTATTTCACACCACTACGACGAGGCAGATTACATCGTTTTGTATGATATCTGTGTGACGCATCTTCCTGTGTTGAAAGAAAAGCTCACTATTCTGACATCATCTCTCTTCTAAATTATTCATCTTAAATATGTCCTTCAACTACGACCAAGCACCCTCCCCCGCCTTCGTCCTCGAAGAGCGTTTACTAAGAAAAAACCTCGAACTCATCGCTTCCGTGCAACAAGCCGCCGGCATCGAGATCATCCTGGCGCTGAAAGGCTTCTCGATGTGGAGCGTTTTTCCTTTTGTCAAAAAATATCTCTCAGGCGCTACGGCCAGTTCGCTCAACGAGGCCCGGCTGATTTACGAAGAAATGGGCTGCAAGGCGCACACCTACTGCGTGGCCTACCTGCCCGATGAGTTTCAGGAAATCATGAAATACAGCTCGCACCTCGTGTTCAACTCGGTGGCGCAGTACGAGCGTTTTCGTCCGCAGGTGGAGGCTTTCGGTGAAAAAATCTCCTGCGGCATCCGCTGCAATCCGGAATACTCGGAGGTGGAAACGGAACTTTACAACCCCGCTGCCCCCGGCTCCCGGCTCGGCGAGGTGGAACCCGCATTCGCCAATGGACTTCCTGAGGGCATCGAAGGTCTGCACTTCCATACGCTCTGTGAATCAACGAGTTACGATTTGGAAAAAACGCTGGCGGCATTTGAACAGCACTTCGGCCACCTCATTCCAAAGGTGAAATGGGTGAACATGGGCGGCGGCCACCTGATGACCCGCAAGGGCTACGACACGGCGCATTTGATCCAAGTTTTAAAAAAATTCAAAGCGAAATGGGGCGTTGACGTCATTCTCGAACCCGGCAGCGCCATCGCCTGGGAAACCGGTGTGCTCGTCTCCACCGTGCTCGACATCCACGAGAGCCGGGGCGTGAAAGCAGCCATCTGCGACATCAGCTTTACCGGCCACATGCCCGATACGCTGGAAATGCCTTACCGCCCCCGCATCACCGGCGCTTCGCAAATCCCCGAAGTTGGCAAACCTGCCTACCGCATCGGCGGAGTGAGTTGCCTTTCGGGCGATTACATGAAGGAATATTCTTTTGAAAAGGAATTGCAGGTGGGTGACCGCCTTATTTTCGAAGACATGATTCACTACACGATGGTGAAAACGACCACCTTCAACGGCGTCAGACACCCGGATATTTGCATTTTGCGGGAGAGTGGAGAGTTGGAAGTGGTGAAGCGGTTCAGGTATGAGGATTACCGGGACAGGCTATCATAAAAATTGAAATCATGACCTCCTTCCAGGCCCTCAAACACATACTCGAATCCATCGTCGAAATCTACGAACCATCCGAAGCGGTGAGCATCGCTACTATCGTCCTCGAAGATGCGTTCGGTATCAAGCCAAAGCAAATCTCTGATAATCAAAAACTTACCAAAGAGCAGCAACAGGAACTTGACGCCATTATTACCCGACTGCTTACCCACGAGCCGGTGCAGTATGTGCTGGGCAAAACCGTTTTTTACGGGATGGTACTCAACGTCAACCCTAACGTTCTCATTCCCCGTCAGGAGACCGAAGAATTGGTGGCATGGGTATTAGAGACGATGCACAGTCGCAGTCGCAGTGGGGCAGGGTCTCCAATCCTCCAATCCTCCAATCCTTCAATCCTTCAATCCTTCCTCGACATCGGAACCGGCAGTGGCTGCATCCCCATTGCGATCAAAAAAAAGCGGCTCGACCTGGAAGTTCATGCCCTCGACGTGAGCGCAGCAGCGCTGGAAACGGCCCGTGAAAATGCAGCTTTGAACGATGCCGAAGTGAATTTCCACCAGGTGGATATTTTGGATGAAAAACAGTGGGAATCCCTGCCCATGTTCGATATCATCGCCAGCAACCCGCCCTACATCACCGAGGACGAGAAGGATATTTTACCCAAAAACGTGGTGGACTACGAGCCGCACCTCGCCCTGTTTTCCGGCGGTAACGATGCGCAGCGTTTCATCAAAAAAATCGCTGAATTTGCGGTGCTGCACCTCAACCCCGGCGGGTTTCTTTTTTTTGAAACCAACGAGTTTTACGCCCCTGACTCGCAGAAGATTTTAAAAGAAAAAGGATTTGCGGATGTGGAATTGCAGAAGGATTTGAACGGGAAGGAGAGGATGATAAGGGC
Source organism: Bacteroidota bacterium (assembly GCA_030147525.1). GTDB lineage: Bacteria > Bacteroidota > Bacteroidia > Chitinophagales > Saprospiraceae > UBA6168. The sequence goes on from JASBVF010000024.1 coordinate 43,600, forward strand.
CAGGAAACCAGCAATTTAGTCCGTAGTTTCGTCTGTTTTTGGCTCAGCAAAAACGACTTTGCGGTAGATTTCTTTCATTGAAATTCTGCACTCGCCGATGGGCACTTCGGCATTTTCACCTTCGAAGGATTTGTAGACCCATTCGTCACCTGAGCCTTCACGGCTGTATGTTTCAACGATCATCGCTTCCTGTGAAACGAGTACGTACTGCCGCAGCGATGCAATGGTTTGGTAGCACAGCCATTTTTCGCCCCGGTCGATGTGTTCGGTGCTTTCGGACAGTACTTCGATGACGACGAGCGGGTTAAGGGCGGCTTTCATTTTGCCCCGGTAGTCTCGGTATTCGATTTCGGGCGGGAAGATGGTGGTGTCGGGGTAGAATGTCCTGTTACAATCATCTACGAGAATCAATTTGTCACTTGGGAAAACTTCCATGTTACTTTCTAGAAAGAAGTTTCCAAGCAGTCGGATGAGGGCCGAAACGATGCGTTGATGGTTTTCGGATGTGTATGGCATAGTCCTTATTTTCCCGTCCACATACTCGTGACGTTCTATGGAGGCATATTCCATCTCCAAATAATCCTCCATCGAAATCCTGGTTTGAACGGCTTCCATTGTCATGGCTGAAAATTTTGAGCTAAGTTAGGCTATTTTAAAAATAAAGTAAACAGTTAGCCCCCTGCCTTCTTCGCCTTCGAATACCCCTGCTCCAGCAGGTACGCCAGCACCTTTTCCCGGTGATCGCCCTGCAATAAAATCTCGCCGTCTTTCACTGTGCCGCCCACGCCACACTTGGTTTTCAGCGCCTTGCCGAGTTCTTTCAGGCTGTCCTCCGTGCCTTCGAAACCGGTGATGAGGGTGACGTCCTTGCCCTTGCGCTGCTTGCGGTCGAGCCAGATTTTCAGCGGTTGTTTGCTGTTGGGCAGGTCTTCAATTTGCTCCTCTTCTTCGGGTTGAAACTGGAAGTCAGGATTGGTGGAAAAGACGAAGCCGAATTGGTCAGGTTTCTTGTTTTTACTCATGATAAAATTGGTTGAAAAGTGCAGGGCAAAGGTAAGCAATCACCAGCCAAACCCCATACGAAGGATTACCCCCAGGCTGGGCGTGGAAAAACGGCCTAAGCGTTCGAAGTCGATCAATTCACGAAAACCTTCGGCCAAAATAGCGTCCGGCGGCAGGTCTGTTGTCTTTCTTTCGGCCCAGCGCCAGCCGCCGAAAGCACCGACGTCAAGGACAAAATGCCGGCCCAGCATAAATGATTCTCCGAATAAGATGTGGGCTGCCCATATACGGCTGTGTAATTTGTAGTCCATTTCCTGGAAATAGTTACAATCATCCCGGCAGAAGGTATCTGTTTTGTCCCGTTTATAATTTTTCAAACGCACCTGTAAACCCAGGTAAGGCCGGTCGCCGGAATCGAACGTAGTCGGGTACCACCGGAACTCTCCGCGAAGTTTATGACCTCGAACCCGGCCTCCGTTGTACGACGTGGAAGGCCCGCCTTCCGCCACGATAGCGAAGACTTTCGCTATGGGCAACTCGTAGCTGAACAGGAATGATGGTGGATATGGATCGAACATATCCAGCAGGGAAAACTTGACCTGGTGCCGTGGAATTTTCAAGCCATTTTCATTGACAAGTTGCGCCGAAACCACAAACGTCAGCAGACAGAGAAAAACCGTCAGCGTTGTTCTCATGCGCCGATCGGTATTTGTGAAATGACGTGAATGTTAGCCGGATCAGCGTAGTCAATTTGGTAAACGTTCTCCGGCCCAACGACCAGCAGCAGCCCGCCGAGCGGAATCACATCATGGGCAGTGAAATCCTGAAGATGTGCAATCAGTTGAATCTCAGCCGGATTGGAAACATCGAATACCTTTAGTCCGAACTGTTGCTCGCACACGAAAAGCAGGTTGCCATCCAGGCCCACGCCCTGCGGGTTGGTCATCTCGTACTGTGCAACGAGCGTGGGATTTTGGATGTCGGTCACGTCGAAGATGTTTAGCAGGTTGACGCTGACAGTGGCCGTCCGGCGGCAGTTTTCCACTGTGAGATTCGTGTTGAGGGTCACGTAGGCGAAGGAATCGTTGGCTACCACCGGGTCGCACCAATTGAAGGGGAAATCGAAAGTGGCGTATAAAAACTCGCCCTGCTTCTGCGGGATGCCATCCGCCCCGAAGGTGTAGAGAAACAGCCCCGTACTCGACCCGATGAACAGCCGGTTGCCCAGCCGGAAAATGGATTCCACGCCCTCGGCGATTTTTTGATCATCGATTAAAACGGGGTCGGCGGGGTTGGCCAGACTGATGGTTTTGATATTGGTGTTGTCCACTGTGTACATAAAATCGCCGGCGATCATGAAGCGGGCCAGCGAGCCGCCCACGCCGGAATCTCCATCGGGGGCAAAAATGTCAGCAGCATCAGATTCGCAGCCGGTGAAGGCCGTGCCCAGTGCAAGGATAAAAACCAGCGGAGTTATTTTTTGAATGAAATTTTTCATGTTGAAATGTTTTGAAAAGCCCAATTTACCAATTCCTATTTCACCAATTCACCAACCTACCTCCAGCACTTCGGATCCGTCAGCGTTGCGTTTTCCCAGCCGATGATGACGCCTTTGCCTTCTTCCACGCACTCGAAGTAGCCTTCGTAAAACTCCGGAAACTTCTGGCTCAGGGCCGCCTGAATGCCGGGCAGGCGTTTCACGATTTTCGGGTTGTCGAGGTCGGAGATGTCGATGGCCACAAGGTCGCCGATATTGTCGGCGTAGAGGTAGTTGCCTTTGATGGCAATGTCCCGGCAGCCGGGGATTTGCAGGAATTTCTTTTTGACCGGGTTGGCCGGGTCGGTGTTGTCGATGATGTGGACGCCGAGATTGCCTTCGTTGACGTAGATCGTGGCGTCTTTGTAGTAAATTTTACCGAGCCGGACGATGGGCTGCGGCGGCAGGGATTTGACTTCCCTGGCTTCCGCCTCGCTGATGTAGATGGGCTTCAGACCTTCGATCTGAAAAGGCTCCGGAATTGGGTCTTCTTCAATAGGATTGCAGGAATGAAAAAAGGCAGGCAGGAGCGCTAACAGTAGCAGTCGTTTCATGATTTGATTTTTTAAAAGGAGAAAGGACATTTCTAAAATGAAAAAAAGGTGGGAAACGCTGCCTGATGGATCGCTGAAATGAGAAAAAACTTAGCTGGAATAGTACTGGGGATAGACTACTTAGGGAGCTTTTCCAAAGCAGCGTAGAGATCGTTCAATGGAATTTTCAGATCGAGAGAATGGATGACAAGATCAGCGTTGCGGTCAGTCAGGATTTCATGCCGCCAGAGGTTGTTCTCCGGCTCCTGGAGGAAGTAGGTTTTGGCCCAAACAGCTTCCGGCTCGACGAGAATATACTCCCTGAACCCGGGTACTGTACAGTATAACTCATATTTTTCCCCTTTGTCAAATGAACGGGTATCCTCCGAAAGTACTTCGATGACCACCATTGGGTTGACAATGGTATCCCGGCGCAATTTTCCCTCCGGTGTCGTGTAATATTCCGGGGTCCCGTCGCTGATGATGACGTCAGGGTAGATGAAACGGTTATGGGCTTCGATGCGGACTTTGGTGTCGCTGTTCAAAGCCATGTGAGGAGTTTTCATTTTTTCAAGCGTTTGGTCTAACTTTCCAGCTAAACGCAACTTGATAACATTGTGAGGTAAAATTCCGCCTGCCATTTCTTTGAGGGTTCCATCGTGAAACTCATGCCGGACTTCCGAGGCATCTTCCATTTCGAAATATCCGGCGATGGTGTAATACTTTATGGTGGATTCAGCAGTAATCATGCTCGCTAATTTTATGGCAAAATACAACTTTTGCTGTAAAGTGAAAAGTCAGGAATCTCACCGGTTCATCAAGTTCGCAAGGAAGCGCCGCAGCCGACGGTCGCCGCCTGCATTGGTCCAGATATTTAACAAAACACCGGTGATGACAAGCCCCATAGCAAGCACGTTGCCCCATGTGACACTTTCATTAAACAGTAGCCAACCGAAAATGGAAGCGTAAATCGCACCGAAAAAGTTGAGACTGGAGATGATGCCCACTTTTTCACCCTGGATAGCTTTTGTTAAATTCACCTGGGCGAAATGTGCCAGCATTCCCACGCCGAGCAGCAGCAGCCATTCCCAGTTTTCCGGCATTTTAAAATTAAATGCAGTGAAACTACCGCCCAGTAGCGTCCCGACGATTTGAAAATAAAAAACCACCACCAGTGGATGCTCCCGTCCACTCAGGCTCCGCACGAAAACATAGGCCACGCCCGCCAGGAAGGCCGACAGAACGCCAAGTCCCAGGTAGAGCCATGAAATCCGCTCGTCGAAACCCTTCAGCAACACGATGCCGGAGAATGACAGCGCAAAGAAAAACCACTGAACCCGCCGCAGTTTTTCACCCAAAAAAATCATGGCGAGAATGGCTGTGAAAACGGGGGAGAGGTACTGAATAGTGACCGCCGTAGCCAACGGAATTTTCTGTACAGTGAGGAAAAACAGAAACAGCGCCACCGTGCCGGAGAGGCCCCGTCCCCAAAGCCGCAGCCGGTTTTCCGGGCTTCCTGCCCAAGTAGTTTCTACTTTTTTCAACCAAAACCAGGTCAGAATGATGGATATGGCGCAGCGGAAGAAAACGATCTGCATCGAGGGTACATTCGAAAGCCCTTTGGCGCAGAGGTTCATCCCTGCGAAAAGTAAAACGGCCCACGACATTTGCAGGACACTCGTGGATAGATATTTAGAGGAAAAGTTGACGACTCAGCTTTTTGTAACGATGAACTATGAATGATGAATGATGAACATTTTGCGTCCAGGTTCATCATTCATCGTTCATCATTTATCATTAAAAATCAATCTACCCACTCGGCGAGGAAGACGTTTGTATCACGGGTTCCGCCATTGTTGCGGTTGGAAGCGAAAACGAGGTACTTGCCGTCGAAGGAGAACATCGGGAAGCTGTCGAAGCCTTCGTCGAAGGTCACCTGTTCGAGGCCGGTGCCGTCGGTGTTGATGGCGAAAATGTTGAACTGGCGGCCGCTTTCGCTGTGGTGATTGGTAGCGAAAACTATTTTTTTACCGTTCGGGTGCATGTACGGAGCCCAGTTAGCGCCGCCGAGATTGGTTACCTGGCGCATGTTGGAGCCGTCGAGGTCGCAGATGAAAATCTCAAGGTCAGTGGGTTGAACGAGGCCCTGGGCCAGAAACTCTTTGTAAGTGGCCTGTGCTTCCGGTGTTTTCGGACGGCTGGCCCGGAAGATGAGTTGCTTGCTGTCGGGCGTGAAAAAAGCGCCGCCGTCGTAGCCGAGGTCTTTGGTTACCTGCTTCTGGTCAGTGCCGTCGATGTTCATCGTCCAGAGTTCCAGGTCGCCGGAGCGGGTGCTGGTGAAGACGATTTTGGTACCGTCGGGTGAAACGGTAGCTTCGGCGTCGTAACCGTCGGTGTTGGTGAGTTGTTTCACCACGTTACCTTCGAGGTCAGAGACGAAAATGTCAAATTCTTTGTGGACTGCCCAAACGTATTTGCCATTGACAACCCGTGGAGAGCTCAGGCAGGTATCGGCGGCAAGATGCGTGCTGGCGTACAGGATTTGCTGGTTGCCGGGCATGAAGTAGGAGCAGGTGGTTTTGCCTTTGCCGGTGCTGACCATCGGCGGCTGCTGTCCATTTGTGCCGGTGATGGGCATGAAAAAGATCTGGTCGCAGGAGGTACCCCATGCTTCATTGGTCACCTGTAGTGTCAGCAACTGGTTGTCAAAGCTGAAATAAGCTTCGGCGTTATCGCCGCCAAACGTGAGTTGCTTGATGTTTGTCAGGTGCTTTTCCTGCTCGTAGCGGAGCGGATCGGCAGCAGGGTCGGTTGTTTGCTGTTCATTGTTGGCCGGCTCATTGCCGCAGGCTGTCAACAAGACCGTGAAGATAATTGCGAAGGAAAGAAGTTTTGTCATGTTTGATTTTTGCCGCAAAGGTAGTTTTAACAGTTATTTTACAAGTTCAAATTTCGACATGGTTTTGTCAAAATTGCCGTTTTCTGAGGGATTCAGGCGATTTGCGGCAGCTATCACGGAATTGTCGCACAGCAGTTTCAAAAATGAGGAAAATACCAGCGGTTTTGTGCAGGATGGAATTTCCGGCAACCCTTTGGTTGATGCCATGCTTTTTGCTAACATTGCTGACATTTCTAAAACAACTACATCATGAAAAAAAGAACAAAAACCATTCTACTATCCTTGCTTGCCGTCCTGGTCGTCATCCAGTTTTTTCAAATTGATAAAACCAATCCCGAAAGCGATCCCGCAAAAGATTTCATAACCCTCGAAAACCCGCCTCAGGAGGTAGGCGAGTTGTTAAAAAATGCCTGTTACGACTGCCACTCTCACAGCACGGAGTATCCCTGGTACACCAGTATCCAACCTGTTGGCTGGTGGATCAGAAGCCATTACCGGGGCGCCAGGCAGCACCTGAATTATGCCACCTGGGGTGATTATGATGCGAAGAAAAAGGCCCACAAATTTGAAGAGATGGCAGAAGAGGTGAAAGAAGGTGAGATGCCGATGATAAGCTATACCTGGATGCACCCGGAAGCACAACTGACAGATGAGCAACGGCAAAAATTGGTCGCATGGTTTGCTGCCAAAGAAAAAGGAGGGCCGGAATTACCTGATAGCCCCGACATTCAGGATGACCATGAAGGGCACGACCACTAAATTTGATCTTATTTTTTATAAAAAACCATTTTATAACATGACCGGAAACCCGCTCCCTGCTATCGAAATGCGCAACCTCTCAAAGCGCTACGGAAACAATCAGGTATTGCGCAGTATCGATCTCTGCATACAGCCTGGACAGATCATAGGTTACATCGGCCCGAACGGCGCAGGAAAGTCCACCACCGTCAGAATCCTTGCCGGTCTCGATGGTGACTACGAAGGTGAAGCAATCGTGGCCGGAGTCGATGTGAAAAACGACCCGTTGGCGGTGAAAAAAATGATCGGTTACGTTCCCGAAGTCAGTGAGCTTTATGATACGCTGACTCCGCTGGAGTTTTTGGATTTTGTCGGTAGTTTACATGAAATGCCAGGCAAGGTCATTGCGGAGCGATCCCGGAAAATGCTGAATTTTTTTGGCCTTAGTCCGAACCTCAATGACCGGATGGACACCTTTTCGAAAGGCATGCGCCAAAAGGTATTGCTGGTGTCCGGCCTGATGCACAATCCGAAAATCCTTTTTCTCGATGAGCCGCTTTCCGGCCTCGATGCCAACTCCGTCATTTTGGTGAAAGAATTGCTCAACCGCCTCGCAGCAGAAGGAAAAACTGTTTTTTACTGTTCGCACATGATGGATGTAGTGGAAAAAATTTCCAATCGGATCGTACTGCTGCATAAGGGAACCGTGTTTGCGGAAGGCCGTTTCGATGAGTTGAAAGAACGGTATGGCGATACCCTCGAAAATATTTTTTCCAAACTGACAGGCAGCACCGATTTCAGCACCAAAGCCTCCGAGTTCCTCACCTCTTTCGAAGACTAAAACATGCGAAATTTCCTTTTGAAAATAGTGGCGGTTTTCAACCCATTTTGGCGGCAGCTTGGCGCAGACACTAACCAACTCCGGGCGATTCTGAATGTGAAACTGATGATGGACAGCCGGCGCCAGCAGGCTTTTTCCAGGGGGGTTAACACCGGTAGCGGCGAAACAAAAAATCAGGACGTCATCAGCGTAGTTGCTCATCTCTTTTTTGGTATGTTCCTGGGCGTTTTGCTCATTTTTGTTCCTGATAAAACTGCTGCGATGGTGCTTTACTTTGCAGCTTTCATGGTTTTCATGGCTATGACGATCATCAGTGATTTTACGGATGTCCTCATCGACGTCCGGGATAATTACATCCTGCTGCCACGGCCCGTCAGCGACCGCACGGTGACGCTTTCCCGTATCCTGCATATTTTTTTATACCTGTCGAAAAACGTAGTTGCATTTATTATCCCGGCAGTGGTCATACTGGCATTTACCCAGCCGCTGGGTATTCCTGTTTTTTTACTGCAAGTCCTCATCGCCTTGCTGCTTGTGGTCTTGATCGTCAATGGAATTTACCTGTTGCTCCTCCGCATCACCACGCCGCAACGGTTCAAAGATGTGATCAGCTATTTTCAGATTGGTTTTACCATCCTCATTTTTGCAGCGTATTATCTGCTGCCCAAATTGTTCGATTTTACGGCACTGAATTCTGCGGCTATTTTTAGCAACCCGGTATCATACCTCGTTCCGCCCGTGTGGGTGGCAGCTATTTGGGAAATCATTGTTAACCAGCACGTTACGATCGTTACGGTTTCACTCGCGTCCCTTTCGCTCGTGACGACAGTCTTCGGGAGTTACCTGGTGGCCACCGTGCTGGCGAAAAACCTGAGCCGCAAAATGATGGCTATTTCGCAAGGTAAACCGGCTTCTGGTCCCGGCAAAACGACCGGGAAAAGCACATCAGAACATAGCCTGGGCGGGCGGCTCGCTGCTGTTTTTACAAATTCTATCGTCGAAAACGCAGCCTTCAGGTTCACCTGGCTGCAAATTTCCAGAAACCGGGACTACAAGCTGAAAACATATCCGGCACTGGGCTTCATCCCCATTTTCTTCGTTTATATGACCATCAATGGAAACGGAAGCCTGGCCGAACGACTTGAATCGTTACAGGAGGGCGAAAAATACCTGGTACTCATTTACATCGCAGCCTTCATGGCCATTACTCCGCTGACCAATGCGCTTTACGCTGATAAATTCAAAGCTGCATGGGTGGTTTTTTCAGCGCCGCTGGAGCAGCCCGGCAGCTTTATCGCCGGTGCTTTTAAAGCCATTGTAGTCCAATTCATGCTGCCTGTTTACCTGGTAATGTGGGTTGTGGGAACTGCCATTTGGGGCTGGAAAGTAACGGATGATTTTGTGCTGGGGCTGGCGACTATTTCAATGTTTGCCCTGCTTTCCGCCCGCTTATTTTTTAATAAAATCCCCTTCTCCAAGCCCTGGAGCGACCTGAGCAAAGGTGGAAATTTCGCAAAAGGAATGCTCGCAATGCTAGTGATCGGTGTTTTCGGGGCCGTACATTATTTTTTAGTGGATAAAACAACGCTGATCTTGGCAGTATCGCTGGTTGTGGCTATTTTGTGCCTGCCGCTTTACCGAAGCCTGAAACGCCTGACCTGGCCGCAGCTTCAACGGTGAAAACCGGTTTTTTGCTTAAAAAATCAACGCCCCAACTCATGAGAAAACACTGGAACCTCCTCCCTGTTGACGAAGCCGCCGTCAACCACCTGCACGAAGCACTGAAAATCCATCCCGTCTTCTGCCGCCTGCTTGTTCAGCGGGGTATTACCACGTTCGAAGAGGCCAGGACATTTTTCCGGCCCGACCTCTCCCAACTCCACGATGCCTTCCTCATGGCGGACATGCCCGCCGCCGCCGAACGCCTCGACCGGGCCATCCGCAACAGCGAACGTATCCTGCTTTACGGCGACTACGACGTGGACGGCACCACGTCCGTGGCACTCATGTATTCTTTTTTGTCAAAACGCCACCGCAACCTCGACTACTACATTCCCGATCGCTACAAGGAAGGCTACGGCGTAAGCATGGCCGGGGTCGAATACGCCCGTGAGACCGGCGTCTCACTCGTCGTTGCCATGGACTGCGGTGTGCAAGCTCGTGCGCAAATTGCAAAAGCAAAAGAATATGGCATCGATTTCATCGTTTGCGACCACCACCTGCCTGACGGGCCGCTGCCGGAAGCTGTCGCCGTCCTCGATCCCATGCGGCCCGATTGCGGCTACCCGTTCAAGGGGCTGAGCGGCTGCGGTGTGGCCTTCAAGCTGGCACAGGCTTTTTTACAAAAAAACAACCAGCCGGAGGAGGAATTGTACGAGTTGCTCGACCTGCTCGCACTCAGCATCGCTGCCGACATCGTGCCGATGGTGGGTGAAAACCGGGTACTGGCCCACTTCGGCCTCGAACGGGTCAACCGGACGGAGCGCCCCGGCCTGAAAGCCCTCATCGAGCAAAGCGGCAAGCAGCGGCCGCTCTCCATCAGCGATGTGGTATTCGGGTTGGCGCCGCTCATCAATGCTGCTGGCCGACTGGCCGATGCCCAGCAGGCCGTCAAGTTGTTGCTTTCCAGTGAAAAAATCGTGGCCTACGACGGCGCACGGGTGCTGGGTCACCGCAACCAACAACGCAAGGAACACGACCAGAACATCCAAACCGAGGCGATTCAGCTTTTTGAAACGACGCCCGGCTGGCAGGACCTGCGCAGCATCGTCCTCTTCCGGGAGGGCTGGCACAAGGGCGTCATCGGCATCGCAGCGGCGAGGATGGTCGAGCGCTTCCACCGGCCCGCTATCCTGCTCACCGAATCGAACGGCATGGCTGTGGGATCAGCCCGCACGGTTCCTGGCTTCAACGTGTACCGGGCGATCAAAACCTGCGAAGACCTGCTGGTGAACTTCGGCGGGCACGACCACGCCGCCGGGCTGACGCTGCCTGTGGAGGCAGTGCCAGAGTTCCGGGAACGCTTCGAACAGGCCGTTCGGGAGACGATCAGGGAGGAGCAGCGCATCCCCGAAGTGCCGGTGAACGCCGTGCTGGATTTGAAGGACATCACCCCTGCGTTTTGGAAGATTTTGAAACAATTCGCCCCGTTTGGGCCAGGCAACCGCAGTCCGGTTTTTGTTTCAAAAAACGTGGTAGACACGGGCTACTCCCGGCTGTTGAAGGGCAATCACCTTCGCCTTGCCGTGCGGCAGAACGGCGGCCCGGCGATGTATGGAATGGCTTTCGGGATGGGCGAATATTTTACGAAAGTGACTTCGAAAAAACCGTTTCACATTGCCTACAAAATCGAGGAGGAACACTGGCGTGGGGAGAAATACCTGCGGATGATGGTGAAGGATTTGTGGTTGTGAAATCTGGATGAAAATGTTCACTTTTACACTTCTTTTTCGGTACAGAAAGCCTGTTCCTGAAATTGGAGTGTTCTTGAAAACTATCTTTTTAACATTGTTTTCATAGTAAAATTTACGCTACTTTTTAACATATGAACCATTGGAATCAACGCTATGCAGAACCGGAATACGCCTACGGCACCGACCCAAACGTATTTTTTAAATCTCAACTTGACTTGTTAAAACCCGGACGGCTTTTTTTACCCGCTGAAGGCGAGGGGCGCAACGCCGTTTACGCTATGCTGCAAGGATGGGAAGTCATCGCCTGCGACCAAAGTGAGGAAGGCATGAAAAAAGCAGAACAACTCGCCGCCCGCTACAGCCTGAGCATCGACTACCGGGTAGCCGAGTTTGGTGAAATGATTCTGGCCCCGAATTATTTCAATTGCGTGGGGCTGATCTATGCGCACTTCCCCGCTGAGTTCCGCAAACTTTACCACAAAAAAGTGTTCAACACCCTGAAACCCGGTGGCACCATCATCCTCGAAGGTTTTTCAAAAGAACAATTGGGGAAAAACTCCGGCGGGCCGAAAAGCCTGGACTTGTTGTTCTCGGAAGCTGAACTCCGGGCAGAGTTCCACGGCATGAGTTCCCTGAAAATTACGACCGAGGAGGTGGAGTTGGCGGAGGGCAAGTATCATCGGGGGCCAGCTTCGGTGGTGCGCCTGGTGGGGGTGAAGTAAATCCGGCAGGAAATTGAGGAATGGCAGCCCGGGCGGAGACTCCTTGAAATTTCTCGATTTCCAGCTTTCTTTTTCGATTGTGTCAAACCATCCGAACTATCATCTGCTACTGCTCGCCTTTCAGCGTATCCCGCCTGTTTGCCAGATCCACATTGATTAAAATGGCCATGCAGAGGAAGAAAAATGAACCGATTTTGTCGGTTTCCACGAGGTCGTTCATGATTAGCAGTCCATCGATAATGACAGTGGTGAGCAGTGCGGTCAAAACCATCCGGCGGCGGGCCGGATCGGTGGTTTCATGGTAGATAATTTCGGCTTTTATTAAAACAATAAAAACGAGGGCAATAAACAGCAGTGCCCCGATGAAGCCCTGCTCTACCAGTGTCATCAGGTAGTAACAGTGGATGCCGGAGCCTTCGGGGTTATCGCTGACGTAGGTGCGGAAGCCGTGAACGGTGTAGGATTTATAAAAATGAGTGAAAGTGCCGGGGCCAAATCCAAGCCAAGGTTTTTCACCTACCATTTGTCCGCCGGCTACCCAGCGATAGACCCGCTCCATCGTGGAAACGTCCTGGCCTTTCGTGGTAGCGCTCAGCAGGTCGTCGAACTTGTCGTGCGTGATGGTTTTGTCGTAATTCGGCTTGTGGTCGAGGTAGTTGTTGTGGCTGACCATGGCTGCGACGTAGAGTACAGCTAGCAGACTGGCAGCAGCAAGTACGATCTTCATCAGCCGCCATTTCACTACGAAATATGAACCCACAGCCATTAGCAGTGTGATGTAGGCCGCACGGGTGTAGGAGAACTGGATACCAATCAGGATTAGTACGGTTGCGCCTGCCAGCATGAGCCAGGGCCAGGAGTATTTTTGATAGCTTTTACGGGTGTACCATACAAACGGCAGGAACACAGTGAGCATGCAGGCGTAGGCAACTTTATTGCGGTAAAAAGGCGACATAACCCAGTTTACATCGGCAAAGCTAAAACCGTAGCTGGCGTGGCGTAACAATACGTAGACGATGGTGAAACAAAGTGGAATGAGCACAACCCAGGTGAGGGTGCGCAGGTCTTTTTCCTTTTTTAAAAGACTGCCGGCGAGGAAGAAAAACGGCGTAATGTACCAGAGCTTCGCCAGTGCAAATTTGATGGAGATGATGAAGTTTTCGGAGGTGATCGCCGTAAAAAAAATCCAGCCCAGGTGTAGTAGCAGCACGAGTGTGATGGGATGTTTCACAAAATCGGAACGCATGTTTTTCCCGTTGCGTAGAACGTAGAGAAAATAGATGCCCATCAGCGCTACGGATAGTTGTTCGGTTGGCATGTCTGTGACCACTCCGTTAGGGAGCCACACTTCAACGGTGAGCGGGATGCAAAAGAAAAGCAGATAGAAAATTTTACGAAAATCCACCAGTGCAACGTATCCCAACAGCACTGCCGCCGGAACACCGGCCAGGTACCACCACTCACCTGCAATACCCACCAGCAGGCTTACCACCGTAATGGCGGCGAAACCGGTAAGTAGCAATCGGGTTTGTTGATCAGTGGCTGTCATCCGTATTGAGTGAATGATGAAATGGGTGAATGAGTGAATCTTCCGGACTCACGCCACCCCTTAAAACTTGTCCAGGTGTAAAATTTCCTTCCAGTTTACATCCCGGTAAGTATCGAAAATGAGCACGCCGAGCACGCTGAAAATGAATGCCACGGCCGTTGCTGCGACCACGATGAGCGCCCGTTTGGGGCGAGATTTCACGATCGGCACGGGAGCTTTCTCCAAGAGTAGCGTGGTAGGGAAGTTGGAGGTGTAAGCTGCTTTTGTTTGCTTGTAGCGTTCCTTGTCCTGTGCGAGCTGGTCACTGGCTTCTTTTTGGGCTCCGGTGAGTACGTCTACGAGGGCCATTCCCTGGTTGAATTTGTCGAGGCGCTCGTTCAGTTTGACCAGCTGATTTTCGTATCCGCTGATGTTGGCCTTCAGCAGGTTGATGGAGTCCCGGCTGAACCTGACCGCCTGGAGGCTTGTCACTTTTGCCTCTGCGTTGTTGAGGTTGGCTTCGGCTTCGGCGATGAGCTGAGAGAGGTTTTCAGCCTGGGCATCTGTGTTGTAAACACCGTAAAAAGTACGCACTTTCTGAAGTGTGTCGTTGATGGCGGCAATTTCAATTTCTTTTTGTCGTATGTTTTCTTCGTAAACTTTGATGATCTGTAACTGGCCGTCTTTGATGAGTTTTTGGGCCAGGGTGTTGATTCGCTCACGGGCAGCGTTGGTCATGCGGGATGCCATTTCCCGGTCATGGTCTTCGATGGACAGTTCGATTGCATCGTATTTTGTTTTTTCAACGTCAAAATATTCATTGAACTGAAGTTGAACGTAATACGGCCCCAGCTTACTCTGTGGGTCAATATCGTAGCGTTCGTAGAGGTTGAATGAGTCGATCATGAAGGACGTGAGTTCCCCTGATTTAGCGATGCTGAGAATGCGGTCAATATCATTGCTGGTTCCGTAGTATTGAGGCGCTTTGGCCGATGTTCCGAACAGGTTTTCGGGGCTGGCCAGGTCGGGGCTGGCAGCGTAGAAAATCGTGGTGGATTTGTAATACACCGGCAGCAGCAAGGCTACAATACTTGCCCCGACAGCCGTTGCGATACAGGTGACGATGATGAATTTTTTCCACTTGAAAATAGTCTCGATGACGCCAAGCAGGTTGTCTTTATTTTCCATGCAATTGATTGAGTGTTTGGTTGTTTGTGTGTTTGGTTGTTTGTGAGGTTCTGGGACTTTCACAAACACGCAAATACCCAAGCACACAAACACCCGTAAAAACCGGGCAAAAGTAAGGAGTTTGGGCAGTTAGCCAATTCTCTCTTCCTTTTTCAGCAGGCCCAGCAGCATTTTTACCTGGATCAAACGGAGTAGAAACGCCAGCAGCAGGCCTGCCGTTATGCTGAGACCGAATTTTTGCAGCCAATCGAAGCTTCCGAATTGGTACAATTGCCAGTTGGCGAGCACAACCAACAGGATGAAAACTAGGATTTTGAAAACCTGCCGGATTTCGGTTTTCAGCTGTATTTCTTTTTTGGCTAAAAACATCATACCCAACAGCACGACCGTCTGTGTCGTGAAAGCTGAAATGCCTGCTCCGACAGCTTTCCAGCCAGGGATGAGCAGCAGGTTCAGTGCCACATTGACGACGATGCCAGCAAGGAAAATGAAATTCATTTTTTTCAAACTGTGATTCGCCGTGAGCAGGGTGGAGTAAATGAAAATCCCGCTGAACGGAATCAATGTCAGAATGATGAATGTGAGTACTTCGCCGTAGTAGGGTGTGGCCGTCTCCGGGTACATCCACAGCATGAGTTCCTCCCGGAAGAAACAGCAGGCAACAGCCACTGTGACGGTTCCTGCCCAGATGAGCTGGAGGCTCACTCGCAGCAGAGACGTCAACGCTCCGGTCGCAGCGGTGGATTCTCCTGGAGTTTCCTTCTTACCTGAGTTTTGTTTGCGTAGCAACGTCGAAAACATGGGAAGCAACAGCCCGGCAAAGAGGAATCCGATCATATTGAACGCATCCAGCAAACGATAAGCAGCTGCGTAAACCCCTGCTTCGTGGCGTCCGTCGGGCAACAGCCATTCGAGCACAACAATGTCGAAGCGTGTGTAGGCAGTCATCAGAAAAACGGCGAGGGCGAAAGGGGCGGATCCTTTCAGGATGAAAAGCAACATCAGCCAGTTGAACCGCAGGCGGATCGGTTGGCGGAGATGTTTTTTTACAATTAAAAACGCCGTAAGGGCCGTCAGAAACCAGGTGAGGTTCTGGGCATGGATGAACCATTCGATTTGAAATTTACCGTGGAGAACATTGCCCCAAAGTAGCAGGGCGCATACGCCGATGAGCAAAATTTTATCGAGTGTGGATACGACGCTGTCTGTGCGGTACATGCCCAGCCCGGAGATGTTCGAGCGCAGGTAGGCGACCATCGAGATGAGCACGTGGTTCAAAGCGATGAAAAAAATGAGGTGAAAAATTTCAATTTCAAAACCACGTAAAAATGTTGCCAAAAACACCAGCAGGAAGTACAACCCCGTGAGTAAAAGTTTGATAACGAGGATATTGGGAAAATATTTGCTGATGAGTTGAGGGTGCTTCGCAATGGTCGTGTTGTTGAAATAGTGAATCCCGAAGTCGTTTACCATAAACAGCAGGAAAGTAAAACTGAACAGTGTGGCGTACAGTCCGTATGTCTCTGCCCCCACCGTATCCTGTATCGTTCGCTCGATGCCAAAGACGTAAAATGGCTTGACGAGCAAGTTGACGAAAACGAGGAACAAAGCATTGAGGAGAAATTCACGGTTCATGGACAGCTGACGGTCTTTACACCCGAATTTGTTTCAGACAGAGGGCAAAGAACGGAGAAATTTGAAAGAAAAGGGAAGGACAGGAGGAATCAGGCCGGAAAACTACGCTTTTAAAATAATTCTCCTTCAGCCACCGGCAGAGATTGCGCCGCTATTTTCTCACTTTTACGCAAAAATTGAAATCATGACATCCGAAGTCCTCTACACTGGAAATCTCAGCACCACCTGCACCCATCTCCGTTCCGGTACCCAAATCGTAACCGATGCCCCGGTCGATAACCAGGGCAGGGGAGAAGCTTTTTCACCCACTGATCTTGTCGCCACGGCTTTGGGAGCTTGTATCATGACGATTATGGGTATCAAGGCACGGGACAATGGCATCGACATCGAAGGGGCAAAAGCTGAGGTAAATAAAATCATGGGGTCGAACCCCCGCCGAATTGCCAAGGTGGAAATCCGTTTCACGATGCCGAAGAAAAACTACACGGCAGCACAACAGAAAATGTTGGAAGAAGCTGGCAGGACTTGCCCGGTATGCAAAAGTCTGGGAATGGATTGTGAGCAGGCGATAGAGTTTGTCTGGTGAAAAAACCGGCTCAGGATCCGGCGTCGAAAATTTCTGAAACACCGATTTCGAAGCCTGTTACCACGGCAGAGCGCAGGGTGTCAGTTTTTGTAAGTGATTGTTTTAGAACGAGTTCACCGCCTGTGGGGAGGTATACTTCCACCTCTTCGTTTTCCAGATTGACGATCCAGTATTCGAGCACGCCGTGTTTTCCGTATTGTTCAAGTTTTGGGCCCCGGTCTTTTTTTGCAGTGCCGGGCGAGATGATTTCCACCACCAGGTCGGGAGCTCCGTAAATCCAGTCTTTTCGGCGATCTTTGCGTTCATTGGAGAGGAAAAGAATGTCTGGTTGGAGGATGTTTTTTTTGTCGAGGTGGACGTCCATTGGGGCAGCGAGTACGATACCTGACTTATTTTTTTTCACAAAAAAATGGAGGGCAGTAGAGAGGTTCATTGAAACCGTTTGGTGAGGAGTTTTAGGAGAGGCCATGTAAATTAGTTTTCCGTTTAGCAGTTCAAATGGAGCACCTTCCGGTAATTTCATGTATTGTTTGTCGGTGTAAGTTGCCTGCGGATCGATTGTGAAAAAGACATACTTCCCCTTCTTGTTTTGATAAAGCATGGTGTGTTCATTCAGCATCACGTAGGTTCTTCCTGCCAGCATCTCCTCGACGTTGTTGAATTCTTTAAAATAGGTGCCATTTGTCCGTAAAGGCTGCGATTTGACCATGATTTTTGATTTTTAGCAAAAATAACGTTTTTCATTCAGTGGTTTCCCGATTTGTACATCTCCTCGATTTCTTTTGAAAACTTCTCTCCGATCACCTGTCTGGCCAGTTTCATCGTCAAAGTCAGCTCGCCCCTTTGCGGCGTCCACTCTTCGTGGAGAAGGGTGAATTTTTTCACTCGCTCGTGTGGTTCGAGGTATTCATTCATCTCCCCGATCACGGTTTCCATGAACTTCAGAACCTTGGGGTTGAGCGCCATGAACTGCGGCGCCGTCCAGTGTACGCCGTTTTTCCTGCACCATCGCTCCAGCGCCTGGAAGTTGGGTACGATGAGCGCCGAAACAAAGGGCTGGTTGATGCCGGTGACCATGACTTGCCGGATGTACGGCGATTCCAGCAGGTGCGATTCTACCTTTTGCGGAGCAACAAATTTCCCGCTGCTGGTTTTAAAAAAGTCCCGCTTCCGACCGGTTATTTTTAAAAAACGCCGTTGCTCAAAATGCCCTGAATCACCGGTGCGCAGCCAGCCGTCTTCGGTGAATACGGCGGCTGTTTCCTCAGTCAGGTTGAGGTAGCCAGCCATCACGTTCGGGCCTTTCACAAGAATTTCACCTTCGCCATGCTCGTCGGGTGTATCAATTTTCACCTCCATGCCCAGTATCGGAATACCGACGGTACCGTGGCGGTACAGTCCCGGCTCGAAGTGGTTGAAAGCGACGACCGGAGAGGTTTCCGTGAGTCCGTATCCCTCCCGGACAGGGATGCCGGCAGCGCAGAGCAGTTTTGCGAGTGGGACCTGCAAAGCTGCTGCCCCGCAAACAATCCCCTGCACCCGTCCGCCGAGTGCCTGCCGCCAGCGCCGGTACACCAGCAGGTTGAACAGTTGATGGCGAAGCCAATAAACGGGGGAAAGTTTTTCCAGCGGATCATAGTTTTTGCCCCAGGCTATGGCAAGGTCGAAAACTTTCCGGCCCAGGGTGCCCCTGCGTTGCCGTTCTTCCAGGGCATGGTCGTGCATTTTTTCCAAAATGCGAGGCACGGCGGTGAAAAAATGGGGCCGAACCTCCTGTAAATCTGCGAGTATAGCTTCCACTGAGTCCGAGTACCAGACTGTGGTGCCGGCAGCCATGTAGAGGTACGTGACCATGCGCTCGAAGATGTGGCTGAGCGGGAGAAAGCTCAGCGCATCCATCCGGTAATTGACGGGAACGAGGGTGAGGATGGATTTGATGTTGGAAACAATGTTGCGGTGGGTGAGCATCACGCCTTTGGGCTGGCCGGTGGTACCGGAAGTGTAGATGACGGTGGCCAGCGTAATGTCCGGAAGTTTTGTTTTGATGGAGGTGAGCGTAGCAATTTCGCTTTCGGTAGGCGTGGCGAGCAGTTCCAGCCAATGGCGGGCGCCGGATATTTTTTCAAAAGTGAAGACCTCCATTTTTTCACCGGCTGCGGCATTCACTTTTTCCAGCATTTCGGTATTGGAGACAAAACAGCAACGGATGGATGCATCTTTGAAAATGTAGGCGACGTCCTTCGTGAGCGATGTTGCATGAATAGGGACCGAAACGACGCCGATCTGTTGCATAGCCAGGTCGATAAAATTCCAGGCGGGGCTGCCACTGTGCGCCAGGATGGCGGCCCTGTCGCCGTGTTTCCATCCAAGGCGAAGCAACCCGGTGCTCAGCCGGTCAATCGTTTGCAGGCATTCTGCGGTGGAATAGGCTATCCATCCGCCGTGCTGCCGTGCGGCGAGCGCTTTTTGTTTTGGGTATTTTGCCTGTTGATAAGGCAGGATGTCGAAGAGTCGCAGGAAGTCCATGTGCCGGAATGTCGGTGATCATTAACCCTGCCCCTCAGCGTTTTTTGAAAACCTGCAGGAACTGGGCTGAAAGCAAAAAACGGCTATTTTTGGCCAAAAATGAAAAACCTGTGAAATGAAAATCTCCAATCGTAGTCTTGCCCTCATCGTCAGTCTGCTGATGATTGGCGCTTTGTTATATTTTTTTACGGATATCGTGGCCTATGTTTGTATTGCCTGGGTGCTCTCGATGATCGGGCAGCCGTTGATGTCTTTTTTCCGAAAACGCCTGAAAATCTGGAAGTTCCGGGCTGGGCCGGCCTTTTCTGCGCTGCTGACATTGCTCACCTTTTTTCTGGTGGTCGGGTCGCTGATGTGGCTGTTTTTGCCTCCGATTTTTGAACAGATCAACAACCTGGCAGGTGTTGACTATGGTGCCATCGCCCGGACCCTCGAACAACCCTTGCTGTCCTTGCAGCAGAACCTGGAAAACTACGGGTTGCTCGCCCCTGGCACTACCCTCGAACAACAGCTGCGAACTACTTTTTCTGACTGGTTCGAGCCCCGGTCCATCGGAAATTATTTCAGCAATATCATTTCGGCGGCAGGGAATATCGGGGTGGGCATTGCTTCAGTCGTGTTTATCGCATTTTTCTTTTTGCAGGAGCAGGGGATGTTTACCAGTTTTATTGCGGCACTTTTACCGGAACAATACGAAGAAAAGGTCCGGCACGCTATTTCGGATATTGCCAACATGCTGAGCCGGTACTTTCGGGGGCTGTTGATCCAGATGCTGATTTTTTCTTCGCTCGTCACTATCGGGCTCACTGTTTTTGGGGTGAAAAACGCACTGCTCATCGGCTTTTTTGCAGGGCTCCTCAACGTAATTCCCTATGTCGGTCCCATCATCGGCGCAGCATTCGGGGTGGTTTTTACTATTTCTTCCAACCTGGATATGGATTTTTACAGCCACATTCTGCCTTTGATCATCAAGGTCGCCAGTGTCTTTTTTGCTTCGCAAATGCTGGACAATTACATCTCACAGCCGCTTATTTTTTCAAGCAGCGTCATGGCACATCCGCTGGAGATTTTCATCGTCGTTCTCATGGGAGCCAAGATCAACGGCGTACTCGGCATGGTGCTGGCCATTCCGGCGTACACCGTTATTCGTGCCATCGCCAATGTTTTCCTTAGCGAGTTTAACATTGTGAAACAAATGAAAGAACGGATGGAGGCTAAAAGCAATGGCGGGCATGCAGCTCAGGAGGAGGAGGCTGCTGAAATAAAAAAACCGTAAGTCGACCAGCGACTTACGGCTTTTAAAACTGAGTGGGAAGTTCGTATGTCTTACAGGCTTCTCGCCATTTTGAAAACAATGTTGTAAAAAGCTTTAGAAATGACCCGAATGTCCGTTAAAAGCGGCTGCTTTTCGTAAGCTTTTAGATAACGCATTTCAGAAGCTACAATTTCATCCAGCGTTTTGGGCAGG
Source organism: Bacteroidota bacterium (assembly GCA_030147525.1). Classification (GTDB taxonomy): domain Bacteria; phylum Bacteroidota; class Bacteroidia; order Chitinophagales; family Saprospiraceae; genus UBA6168. Next base: position 64,216 of record JASBVF010000024.1, read on the forward strand.
TCAGCATAAAATGGAGGAATCAGTCCCGGCTTGAATTTTCGCCGAAACTCCTGCGCTTCTTTCGGGTACAGACTTAAATATTGCTTGCTGATCGGACGTACGCCGACGATCTTCAGATCGCCATTCAGCAGGTTGAATATCATGGGTATTTCATCCAGAAAATATTTTCGCAAAATGAACCCGGCCATGTTTACCCGTGGGTCTTTTTCAATTTTCCCACCCTCGGCGAGGCCTTGCTGCTCATATACATGCTGCTGTAAAAACTCAGCGTAAGGGAACATGGTCCGCAGCTTGTAAACATGGATGATTTTGCCGTCTTTCCCATTTCTTCGCAAGGTAATCAGCGGACCTACGCCCGGCTTTCTGTTGTACTCCGGCGGCTTGGTTTTTTTCACGGCGAAGTAGTAAGTTCCATCCACGGTAATTGAATCCATGAATGTAAATCCGGAGAAATACAACCTTCCGAGTGCCTCCATCTCTGAAATTGCCCTGGGTTGTTTACCCAGCAGCAGAAAATATAGATTTCTCAGATAGGGGAGCTTAGCCCATACCCTGAAGATCAGATAATCGATCACGTAGATGAAGGTGCCGAGCAGTTTAGGGTATCGTGAGATGATACGTTCCTTGCGCAGATAGCTCGTTTCCAGTTGCCCGATAAAGTAGCCGCCGGTTTCAATACTTTCATTAGCCGTTCTTAAAAAGAGGTTGAGCTTTTGAAAGTCATTGAGATTTTTCATGCTGATGGCGTGACTGGCAATGGCGGGATTATCTTCCATCGTCACACCGGTCTGACTTTCAATCATTTCCGTGCCGGCCAACAAAACCATATTGTTGGTGTCACTAAGGCCAATCCAACGTTCAATAAATTGTAAAACCGGAGCAGGGAGAGCCTCACTCCATTTGGGTCTGGCATAACTCTTAACGTGCCTAAGCTGCGCGGCTTGTGCATTTTGAAGTGTTTGTTCAATTGCCATTGGTAAGTTTTGATTAAAGAGTTTGTAAGAAGAATTTCTGTGTAGTCGCTATTCCAGTTCTGGTGTCATGCTGTCGTTTGTATTGAAAAAAGGCAGGTTAGCGTACGATACATGTCCCTGATCGTCAGTAGCAGACACCATCAGGCGGAAAGCGCCGGTATGAGGTGGCGTTTTGAAGACGATACCTGGACCTTTATTTTCAAGAATGAGCCCAGGGATGGGTTCCGGGGATATTTCCACCTTGCCACGGCCGGGTACGTACTTGAAAAACTGGCCATCGGGAAGTATTTCCCAGTGATAGCTGAGCGGACCCAACTCCGGGTCGACCCCCAGCACGGTAGCCGTCGAGACAGTATTGGCATTCAGGTAAATTTCATCGAAAGCATCCCCGCCTTCGATGAGCAGGGAGTCGAGAAAGGGCGCCTCGTTGGCAGGTGAAGCTCCGCCCCAAAGCAGGGCCATTAAATCAACCAGAGCAGTTTTTTCGCCATTTTTTGTGAAAAAACTGAACCACGTCGGCGTGTACTCCTGCTTTTGACCCCAGTAAAAAATGTAGCTACCCATGCAGCGGGCCGAGTCCGGCAGGATGTGCCGGTGGTAGGTGTTGTAGATACGCTCGTATTTTTGCTTGATCGACTCTTCAATACCGGCGTGCCAGCCCGTAACCGGTGATTCCCAGCCGCCGAGGATACCCCACTCCGTGTATACGAACGGGACGTTTTTCCTGAATTTTTTTGAAAAACCGGTTAGCCCGCCAAAAATGTTGAACGACAAAAAATCAACATCAGGGCAGTTCTGAAGCACCGTTTCCGTTGACTCCGGGTACACCGGCACGGTTACCGGGTGGTCCGGGTCCAGTTCATGGATCATCCGGATGAGGTCGTTGATGGCAGGCCACAGGTCGTCGGTATCTTCATCTGCATTGTCGGGTTCGTTGCCGACGGCCCAGCAGAGTAGCGCAGGGTGGTCTTTGTAGCGTTCGACGACGGCCCGTACCCGTTCTTTTTGTTGTTGTACGGCAACCTTGTCTCCGTAGTTAAATCCTTCCCGTTCACGGCCCACCCAAATCCCTGCCATGACCGTCAGGCCAAGAGCCTGAGCCTGGTCAAGCAGCGTGTCGAGGCCCTGCGTATCGTAAGTCCGGAAGGAGTTGCCGCCTGCATTTTTCAGGGTTTCCAGGTGATCGATGCCGCAGGCGCCTTTGATAAAATAGGGCTCTCCGTTTCGGTACATCTGATAGCGATCTCCCGATTTTCTGATTTCCACTTTTTTTGAAATGCCGTTTCCGGGAACCGACTCCATGTGCTCCCGGCACGAGCCGAGCAGGACAAGTGCGATAATCAGGGCGGGAGTTATTTTGAAACAGGCCATTTCAGACGCTGAATGATTCTATCCGGGTAAATGGGGAAAGATGCCGTGACGACATGGCCGTTGTCATCGGAAATATGGAGGTAAATGCGCTGCCAGGGCGCTGTGTCACTACTCCGCAAGCGAACTTCATGGCCTTTTTTTTCAGGGTACATGCCGGGAAAGAAATGTTCTTTGAAATTACTCACCCACCAGAAAATCAGGCTTCCCCACCAGTTGTGCCGGATCGAAAGCTCGTCAATACGCTCCACGAATTCGTCCCGGCAGATGTACCAGTCGTAATGCAGGGGGCTGCTGGTGTTGTTTTTAGTTAATGCTTTGAAAATCAGTGTATTTTCACCGTGATAGTGGTAGGTTTCAAAGGTTAGAATCAGGTCGCTCAGTGTGAATGACTGCGGCTCTCCGGTCCAGGATTCTTTCAGTGCGAAAAAGGCCGGTTTCAACCTTCCTTTGAAATCTGTGATTCCTGACATGGTGGCGGTGCCTTCGAAACGGTCCCGCCAGCAGAAGGCGACGCCCCCGAGGTTATTAGCGTTGGTGGTCAGTTTTTCCCAAACCCCGGCATACGCACTTGCTTTCGCAAAGCTGCTGGCTTCAGGCAGCCTGTCGCCGGCGTTCAGTCCGGCGTAGAGGGTATCCCATGCCATGCCGGGGCCGAAGCCGGTCAGCAGGTAGGGGCGTCCGGGAGCCCATTGCGCCAGCAGCGAATCCAGGGAGTCAAATTGCGGCGCTGTGTGGCTGTTGACGCCGATGATGTCAATGGCTGGCGCATGTTGGAGTTCACGAACCGCTCCGGCGAGCCCCGGCCCGGCATCCGTGGCAACAATTACCGGCCGGCTCGGATCAAGTTGCTTGATTTCAGTGGCGATTTCATTTAAAAAACGGGTGTAAGCCAGCCGCACCTGCCCGAGGTAGGGCGGTTGAAAATAAAGCTCCAGGTTGTTCCACGTGCCGTTGCCGGGAAGCCAGGCAATCACTTCGTTGCGGTCTTTCCATTTTCTCACTTTTCTGAGTATCTCGGCCTTGAGGGCGGCCAGGTCTTCCGCATCAGAAGCATAGTTCAGGGAGGGGTCGAGGCGGAAGCCGAAGAGGATTTTCAGGTTATTTTCGCCGGCCATTTCCATCACGTTGAAATCGTAAGCCGGCTTGCTGTACCAGGTAACGGTGTTAGCGCCCATTGATTTGATCAAAGAAAAATCGTGCATGAGCTGCCTGCGGGTCAGCGGCCAGTTGCCGTCCTGCCATTCGTGTTCGGGGTTGTAAAAAATACCTTTCACATAAAACGGCGTCCCGTCCACAAACCAGGGTGAAAATTTCCCGCTGTGCGGGTAAGTGATTCCCTGTGGACCCAGCTCCATTTCATCATAAAAAGCGGGCCGGTGGCTGCTCGGCTTTTCCTGATTTACCCAGCCTGCAACGGAATGCCCGGCTTCGGCCAGCAGGTTGATCAATGCGGTGCCAGGGTGACCTGCCGATTCGAGGAGCACAACCTGCGGAGAATTGTTTTTGATGAAATTTTGAACCTGGCCGGGCTTGAGTACCGTTATTTCGAAGCAGGCGTTTGCGCCCGCCAGCATTTTTCCATCTGGTGGTAAAGTGCTGGCCATGAATACATTAGCGGCGCCGCTGCTCCTGAATTTTCGGATAAGCTGTGATTGAACCAAGCCCCATTCCTGCGGATCTGATTCTTCGTTACGTTCCGTAAGCAGGATGACCGGCTCCCGATAGCGGGCAGCGATGTCACCCAATATTTCAATGGTTTCACCTGGTACTTCACAGGGTAAGCTCCACCTGATGAACGGGATGGCCTCCTGTGATTTACTGTGGTTTAAAATGGTTTTCCACTCGCCGCTCAGATCCTTCCCGTTGTTTGGGAGGTAATAGTTTTGCAGGTGCCTTGTCTCCCGGCCTGAACGGCCCTCCAAACTGGGTGCACCCGCAGCCGCAAGCATGGGAGCTGAACCCTCTGCTGCCGGTGTCAGAAACCAGGCGGTTCGTTTCTCAATTGGCCAGACTATCTCTTCGACCACATTTTGAAAAGAATGTGGGTAAAAAGCCGGGACAGTTGAAACACCGAGCACTGTCATCGAGAGCAGTACCGCTACTCCGTTATGCTGCATGGGGCGAAAAATGAACCGTTCCCGGAACACTCGCCAATAACTGCGAAGCACCTTCAAAATTCCATCCTGCAAACGGCCGAAAAGTTGCATTAGTAACCGCCGCTGGCTGGCCATCGTTATCGTACCAAGCAGCAGAATGTTGACCCCGGCAAAACCAGCCATTAGCAAGGAAAATGGCGTCCAGTCTTTTGACAGCCCGTAAACAATGGCAAAAATGCTGACGATGATCACGGCCAGGTTAGGCAAGCTGACCATCCAGTCGTTGTGCATCTGGTTTTCTTTCGGCGTCGGCAGATAGGGCACTTTCACCCGGAAAACAGCATAGATGAAAGCCGTAAGGTACACCCACCAGGTGCCCACCCGAAGGATGCCGCCCATGGTGTGGAAGCCCATTTCGTGCGGTTCGAGGACGTAGCGTTGCGAGTAGTGCCGGATGAGCGTGAGGGTCAGAATGAGGGGGACTGCCCGCAGGACAAATTCATCAAATTTGATGTACAACGGCACATGCAGTGTGAACAGTGAAACGATCGGAATTCCAATGTCGATCAACCCTACCACACCATAAAAAAAATACAACGGCGTCAAAAAGTAGTGCAGTCGCTGCCGCCAGGTGAATTTCCCGGCCAGCTTCGGAAACACTTCGAACAATAGCTCGAAACTGCCCCTGGCCCACTTGAGTTGCTGCCCGTAATAATGTGAAAGGCTGCCGGGTGCTTTGCCCTTTGTGAGTAATTCGGGCACGTATACTGAAGTCCACTTTTTTGCATGCAGTTGCATGGCTGTGTGCATGTCTTCGCAAAGCCCTTGAGCATGGCCGCCGATGCTGTCGAGTGCTTCCCGCCGGAAGGTACAGTTAGCGCCAATGGCCTGCACGGTGCCCTGCCGGTGCATGCCCATCATCATCGGGCCGTAAAAAAGATAGGTCTGTTCGGCGGCGCCTTTGGCAATGAGGCTTTCCTGCTGGTTGTAGTAGGCCTGGATGCATTGAACGAAACCAACTTTTTCATCTTCGAAATGCGGCAATACCTGGTCGAGAAACTCCGGTACCGGGATGTGGTCGGGGTCGAGGATGACGCAGATTTCGCCGGTGGCCACCTTGCACAGTGCATGGTTGATATTGCCTGCCTTGGCGCCGGTTTTGTCTGTGCCCCGGTAAACGTGGACGACCCCAAGTTTTTCGCAAATCTGCTTCAGGCCCGGGTCATTGCCCTCGTCGCAGAGGTAGGTCGTGTGCGGGTAGCGGACGGCCACCATGGCCCGGAGCGTTTCGACGACCATTTCTTTGGGTTCGCCGGGCATCCAGGTGGTGAGCATGTCGACCTTCCAGGTTCGTTTAATCTCGCCGTTTGCGGGGACTTTTATCGAAGCGAAATAGTACCATTCGTAGAGCAGGTGCAGGATTTTATATCCAAAAGCAAATGTCAGCAGCCAGAACAGGAGAGTATGTCCAATGTGCTCGTCGTCGAAATACCAGTACAGGAATTGGCATAGCGATACCAGTCCCGCCATTATTAAAAACCGGAGGATGAACAGTTCCTGTTTTCCGGGAGGTTCGATTGTTTTATGTTGGAAGTCGGTGGGGTTCACCTCAACCTGATGAGATGGTATTTCACCCAATTTTTAACTGTCTGGGAATATTTTTCCTGCAGCCACAACCGGCGGTCGTCCGTCCAGCGCTGCGGGTGAAAATTGAACATCACTTGTTTAGGAAAACTACCTGGCCTGAGTCGGCGGATGATGTCATGGGTGGAATGAAAAGAAAGTCCGAAATAGTCGGGTACTTTGTCCCTGACACTGACTTTGTGGCCGTCCCAGCGCCTTCCGGTATCTGTCAGGTAAAATATTTTACTGAAATCAAGGTCAAAATACGGCTCGCCGATGATGCCGTAGTTCTGGTAGCTGTAGTGCTTCCAGACGTCCTTGTTGTCGTAGCGGGAACGGGGGCTGCCATGCATGCAGATGGTGGTCACGGGCACCAGATTGCGCAGGGTTTGCAGGTGTTTTTCAAAAAGCCGGATAGCTTCGTGAGGGTTTCCTCCGGCAAAATCCATGTCTTCGTAATGGTACCCGATCTCGTGGCCCATCCCGTGTATTTCAAGTATCACGTCAGGGTCGAAACTCTGAGGTACCATCCGGAAAAAGTAGCTGCCCCGGATGCCACGCCGGTGCTGTATCCTGGCAAACTCCAGGGAGTGTAGCTTGCGGTCGTCCACATCATGGCGCAGGATGGCCACATGTTCCTCCGGCTTTTTTAAAAAACCTTCAAACGTCTGAAATCCGAAACCTGCCCGCTGCAATCCATCGAGCAGGGCCTGGTAAGTTGTGAGGGTGAAATCATGCATGGTTTACCGCCGAATTTCCGCAAGCGAATGCGATGGCTGGCGAAATTTTTCCTTTTCTCCGACCCGCTGCAGCATATCGTAAGCGTAAGCCGTGATAAATACGGAAAACACTGCTTCCATCGTCTCGCCGCCTCCATCGAAAAAGGAGTTTGTGTAAGCCGCCAGAAACAGGAAAAGCATGCCGCTGTAAAAGAATTCGTGAGAAGGCACAAAAAAGGTAAGTTCGCCAAGTCCCGGAATTTTTTTCAGTAGGCTAATCACCCAGTCCCGGTAATAAACGATCGTGCCGATTACGATGGCAAAGATGATGTAAACGATGTTGAAAATGTCGTTGAAAATATTGTGTAGGTTGCTTTCACCCTGGGTGTTGATCTCGGCCAGTCCCTCCGGTGTTTCCCAGCCGATGATGCGCTGCCCCCAGCTGATCTCTTCCATGCCAAAAAAGAACAACAATGCCGTGAAACCCAGCCAGAAAGCCCGGCTGACCCAGCCGTCGCAGCGAAATGTAAGCACCAGGCAAATACCGGCAGCCACCAGTGCCAGCCCTGCCGTCAGGTACTCCTGGACGCCGTCTTCCGCATGGAGGAATTGGTTGTTGTGAAAAAAGATATTGACCAAAATGATGACCAGCGAAGCCACGTAAAATGTTTTCACATGACCGGATAAACCCGAAAACGCAGGTCTTTTAACTCCCTTCGAAAAGGCTGCCCGGCTGAAAAACAGAATGGCTGCCATCAGGAGGAAATAAAGGTTGAAAGTGTAGGTCACTTTCGATGGATTCCCGATGTTCCCATCCGGGCTCAGGCCTTGCAGAAAGCCGAAAAAAGCCTCGGAAAAGAATAAAACCGTGACGCCGAACGCCGCGTAAGCAGCCAGCAGGGCGAAGAGTGCCCATTTAAGTAAATTAGTAATCTTCATCATCAATATGTTTAGTTGTTAAAATTCGGAGAGATAGTTTCTGGGGGACGAGCAGTTTTCATTTCGATGAAATCCAGTGCTTCGTTTACCGTCATCACCGCTAACTGCCGGTTTGCAGTTTCCTGCACCACCGCTTCAAAATATTGTGGGCTGCAACCCCACGAACTGGGGTTTTCCTTGACGTCGTGTGTGTAGAAAATCAGCCAGCCGTTGCATCGCTCTGCCTCGTCCAGTTTTTTAAAAATGAAATCCAACGGGTATTGAGCCTCATACAACCGGATGGTTTTCAGGTTGAAAAGGTCGGTCTGTCCACAGTTGATCGCCTGACCGACGCCCCGGGCGCTCCTGTACGTTCGGCTCAGGTGTTTTTTTATGGCCAGGGTCTGCTCTCCGAAAGGGTAGGAGAAGTTGCTCAACCGCAGGTTCGGCAGCAGGGACCGGAACGCCCGCCGGTTATTTTTCAAATCATGTATGGAGGTTTCAAGCGGTGTCCGGCTCAGTTGAATGTGCCCGTGTGTGTGGCAGCCCAGTTCATGGCCATTTTCAACGGCAATTGACAAATGCTCACGGGTGAAATATTCTACGGGGTCGTCCGCATTCAGGAATTTTTGTGAAACGTAAAACGTGCCCACAAACCCGTGCTCTGTGAGAATGCGACCCCCGTTTTCAAAACCGGAAGCCGGCACATCGTCAAAGGTGAAAGATACGACAGGGTGCGGTAGTTCAAGCTGTACTTCCTGCCGGAAGGCGATGCCCGCCCATTCCCGTTTGACCAGTTTTTGAATCCGTTGAAACATCAGACAGGCTGGCTTTTTTTCAGGGTAATCCCAACGGTCTGACCCAGGTACTTTTCTTTGATAAAATTGTAAAACCAGCGGGTTACATTCACTTTATCCGCCAGCAGTTGGTCCCGCCGCTGCCGGAAAACCTTCCGGTCCTGGCTCAGTATTTCATCCACCAGTCCGATCACTTTCACCGAATTGCTGGTGTTGAAAACCAGCCCGTAACGCTCTTGGTCCTGGCAGTAACTGCGGGCGATGGAATTGATGTAAATGGCCGGGGTGCCCAATACCCCTGACTCGGAGGCGATGGTAGCGCCCTCGCTCACCACGATGGCTGCAAAGGCGATAGCGTGATGCAGCCACTCAGGCGGAATTTTGAAACGAAACGGCTCGAGTTCGGGCGGAAGATCGGCCTCTGAGCTGATGAAAACTTTCATTTTTTTTGCAAGCTTCTGTACCAGTTTTACTTTGTCGCTGCCAGACAGACCTCGGTGGCCGGCATCGTGCGTAGCGTTCCAGGAGACGAATCGGATGATGGCGTACTGTTCATGCGGAGCAACTCCCAGCTTGTTGAAAACGGCCGGGTCGGGCGTAAAAAAATCAGGGTGCAGGTAAGCAATTTCATGGTAGCCGGGATAGCGTACCTGCCGGGGACCAAGTTCTTCCGGCAGCACGTCAGGTGTGAGGATGTACTCAGTAAAAGGACGGTACAGCACAATCTGCTCCATGTTGCCTGAGTCTTCGAGGCTTACGTGTTTTTTACCCAGCAAAAACGCCGCATGGGCGGCATACATCGAGCCGTGGCTGAGGAACAGGTCCGGCTTGAATTTCAACCCCGTGAGGTACATCTGCCAATCGAATTTCAGCAGCCCCCAGATTTTCCCAGGGATGGATTTATAGTGTTTGCCAAAACTTTTAAACCGGAAGCCCTCTGCCCGAAGCAGTTCCAACTCGAATTCTTTTTTCCTTGCCGTGAAAAGTATCTCGGCGCCGTCCTGCATCAGCAGTCGGGCGAGGTTTTTCATGGCATGCACATGGCCGGGGTGGCCGATGTCGATGATAATTTTCATACCGGAAGTTTTTGATAGGTGGCCAGGGCGAGTTTGCCTGCTTTGTAGAGCGGTTTGTTCACAACGAATTCATACCTCCCGAAACACACCTCCTCGCCGCCAAACCTTGATTTGAATTCCCGTACGCCGTAATTTTCGTCAGGCTTGCCGGCGCCGAGGAAATCAAAATGATCGAGTCCGTTTTTCAGGCCGTATGCAATGGGCGCCCAAGTGGCGAGGGCGCTTGGGTACACATTTTTTACCTCTCCGTCGAGCCCGCAGATGTACCACTCATAGATTACTTTTTGATTAAAAATGGGGCAAACAATGCCGCCTTTGATCTCGCTCTGGTGTTTCACCAGGAAAATTTTACCTGCATTCTCTTTCCAAAAATTAATAAAAAAGTGTGCGGACATGAGCGGCTTCTTGATTTTCTCGGCGTAGAGGTTTTCAAGCAATCTGTAAAATACCATTACCTCTTCCTCGCTTGCTGCTTCTTCGATGATAGCGCCGGCCTCCTGTGTCACCCTGATTTCTTTGCGGCGGCTGCGGCTCATGCGTTTTTTTACACTCTCTTCGTCGTCTGTTTTAAGTAAAAAATTGAGGTGGGGCTTGTACAGAAAGCCGCATTTTTCGAAGGCAGGACGAAGTTCTTCCATGTCGAACAGGTTTCTGAATTCGATGTAAATGGCCCGGCTGCGAGCATGGTGTTTCAGGTCTTTCAACAGGTTTTTCGCAACTTTTTGCCGTAGTTCCTGCGAGCCTTGCGCTAACAATGGTCCGCCCAGAATGACCAAACGGCGGGACATCCATTTTTTTAGCCCGGATCCGAAAACCTGGTATTGTGCATGCAAAGTACCCAGTACGCTTCCATCCCTGCGGAAGGCGGCAAGCAGAAGGGGGGTAAACTCTTTTTGCCCTTGCATAAATTGGAAAAACTCCGGGCTTTGGAAATAATTCCCCTGCGGATGTTGGTTGATGAAATCCTGAATCTGTTCGAACCCGGGATCATTTTGAAACTGGCTGAATTGGGTGAAGACTTTTATGTTCATTTTTTTTCAGATTAGTGGGCAAGTCCGAGAATGCCCGTTGGTAAGGTTTGCCGGATTTCGTGACTCAGCATTTTTGAAAAAAACACAGCTCCGGTTTCGTTCAGATGGTCGGGGTCGGCGAAATAGCCGGCGTTCGCCGCCATCGCCGTATCGTCGGAATAGATGAATAGCGGCACCCGGCTTTTCTTTGCAAAATCCTGTAGGTAGGTCAGTGTTGTTGAAGATTCCACCTTGCGGGCGTAGTCGGGGGAAACGACCAGGATAACCTGGCTTCCACGATCGAGAAACTTGCCCACGAGCAGGTCAAGCTCTGCTACCGCCTCCGGGTCGAGGGGGCTATCGTAGGTTAGGTTTTCCACATCTTTTACCAGTCGCTCGTTTACGTTGCCTTCCCGTGGCTTCCAGCCTTTGTCGCTCAGGTGCCCGTCCAACCCTTCGAAAAAATAGGGCCGCAGCAGGTAGTAAAAACTGGAGTTGTAGCTGTAGAGCCGGGATTTCAACAACCATTTTTCATGGGGGGAAATGCGGTCGAGGATGGGCCGTATCTCCGCGTGACTGCTGTAAAACGGTCGCAAAAGACCGGCGACCTCGTAATCCGGCGTCAGGTCTTGCTGCAAAATCCTGGTTTCGAGGTTCAGAATGACGATCCTCGGTGTGTACCTTGCCAGAATGCCCTCCTGCATGCATCGGAAAAACGGCATGCCCTGGCCGCCACGGCTGGCATTCCAGCAAGGTGCGTTCAACGAATCTTCAAAAATTTCCGGAACGTAATTGCTTTCGCCCCGTGAGCTGCCGATGATTACAATATCCTCCCGACATTGCTCCAGTGTGTAGCGGGCCTTTTGGTAGCGGCCGTCCGGCGCATGGTCCCGCAGCACATCGAGCAACGCTCCGAGCGTAAGATCAGCAACGGCAAGAATGGTGAGTAGTATCAGTAAGTTTTTGAGCAGGCGTTTCAATGTTTATTTTTTAAAATTGAAAATAAATAAACTGGCTGCCGTCGAATACCCCCAGGCTTACGATGTAGAGCACCAGCAGTGCCACCGTCGCCACCCGGACGTAGTACAGCCGGTGGTTCATGAGATCTACCTCCGGCCGATATTCATTGATGAAATCGACGGTGAAAAGGATCAGCAGGCTCAGGATCGAAAAGGCGAAAATCCCTTTGTCGCCAATATGAATGTCGTTGCCCGACGCTGTGACAATCGTCGTTACGATGTGCCATGCCTCGCCCACCGTGGCAGCTCGGAAAAACACCCAAGTGAAGCACGTAACCACAAAGATCAAAGCGATTTTTGCAACCCTCGGCAAGGTGAAATTTCCGAGTCGGGACAATCTTTTTTCGCTAATCTGCAACAACCCGTGAATGCCGCCCCAAACGACGAACGTCCAGTTGGCGCCGTGCCACAGCCCGCTGACCACGAAAGTGGTGAACAGGTTGGCGTTCGTACGAAGTTTACTGCCCCGGTTACCACCAAGCGGGATGTAAACGTAGTCCCTGAACCACGTGGACAGCGAGATGTGCCAGCGGCTCCAAAATTCTTTGAACGAAGTGGCAAAGTAGGGCCGCCGGAAGTTTTCCATCAGTTTGAAACCAAACATTTCGGCGCAACCGATCGCCATGAGCGAGTAGCCCGCAAAATCGCAGTAGATCTGGAAGGCGAAAAACACCGTCGCCACCATGAACGACAACCCCGTGTGTAGGTCCGGGTAGTTGTAAATGGCCTCTACGTACAGCGACAGCCGGTCGGCTACGGCCACTTTCATGAACAGGCCCCACAACATTTTTTTCAGACCCTGCGAAGCCAGTGCGTATTGGAACTCTTTTTTTTCAAAAAACTGCGGCAGCAGGTTCGCCGCCCGTTCGATAGGCCCGGCTACCAATTGCGGGAAAAAACTCACGAATGCAAAAAATGCAATGGGGTCACGGGTTGGTTTAAACTGCCGTTTGTAAATGTCCAGCGTGTAGCTCATGGTCTGGAAGGTATAAAAACTGATACCCACCGGGAGGATGATGTTCAGGGTATGGGAGTTGAAACTTTGCCCCATCAGCGAGAATGCTTCGGCGAAGCTCTCCGCAAAAAAATTGTAGTATTTGAAAAAACCGAGCAGCCCAAAATTGGTGCAGAGCGTGACGATGAGCAGCAGCTTGCGCCGGGTTTGGTTTTCAATTTTGGCAAGGCTAAGCCCGACAAAAAAATCAACGAAGGAGCTGAAAAAAATGAGCGACAGGAACCGCCAGTCCCACCACCCGTAAAAAATGTAGCTGACCATCAGCAGGAAGCCATTCCGTACGTGCAGGTTTTTGTTCGCAACGAGCCAGTAAAGCAGAAAAACGATGGGCAGAAAAACTGCAAAGTCAATCGAGTTGAATAGCATTTCGCAGGAGTTTCCTACCCCGGGCTGTCTTTGCCGGAGGCCACCTGCGAAGTCGAGTTTGCTGAAATATTTGCCTTTTTGACGGCCAGCATGACGTTGCAGATTTCCTTCGGTAATAACAAGGTGGGGTGGTTAGTTTTGAAAGATTTTCATTTTAAAAAAAGCCCAGACTCCGCTCGCCTTCACGATCAGTTCGTCCAGGTTGGAGGTGTCGTTTACGCTCAGGCGCTTCAGCCGGAAGGGATCGGTAGAGTAGGTGTTGAAGCCAAAATCGACGGTGACGCCGCAATCGTAGCCGGCGGCTTTCAACAATTCAGTCTCCCGGTCGCCGTAGTCGCCGTTGGGGTAGGCAAAGGCGTTGATCCGCAGCCCGAAGTCGTTTTCCAGCACCGTTTTACACTGAAAAACCTCCTCCTTCGCCTCCTCGTTTGTGCAGGTGGGCAGGCAGGGGTGAAACATGGTGTGGGCCTGAAAATTCACGGCATTTTTCATCTCGTCGATCTGGCATTTCGAGAGTGCCTGGGGTTCGTCGAATTCTTTTTCTTCGTCAAAACCCACCTCCCGAAGGGTAGTCAGGCGAAGGGCGTTGGACTTTTGCTTCAGTTCACTGGTTGTGATCGCAGGGTGTTTGTAGGTAAACCAGTAGTGGCGGCGGGTACCCACGATGCCGGCGCAAAGAAAAATCGTGACCGGCAGGTTGTATTTTTTTAAAACCGGCACCAGGTCGTAATTCCCCACATGCCCGTCGTCGAAGGTTAGAATGAGCGCCTTCTGCGGCATCGGTTTGCGGGCAATGAAATCGTCCAGGCTCACGACATTGTATTTTTTAGTCAAATACCCGAATACCCGCTCCGCCGCCGCCGGGCCGATGTCGTGAAACATGAGAATGGTGACCCGCCTGCGCTGAATGGTTTCACGAAAAAGAAACGGCAGGCCAGAATACCGCAGAATCTTAAAAAGGATTTTGGTCATTGTGCTTTCCTCAGTTCACCTGCTTGCTCGGGAATGGTTTCCTTGCCCATGCGTACGATAATGGCATCTCTGACGCCTCTCGCTCCTTTACCGGTCTCGTCCACGAAGTGCCGGAACCAGTTTTCCAGGTGGATCCATTTCCAGATTTCCTTGGCGTAGTTGCCCTGTCGGTTGAGGTGTTTTTGGTAAATTGACTGCACGTCCTTGACGTTCAGTAGTTTACGGCCTGCGAAAGAGTCGGAGTGAATGAGTTCGAGGATATATTTTTTAAACAACGGCGTGCGGAACCACTCGTCCTGCGGCGTACCAAAGCCGACTTTGTCCCGGCGCACCCTGATTTTTTCGGGTAAGGTGCCTTTCATCGCCTCCCGCAGGATGTGTTTGGTCATGCCTTTGTTGATAATCAGTTCGTCGGGCAACGCCAGGGTGCGCTCCACGAGCCGATAATCGAGAAACGGTACCCGGGCTTCGATGGAGAACCACATGGAGTTGCTGTCTTCCCACTTCAGCAGGTGCTCCAGCTTGTATTTGAAATGATTGAGCAGGGCGTCCTGCAGGGTGGGGGAGCCGTAGAGATCATCAGCGATGGCGCTGTTCTCACGGGCGTGGGTTTCATAAAAATCTGCGGCAAGGTAGCCCTTCTCAATCGCCTTTGCTCGTCGCCGCATGGAGGCGGGCAGCATAAAAAACAGCAGGCTTTTCAGCCCCAGCAAATCCCGGTGTCTTCGAAGATAATGCGTCATTTCGGAAGCCAGCAGACCGAGTTTGCCCTGCATCAACAGGTCTTTGAAATAAAATCCGAAAAAGTAGTGGTAACCTGCCAGCTCTTCGTCGGCGCCCTGTCCGTCGAGCGTGACGGTGACGTGGCGCTTAGCCAATTCCATCACCTTGAACTGGGCGTAGGGACTGGTACTGGGCACGGGCTCGCCGTGGGCATAAACGAAAGCGTCGATGTCGGCCATGAGCGTATGCTCGTCTGGTTGGATGAAATGCCGGTTTTTCAACATGCCTTCGTACAGGTCGATATACGCCGATTCGTCGCCGAAATTTCCCTTGCCGTATATGGCCGAGAAAGTGTGCAGGTCTTTTTTACCGTAATCATTCAACAGCACAGATACGATGCTCGACGAGTCGAGCCCTCCGCTCAGGCAAACGCCCACCGGTACGTCGCTGCGCAGCCTTAACCCGATGGACGAGGAAAACATCTCCCGGAATTCCTGCGGATTGCGGAACGGCTCCTTCAGTTCCTTGCGTAGGTCATACCACTTTTGCGGTTTGACCCGGTCGGGGCGGTCGGTTTTTATTTTGAAATAGTGCCCGTGATCCAACCGCTTGATTTCACTGAAAAATGTACGGTCAGTCTGGTCGGTTCGATTGAACAGCAGGAAATTGAACAGCACCTGTTGGTCAGGCGTAGGCTTCCGGTCCATGGCCGCCAGGATGGCCGGCGTTTCGGAGGCGAAGAGGATGCGGTCCTCGTCTTCGCAGTAGTACAACGGTTTCACGCCGTGGCGGTCACGTGCGCAGAACAGCGATTTTTCTGCCCGGTCGTAGATGGCGAAAGCCCACATGCCGTTCAGTCGGTGCAGCATGGAGGGGCCCCACTCCAGGTAGGCGGTGAGCAGTACCTCTGTGTCGGTCTGGGAGCGGAAGCGGTGGCCCTTGGCTGCAAGCTCCTGCCGGAGTTCAATGTAATTGAAAATTTCGCCGTTGAAAATGATCACGTAGCGCTCGTCGGGCGAGAGCATCGGCTGATGGCCTGCTTCGCTAAGGTCGAGGATGCTAAGCCGAAGAAAACCCAGACTGACGCCATCTTCCATAAAAATACCTTCATCGTCGGGTCCCCTGTGTTTGATGGTAGCCATCATGTTGGCAAGTTGCCATTTATTGTTTCCTATCGGGTTTGGTGCAATGATTCCTGCGATTCCACACATAGTTCAGGGTTTGTTTTTAGTACGTTATGATAAATGTTTACGAGTTGCTTCGCAATGTGCGCTGCATCCAGCCCAAGAGCGAGGATGCGCTCTCGGCCTTCAGTGCGACCCGTTTTTTCAGCAAAATCCAGTGCGCCGGCCAGTTTTTCAGTAAACTCTTGCACGTCGTGGGATGAAACGAAACACCCCGGTGTTCCACCCAGCACCCATGCTACATCGCCTACGTCCGTCGCCACCAGCGGACAGCCGCAGGCCATCGCTTCCTTCACCACGTTGGGGGAGCCTTCCGAAAAGGAACACAGCACGAACACGTCCACTGAGTTGAGGTATTTGACGACGGTGTCGTGCCCGGCTTTGTACACATTGACCAGTTCAACATCCGGGCGGTTGAGTAAGGCTAGTGCCGATTGGGCCAGCTGGATGTTTTTGTTCAAATCGGCAGGGTCGCCGAGAAATAGGATATGTTTTTTATCGGGTGAAAGCCCCAACTCCTCCCGGTAGGCTCCCGGCTGAAACCGGAATTGGGCGAGCCGGACGCCATTCGGGAGCAGGTGGGCAATGTTTTTTCGCCAAATGGAGGTCTCCAGGTTCGCTGATTTGTAAATGATTGCCTGTACGAACGGCTGCACTCCCCGTGTGAGACCCATGAGAAAACAACTCGTGAAGCTTATTTTATCACGGTCGAAAAACGTTCCCAGCGCATCATCCCCCATTAGCGAAAGCACGATGGGCATCTTGATAAACGCCAGCACTGCCACCCAACCGCAGAGCGAGTAGTGGGCGTGTACTAGATCGAATTCATTTTCTTTCAAAAAACGCCTGAGCCGACGTGCGCTTTGCAGATACCCCATTACCCCCTTTCCGAGTACTGGAAAATATTCAACTTCGACGCCTTGTGCGCTCAGCGATTCGCCCTGAGAGCGGATGAACGGGGCAACGTCGTAGTACTCGGAATTACCGCTGGCAACAAATAAAATTTTCATGGCGTGGATAGGATTGGTTGTTTGATCAAAATTTCAATAAAATCATCGAGTCGCAGCAGGAATGACTCGAAGCGATTGAAATCGCCCGGCTCAAACTGCCAGTGCCCGTTTTCAAAAATATAGCGTCCCGGCTCGCCATCTACCAGCATCTGGTAGGGATCGGACTGCCCGAAAATGCACTGCATTTCGTTTACGAGGTACCCACCCTCTGCCGTTTCGAACAGGTCCACCGCCTGTGAGCGGAAGCCATGTGCGTCCGTGATTTTTTTGACAAAATCGAACAATGCCAGCGGCGGATTGTCGTAGCCCTTCACCAGCGAGCCGCTGGCCTTTTCGCCGAGCTTCATTTTTTTGTGGGCAAAAAATGAATCGCCGATCCTCACTGCCCGCCACTCGAAATCGTGGGGCACGAATTCTTGCAGGATGACGTAGTCTTTCTGCACGTCGGAGCGCTGGTGCCGGTACTGCTCAAGCTTCGCCCGGAGTGCCGCCGGGTTGGCCAGTTTTTTTAAAATGCGCCGTAGCAGCCCTTTCTTTTTCAGGTTCGGTCCGATGTCCTGCACAGCGCCTCTCCCCTCAAAAACCCCCCGGACGTAATCCATCGCCTCACCGCTCGTTTTCAATATCCTGACCCCCCGCCCCGATGCGCCAATGTTGGCTTTGCCCACGAGCGGGAGGGCAGCGTTTTTCAAAAAATCCTCCGCTTCCTGCCGGTCGTAAAAAACCCAAGTCGTGGGATGGGGGATGCCGTTGGCGGCCAGCCAGTAAGAGAGGTATTTTTTGTTTTCATAAATCAAAACCTCATCCAGCGAAGGGTACACGGGCAGCCCGTCAACGGTGTTCAGAATGCGCACCCGCTCGTCGTACATGGCTTTGAAGGCATTGTTCCAGCCGGGCGGCGTGGCTAGCAGTCCGTCAAAACGGCCTTTCGTGGTATGCTCAAGCCAGTCCGCACGGGTCAGGTCCACGACTTCCCACTCTACGAGATTTCTGCGCTCTTCACAAACCTTCAGCCAGAGGGCGTGGTCGTCCTCGATCTCATTTTTTAAAATGGCAAACCGGAGTTTTTTCATGAAAATACTTTTTGCGCCAGCGGCTTGACCTGTTCCAGGTAAAAGCGGTGCAGGCGAGGCGATTCCCGCAGTGCTTTGGTGAACTTGGCTTTCACGATGAAAGGCAGGTTGGATGGTGCTGACACGTATATCCTGTTGATTTCCCCCGACTGGTTGGAAAACAGTGCTTTGTAAGCCTCGTCGCCGTCGCCGTAGTCAAGTCTGGTGATGTTATTCTCCACCATCCAGTGGCCAACCAGGTGAAGGAGTACGAGGCCGGGGCTGTATTTGGCCAGGTCCGGGTGGTAGGTGGTTGCATGAAAAATAAGTGAATTTTTTTCTCTCAAACCGATCACGAATGCGATCCGGGCTCCGTCCAGTTGGATAGAGAAACGCACCAGTACCCCGTCGGATATCCAGGTCCGGAGGCAGTTTTTCAGGAACTCCCGGCGGCCGGGTTCGGCCAGATTTGACGGAGTGTTGGTATGCTGCCAGCGCAGGATGTGCGCTTCACAGTAATCTGCTACCCATGCGTCCAGCATTTCATCATTTTCAAAAACCTCGAACCGGAATTCCCCGGCATTTTTCAGTCTTCTGAATCTTGCGGGCAGTTTTTGCCGGTTGAAATATTGTGTCAGCTTGTCAGGAGAACTCTCATCGAGTCGCAGACAGACCGAATATTTCGACGTTTCCCAATACAACCCACTGTCTTCGATGGCATTTTTCAGAAGATGGGTGTAGCTGGCCCATTCGGGTTGTTTGTCGAGGAACAGGGCCCAGTTTTCACGTCTGATCGTTTCGATAAAATACCGGAAAAATGCCTGTATCTGCTCCTCCGCACAGCCGGCGTCGATGATGAAAAAATTGTGGTCGGTTTTCAGGTCGCTGAGGAACTGGTAGCGCCCGCTTTTACCCTTAAAAAAAGCCGCTCCGAGCAGTTTTTTATTTTCGTAAAACTGGTAAACGGCCAGCTCCTGCGCCTTCACCTCCGCCAGCATTCGCAAAAAAGCAGGAGCCTGGAATGCGGAACGGTAGAGGCTTTGCTGCCAAAGCTGGCGGTAAGTTTCCCAAAAGTCCGGTTCGGGGAGGTCGTATTTAATGCAGGTTTTCATAAATCTCGTTCATTTTTTTGAGGTGGGCGCCGATGCTGAATTTTTCTTCGATGGCATCGCTCATGTCCCAGGCGATTTCGGCCAGGGTGGGATATTTTTCAATGGCTTTCACAAATTTGTTGCGTACCGGTTCAAAGTTTTCCGGATCGCCCAGCACGAAATCCGGCTCGCCGCCGTGGATTTCATCAAATGCAGGTACGGTGCTCGTCAGAACGGGCAAACCGGTCAGCAGCGCCTCCACGATCACGTTGCCGAAGGATTCGTGGGCACTCAGAAATACCAGTAAATCAATGCTTTCGAAAAACGAAGGCATGTCTTTCACCATGCCCAGGAACACAATCCGGCTGGCGAAGGGACTGCCCGCTGCCCGTTTTTCGAGGGCTGCCCGAAGCGGACCGTCGCCAGCGATGAACAGCTCGAGGCGGGGGTGGCGGTCCGCAATCTCCTCGAAAAGGCGGATGACCTGCGTGACGTTTTTGCCCTTGTTGAGCCGCCCGGCGTAACCCATGCGTCGCAGCTCCTCCCGTTTGTGTTTTTTGGCTGAAAAACGCCGGGTCTCGAATCCGTTGTAGATGATCGTGCTGTGCCGGGGCAGGATTTTTTTTCGAAAAACCGAAGCGCTGTGTATTGAATTGGCTACTACCGTGAACCGGAAAACCGAGGCCAGCCACCACGCCGACTTCAGGTAAAATCGTTGCGCCGCCGTGTGCCAGTGTTTCGTGCCGTGGATGTGGTAAACCGGGTTTCGCACCCCTGCCAACAGCGTGAGCAGAACGACGAGCGGGCCGACATTCATCAGGTGGAAAATTTCATTGCGGTGCCTGCAGCAATACCTCAGGTACCGTCGATAGCAATGCCAATTGCCCCTTGAGCCTTCCATTACGCTAATCTTTGAATCGTCGTAGATCATTTTGCCCACCGGGCGCAGGCTGTAGGCAAACAACCGGCGCCGTCCGACGAAGTGGTCAATGTAGTGTTTGACGGAGAGTTCGAGTCCACCGACACCTATTTCCCACATGACGTAGTGGATGGGTTTGTTCTGTGTGGCATTGACTCTCAATTGTTGCAGTTCCCTGATTTTCAAATTGTTGTGTCTTGAATTTTACTGGTGGTAACCTTGCTGGCAGCCTTCCATCCGGTGGCGATGGAGTAAAATTTAATCCATTTTTCCAGGTCGTATCCTTCTTCGATAGCTATTTCTGAGCGGCTGAAATGGGTTTTGAAAAAGTGGATATCGTCGGCCCCCAATCGGTCGTTTCGAAGTTGGCGATGGTAATTGGTGAAAAACGCCTCAACAGAGTGGTCGTCCACTTCCCCGGTCTTAAAAATTTTCCGGAAAGCCAGCTTACCCAGTAAAATTGGTAGTCGGCGGGGTTCCAGCACGTCGGCGGGCGTGTAACCTTTGTTCGTGGGCATGTGATACAGCTCCCGGTTGGTTTTGCGAAGGAAGGAAGCGTAGAACATCTGGCCTTTCATCCGTTTTCCTTTGTTTTTTTCAAACAACCGGGAGTGCACGCCCGACCAGTCGGTGCGGTTCAGTTCCCGGAAAAAACGCAGGTTCAGGAAGGGTGTCCGGTTGCGTAGATAGTGGCTTTGCATGACCAGCTCCGGCCCAAAATACTTCCTGGATATTTCACTGAAAACGAAATGGTAAAAACGATGATTGGCCTCCCAGCCCTGTTTCCCTTGCAGGTAAGTTTCGAGATCGGCAATCAGGGCATCGAGCTCATTTTTGAAAAAAATTTCGTCCCAGGTGGCAGTAGTTTTTTTTAAAAAATCCTTCCATGAAGCGTCACTGGTTGCAAAAATCTCGATCAAACATCGGCTCATCATCACCCCCGGCAGGTGGAGCGCCCGAAACAATTCGCTGCCAAAATTGCCGGTGAGAAGATACCGGGTTTTTTCTGACAACGTTCGTGCGGCGTATTCGTAGTGGGGCCGTCCGTAGTTCCCGTTGAACTCGGTCAACGCCATGAAAGAACGGGCCGACTTCAGTGATTCTTTTTTCACATAATTTTCATCCAGGTAAATAGGAAAATAACTCAGCCCGAGCTTTCGGGCATGGCTCATCGGGAAAACCACATCCGAATTTCCCTGCCGCCCAAAGCTGTAGGTGAAAAAATCTTTATTTGCTTTGCGTGCTGCCGCTACCAGCGTGCGGCCGTCGAAACCGCCGGTCATCGAAACAGCGAAAGGCTCCTCCGGAAAAAACAAGCTGGCCTCCTCCTGGAAAACTTCGGCGAGGTGGCGGAGGCTGTCACGGTCGCTCATTTCAGGCTGACCGAAGACGGATTGCAGTTCAAAATTGCCTGCCACGGTTGCGGCGCCGGCAGTTAAATCGATGTAGCGGTGGGTGTCGAGCAGTTGGATGCCTTCCCACCAGGTCGTGTTAAAAAACGGATAGTTAAAAAGCAGCCGTTCGAGCAGGTTGCGGCGGTTCCTCACCGGAGAGTCCAATTGTTCAGCAAGGAAAAAAGAGGAAGAGCTCACCGAAATACTATTGCCCTGAAGACAAGAGTAAATCGGGAAAACCGCTCCATATGAAGTACCGCAACGCAACCCATTCGAGTGAATAAGGAACCAGTAGAAATGTCCTCTGATATTTTCGTAAATCGCCCGCTCGTTGAATGTTCCCGGAGCCGGTGAAATGGCGCTGATCAGCGATTTTGTTTTTTCAAAAATGGGGTCGCCCAGCATCAAAAGTTTGCCTCCGTCGGGCATTTCGAGTTCTTCCAGCCGCTGTGCGCCTTTGCGGAGATACAGCGTGCAAGGAGCGGGGCTGGCGGGCAGAGGCATGTTGTCCGCTTGCGTCACACTGACATTGGCGGCATTTGAAAACGGGTATTTTAAGAAGAAAAACATCAGTTGTTTTTCAGCAGTGAATGTCTGAGTTCGTTGAGCAACCAGAGCGTGTACCAGGGCTGTTTTTTATAATGGCTTGCAATCTTGTATTGAAACTTCAGCAGACTTACCCTTCTGCCATTCGTGAAGTCAGCGCCGATGCGGGGGATCCGGTCGGTTTTATCTTGTTCGGAAACCATTTTGCCGGAAGTGGTCGCCAGGTAGCCTGCCTGTATGGCGAGGCTGTGGGCTTCGGCAGTATTGTCGCCATGGGGCCAGCAGAGAAATTGCACCGGCTTTGCCAACCGGTCTTCGATGATGTTTTTTGACTCCACGATTTCGTAAGCCAGCCTTGCCCGGTAGTCCGTTTCCGTTTCAACGGCAGCCAGCAGTTGGCCCGATTGCCGGTAGTTTTCATGCAGCCGTCGGGCTTCTGCCTCAAACTTCGGGCGATGCGCCGTGCTACCAAGGTCATGCTTTCCGGCCAGGGCGAGTACTTCTTCCGTAAAATCCGGCTGGATGCTGTGTTTTCTCACGGTGACCGCCGAGCTTTCTTCGAAAAGTGGCGTGCCGGCAGGCATTCGCTTTTCAAAACTCACGTCGTGCATGTAGGTGGCTCTGATTTCCGGGTGAGCATTCAGAATGGGGTGCATGCCTTCGAACCCACCGTAGTAGAATTTTTTCAGGTTGGTTGAGGCAGTGTATTTCGCATGGGTCATGGTGTGCGATTGTACGTCCACGATGCCTGACGCCTGCATGATTTTCAGTTCGTTCCAACTGAGGTAGCCGAGCGCCTGAAGGTCTTCCTGCCGGCAGTTTCCATTCCAGACATCTTCGAGCGTTGGCCTAACAACTTGTTGCGGATCAATGCATTCTGGTGAAACGAAGAGGGTGAAACGCATGCCGTATTTCTTTGCCAGCGGGAAGGCGTACACCCAGTTGTCGAGCAGGCCGTCGTCGAAAGTGAGGCAGACTTCCCTGCCTGATCTGTTTTTTTCACCGGTGCGGATTGCCAGCCATTCATCGAGAAAAATACTGTTAAAATTTCTTGATTTCAACCAGGCCAGCTGATCTTCAAAAATGGCCAGGTTGATGGTCAAAAATTTCAACACCCAGCCTTCGAACGGGGCCGGCGCTACGGAATGGTAGTAAAAAACCGGTGGGCTGATGTTTTTCATAAAAAATCAGGACTCAGGGCCGGAGCCGTAGTATTTGTCTTCGCTTTCCGGGAATGAGTTTTTGTAAACCAATGCGCCCATGCTGAAAAATATAGCCTGAATCAGGCCAATGTCCGGCGTCAGGGCGTAGGTGAAATAGTACTGGGTTGACGAGTGAATGAAAAACCAACCCACGAAAAATATGGGAAAAATGAGCAGTGGATATTTGTAAGGATGACTTTTGGGCAGGCTGATACTCCTGAAAAACATGGTGCCGCAGAAATAAATGAAAAAACCGCCCATGACCAATGCACCCAGGATTCCGCCATGCAGTAGCAGGGTTTGATTGCCGGTGTGCAAGTCCCGGTTTTTGAGAAAAGAATCAGAAAAACCCCAGCCTGTGAGCGGTGATTCAGCCCATTTTTTCATTACCCTCGGTCCCCGTTCACTGATCCGGATCAGGGTGCCACCAGCGGTCAGGTCACCCTCGGCGAGGGAGAGCATGGTTTCCATTCTTTTGATCGAATGGTCAAATTGAATCTTGATGACGGGAATGGAAAGCAGCCCGATGAAAGCAACCGTTGCCAGCGCCCCGGCCATGACGTAGCGTTTGGGATTGAATTCAACAATGAGAAAAATAAACAACACAAAAACGATCAGGAACCCGAAGGTGTAGCCCCGGGTCGCTGAGATGAAGTAGGCCAGGAAGATGGACAACGTCACCAGGTAGAGGTAATTTTTATTGAATTTCAAATGCCGGGTAGTCAGGTGGAACAAGGCGCCGAGGTATGCGATGATGAGGATGCATTCGTTGTAAATTCCCCGGTAAGCACGGTCGGCAGTGACTTCCAGGTTGATGAGGATTTTGCGCCGTGTCTCGATTTTTGCCCCAAAAAATTCAATGGGGCTGGACTTGTACATGATGGTGAAAAACTGAGCCCCGAATGCAAGAATCGCTACCGGGAAAAGGTATTTGAAAAGCTGCCGGTAGTGCAACTCCCTGTCCATCAGGTGTGGAATGGTATAAAACAGTGCGAATGGTAATACTTCCTTAGCTACTCGAAACAGTACCTGCAAACTGGTAGTGAGGCCGATGGCAAATCCCTGCGCAATCAAAAACGCAATGTAAATGCCACCTGCCACCATCATGGACTGGTAGAAAGGCTGGTTGTTTGTGCCTTTTGACCTTACCTTGAGCAAGGTTAAAACGATGTACAGCTGGCTTACCTCTGCCTCCGGCAATCCCGGAACAATGGCCAGTGTAGCTTCGAACCGGCCCAGGAACCCAAAAATCCCGTCTGCAGTCACCAGGAAAAAAGCCAGCCAGAACGGCTCGTTCTCCGACCGGAAGTATGCGGCAAGGAAACCGATGTACACCATCGTGGTGATGATGGGCGGAGCGTAGTATTTTGCCCCGATTGCTATCAGCACCAGCAGCAAAAAGTTAATCAGATCCCGGTCTATGAAACGGTTGTCCATGCTGTTCAAGGTCTGCTGAATTTCATCAGCTTCATTGTTTTGGGAATGATAATTTGAGAAATGAGCCGGATTTCTTCAGAATTTGAAAGGAAATGCAGCCCGAGGTAGATGCCAGCCGCAAGGGGCAAACTGATGGCCAGTTGAAGCCTGCCTGTGTAAGGTAAAAAATGCCCCATCAACAAAAGCGCACCTCCCATGATGGCCGTAAAAACCAGCGAAGGGAGTACATCTGTCACCTGTTCGAGAAGGCTGTAGTTCAGCAGTTTTTTCGAGTACAGGGAATTAATGACCATGCCGATGTAAGCCGATACGACCTGGCTGATGACCAGTCCGTAAATTCCGTATTGAATCCCAATTAAAATGGCGATGGTGATGGCCACTTTGTGGACAATTTCAAGCTTGAGACTCAGGTCCGGCCGCCCCACCACCAGCAGCATATTGATATTGATCTGGATGAAATGATGCGTCAGGCTGGCCAGGCAAAGCAACTGTAAAAAAGGGACTGCTGGCAGCCATTTCAAACCAATCAGGGTAACGATGATGGGTTTTGCCAACACGACCATGGTAACCATGATCGGAAAAATCACAAACGAGTTCATTTTTAAAACTTTCCGGTAACCATCTTTCAGGCGGGTGACGTCGTCCTGCAGTTTGGCCAGTACGGGGTAGGTAACTTTATGAACCGTTTGAAAAAGGGTAAGAATCACTGTGTTTTTCAGCTGAGCTGCCTGCGAGTAAAATCCCAACATCGCTGCTGCGAAATACTTACCGATGATGAGGTTGTAAATATGCAGGAAGAACTTGTCGATCATGGCCCGCAAAAATATTTTCGAACCAAACCCAAACAAGCGATTGAAGGACTCCTTGCTGAAATTAGGGGTTGGCCGCCAGCGGGTGATCAGCGTCAGAACGATTACCGTAACGAGGCTCGACAGGCCGTATTTTGCGACAATACTCCAGACTCCGAAACCTTTAAACGCCATGAAAATGGCAACCGTGGCGGAAACGAGAATAGCGGCCAGCCTCGTTTTTGCCAATGTTTTAAAATCAATTTGCTGGATCAGAATGGCGCCCTGAATGATGGCAAACGATTCGATGATCAGGTTGAGTCCCAGAATCCTGATAATCCCGGTCAGGATTTCATGTTCAAAAAAGCGGGCGATGAGCGGCGCTGCGACAAATAAAATGGCATAAAGAGCAAGCGCTGCGACAAAGTTGAAAATGAACGTGGTTGATTTGTCGGCTTCAGAGATTTCCTTTTCTCTGACGAGCGCTTCGGTGAAACCGCTCTCTACGAACGTGTAAGCGATTTCATAAAAAATCATCACCATGGCAATCAGCCCGAAGTCTTCCGGCACCAAAAGCCTGGCCAGCACAATGTTGATCAGGAAATTGAAACCGCCGGTACCTACCTTGTCGGCGAATGCCCAAAAAATGGCGGTCAGGTACTTGTCACTCAGGGATTTTGGCATGGGTCAGTGTATGGATTTTTGGGCGAAAAATTGTATTTAATTTTAGTTGCTGACGTGGCTTCCCTGTTTTTGAAAATGCATGCCATTTCCGTTTTTGTGCTCGATCCCCCTCTGGGCCTTGAAGCTGTTGACGTAGCCCGCCGGGTGGCTGACCCGCAACCCGTTCAGGACGATGAACGGCAGGGGCAGTTTATTCATCCGGCTGATATTTTCAACAATTTGCAAGTGGGATTTCAGCGTAACCTTAGAACGGACCACATACATGGTGGCCTCTGCAAGGTCGTGCATTTCAAGGGTATCTGTCACAATTCCTACCGGAGGAGCGTCGAGGATGATGAAATCATACACTTCTTTCAGCTCGGTTATCAGTTGCCGCAGGCGCAGGGAAAGCACCATCTGACTGGGGTTTGACACCAAGCCGCCACGGCTTATAAGGTCGAGGCAGGGATGGTGGCCACTGTTGTAAATGATGTGCCGGGAAGTCATTGCCGGATTGATAAGATAGTCGGTTACGCCGGTTTGAGCCGGTGCATACTGGCCATAACTTGCAGCCTTTTTGCTTCTCAGGTTAAGATCGACAATGACGACCCGTTTGCCGGTAAGCACCTGTGTCATACCGAAGTTTAAGGCGATGTAGGATTTGCCTTCTCCGTAAATACTGGAAGTAACAAGGAGCGTTCGGAGGTTTTTTTGCTGCGTTAGATGAGCAATGTTGGACCGCAGGAGCCTGAACATTTCTGCAGCTGTTGAAAAGTTATTTTCTCTGGCGACCAGCTTTTCCTTTTTCCGGGTTTGGGCAAGTACGCCAATTACCGGGACGCTGGTGGCTTCAAGAATATCCTCTTCTTCCCGAATTTTATCATTGATGCTGTCCAGCAAAACCACAATAACCGAGGGGATGGCAAGCCCGAGAAATGCTGCCACCAGCCAGACCTGTGCTCTTTTAGGGCTGACAGGATCTGAGTAAGAAGGCGGTTCAACGACCTGGCCGGAGGCGGAGGTGATCGCCAGCGAAATGGCAGCCTCTTCTCTTTTTTGGAGCAGGTAGATGTAAAGGTTTTCCTTGATGTTTTTCTTCCGTTCGATATCGATCAGTTCACGTTCTTTTTTTGGCAGGCTCTGCAAACGGCGTTCAAGGTTTGCTTTTAGTTCCTGGTTAGCCTTGTTTGAAATCTGGAGGTCTTTTTTGATAGAATAAATATTGTTGATGAGCGTCTGCCTCAGGTTAATAATCTGCCTTTCAGTGAGCAGCAGTTCGGGGTGAGAGGCTCCAAGTTCATTTTTAAGCTGGTCTCTCTGAGTGAGCAGGTCGTTGAACTGATCGAGTAACTTGTTGAGAGTCAGGTTGGTAAGGCTCAGGTTGGTTGGTACAAATTCAAAATTTTCCCTGTTCTTTGTGAGGAAGCTCTGGATGGTGTTGAGAATTTCAATTTGCACCTCTGAGTCAGAGATTTGCTTGTTGAAACTTGACAATTCCGTCAGGATCATGTTTCCCTCCGTGCTCAGTTCCACCACATTGTATTGACGTTTGTAGTCTTCCACGTCGGATTCTGTTTCGGAGAGTTCACCCGAAATCAGTTTTACCCGTTCGTCGATGAAGTTGATGGAGTTTTCAAACACCCTGTTTTTCTTGTCAACAGTTCTTTCATTGTAAACTTCAATCAGGCGGGTGAGTACATCCTGAGCCCGCTTGGGGGATTGATCTTTGATGGCGAGATGAAGAACACTGGAGCTTTCCCCCATTACTTCCACTTCGAATATTTCGTCCAGTGCTTTTGCTCTGTTCCAGACGGATGAAATTTTAATTTCGATAGGGTTTTCAATGCTGTGTCCGCTGGCTCTGAACAAGGTGAGTTTTCCTGTCGGAAGAATGATTTCTTTGCCAAATTCACCGGCATAGTCACCCTCTTCCAGTTCGAGGGTAAACTTGTCAGGTGTTTCGCTGGTCAGGGTGGCACTCAAATCTTCTCCGGACGTCGTTGGTTGCCAGTCCAGTACTTTTATTGGTGAATCTCCGTAAAGGTCCCGCTTTTTAATTCCATCAATTTCGATGAACTGGTACTGCAATTCGAGGTCCTGAACTACGGTGTACATTAATGGCGTGGATTTCAGGACGAGGACCTCGTTCTCCAGGTTTTTATTCTTCTTGCCGAGTCCAAGTTCTGAAAAAATGACCTCTTCATTTAACTGCCCTTCTTCGTCTTTGATGAGCAGCATGGCCTCAGCTTTGTATTTCGGAGGTGTATGTTGAAGAAAAAAGTAAGCTATCACCAAAGCGGACGGGAAGATGATGGCAAATAAATACCAATGGTCGAGGCCTTTACGCAACCATTGCCCGAGGTTATTCCGGTCATTGCTCATAGTATATTTAATTTTTAATCAGTGTTTAAGAAAACGTTTTCCCTTCCGTTTCAAAAAAACAAAACACCCGCAAAGAAAGTAAGCAAACTCACCACCGGTAAAAAAACTGAAGAATAGCGCTGGAAAAAGTCCCCCTGTGTAGCGTATTGCTTTGCTTTGAGCGGTTCAACGTAAATGATGTCATTAGGACTGAGATAGAAAAAAGGCGACATAAACAGGTTTTTGTCCTGTAGGTCGAGCCGTGCCAACTCTCTTTTTTCGTTGCGTTCCCGGATAACCAGGAGTGAGTTCCGGCGGGCATACGCCGTGAAATCGCCGGCCATACCGATAGCTTCCAGGACGGTCAGCCGCTCATTGGGAATCGTGTAGGTATTCGGTTGATTTACTTCGCCCAACAGTGTAACCCTGAAGTTCAGAAATCTGATCTGGACAGCTGCATCCGGGATGTACTCCGCCAGCCGGTCGGTGATTTCCTGGCGAAGATCAACCACTGTTTTTCCCGAAGCCTTGATTTGGCCGAGGAATGGCATGTAAATATTTCCCTGTTCGTCCACCCGGTAACCTTCTGCCGGAGGGCTGAATGCGGCGGCACCTGTATTGGCTGCATTGTCGTAACTACGCCTGAACGCCGCAACTCTTTCCGGGTTGCGGCTGGCTACCTGTATGCTCAAAATGTCATCCGGGCGGATATTCAGGGCCGGTATTTTACCAAGTGGAAATTGATCATTACTTACATTTTCAAACATAATCAACTGCGCATGTTTGACACCGCCGCAACTGTTTAATAGTAGTGATGAGGCGCTCAACAAAAACAGGATTACTAATTGCTCAATTTTCATAGTATATAATTTCCGGGGAGCCAGTCTTAATGTTAATTATTTGTCTTATGAGTTTTGTTCTGAAAATAGCATATATTATAGATGTCTATAATGCTGGTTTTCAATTGTATAACAGGTGATGTAGCTTAAGCCAATTTTTGACTTGGTTTTACACACGATATACCCATGATGAAATTGTAGTATATGACTCAAATAAAAAAATGGCTTCGCCGCTGAAAAGTCGCAAGGACTTTTACCCGTTTTTATTTTTTTAGGGAGTTATAATATCCGATTCCCTAACCCGGCTTGATTATGTATCATCCGGCTCAATGTCGTAATGACTGGTGAAGCCGAATGGGCTGTAAATATTAGTTGCCTTGTCTGTCAATGTATAATAAGTGACTGATAGTCAGATTATTATAATTTATGGTTCCGTCTTCAGGACTGTTGTTACACATGCTGAAAACTTTCTTTATGATTTATATATTCTGAGAGGGGAGAGCCAACGGTTTGTTGCCAACCAGTTTTTTCAATACAATCGAGCCGTTGGCGAAAGGGAGAATTTAGATCAAAAAATGCTTTGGCCTCAAATGCCTTACACTGGTTAAAGATGCAAACATGGGTTTCTCTCATAGTTATGTTTTTGAAAACACTCATGAATTTTATCTGTATCAGTTACTGCTTTGATAAGTGAACAAAGCTGAAGATACAGTCATCTATGCCCATTAGCATACAGCCCGTTGAGCCGCATGACTACAGGTAGGATGGTGATGTTTTAAATTTTGTCTTACAAAGACAATGAGTGATTCAGAAATATTTGCTGACTGACGAATAGCCTGTTAAACGGTTATTTGAACGTTTAAAGGCCTGAGCTAACCTGATACGGTATCAGACATATTTGTTCCTTACATCACAAGGATGTTTATCAGGTTTTTTTAATACAGACTCAGTTGAGTTTAATGACCTTGACAATTTTTTTGAAGTGAATGAGAACTGTTTTTTGTCAAGTTTTATCGGAGTGAGACTCTTGCAGATTTTTTATCTGAAGAACAAAGCTAAAAATATTTAGGTGGACGAACAAATATAATAAGTACGAATAAATTTTTTCGACACTACGATTGGGTTACGTGAGCAGAATGTTTTCCTTCCTTCAAGGAAAATAATCTTACAGGGAAGCAATGATGGAACGGTGACATTAACTGGTAAAGTACAACCTTACTGAAGGTAAATTGGAAGTTCCCGTTATTCAGCTTTATTGGGTTTAAAAAGAAAAAGCCGAAAGTCCTCTGTATTAATGACTTGCGGCTTTCAGATGGTAGCCCCGCCAGGACTCGAACCTGGATCTAAAGTTTAGGAAACTTCTATTCTATCCCTTGAACTACGGGGCCGTATTTTCAACCTGTTGAAGGGTAGCAGGAAAAGTAGCGCCCTCAATCTGGGCGGCAAATTTAAAGCTTAATCCCGATTTCACAATTCCCAAAATTAAATAAACTGCTTCAGGGCGGTACGTGCTGATCCAACATACCCACCTCCAAACAAGTTTACATGGACCATCAGGTAGTAAAGCTGATATACTGCCAGTCGTTGCTCAAAGCCCGGTTCTAACGGAAATGTGGCTTCGTAACTGCTGTAAAATGCACGGTCGAATCCTCCGAATAAACGGCTCATGGCCAGGTCCATTTCCCGGTGTGAAAAGCTTACGGAGGGGTCGATCAGCAATGGTTGGCTTTCGGTGCTAACCATAAAGTTGCCACTCCATAGATCACCGTGGATGAGGGAAGGCGGTTCGGCAGGACAGATCGATGGCAGTTTTTGATAGAGTTTTTCGAAAAGTTGTGCATCGGTTCTCCCCAAAAGTCTGGACTGTAAAGCCAGGTCGAGTTGTGGTTGCAGGCGTTCGTTTACATAAAATTCCACCCAGCCGGAATGCTGATTATTTGATTGGGGAAGTGATCCGATGAAGTTGTGATGATCGAGTCCGAAATGTATGGCTGTGTGACGATGCAGGGTGGCAAGAGCGGTGCCGAAGCGTTCCCAAAATCCCGGCGCACGATGACCAGTTTCAATATATTCCAGCAGCAGGAACGCTCCATGCGCTGTATTGCCGCTGGCAATGAATCCGGGAATGCCAATGGCGCCGGTGCGCCTCAGTATATCAAGTCCTTTGGCTTCGGTCTCAAACATTCTGGCAGCATCGGACGATGTATTCATTTTAATGAAAAACTTACCTTGCTGCGTCTCAATCAGCCGTGCCTGGTTTATATCACCGCCGCCAATGTGCTGAACCGATTTGATCTCTGCATGGAGGATTTTATCGCATTGTTGTCGGATGGCGGCAGGTAAGTCGAAAAACATGGTCTGATTGATTTACATTCAGGCAAAAGTAGAACTTTGGCAGTTTTGAAGGGTTTCTTTACTCAAATGATCAACTGTTGATTCCAGTTTTCTTTGAAACCGGATAATTTGATTTTAAACTGCAAAATTGTTTGATAACCGGGAGTTTATCTGATAGAATAAGCGGTTTCTTCGAGGGTCAACAAAGAAGGCAGCTTCTGTCAAAAAAAGCGAATCATGGTAAGTACTATAGAGTCACAGAGCAAGCCCGGAAAGGATGTGGCCGGTGCTGAAAAAGTAATAAACCCAGCCACCGACGGAGATATAAAAATCAATGGGCTTCCAAAGTTAAATGTCCCGTTCAAAACGAAGCTAAGCTTCGGACCTCTACTGCGGGATTGGCAGAAAAAGGTGAACAGCAAAGATGCGGCGGAACGCTTGCTGGCCCTTGAAATCATGGAGCGGGTTGAAAAGTCGCCAGAGCTGTGGCAGCCTTTCGATGACTACTCACAACTTGACACCTACCGGGAAACAGTCGACTTGCTGCTGGCCGGATTGTATCCACTTTCGCTTCGAAATACACAATTGGCCAAGGCTTCAAAGCCTTTTGACATGCAGTCTTTTTTCATGACGCCTGCTGTGAAAAACATGATGCAAGGCTGTAGCGTGAATGTGAGTATTGAAAAACAGGATGATTTGGTATTTCGGTCAGTTGCACTGAAAGCTTGCGCTACCATCCTCAACGAATGCTACGGACAAAATTTGAATATTGACCCGCTGATTATTTTTTCAATGGAGCCGGAAGCTTGCGGCGTCAGCTATCATTACAAGTCATTGTTGAATGTTGAATTCCTTGAGGTCGTTCCGTTAAAGCCACTCAAAAAACTTACGCAGGATCAGATTAACAAACTGATGAGTAACATCTATGACATTGACGCATGGATGGATGCGCTGCCTCCTGAGAACTTTGAAATCCATGGCATCGTGGGGATGGATCTGGTCGACGTGACGAAAGAAGAGACCATTTCCCGGCTCAGGTTTCAACTGCTGGGGAAAGATGCGGTGGTGAAAAGTGAAAACGTAATGCATCTGGAGAGCTTGCTAAAAACCTATTTCGGTATGCCTGACCTGCGGCTGGGCATCATGGCAATTGATTACCCTGCTGACAAAAACAACGAGTTCAAGTATAAAATCCGCCATTGCTTCCTTGAAAACCGGAAAGATTGCCTGCTGGGATATGAAACTAAAAATTCAGTGTACGACAGGGCTGCCCGCTACCGGGAACTGCTGCTCGTCGAAGATCTGGAAAATCTACAGCCCCGGACACCGATTGAGCAGGAGCTTTTAAAATACGGTTTCAGAAGCTACATCGTGGCCCCGCTCATCAGCCAGGACGGGAAAGTCATCGGCCTGATCGAATTAGGAACACCAACCCCCTACGAGTTGACCAGCTTCACCGAGCAGGAGTTTAAAAATATGCTTCCGCTTTTCAACCTTGCTGTTGAGCGGAGCCGAGAAGAAACGGACAACAAAATCGAAGCGATCATCCGGGAGCAATTTACTGCTATCCATCCCAGTGTCGAGTGGAGGTTTGTGGAAGCTGCCTTCAATTTCCTCGATCGTTTAGACACCGACGGCAAAGCTGCTGCCAGCGTCGAGCCCATTACTTTTGATGAGGTTTACCCACTTTACGCACAGGCAGATATTGTGAACTCTTCCAATACCCGCAATCGTGCGATTCAGGATGATTTTATAAAAAACCTCCTGCTGCTTCGTGACCTCCTCAGCATTGCTGCGCAAAAGGTTGACTTCCCGTTGCTCGACCATTACCTGCTCGAAACAGAATACCGGATAGAGGAATTAGGAAAGGACCTTAAATCAAGCGATGAGTCGTTAATTATTGACTTCATACTTCGTGAAGTGCATCCGCTGCTGGAAGAAGCTGCCCGGCAGGATGCCTCTGTTACCACGGCATTCAACATCTATCGAAGTCAGCTGGACCCGAGCTTTGGGGTGGTTTACGACAAAAGAAAGGATTACGAGGAAAGCGTTACCCGAATCAATCAAACCATTTCGGAGTACCTCGAACGGGAGGATGAGCGCACGCAGAAAATGATCCCCCATTATTTTGAAAAATATAAAACGGATGGCGTACAGTTCGAGCTTTATGCCGGACAATCGATTTTAAAAAACGGGACGTTCAATCAGCTGCACCTGCGAAATCTCCGGCTTTGGCAACTTGCCTCCATGTGTGAAATCACCCGAAATATGGAGAAACTGAAAGACGAACTGCCCATGCCGCTCCGAACTGCTCAGTTGATTTTCGTTTATGGGCAGCCTATCTCCATTCGATTCCGGGTGGATGACAAACGATTCGATGTGGACGGAGCCTACAACATCCGCTATGAAATAATCAAAAAGCGAATCGACAAGGCCAATGTCCTGCTTTCAGACGGCGGGATGGAACGACTGACCCAGCCCGGTAAAATTGCCATCGTGTACGCCAGCGAAAAAGACCGGGAAGAATACATCGACTACCTAACCTACCTCCGCCGGCAAGGCTACATCGATGATGCCATCGAGGAACTGGAAATAGAGAAACTACAGGGTGTACAGGGATTGAAAGCGCTTCGAATTTCGGTCAAATAGAACAAAGTTGCGACGAATGGGAAGTACTCAAACTTCCCATTTCAATTAAATGAAATATATGCCTCCAGCCGTTCCCAGTCGCTTTCCTTGAATGCGGCACCTATCTTTTTTAAGCTTGCCATATCGGGAAAATGGCCATGCTGCAACCGGTAGTTGAGCAGTACCGTAGCCTGAAAGTTGCTGATGAGCGGATGGTTTTTCAATTCTTCCAGGGAGGCCGTATTTACATTGATTTTTCGAAAAACCGGCGATGCCAGTAAGTATGGCCTGATTGTTTCGAAAGTGCTGTCGGGCAAACCGTACGTTTCACTCACCATTTCGACGGAAGAAAACCCGCCAAGCTTTTCCCTGTAGTTGACAATTCTTTTCGAATAGCCCGGCCCGATACCCTTGAGTTGCTGCCACTCCTCAGCGGTTGCCCGATTGATGTCGATGGTCACAGCAGTTTTTTCTACGGATGAAAAATTTTTGGGAGCGTGTTCCCGCCGGGGCTCAGCCGAGGCCGTAGCATGCTGACTTTCGGATGCTCTGGGCGCGTTGTTCCACCTCAGTTCGGGCGCCTGAATATTTATCCAAGGCGCAAGCCGGGCGAAGTCTTCCGACCTCAGCCCGTAAATTCTTTCGAAGTCTTCTTTTTTAAAAAACTTCCCGCCCTTGGCCCGGTAATTCAGGATGGTTTGAGCCGTACGTGGAGAAAGACCCAACCGGACAAATTCTTCCTTTGACGCAGTGTTTGGATCGAAGGTAAAAAGCTCAGCGGAGGTCGCTGCGGGTTTAGCACTTCTTGTGAAGTTTGCAGTGTGCGCAAGTCCGGCTGTGGATTTTGGCGCCGGCGTCAGCGAGGCGAAATGTTGCACTTCCGTAAAATCCGGTTTCCCACTTTTTTTGATCAAAAATGGAAAAGTCAGAGGGAGCAGGAAGCCTGAAACACAAAGTACGATAAGCACACTGCAGGCACTTCTTTCAAGACGAGTATATGCAAAATACTCCTGGAGGGTGTAGTTTCTCATTTAGTTGGAGCTTGTATGTTCTGAAATGCTGGCGA
The DNA here is from genome assembly GCA_030147525.1 of Bacteroidota bacterium. Lineage (GTDB taxonomy): Bacteria > Bacteroidota > Bacteroidia > Chitinophagales > Saprospiraceae > UBA6168. Next base: position 99,409 of record JASBVF010000024.1, read on the forward strand.
CCGGATGCAAAGGCCTACCCGGAAACGGAACAAACTTATTTCGCTATTTTTTCACTGTCAAATATTGTTTTTGACTATAATATTTTCGAAAAATCTGAGGATACAACTCTGAATCATTTGAATATCAGGAAAATGGCGGGCCGTTTGTGCAAATCGGGAGGCGGTGTTTTTTTCCAGGCTGCGATGGACTTCGTGACGACGAACTGAGTCGGCAGCGTGAGGTCGGCAGCAATGCAAAAGAGGGTGTCAGGCTGAAGGGTGCTGAGGGCCTGCTCCACCACATTTTTATTGCGGTAGGGGGTTTCGATAAAAATCTGTGTTTGACGGTTTTTACCGGCGAGGAGTTCAAGGCGTTTCAGCTCTTTGGACAGGTCATTGGTTTTCGGGGGCAGGTATCCGTGAAAGCAAAACTGCTGCCCGCTCATGCCCGAAGCCATCAGCGCCAGCAAAATGGAAGACGGCCCTGTGAGTGGGACTACCTCCACGCCAACACGGTGTGCTAAGGCTGCCAGTCTGGCGCCGGGGTCAGCGATACCTGGACAGCCGGCCTCGGAGAGCACGCCAAGGTCATGGCCGTCGAGTGCAGGCCGGAGCAGGGCCTCGATTTCCACATCCGGTGTGTGTTCGTTTAATTCCGTGATCTGGAACTCACTGATGGCTTTGGGCGGGTTCGTTTTTTTGATAAAATGGCGGGCGGTTTTGGCCCGTTCGGCTACCAGCCAGGTCAGGCGGTGCAATATTTCGATGGTATGGGCCGGGATGGTGTGCAGGGCATCTTCGCCGATCGGGGAGGGAATGAGGTAGAGTTTTCCTTTTTTCATGGCGCAAATATCGGGACTCAGGCTGAACTATTGAGTCCTTTGGCTGCTGTGAGAGTGTGCTTCTTTTCAAAAGAAATGAAAAAATTAATTCAACCTGCTCTTTTTCAAGGATTTTGCCTACTTTTGCCCGCCTTTTCGGAAAGTCTCCTGTTACGGGTGCTGGTTTTTGATACAAAACATTGAAAATCAGCGCATGGGACAAGAGGCCCGAATCATTTTTTAATACTTCAAAAAGTTTATGCGAAATTACGAAGTAACTTTCATCGTAGATCCAGTTCTGTCGGGCGATGAAATCAAAGCGACAGCTCAGAAATATGTCGATCAGCTCCAAAGCTCAGGATGCAGCATCGTACATGTGGATGAGATGGGATTGCGCCAGCTTGCTTACGAAATTGACAACCGCCATTCCGGTTATTACTACAGCGTTGAGTTTCAGTCCAGCGCCGGTGGTGATTTCCTCGTGCCGATCGAACTTAACATGCGCCGTGATGACCGCATCATGCGTTTCCTCACTATCAAACTTGATAAGTACGGCGTAAAGTACAACGACGACAAGCGTCAGGGCCTGATTGGTAAGGTCAAGCGCAAGCGTAAGAACGAGCCTGAAGCCGCTCCGGTTGCTGCGAAGCCAAAGGCCGGTAAACAACCACATCAACCTGACAACCTCAAGCGTATCGAGGGCGTAGGGCCGAAGATTGCTGAAGTTTTGCGTGGAGCCGGTATTACTACTTTCTCCAAGCTTGCCAGCATGAAGTCGGATGAGATCAAGGATGTGCTGATTGCAGCGGGCGACCGCTTCAGCTTCCAGGATCCGACCACTTGGCCTGCACAAGCTGACCTGGCTGCCAAAGGCGAGTGGGATAAGCTGAAAAAATGGCAAGAGGACCTGAAAGGCGGCAGAGTCGCCGGTGGGGATGAAGAGGAATAGTAATTCCGCTGCATCCGGGCGTTTTCACCAAAATGTTTAATTAAAAATTTAAAAAATCATGGCTGCATCAAGAGACGATATTAAGTTTCTCAGCAATCCAAATCTTGGCCAGAAGCGCAAAAAATACTGCCGTTTCCGCAAGTTTGGTATCAAATATATTGATTACAAAGATCCTGACTTCCTGCTTCAATTCGTTAACGAACAAGGTAAGATCCTTCCACGCCGTATCACTGGCAACTCGCTGAAATACCAGCGTCGTGTGTCAACGGCTGTGAAGCGTGCAAGGCACCTGGCTTTGTTGCCATACGTGACGGATTTGTTGAAATAGTTTTGGTTTGGGGTTTCCAATTCCTGGTTCGGTTTAACCGCAACCGTGAACCAAAAACTCAGAACCCATAACCTTCAAATTTTTTTAAAATGGATATAATTCTCTTAAAAAATGTAGAAAAAGTCGGCAGGAAGTTCGAGATCGTGAGCGTCAAGCCTGGCTTTGGCCGCAACTACCTCATTCCGCAGGGGCTGGCCATCGTTGCCAATAAAAGCAACCGCAACAACCTGGAGAGCTTCAAGCGCCAGGAGTCTGCGAAGCTGAACAAGATGCTGGATCACTTCAAGAACATCGCTGCAAAGCTTCAGGGTAAATCCCTTACGCTGGAAGCAAAAACCGGTACTACCGGTAAAATCTTCGGAAGCGTTACCAACATCCAACTCGCACAGGCATTGAAAGATCAGCTCGATATCGAAGTTGACCGCAGAGATATCCTGTTGCCTGACGACCACATCAAAATGGTCGGCAAATATACGGCTACCCTCGATCTGCACCCCGATGTCGATTCAAAGATTGACTTCGTCGTTGTACCGGATGATCCGGAGATCGCAAGGGCTCTGGCTAACAAAGCGGCAGAGGAGGAACTCGAAGCTTCAGCTCAGGCTGCCGAGGCCGCTGAAGCTGCCGAAGCTGCTGCCGAAACAACTGAAGAAAGCAAGGGAGAATAATTAGTTTCTCTCCGGCAATACAAAAAAGCCCATTCCCTTTCGAGGGGATGGGCTTTAATATTTTACCTAAAACGATACTGAAAATCAGTTGATTGTAGCTTAAATTTGTTTTAGCACTGCTTTTGTTAGTATTTTTAAGGAATCTTGAAAAAACAAATTCATCCAGGAACCGCTTTTTTAAGTTGTACCCACGCTACCCGGAATTTTTTAAAAGGAAACTACGATGAAAAATAAAATCCTCTTTTTGGATACTGAAACCGGTGGATTGAATTCGCTGAAACATGATTTGTTATCAGTCGGACTGGTTGTTTGGGAAGATGGGAGCGTCCGGTCTGAAAAGGAAATACTTATCAAAGGCAGCCCGGACCGTGTGACGGAGGAGTCGATGGCCGTTAACCGGATTGACCTGGAGGAGCATAACGAAACGGCACTGGACAAAGACCAGGCGGTGAAAGAAATCATCGGGTTTGTGGAAGAGAATTTTGAGGAAATGCCCGTTATCGTAGCAGGACACAACGTTGGGTTTGATATGGGGTTTTTGCGACAACTGTTTGACGAACAGGGAGTTAGTTTTTCAAAATACTTTTCTCATCGCTCCATCGACACCAGTTCCATTCTGCAGTACATAGGCATTCTGCATAATTTTTCAAACAAAGAAATTCAGTCGTACTCCTCCTCTGACCGGGCTTTCAGTCATTACGGAGTATTTGTTGAACCCGGCCGGCGTCATACGGCGCTCGCCGATGCGGTGGCTACTGCCCGGCTTTTTACACAACTGATTCGTCATCGTCCTGAAATCATGCCGGTGGGAAGTGGCGCCAATCAACAGAGCAGCCGTCCAGCCAGCGTCAGCGGGTAGTCATAGGATTTGTATTTGAAAATCTTCCAGGCGAGCCTGCTTAGTTTTCCTTGCTGCTTTCTCCCTTCTCCTGTGCTTGTGCGAAAGAGATTCCACACCCGCTGAAGCTGTTCCCATTCATCGTCAGTTCCACCTTAAAATCGTAGCGAATGTCCGACATTCCGTCGCTGCAGCTTTCTTCTTTGACTGCAATCCGGATGTTATCGCCGGTGTCCTGGTTGATGGCAGTGTAAACCTTGGCGCTGTCATCCATGACGGGTTGAAAGTAGGCGAAGACTTTCGTGCGTTCATCGTCCATTCCCCTGAATTCAATGATGCCTTCGCTGGCCGAGATTTGTGCCTCCCAAAAAGGTTCCGTACCGAGTGCCCAGTATTCATAGGGGATACAGGTATTGCGGTAGTTTTTGGTTTCCAGTTCGAGAATTTCGGTGACGATGAAAAAACCGGCGAATTTGGCCGGCAATCTTTTGTTGCCGTAAAAATCCGACTTGTAACCTTTCACTTCGGCAAAAATGGGCTGCCCAGGGTAGGGGAAGCGTAGCAGGCGGCGGTAGTTTCGTTCGATGGCGCCAGTTTCATCAATGGCGATGTACTTCAGGGCGGGTTCCGAGCAATCCTGAAAGGTGTTCATTTTTGGGTCGAAAACGTAGAGGCCGCGATACTCCTGAATTTGCCGGGGTGGCAGTAAAGTAGCAAGGGTGAGCGGGGCAGCAGCTTTCAGCGGCGGTGTTCCGCCTGCTTCGATGGTGGCCCAAACGGTGCGTTTGCTTTCTGAGGCTAATTTGTCCGTGATTATTGAAAACTGCTGGTCTCCCAGTTTCGCCATCAGGGCCGCCAATACCCGGCCATGTGATTCCGCATTGGCTGAATCGAGCTGATTGCTGAAAATCAGGAGTTTTTCTGTGGAAAGTTCGTCACCTGAAAGAGCTTTAGCAAGGTGGCCGGTGTAGTCAAATTGATGTTCGTCAGCAGCTTTCCGGAGGCTCGATGCTACTTTCACCCCGCCGACGGTGACCGGTGATTCCGTGTTGCAGGACAGTAAAAACAGGCAGAAGATATAGTGGTAGACTCGTGGCATGTGTCTGGTGCGTTTTGACAAACCGACGACTGATTCAGATTCGGGCCATTTTGTATTTGGACTTGTCGGGTTTTAATGATTTATCCTCTTTGAAATCGCCGTTTTCATCCTGAACCAGCACCGTCATGCGTTCTTCCCGGATTTTTCCTTTGTCGTCGGTGAGCGTGTAATGCTGAATGATATCCGTCAGGCCATTTTTATTGACGTCCTGGAGCCAGGCGTCCTGTTGGTTGCACCATCCTTCATCGCACCAGGCCCAGGCGATGGTTTCAACCCGGGTCATTTTGCCATTGTCGTTTCGGAACAAGGCAATGTCGCTGGAGACATAGCGCCCCGGAATGCGGCAAATGAAAAAGTCACCGAATTGGCCAACGGCCATCACCTCGCCGCCTGCGCTTTTCCAGATGCTGGCAGTTTCATCGTCGAAAAACTGGTAAAACGTCGTGTCAATCAGTGAGCCTTTGAAGGGGTAATTGCCGGGGTTATCCACCCGAAGGATGGGGTAGAGGTGTGGTGAAACGTCGCCCTCCATGACCGGAAACATTTTTTCGAGTTGTCCGATACCGTTTTCATATTTCAGTTTTTTGACGGCATCCACAGCCATGGGCGTGAATGTGAGTTGCCCGATTTCACTGTAAATTTCCAACCGGTCTTTCAAAACGGAGTAAGACTGCGCTTTAGCCAGTACGCCCAGGTATCCGTTCTCCTGATCGATGGCATCGCACATACGTTCCGTGGCGCCAAGCTGGCTGACTGTTATGGAAGTGCCGTCAGTTGAATAATCGGCGAAATAGGAATTGCAGGGGCCTGTACCGGAGAGGCTGCTTTTATCAAAAATGAGGCTGATGTTTGAATTTTCAGCTTTGGCGATGATCTTTCGACTCAATTGAGCGGTGCTGAGCGTCCAGTAAGTGGATTCGATCACACCGCCTTTGGGGGTAGGTTTGCAAGCAGCGAAAAGCAAGCAAAAAAGCAGTGAGCTGGCGAGAAGGAGTAGCTTTTTCATGGAATGTTGGAATTTTTAGCGAATTTATGAAAAACAGGTCATTACCTGCGATAGCTGCCTGATAGCGCTTTGATCTGCTGCCTCTTACCTCTGTCTTACTCTTCTTCCTCCTTTTTGCCAAGTTGGTTGTCGGCTTCGAGCTTTTGAAAAAGTGCCTCGACCCTGTACATTTCATCCAGCGTATCGTCAATGTAAAACTGCAATTCGGGCATACGGCGCAGTTGTTTGCCCACCCGGGCGGCGAGGGCCTGCTTGAGCCGGACGTAGTTGTCTTCCATTTCGAGAATAACCTCCTGCTTATTTTCAGTATTGAATATGCTCAGGTAGATTTTAGCGATGCTGAAATCGGGCGTCATTTTAACCGAAGTCACGGTAACAAATGGCTCGACCCCGTAGATGTAGCCACCTTCCTGTTGCAGCATGGTGCTGAAGTGGCGCTTGATAAACTCTGCTACTTGTTTCTGGCGAATCCCTGCGGCCATTTTTTTTACTTTTTAAAAATATAAAGATCGGAGCGCTTTGGGTTCCGGGAGCGCTCCGGATACGAAAGCGGGCAAGTTAGGTAATTCTTTTTATTTAAATTTTGTTCCTGGCAGTTGTCCGGTAATTAACCAAACTTTTCGGGTGAGTCAAAAGTATTTGATAATCAGAATATTAAACTAACTGCCGGAGAGGCTGTCTGCTGAGCGGGTACTTGCAGCAGTTGATGTTGGTTGTTTTACTCAAACAACTTTCCCTCTCTTACTTTTTTCTCTAAAAAAGCTGATTTTCCGCCCATTTCCAGTGCTTTCTGCCAATACTGAACCGCCTCCGTGGTATTCCCAAGCTGAAAAATAACGTCGCCGTAAAGTTCGAGTACGGCCGGGTTGTTTTCGCCACCGTGCTGCAGGGCTTTGTCGAGCCATGACTTTGCGGTTTTGTAGTCTTTCATTTTATAAAAAACAAAAGCGAGGGCATTTTCATTGGCGGCAACGTTGGGTGCGAGGCTGTTCAGTCTTTCTGCAAGTTCTCTGGCTTTGGCGAGGTTATTTTCTCCGGAGGGGTGGGCGGCAAGGTAATAGCTGTAGTTTTTCAATACGCCGGGTTCGTTCGGGTTTAGCTGAAGAGCTTCCTCAAAGGCTTCGCTGGATTTTGCGTATTGTTTCAGATGAAAATAGGCCTTGCCCAGTTCGTTGAGAACATCGTAACGCAGTCTTGCATTTCTGCCAGACATGAGCAGCGCCTGCTGCAGGGAGTTGACGGCGTCCCGGTATTCATCTGTATTGTTGTAGCCGAGGCCGTTGAAGTATTGCGCGACAGCCTGATTTGGGAAGATGTCGAGTGCTTTTTCTGAGATCGCTACGAGCTCGGGCCAGCTCTTGTTTTCAGCATGAATGTAGAGGATCTGTTCCCAAACCAACCAGACAGTATCGTCGAGCTCCAGTGTTTTCTTGTATTTTTCCAGCGCTTTGCTTTGCTGTCCGGTGTAGTAAAGTACGTCTCCGAGGACGGAGGTTGCCTTGGCATTGTTGGGGTGCACACGTTCCAGGATGGAAGTGAGGCCGAGCAGGGTGTTTCCAAGCTGTCGGTCTCCGGTGTCGGCCAGGCTGTTGACGAAAGGAAGTATCTCCGAGATTTTTATATCAATATTGACATCCGGGTTTTCAAAAACTGATTTCAAAGAGTTAAGAAACCCAATATCGTCCCGTCCTTTTTCTTTTTCTGAGAGGGCAATTTTAGCCCGTGCGTCTTCGGGATTGATGGAAAGTATTTTTTCGTAGGTTTCTTTCGCTTTGGCCTTTTCGCCGATTTGTTCGTAAAAAGTAGCGAGCAAGTGATGGTAAGCCGGTTTTTCGGGGAATGCCCCGATGAGTTTTTCCAGTTCTTTGGAGGCTTTTTTATAATTCCCCATTCCCACGTAAAGCGTATGCTTATGGCGAATGACTTCTTCGTTGACGCCCATCATTTTTTCAAGATCGTCGTAAACCTTGATGGCGCTTTCTGGCTGTCCGGACCTCACCAGAAAATAGGCCCACTTGAAATAGTATTCTTCGTTGCCGGGTTCTGATTTTACCAGGCTTTCATACACGGTAGCTGCATCTTTATCCTTATTGGTTTTAAGGTAAAGTTCAGCCAGGTAAATCTTGTACCACTTGTTGCCGGGGTTTAAGCTTGTTGCATTTTTTGCGGAAGCCACAGCTTTGTCCATATCCTTGAGAGCTTCATAGGCTCTGGCCAGTTCATAGGCAGCGGCATCGTTTCGGTTGTCCTTGGTAAGCACCTCTTTAAACTTTTCGGCAGCTTTGTCCCAATTGCCAAGCAACTTTTCCCGGTTACCATCCAGAAAGGTTTCCTGGATCTTAATTTCAGCCTCTGTCACCGTTTCTTTTTGGGCAAAGAGCATTGTGCCGGCGAGTAAAAAAAGAGGAAATAAGCTATATTTTATCATGCCTCGTTTGAGTGAAAAGTGAGAAAGGCGGGTTTTACATCATGACCTCCCCACCTTTTATTCTTGAATAATTTACTCTTTAAAACTGGTGTAGTCCCCAATGCTAATGTCTGATACCCGCCCAATGTAGTCAACCTGGTTGCCAACCATCGAATCGGAAAACATGGCGTTTAGCACGGACGTGTCATTTTGAATAACGCTGTTTTTTACGATTGAGTTTTGAATGACCGACCGGTGGCCGACAGAAACGTGGGGCCCGATGACTGAATTGACCACTTTCGACCCCGCTCCGAGAAAGCATGGTTCCACGATGACAGAGTTTTCAATGACGGCCGAATCGTGACGAAGCGGCTCCCGGACGGATTTTATTTCCAGCATCCTGCGGTTCGTATCGATGATGTTTTGCTTGTTGCCACAGTCCAGCCATTCCTCGATGCCTGCTGCCCTGAAGTTGTATCCGGTTTTCTTCATGTTTTCGAGGACCGAGGTAATTTGAAATTCTCCCTTGTCTTTGATGTTACCGTCGATGAGGGCCTGAATCTGATTCCTGAGAAACTCTCCGTCCCGAACGTAGTAGAGCCCGACAATGGCAAGGTCAGAGATGAATACCGGCGACTTTTCAACAAAGTCAGTGATGATGTTTTGCCCGTTGGTTTTCACAACCCCGAAAGCAGAAGGGTCTTCCACTTTTTTTACCCAAATGATACCCTCCTCGTTGGGGTCAAACTGAAAGTCGGCCTTGAAAAGTGTGTCGGAAAAGGCAATAAACACGTTGCCATTCAGGCTTTCTTTGGCACAAAGTATGGCGTGGGCGACGCCGAGGGGTTGCGTTTGGTAGTAAATTTTACCTTCAGCTCCGAAGCGTCCGGCGATGTTGATGAGCTCTTTTTCCACCTCCTTGCCAAAGTCGCCGGTGACGAATGCGATTTCTTCTACTTTACCGTCGTAGCCTGCTGTTAAGTCTTCCACGATTCGTTGCACCATTGGCTTGCCGGCAATGGGAATGAGCGGTTTTGGTACGGTAAGCGTATGCGGGCGGAGGCGCGTACCCCGGCCGGCCATTGGAATGATGATTTTCATTTTAATTTGATAGGTAAGGGGGAGGAAAAGCCAAATGCTTGAGCGATCTCTTCATTCCCTTGATTTTATTTGGTGTAAAAACTTTGTTTAGCGATTTATTCAGTCAAATTTCATACCTCTCAGGCGCCTGTGCTCCCGAATCCGCCGGTTCCACGTTCGGTTTCTGATAAAACTTCCACGTGCTGCCACTCTACCCGCTCGTACTTCGCAACGACCATTTGAGCAATGCGTTCGCCGGGTTCGATGGTTTGCGTCTCGTTTGACAGGTTGACCAGGATGATTTTTATTTCACCACGATAGTCGCTGTCGATGGTGCCGGGCGTGTTAGCCAGCGTCAAGCCTTTTTTGATGGAAAGCCCGCTTCGGGGACGAATTTGCGCTTCAAACCCCACCGGCAGTTCGATGAAAAGTCCGGTCGGGACCAGCTTGCGTTCCAACGACTTTAGCGTAAGGGGAGTTTCGAGGTTGGCTCGAAGATCCATGCCTGCGCTGCCTTCTGTTTCGTATTGAGGAAGAGGGTGAGAGGATCGGTTAATGATTTTTACCTGCATGAAATGTGATTGAGTACTTAGGTTTCGTAGGGTCAGGGAGTTGACTATTTGTGAAAACACGGGTGCAAATATAATTTATTGAAAACAAAGTACTCAACTCCCTGTCCCGGTAAACCTTCGTTACTCGACCTCGGTCACTTTCAGCGTATTCGTGCGTAAACGTCGTTGCAGCGGCATGGAAGCGATATTGACGACCAGATCGCCCGGCGCAACTTCGCCGGCGTTTTTCAAAATTTCAATGATGTCGTCAATGGTACCGTCAGTGGTAGTGAATTTATCATAATAAAACCCTTGAACGCCCCAAACGAGGTTCAGGGTAGCCAGCATGTGCATGCGGTCAGAGAAGATGAAAATTTTACGTTTTGGTCGCCGGCTGGAGACTTTGAAGGCAGTGTAACCTGTTACGGTCATGCCGGTGATGGCCTTGGCGTCCAGCTTTTCGGCCACGTCAACAGCGTTGAAGCAAATGACATCACTGATGAAGGTGCTCGATTTGGGCGATGGCACCGGAAATCTCAGTTCGTAATATTTATTTCGTTCAATCTGATCGATGATCTTCGTCATGGTCTGAACAACCTTGACAGGAAACTTGCCCATCGCCGTTTCGCCACTCAACATCACAGCATCAGCACCGTCGAGGACAGCGTTGGCAACGTCAGTGACCTCCGGGCGGGTAGGGGTCGGGTTGTCGATCATGGACTCCATCATCTGCGTAGCTACGATAACGGGCCGTGCACGTTGAATGCACTTCTGAATGATGTTTTTCTGGATCAGCGGCAATTCCTCGATAGGCACTTCAATGCCCAGGTCGCCCCGTGCGATCATGATGCCGTTAGAGTTTTTGATGATTTTGTCAATGCGGGCCAACGCTTCCGGCTTTTCAATTTTTGAAATGATCTTGGCCGGGTGACCCTTGGCATCAATTCTTGCACGCAGGTCTTTCAGGTCCTTCGGGGAGCGCACAAAGGAAAGCGCGATCCAGTTCACCGGCTGGGTGAGAATGAAATCAAGATCTTTCAAGTCTTTTTCTGTCAGGGCAGGCAGGGAAACTTTGGTATTAGGCAGGTTCACACCTTTGTTGGAGCGAAGCGGGCCACCGTGCGTTACCTTTAGTCGAACCGTATCTTTTCCATTGGTTGAAGTGACCCGAAGACGTATTTTACCATCGTCAACCAGGATGTCTTCGTTTTCTTTTACATCTTTGGCCAACTGCTGATAGCTCATATAGATGTGTTCCTTGGTTCCTTCGCAGGGTTTGTTGACAAACACGATCTCGTCATTGTCTTCGAGCATCAATGGCTCATCCTTTATTTTTCCAACCCGCAGCTTGGGGCCTTGCAGGTCGGCGAGAATACCTACGTGGGTGTTGAATTGTTCGTTGATTAATCGAATGTGTTGAATGACCTGGCGATGATCTTCGTGGCTGCCGTGAGAAAAATTGAGCCTGAAAATATCAACGCCTGCCTTCACAAGATCAAGCAGTTTTTCGTAAGAGTTGCTGGCCGGGCCGACAGTTGCAACAATTTTTGTATTTTGATTGGTAATATTGCTCATAAACAAGAATTCAAGGATTGAGGGATTTTAAAACTGAGATAAAAAGAGAATCCTTTCCGTTCTTCAGCCCTTCAAATCCTTAATAAAATAGGCTAAGTGTATTTTTTACAAATAAGCTGGACGCCAAAAGTACATCTCTCTGGAAATTTGACCAATTGATCTACCTACAATTTTTAATAATGGCATCCTCAGCCCTCTTCAATGATTGAATTCTCAAAAAAATTTTTTTCAATCGGCTGAGTTTGTCTTTCTTTGCAAAAATTTTTTCAGAACCTTAAAAGTGTTTGTTATGTCGAACATTGCAGAAAGAGTAACTAAAATTATCGTCGAAAAATTGGGCGTGGAAGAATCTGAGGTGACAACCAGCGCAAGCTTCACCAATGATTTGGGCGCAGATTCCCTCGACACTGTTGAATTGATCATGGAACTAGAGAAGGAGTTTGACATCTCTATTCCAGACGAGCAGGCAGAGAAAATTCAAACGGTTGGCCAAGCCATAGATTATCTTACTAAAGAATTGGCATGATTGATCTCAACGTCTGAGAAAGACGTTTGACTTACCGAAGCCAAAAATCTTGCTTATTTAGGTTTTTGGCTTCATTCTCCACCTTTTTCATTAGGTTAAGTGGTGCGACGTAGTGGTTTCAGCATTTAAGGAAAAAGGGTCCTAGGCTTTTAACCATTCGTTCTCCCCTGAACCTGATGCAAGGTCCATTCAGCAGCCGGAAGTCAACAGGCGGCAAAAAATATTATAGTCCGCTATTTTCCTGCACTTCATTGATAAATTGCCACCTCTTCACTGCGAGCTGCCTATTTTTAATCGAAAACTGAAATTGAATGAGAAGGGTTGTCATAACTGGTCTTGGTGCTTTAACGCCGATTGGTAACAATATCAAAGAATATCTCGAAGGACTGCAAACCGGTATAAGTGGTGCAGGTCCGATCACCTATTTCGATGCAACTAATTTTAAAACGCAGTTTGCATGCGAAGTGAAAAATTTCAACCCTGAGGATTTCATCGATAAAAGGGAGGTACGCCGTCTGGATCTGTTCTCCATTTTTGCGATGGCAACTGCAGATGAAGCTGTAGCTGCTTCCGGGCTCGATCCTGAAAAGGTGAACCCCGACCGGGTCGGTGTCATTTTTTCCTCCGGCATCGGAGGGATGACGACCCTCGAAAAGGAAGTGGAAGAACACACCCTCGGCAACGGAATGCCCCGCTACAATCCTTTCCTCATCCCTAAAATGATTTGCGATATCGCACCGGGGCATATTTCAATGAAATACGGCTTCCGGGGTATCAACTATGCTATCGTTTCCGCATGTGCCTCTTCCACGCACGCCATCATGGCTGCGTTCGATTACATCCGCTGGGGCAGAAACGATGTCATCATTGCCGGAGGATCCGAAGCTGCTGTCAACAAGGTAGGTGTCGGCGGATTTAGTGCCATGAAGGCCCTTTCAACCCGCAACGATGACCCCAAGACAGCATCCCGCCCATTTGATGTTGACCGTGACGGTTTCGTGTTGGGTGAAGGTGCCGGAGCACTGGTTCTTGAGGAACTGGAGCATGCCCTGAAACGTGGAGCTCCGATTCTCGGTGAAGTGGTCGGTGCCGGTGCTACAGCCGATGCTCATCACATTACGGCTCCGCATCCGGAGGGTCTTGGCGCTGCCAACGTGATGAAAATGGCACTTGAAGACGCAGGTATGAACCCTGACGAAATTGACTACATCAACGTTCACGGTACTTCAACGCCACTGGGCGACATCGCTGAAATCAAGGCAATTCAAAAAGTTTTTGGTGAAGCGGCATACAACCTGAATGTCAGCTCAACGAAATCAATGACGGGCCATTTGCTCGGCGCTGCAGGTGCTATTGAAGCAATTGCCGGAGTTTTAGCAATAAATCATAAATTTGTTCCCCCGACCATCAATCACTTTACAGATGATCCCGAGTTGGATAGCCGCCTGAACCTGACTTTTAACGAAGCTCAGCAGAAAGAAGTCAAAGCCTTTTTGAGCAACACTTTCGGGTTTGGTGGACACAATGCCTCGGTAATTATAAAAAAGTATGAGGGCTAAAAAGAAGATTGGGAATTGGAGATCAGGAATCTGAAATTGTTTTTCCGTTATAAATTCCTGCAATTCAAATTCCCAATCTTATTTGTGGCTCGCTTTTTTGATGTATATTTTTTGAAGAAACCCGGAATGCAGGGTTTGGATCGAATTTACTGGCCAAATGGAGCCGTCAGCCGGTTAGCATTCTCAAAAACTTCAAAAGTTGCCAGCCAATTTCTGAAGTTTGAAAATAGAGCCGGACTTTTAGAGTGAACCTGGATGTTTGCAGTGCGAGTTACGGGCAATTCGTTTACCCATAACCCGCAAACAAGGTAAGCCTTGGCATCCTTCAGTTCCTGACTTGCTCAATTACCCCGGCAACTTCCTTCCATTTTTTCTGCAAGCCGTCTTCAAATAGGAATCTCCTGCTGTCAGGCACAGCAGGATAGTGGTTTTTACTTTAAAATCCGGCTAAATGACTGGGCAGAGGATTAGTTTGCCCACCCATTTAGAGGGCTAAAATGTTGTCCTTTGCTGCGGCTATTTTTACGTTTCTACAATCGCTTTTTCCATCAGGAAAAAGAATTCGCCCGCAAGATGAGGCCATTGATCGGTTTTACACCGGCCAATCTCGGCATCTTCAAGCTTGCATTTTCTCACAAGTCAAACCCCTCTGACAAAGCCTACGCCATCCAGAACAATGAGCGGCTGGAGTTCCTTGGCGATGCCATTCTCGGCACCATCGTGGCGGAGTATCTTTTCAAAAAATACCCCAACTCGAACGAAGGCTTCCTCACCAAAATGCGCTCGAAAATCGTCAAGCGCAACACTCTCAACAAGATCGGCGACAAGATGGGACTCGACATGCTCCTCCAGGAGTACAGCCAAACCCGTTTGAGCCGCTCCATGCTCGGCAACGCCGTTGAGGCATTGGTGGGTGCTGTTTACCTCGAAAAAGGGTACAAGGCTACCAAGCGTTTCGTCGTGCGTAGAATTCTTCGAAACTACGTGGATGTGCATGAGTTAGAGAGCTACGATGACAATTACAAAAGCCAGCTTTTGGAGTGGTGCCAGAAAAACGGTCAGACCGTATCCTACAAACTGGTGGCCCGATACAAGTTCGAAAAACGGGATCGTTTTAAAGTCGCCGTGATGATTGACGGGAAAAAACTCGCCACCGCTGACGACTTCAACAAAAAAAGTGCTGAACAGACAGCCTCTGAAAAAGCAATGCTCCAACTCGGCATTCTCGTCGGAAATGGAGATAACGATGATGACGATAGCGACGACGACAGCGAAGATTGATTAATCTGAATGTCCGTAACCCCCGCCGCCCGGTGTTTCAATTTTGATCCGGTCGCCTTTTTTCATCCGTTGGCTGTCCACTCCCCGCAATTTTTCACGGCTGCCATCGATACGCTGAATGCTTTGCTTTCCACACTTGCCTGCTTTTCCGCTTCCAATTCCGTAAGGCGCCAATTTCCGGTGTTGACTGATGATCGTCATGTCCACTTCCTCCAGAAATTCTAACTCTCTCACGATGCCATCGCCTCCCCGCCATCGGCCCGCTCCCCCTGAATTTTTTCTTTTTGAAAAACGGTGCAAACGCACCGGATAGCGAAACTCCAACTCTTCCGGATCAGTAATTTTTGTGTTGGTCATGTGCTGGTGGACGGCGCTGCGTCCGTCGAAGCCTTCGCCCGCACCGGTGCCGCCGCCTATGGTTTCGTAGTAGCCGAACCGCTCGTTTCCGAACAAAAAATTATTCATCGTACCCTGGCTGCACGCCACTTTGGCGATGGGCGAAAATGCCTTGAGCAACGTATCTACCAGCCGCTGGCTCACCTCCGTGTTGCCGCCGACCACCGCCGGGCAGCGGTTCGGGTTGTCCTCGAAATTGGGGTGCAGGAACGTGCCCGGTGGCAGCACGATGTCCACATTTTTCATCAAACCCTCGTTCAGTGGGATTTCCCTACCGCACAGCAGCCGCAGCACGTAGATCACCGCACTGAAAACGATGGAAATGTTGGCATTCAGATTAAATGGATGCGTCCCGCTCGTGCCCGTGAAATCAATCGTGATCTTACCCGGCGATACCCCGGCGTTCACGGCGATTTCATGCCCGTCGTCCAGTTTTTCTCTGGCTGAAAAATGCTGATTTTCGAATGGTTGCAACGCTACCGCCAGGGCTTCCGTTGCTGTTTCCTTCAGCTTAGCCATGTAGCGGTGCACTTTTTCGAGTCCATGCTCCGCAACGAGCGCCTGCAACTTCTCCTCGCCTGTGCGCAGGCTGGCCAGGGCAGCGTTGATGTCGGCCAGGTTCTCGTGCAACGAGCGGGTGGGGTAGGGCGAACCGATGAGCAATTCCTCGATCGCCTGCCACTGCACGGCCCCGTTTTTCACCAGGTAGGTGGGTGAAATGACGACGCCCTCCTCCTCCAGCGTCCTCGCATCGGGCGGCATGGAGCCGGGGCGTTTGCCCCCGATCTCGGCATGATGCGCTCGGTTGATGACGTATCCGATGAGCAGAGGTTGAGAGGAGTGAGAGGGTGAGAGGGTGAGAGGTGAGGCGTACACGGCGCTCATCAGCGTTACATCGGGAAGGTGGGAGCCGCCGTATTTCGGGTGGTTGGTGATGACGACGTCGCCGGGGCCGAGCGGGATTTTTTCTTTGGTCAAACGGGCACAAACGCCCAGGCTGCCCAGATGGACGGGGATGTGCGGCGCATTCACCAGTAACTCCGCCTCCGCATCGAGCAAGGCGCAGGAAAAATCGAGCCGCTCCTTGATGTTCACCGAAAAAGCCGTCCGCTGAAGCTGGGCGCCCATTTCCTCCGCAATGGCGGCGAAGCGGTTGGTGAAAAGTTCGAGTTCGATGGGGTTAATGGTGAGTTGTGAGTTGAGAGTTGAGAATTTGAGCTTGTGGTTTGCCTGTCAGCTGACTGTGGTTTTTTTATAATCAAATTTTTACCGGAAGCAACTTCCATCTGCCAGCCGCTTTCCAGGTAAGCCGTGGAGTTGGCATTCAGCAGAATGGCCGGGCCTTCCAGTGTTTCACCTAAATTCAATTCGTCCCAAATCACAACCTCACTGCTCGCCTTTGGCCTCTGGGTTGCGGACTGCCCTCTCGAAGCAAGTTCGGGGCTTTCGTTTTGCTTCGGATTTCCACTGCTCGCTACCACCTTCACACTCTCCACTTCCACCGCCCGGTTGCCGGGGAAATGGCCGAACAACTGCCGATATTTTTTTTCAAAAAAAGCCTCCAAACCGCCTGCCCCGGACTGCAAAAAATCCACCTCCAGGCTGCTCTCCTGACCTTGAAACCGCAGATGCACGAGGCAGGATTTTATCCCGGTTTCATTTTTTGAAAAACCTTCCTGCATGAGCGCCGCCGTCGCTTCGTTCGTCAGGTCCTCTACCAGCCGGGGCAGTTCGGTTTTGCAGTCGTCCAGTTTTTTCAAAACCTGCCGCTGCGCAAACCGCTCCACCTGCGCTTGTCCGATGCCGTAAGCGCTGAGCAAACCGCCATCGTAAGGCAGGATAACGGTCTCAATGTCAAGCAGTTCGGCTATTTTGCAGGCATGCAGACCGCCAGCCCCGCCGAAGGCCAGCAGGGCGTAATTTTTTGGATCAAAACCTTTGGCCACGGAAATTTTACGGATCGCCTCCGCCATTTTTTCGTTGGCGATTTTTTCAAAACCCCGCAGCAACTCCTCCTCCGTGTAGCGGATGTTTGTTTTCAAAAAAATATCCTCCGCTACGGCTCGCAGCGCCTCCAGCGCCCGCTCCCGGCTCACGGGAATGCCCATCGCCGCCGGATCGAGTTTACCGAGCAGCAGGTTCACGTCGGTGATGGTCAACGGTCCTCCGGCGCCGTAGCAGGCCGGACCGGGCGAAGCTCCTGCGCTTTCCGGTCCGACACAAAGTTTGTTGCCATCGAACCAGCAGATCGAGCCGCCGCCTGCCGCCACCGTTTCAATGGACAGGCAGGGTGACAGCATTTCCACGCTGCCGATGCGGGTGGTGTACTCATAGTCGAAACGGCCGTCGAAGCGAGCGGCGTCGGTGCTCGTTCCGCCCATGTCGAAGCCGATGGCTTTTTGAAAACCAAGAGACCGGGCGATGGCGGCAGTGCCGACGACACCGCCGGCCGGGCCACTGAGCAGGCTGTCCTTGGCTGAAAAATGGCTGGCATCGACGAGGCCGCCGGCGCTGGACATAACCTTGAGTGTTTGAGTGTTTGGGTGTTTGGGTGTTTGTGTGAGGGTCTGGGTAATATTTTCCAGGTATTCGTGGAGGATGGGGGAGAGGTAGGCGTCGACCAGGGCAGTTTGAGCACGGGGCAGGATTTTGATGGCGGGCATCAGTACGTGCGACAGCGAAACGAAGCTGAGTCCGGCAGTTTGCAGCGCTTCCCGGATTTTCAACTCATGCGCCGGGTTGCGCCAGGCATGGAGCAGGGCCACGGCAACGGACCGGACGCCTGATTTTTTTACTTGTGAAACAATCCGCTGCAACTCGCTGGCTGTCAGTTCTTTTAAAATATTCCCCTGTGCGTCCATCCGCTCCCGCACTTCGATGGCATGGGTGTGGAGCAGTTCCGGTTCGGGGATGTCGAGCTGGAAAAGATGGGGCCGCTGTTGCGTGCCGATGGCCGGCAGATCGCCGAAGCCTTCCGTGATGAGCAGTGCTGTCGTGGCGCCTTTTTTTTCGAGCAGTGCGTTGGTGCCTTTGGTGGTGCCGAGGCGCATTTCCATGAGCGGCAGTGGCTGATCGAGCGGCGTCCGGGTGACAAGTCGGGCAGCGAGGATGGGGGCTTCTTCGTGGGCGGTGATTTCGAAGACGGCTAACGGTAGATGGTGGACGGTGGACGGCAGGTCGTTGGCAAGGGTGAGGGTATTTTGTTGAAAATCAATGGACTCGATGAGCGTTTCGAACTGTTCGTTTCGTGAAATCAGGCTGAAAGTGTACCCCTTGAAAATATCCTCCGCCACCCGCCAGTTGTGTGAAAAACGGTACTGCCGTGCTGCCGTTTTTTCACCTAAAATACCCCGCAAACGGCTGCTGCTCAGCACTTTTGTCCGAAGCGTTTCTCCTTCCGGACTGACGGCGATGCAGTCGGTGAACGTGCCGCCGGTGTCCACGGCGATGTGCCATTTAGCTGCCATCGGCTTTTTGTTTTTTCGAAGAACTCCACCAATACCACCCGATCGGGGTGAAAGTTAAGGCAAGGAACACTGGCAGGAAATACGGTCCGAGTCCCTGCATTTCACCCAAACCTGTGCGGACGATGGAAAAATTAATGTAGGCAAAAGCGACCACCGTGGTTGTTTTAACGATACGTATCAGGCGGGCAGCTCGGCGGTATTCGCTTTCCGCATTTTCGGAGGTGATTTCCTTTGTATAATTGAAAGTATGCGGGTGCCGTGTGATAAGCGACATGCTGAGGTATAGCACGAGTCCGATGATGGGAAGCAACCAGACAAATCCCTTATGGCCAAAGCCGTCTGCTTCTCCTGCTGCATTGAAATGGATCGGAATTTCATCCGGCAAATTACTGAAATAAAATACCGGGTATAAAATTAGCACCAACAGCCCGGCGACGGCGACGGCCTCCCAGACCTGGTCGGTGGTGTCAAGCTCGATCCGGAGTTTGGGTCTGGTCATTTTACGCTGAAATTTTTTTGCGTTAAAAAAATAGCAGAACCTGATTTAATTGCCTGGAATTCAATGTTTTTTAAAACTTACCCACCCGCAACTGCCTGCATCAGGTAAGCGCAAATCAATGCTCCGTACGTCCCCAAGGCATAGCCCAGTACCGCCAGCAGTACGCCCACTGGCGCCAGCGACGGACTGAACGCCGAAGCCACGATTGGTGCAGATGCGGCGCCACCAATGTTTGCCTGTGAACCCACAGCGACAAAGAAAAACGGCGCCTTGATCAACTTTGCAACGGTCAAAAGCACACCGACGTGAATCAACATCCAAACCACGCCGACAGCGAACAGGCCGAGGTTGTCAAAAACTTCCCGCAGATTCATGTGCATGCCAATGGTGGCAACGAGAATGTAAATGAAAAGGCTGCCCCAGTTTGAAGCACCGACACCTTCCAGTTTGCGCCATTTGGTGAACGACATCATCAGACCGATGGTGGTCGAAACGACGACAATCCAGAAAAATCCGTTGATCACAGAGTCGAGGCGGGCAGCTCTGAGGGCTTCGCCATAGTTCGTTTTCAAAAACGGCACGATGGAATCGGAGATCCAGTGCGAAAGTGCCACACCGCCGAAAGCGATACCGATGATGATGAACATGTCACGGGTTGTGGGCACCTGGAGGATGCTTTTCCGGTAATCGGAAATGCGGTTTTTCAAATCTTCAATGGCCGAATTGTCGGCCTTCAAAACTTTATCGAGTTTTTCGGAACGGGCGGCGCCGTAGAGCAGAAAGGCCATCCAGATGTTGGCCACGACGACATCCACGACGACCATGGTGCCGAAGAGCGTATCGTTCACGGTGAAAATTTCTTTCATCGCTGCCTGGTTGCCGCCGCCGCCAATCCAGCTGCCGGCAATGGTCGAGAGCCCCCGCCAGATTTCATCCGGGGTGGCCGGGATGAGGTCGGCAGGTAAAACATTCGTGACGATCAACAGCGCAATCGGGCCGCCAAGTACAACGCCGATCGTTCCGGCAAGGAACATGATAGCCGCCTTCGGGCCTAAGCGGACGATGCCTTTAAAATCAATACCCAGACACAGGAGAAGTAAGCTGGCAGGCAGCAGATAGCGGGATGCGACAAAATACAGGTGGCTTTCATGCTGGTAAGGCTGGAATTCGCTCTTGGCGATGCCCTGTTCGCTGAGCCAGGCTTTCATTTCGTTAAAAGTCACACCTGTTGGCGGGTTGTATCCCAGCTCCTGAAGGTGCCCGATCAGGCCATTGTCGAACCACTCCGGGGCGATCAGGCCAAGCGGCCAGTGAAGGAGGGCCGGGACGAAGTAACACAGCACCAGCGTGGGTACGATGCCATAAAACTTTTGCCAGCTTTGGAGTTTGGCAGTATAAAAAATCAGGGCCAGAACGACGGCCAGCAGGCCGAAGATGATAGCGTCATTGGTAAAGAAAGGCTCCATTGGTCAGAAATGTTTAAAGGTTCAGGTTTGCAGTTTCAAGGAGTCAGTAAACGGAGGATACTTTAGGGCGCTAAAGATAGTTGTTTGGCTGAAAACGGCTAATTTTGACTGGAATTCGAAGAAAAACACCCGTCTTTTGAAGGTCTAACTTTTTAATCGTCAACATTTTATGGATAGTCATGAAAAATTTTTGAAAGAAGCCATCCGGCTGTCGTTTGAAGGAATGCGCAACGGTGACGGCGGTCCCTTCGGGGCAGTTGTGGTTAAGAATGGTGAAATTATTGGCCGGGGAAATAACCGGGTCGCTGCCACCAGCGATCCTACCGCACATGCCGAAGTCGTAGCTATCCGGGAGGCCTGCCGCCATCTGGGGCATTTTCAACTTGACGATTGCATTCTTTACACCTCCTGCGAGCCATGCCCCATGTGCCTGGGGGCTATCTACTGGGCACGGCCGTCGAAGATTTTTTTCGCCTGCACGAAAGCCGATGCGGCGGAAATCGGGTTTGACGATGATTTTATTTATCACGAAATTGACCTGCCGCTGCCGGAGCGGAAAATACCGGCGATTCAACTGCTCAGGGAGGAAGGGTTAAAAGCATTTGACGAGTGGAACAGGATGGAGGATAAGGTTGTGTATTGACTTTTCAACTATTCCTATCCGGCGACAATGTGAATTTTTAGCGAAAAGTATCATCTGAAAACCCATCTTTGCCCCCATGCGATTAACCCTACATCCAACAATTCTTCAGCTCAAAGAACCTTTCACCATCTCCCGTGGGACTTACACGGAGCGCAAAGCACTCATCATTGAGCTGGCTGCTGCCGGGAAGAGCGGCTTCGGCGAAGCCTCCGAACATGCCTACTACGGTGTGGAAATGGAGGCGCTCATCGCCAAAGCGGAAACACTGCATCCGCTCGTTGACGATTACAGTTTTGACAACCCCGGAAATTTTTGGGCGCACCTGGCGCCGCACCTGCAAGGGTTCAGTTTCCTGCAATGCGCCATCGACAACGCCGCCCACGACCTCTACGGCAAACTCAGTCGCCAGCCCAGCCACCTGATCTGGGGGTTCAACTCGAAAGTTTTACCTAAAACCAGCTACACGCTCAGCATCGACACGCTGGAAAAAATGGTGGAAAAGGTGAAATCCTCCCGATTCGATATTTTTAAAATAAAACTGGGCACCCCGAACGATCTCGAAATGGTGGAAACGCTCCGCCGTCACACCAGCGCTGTCTTCCGGGTGGATGCCAACTGCGCCTGGACGGTAGATCAGACCATTCGCAACTCCTTCAAATTGAAAGACTTAGGCGTGGAATTTATTGAGCAGCCGCTCCCTGCTGACGATTGGGCCGGGATGAAAGAAGTTTTTCAAAAATCTGCCCTGCCCATCATCGCTGACGAGACCTGCCGAAGAGAAGAGGACGTTGAAAAATGCGCCGGCGTTTTTCATGGGATCAATATCAAACTGATGAAATGCGGGGGATTGACGCCTGCCCTGCGCATGATCCGCAAGGCCCGGAATTTAGAACTGAAAGTGATGTGTGGCTGCATGGTGGAGAGCAGCGTGGGGGTGTCGGCCATTGCCCAGCTGCTGCCGCAGTTAGATTTTGTGGACATGGACGGACCGCTGTTGCTGGCGAATGATCCGGCGAAGGGCGCCGTCATTTTGGAGGAAGGAACGGTGAAACTTCCGGAGACAGATGGTTTGGGAATTGAATTTTCAAGGGGCGTCTGAGCTTGTTTTTTACCCTCGTTTTGTCACAAAATAAAGGTAGGCAGCATACACTGCAAGAAAAATAATTCCTTCCACTCGTTTGATGACCCAACGCCTGCCAATGATGAGCATCAGCAAAATCAGTGAACTGGAGCCAATCACCATCAGAATATCGAAGTTGGATGCTACATCGAATGGCAGAGGGTTGATCATGGAGCTGATACTCAGAATCCAGAGTAAATTGAAAATATTGGAGCCCACAGCATTTCCAACGGCGATATCCGTATTTTTTTTCAGCGCAGCGATGATGGAGGTGACCAGTTCCGGCAGGGAGGTGCCCAGGGCCACCACCGTAAGACCGATGAAAGCCTCACTCATGCCGAGCATTTTGGCAAAATGAATGGCGCCATCCACAATCCACTTTCCGCCGAAAAACAGGCCCGCCATACCTGCAAGAATCAGCAGAGCGCTTTTGGGAACCGAGATTTTCCGTATGCCCTCGCCTTGTTCGATATGGTAAACTTTTTCCTCCTTGGCAATGAGAAAAACGTAGGCCATGAACAGAAAAAAGAAGAAGAAAATGATAATGCCGTCACCACGGCTGATGTAAAGTCCTTTGTATTCCTCGTACCAGAGGGCTGAGTTGGCGAGGAAGCCGACGAGCAGAGCTGCAGCCAGTGAAAACGGCACTTCCGAAAGGATGGTGTTGCGCTGTACGGGCAGGTCGCACACGACCGCCGTTACCCCGAGTATGAGCAAAACATTGGCGATGTTGCTGCCGAGAATATTACCGGTTGCCAGTTCGGCATTGCCGCCGGCACTGGCGATCACGTTGACGATTAGTTCGGGCATGGACGTTCCCATCGAGACGATGGTCAGGCCGATGATGAGGTCGGAAACACCAAAACGGGAAGCGATCGCTACAGCGCCATTCACCATCCATTTGGCGCCGAGAATGAGCAGAACAAAACCAACAACGAAGAGTAGGTAAATCATTGAGATGTGTTTGGGTATTTGAGTGTTTGCGTGTTTGTGGAGATTGATTTTCAAAGGACAGCCCCGATCAGTCACCCCGTCTGACCGAATCAGACGGGTAGGCAATCACTTCTCCCCCGGTTTTTCAATTTTTTCATTCAAAATTTTCTTCGCCTTGCGCAAGTCGCTTGCCACTTCGTTCAACTTGCGCTCCACAGGCAGTTCTTCGGGGAATTTGCCGGTGTTTTCCTTCACCATGTCCCGGATGCCTTCGCCGATCTTGCGGTGAATGGCGGCAGCTTCGAAAGGCGAGTCACTGTCGCTTTTTTTCAGTTTTTCTTCGGTCATGGTGATGCGGAAAAGGTTGGCGGCCAACTCCGTGCGGCCCATGTATTCGTAGAGGTTTTCATCTTCGTCAACGCCTTTTTCCACTTTTACCTCACGGATGGGTTTGTTGTAAAAACCCAGGTAACCCTCGGTCATGAACATACGGAAATCCTTCACGCCGGTTTTGGCGGCGGCAGAAGTCAGGGCGAGGTTACCTTCTTTGATTTCTTCCCGGATGAGGATGCGTTCGATGTCTTTGGAGCCGTCGAGCAGGTGATTGATTTTTTCGACCTGCTCCGCAAAATAGACCTGTGCCCGTGCAACGACCGGCTTGCGGCCGTCTGCATTCATGGCGATGAGGTAGCAGGCGAAGCGGGTGAGTTTGTAATCCCTGATGGTTTTACCGTCTTCCGTGCGGTAGGTTTCGATAAAATTTTCCGACGTGTCGATGTGCAGCGTGGCGCAGGCCTGCATGGCTTTTTGGATGGGCTTTTGAAAAGTGTCGAGCGAAGCGTAACCCAACACATCGCCATACCAACTGGCCCACCAGTACATGATGCCGTTCTCCTCGAAGCCGAACTCGTCGAGGGAGGGTTTGCGTTTGGAGGAGGAGGGGGATTTCATAATTGATTGATTTTGAGTGGTAAAAATAACAAATGTCAGTGCAATTCTGTTGCCACACTTGGTCACTTTGGTATGGTTGAATGAACCCCATCAACTGAAATATTGTATCTTGCATAAAAATACAGATCATGGAAAAAAACATTTCGCTTCCACTTTCTAATATTCAGCAAGAGCTATTGAAGCTTTTTGCCGACGACTTGCCAGAAGCAGATTTGATGGAAATAAAAAAACTATTGGTCGAATGGCGTTTCAAAAAATTAAAAGAAGCGGCTAACAAGGTTTGGGATGAAAAAGGCTGGACTGCTGAAGACATGGAACGCCTGCTCCATACGCACGAGCGGACTCCCTATCAGACACAAAATGAAGTTCTCGAAAGATCAGTTTGAATTGGATTTAAATCTCAACCCCCTCACCAGCTTCTCCATCTCCACCGCATGAAAAACGATCAGTGAAACCAAAATACACCCGCCCAACTCCTTCCACGTCAGCGGCTCCACTTCAAAGATTTCATTCAGCGCCGGTACGTACAGGATGGCTATTTGAAGAAAAAAAGTTAGCAAAACAGCTCCTACCAACGGCATATTTGAAAAAATCCCCTGCTGGAACAAAAAATAATACTCGCTGCGAATAGCCATCACGTGACCCATTTGACTAAAACAAAGGATGGTAAAAACGTAAGTCTGCCACTTCGGGTCGCCGGTGTAAATCGACCAGGCCTGTGTGCCGAGGCAAACGGCCCCCATCAGCAGTCCGACCCAGAAAATATGCAGCGCCATGCCATGGGCGAAAATGCTCTCGTTGGGTGGACGGGGCGGCATTTTCATCACGTTTTTTTCGGCGGGTTCGCCGGCCAGGGCGAGGCCGGGCAGGCCGTCTGTCACCAGGTTGATCCAGAGAATGTGGATGGGCAGCAGCGGGATGGGTAGCCCGGCAAGTGGGGCCAGGAAGATCGTCCAGATTTCGCCGCTGTTGCTGGTCATCGTGTACTTGATGAACTTGCGGATGTTGTCGAAAATGCGGCGGCCCTCCTTCACGGCTTTCACAATGGTGGCGAAATTGTCGTCCAGCAGGATCATGTGCGCCGCTTCCTTCGACACGTCCGTGCCGGTGATGCCCATCGCCACGCCGATGTTGGCCCGGCGCAGGGCGGGTGCATCGTTTACGCCGTCGCCCGTCATGGCGACGAACTGGTTTTTCTTTTGTAAAGTTTTGACAATCTGCAACTTCTGCTCCGGCGATACCCTTGCGTAGACCTTGATCCGCTTGATTTGCTCTTCAAAATCATGCTCTGACATTTGCTGTAAGGCCGCCCCCGTGACGAGCCTGTCTTTCGGTTTTTCAAAAATACCGATCTGGCGGGCGATGGCTTCGGCAGTCGCCGGGTGGTCGCCAGTGATCATCACGGGCACGATGCCGGCCGTTTTACAATCCTCGATGGCACGGGCGGCTTCCTCCCGGGGCGGGTCCATCATGCCTGCCAGCCCGCAGACCTGCAGGCCGGTCTCGAGGGTGTCGAAATCTATTTTTTCAGGAAGTTCCTCCACCATGCGGCAACCGTAGGTGAGTATGCGCAGGCCGTTTTCACCCATTTTTTCCGCTTCTGCCGTCAGGGTTTTTTCATCGGGATCAGTGCAGGCGGCGAGGATGGCTTCGAGGGCGCCTTTGGTTACGATCAAAAAACGGTCATCGAACTCGTGTACGGTCGTCATCATTTTCCGGTCGGAATCGAAGGGTAGTTCGGCAACCCGGGGGTGGTTTTTTAGGTCAAATTTTGATAAAACCGGGTGCTGGCCGGCAAATTCCGCCAGCGCCACTTCCGTCGATTCCCCGGTCATTTCACCTTCCTCATTTTCCTGCACGTCGTGGTTGAGCGCCATGCTGAGGATCAACGCTTCTTCGGCGGAGAGCGGTATGCCTTCGGGTGGCGTCTCCGGCGTCCAGGTTTCGGTGACGGTCATGCGGTTTTGCGTCAGCGTCCCGGTTTTGTCGGTGCAGATGTAGGTGACCGAACCCAGCGTTTCGACGGCGGGCAGCTTGCGGATCAATGAATTTTGTTTCACCAATCTCTTTGCCCCGAGCGCCAGGGAAATGGTGACTACAGCAGGCAGCGCTTCCGGAATGGCGGCCACGGCCACGGAGATGGCAGTGAGCAGCATGTTCAGCGGGTCCTCGCCACGCAGCAACCCGGCGCCGTAGAGGATCACGCAAATGCCGAGCACGGCGAAGGAGAGTTTTTTACCGAAATCAGCCAGTCGCTTTTGCAACGGTGTCAGCGATTCGTCCTCCTGGAGCATTTGGGCGATGCGCCCGATCTCGGTTTGCATACCTGTGGCGACGACGACGCCTAGGCCCCGGCCGTAGGTGGCAAGGGTGCCTTTGTAGGCCATATTGGTGCGGTCGCCGAGCGGTAGTTGTTCGCCCTTCAGTTCTTCCGGGTGCTTTTCCACGGCCAGCGACTCGCCAGTTAGCGAGGCCTCTTCAATTTTCAGGGAGTGGGTTTCCAACAGGCGGATGTCGGCGGGGATCATGCTGCCGGCTTCGAGTTCCACCACATCGCCGGGCACGAGTTGGGCGGCGTTGATTTCAGCAGGTTTTCCATTGCGAAGCACCGTGGCTGACGGTGCCGACATTTTTTTCAGGGCCTCCATCGCCTTCTCGGCCCGGAATTCCTGCACGAATCCGACTACGGCGTTGAGCACCACGATAACGAGAATAACGATGGTGTCTTTCAAATCGCCGATCAGTCCCGACACAGCGGCGGCGGCGATGAGGATGAGGATCATGACGTCCTTGAACTGGCCGAGGAACATAAGCCAGGCGGGCTTTCGTTTTTTTTCCTGCAACTGGTTAGGGCCGTACTTTTCCAGCCGTTCCTCCGATTCGGAAGCGGTGAGGCCGCCGGGGCGGCTGCCCGTCTTTTCGAGGGCTTCTTTTGTTGAAATGAGGTGCCAGTTCATGCGGGGTGGTTTTTGGTAAAAATGCGGGGTTGTGCTTAGCCTGCGAGATGATTTTTATCAAATCAAAATGAATCCTGGCGAAATTATCAAAAACTTACCTCCCCATCACCATCACCTTCTCACAAAACCGCAGCCCTCCGTTTTTCACCAAAACAAAATATAATCCCGGCGAAAGCCCGGAAAGATTGACCTCGCCGTTTTCATTTAAAACTGCCCGTTGGACGACCTTCCCGGCCGGGTCAAGGATGGAAATTTCAGGGGTTTCCGGGCCGGCATTTTTCAATTGAATTTTCAAAATACCAGTGGTTGGGTTCGGGTAAATTTTCCAATCTTTTTCACCCAAAAACTGCTCGCCTGCGTTTGAAACGACCGGCGGCGGCATTTCACAAGCCGTCATTTCCCCTTCCAGAAAACGAGCACGGGCAGGGGTGGTTCCGGAGTTGGCAGGATTGGGCAGGCCGATGCTGCCAATTTCCAGTGTTGTTTCCTCGAAATAATCAGGCTTGCCATTAAGGTAGAGCGACGAAAAGGTCAGATCGCTGGTGTTGGCAGGTGTCACGGTGTTTTTCACAATGTTCCCGTACTCGAAATGTCCCGTGCCGTTGAGCAGGTAGAAGCCGGTGAACGGCAGGTTGCCCGTCACCTCGTTGCCGATGAAAAGCTGCCCGTCGGACGGTGGATTGTTGTTCATAAAAATGCCGTACATCTCGGCCCGGTTGCGGAAAAACACGTTTCCGGGACCGTTGGCGCCATGCGAATCGTCGATCACGATGTTCTGGACGATGTTGCCTTCGAAGAGGTTGGCATATGGGAAATTGCCGTGCAGCACCAGGTCGCCGGCGGCGTTGGGAGGCAGGCTGGTGCCGGTCCAGAAGGGCTGCATGGAGTAGTTGTAGCTGACGACGTTACCGTTCGGGCCGGCCTGAAGGAGCATGGCGTGGCGCAGTTGTTTGAAAACATTGTTCTCGACGAGGCAGTCGCTGCTGCTGAATTGCAGCACCACGCCGTAGGCTTTGCCGCCGCCGCCGTAGTCGAAAGCATCGTGAAAATAGCCGCCACTGACCTGCACGTGGGCGCTGTTTTGAACGGTGACGTGTCCGAAATTGCAGTACGCCGAATGCACGCCTTTCACCCAACAGTTGGCTGCCCGGTCAAAGAAAATATTGCTTGTTTGCTGGCTCGTCGTATCCCGTCTTTCGATGCTAATGCATTCAATGCCAGCGAATTGAACGGGCGCCATCCGAATGATGCGGGGTTGGCTTTCCAGCGTCAGCGACTTGCGAAGGGCTGGCTGGATGGTTAACTGGTTGCCCTGTATTTGCGTTATCTGACAGATTTGTCCGGTGCTGTACTCCGCCCATGAGGAAGTGACCAGCGCCTCGTCTTCGCAGATGATTTTGATAAAATCACCCGGCTGAAACAGGGTCGCATTTTCCACTGTCAGAATGCTGGAATCCTTGGGTACCTCTGCCAAAATTTCCGTGGCAGCCCCGTCAGCAGCACCCCGAATGCTGATGAGGTGGCCGGGTTCTGTCAGATCAAAAATGAAACGGGTTTCCGTGGCGGAAGCGCCTTTGATGACTTGCCCCTCGCCGAGGTGGATGGTTTTTTCAAAAAAATAATCCCCCGGCGGGAAGAGGAACACAGCCGGGCCGGTGTGGCTGTCCAGCAGGTTTTGCAGTTGCTGGTCGTTCGACGTTTGGCCGTCGGTGAAAAAGTTGTATTCCTGAATGCCGATGGTGTCGTAGTTGGGGAGTTCGGCCTGCAGGCCTGCGGTGGACCAGTCCACCAATTTTTCTTGCGGTAATTGTTGTGAGAATGCGAGGGTGTTGAACAGGAGCGCCCCTCCCAGCAGGGCATTTTTGAGTGAGTGATTCATGTTCTACAGGATTTGGATGAGCGGGAGGGCGATTGAAGAGCTGCAAATACCTTTCCAGACCGTGATTTCTGCATGACATTCGTCATCAGCGGGACTGCGTGGCGTGGGTATTTTTACCCGGTTTTTTACAGTTAAAATGAACATGAATCGAACAACTCCCATCCGGCTGACGAAGATTTTTACCTTCGAAATGGCGCATGCCCTCCCCGGCTACGAGGGCGACTGCAAAAATCTGCACGGCCATTCCTACCGCCTCGAAATAACCGTGCGGGGTCTGCCGCAGCACCGGCCCGGCCACTCCGGCGACGGCATGGTGATGGATTTTAAAGACCTGAAAAAAATCGTGAAAAACGCCGTGCTCGACGACTTCGACCATGCGCTGTTGCTGCCTGAAAGCGTACCTGACGATGTGCTCGGCGTGTTGAAAAGGCAGTTTGAAAAAGTGCGGGTCGTGCCGTTCCAGCCAACCTGCGAGCTGATGCTGTTGCATGTTGTTGAAAACATCCGGGAGGCGCTGCCGCCGGGGGTGGAACTTTGGAACGTGCGGCTGCACGAGACGGGAACCTCGTTTGCAGAGTGGTGCGCAACGGATGAGGTTTGACCTTTTTTAAAAATTGCCAAATCTGCCTGTGAAGGTTATTTTCACCGCTAAAATAACTTCACCATGCCTTTAAAACTTCCGCTTGCCCTCATTGCTTTTTCACTTTTTGGTCAAATTTCTTTTTCGCAAAACAAGCCGGCCAAGCCGCTACGGGTCGGTGTCGTTGGCCTTGTCCACACGCATGTCCACTGGATTCTGGGCCGTGAAAACCGGGGCGACATCGAGATCGTGGGCATCGCAGAGCCTAACCGGGAACTGGCCCAACGCTACGCCGAACAGCACGGCTATTCGATGGACATCGTGTACCCGACCATCGACGAGATGCTGGAAAAAACGAAACTGGAGGCCGTTACGGCATTCAACACGATTTACGGTCACCTGGAAGTGGTGGAAAAATGCGCCCCAAAAGGTATTCACGTCATGGTCGAAAAACCACTCGCCGTCAGCCTCGACCACGCCCGGAAGATGGAGGCTCTGGCCCGAAAACACGGCATCCACCTGCTGACCAACTACGAAACCACCTGGTACGGCAGCAACCACGAGGCAAAGCACCTTTTTGAAACAGAGGCTGAGACATTCGGCCCCATCCGCAAAATTGTCGTACACGACGGCCACCCCGGCCCCATCGAAATCGGCTGCAATGAGGAATTCCTCGAATGGCTGACCGACCCAGTGCTGAATGGCGGCGGCGCTCTTACCGATTTCGGCTGCTACGGCGCCAACCTCACCACCTGGTTGATGAATGGCCAAAAACCCACTTCCGTCACTGCCGTCACCCAACAGATCAAGCCGCACCTCTACCCGAAAGTGGACGACGAAGCCACGATCATCCTGACCTATCCGGACGCTCAGGCCATCCTGCAGGCCAGCTGGAACTGGAACTACAACCGAAAGGACATGGAGGTGTACGGCAAGACCGGCTACGTCCATGCCCTCAACCGCTCCGACCTGCGCATCATGCGCAGCGAGCAAGAGGGCGCTGTTTCACAAAAAGCGGAAGCTCCGCAAACGCCGTTCGACGATCCGTTCGCTTACCTCGAAGCGGTGGTGCGTGGCAAAATCAAAGTCGCTCCGGCTGACCTTTCTGCGCTGGAAAATAATTTGACGGTGATGGAGATTCTCGAGGCGGCGAAGGTGTCGGCGAGGGAGGGGAGGAGGGTGGAGTTGAAGTGAAAAAATTTGCGCCTGTCCAACTTCAGGTCGAACAGGCGCAAATAACAGTGAATCAAAAAATTCGTCAGGCAACGCCTGCCAGCAAACCTTCCGAAACTTCGTTGTATTGCTTTATTTCCTGGATTGATTTTGAAAATAATTCTTCGAGCATGTAATAATCCAGTTCGTAAACCTGGGAAATACTTTTAGTGATTGCCCGCATATTTTCTTCGTAGTCAGGGGTATTTTTGAACTTTTCAAGTACCAAATGAAACCTCATGTCTTTTTTAGTTTTGACTTCTTTCGGAGGCTTCATGAGGTAATGAGTGGCTGTTGTTTTATCCAGCGTCCAGCCTTTATGACGGAGAAAACCGAGGACATTCTGTACGTTTATCATGACTTCAGTTCTTTATTGTATTGAAAACGTTGACTATGAAATCCAAATCTACTTTGTTTTCAGGTGGAATGTAAAGCCTTACAGTCTTTTTATTTGAAGAAAGAGGCTCTATTCGCTCAGGAAAATACCAGTATGCGATTCCGCCAATTTTTAAAACTCCCTCTGCCAGTGTTTCGTTCAACAGGATTTGAAGCCATTGTTTTGAATCCTTCGGGAGGACGAGAATAATCAATAAAAGAGGGTTAACCTGTGTATCGGCTGCCAGTTTTCTTCTCCAGATCAGATCGTTGTGATTTTTAACGTCCAAATCAAATGTGAAAAGGCCATCGTTGGTTTTGAAACGCTTGCCATTCGTACACTTTAACTGAACATCAACTGCTTTCCCGATATCAACGTAACGAGTTTTATTGTTGAATTGCAGTTTCTGAAATTCGGCAATTGTAGCATCCACTCCCGTTGGATTTCCGGCTGGTATTTTAAGTAAATGCCCAGCTTTTGCCACCAATGCCCCCAAATAATGAATCGAAAGTTGCTCTTTGATTTGTTCCGTCGTCATCTCAGTGTATGTTTTGCCTCAAATTTAGTGATCCGGGTGAAATCTTCCAGCTAAAAACAACTTGCGCCTGTCCAACTCAAGTCGAACAGGCGCAATAACAATCCAACAATTCAGCAATTACAAAAGCATCTTAAACCACTCCACAAACTCCCCGACGCTCTTTGCTCCGAGGTCGCCCTCGCCCTGCTTGCGGATGCCGACCGTGCCGGCTTCTTCTTCCTTCTCCCCGACGATGAGCATGTAGGGAATTTTCTTCAACTCGTTGTCCCGGATTTTCCGGCCAATGCTCTCCGTGCGGTCGTCGATGATGGCACGGATGTCCTGGAGGGCAAGCTGCGCCTGCACTTTTTTGGCGTAGTCCAGGTACTTGTCGCTGATGGGCAGGATGGCGCATTGCTCCGGCGCCAGCCACAGCGGGAACTTTCCGGCGCAGTGTTCCGTGAGTACGCCGATGAAACGTTCCATTGAGCCGAAAGGCGCACGGTGGATCATCACCGGGCGGTGCGGCGCATTGTCGGGGCCAATGTATTCCAGCTCGAAGCGCTCGGGCAGGTTGTAGTCCACCTGGATGGTACCGAGTTGCCAGGAACGTCCGAGGGCGTCTTTCACCATGAAATCGAGCTTGGGGCCGTAGAAGGCCGCTTCGCCGAGTTCCGTTACGGTTTCGAGGCCCGCTTCGGCGGCAGCGTCGATGATAGCCTGTTCGGCTTTTTCCCAGTTTTCGTCGGAGCCGATGTATTTTTCCTTGTTGTTCGGGTCACGCAGTGAAATCTGGGCCGTGTAATTGTCAAAGCCCAGTTTTTGCAACACCAAACGAGTCAATTCCAGTACACCCAAAAATTCCTCCTTGAGCTGGTCTGGTGTGCAGAACAAGTGCGCATCGTCCTGCGTGAAACCACGCACCCTCGTCAGGCCGTGCAATTCGCCGCTCTGCTCGTAGCGATAGACCGTTCCGAACTCGGCGATACGCAGCGGCAGTTCCTTGTACGAGCGGGGTTTGTGGCCGAAGATCTCGCAGTGGTGCGGACAGTTCATCGGTTTCAGCAAAAACTCCTCGCCCTCCTTTGGCGTGTGGATGGGCTGGAAGCTGTCCTTGCCATATTTTTCGTAGTGGCCGCTGGTCATGTACAGGTCTTTTTTACCCAAATGCGGCGTGATGACGGGCTGGTAGCCACGCTTGATCTGCTCTTCCTTCAGGAAATTTTCGAGGCGGGTGCGCAGCGCCGTGCCTTTGGGCAACCAGATGGGCAGGCCCATGCCGACTTTTTCAGAAAACATGAATAGTTCGAGTTCCTGGCCGAGCTTGCGGTGGTCCCGTTTTTTGGCTTCTTCCAGCATTTCAAGGTACTCGGTCAGTTCCTTTTGCTTTGGGAACGTCACACCGTAGATCCTCGTGAGTTGCTGGCGTTTTTCATCGCCCCTCCAGTAGGCGCCGGCGATGGCCATGAGTTTGGCAGCCTTGATTTTGCCGGTGTCGGGGATGTGCGGCCCACGGCAGAGGTCGGTGAAATTGCCCTGCGTGTAAAAAGTGATCTGGCCGTCTTCCAGTTCGTCGATGAGTTCGAGTTTGTACTCGTCGCCTTTTTCTTTGAAATATTTGATGGCGTTGGCTTTGCTTACCTCCTTGCGGACGTACTCGTTGCCCTGGCGGGCGAGTTCGAGCATTTTGTTTTCGATTTTTTCAAAATCATCGCTGGAAAGCTGCTGTCCGCCGGGGTCCACGTCGTAGTAAAAACCGTTCTCCACGGGCGGGCCGATGGCGAATTTGATGCCGGGGTAAATGGCTTCGAGCGCCTCTGCCATGAGGTGGGCAGAAGAGTGCCAGAAGGTGTTTTTCCCGTCCTTGTCGTTCCAGGTGAGGAGTTGGAGCGTCGAATCTTTTTCGATGGGGCGGTTGGCGTCCCACACTTCGCCGTTGACTTTGGCAGAGAGGACGTTGCGGGCCAGGCCTTCGCTGATGGATTTTGCGACGTCCATGGCTGAAGTGCCTTTCGGGTATTCACGGACGGAGCCGTCCGGTAGCGTAATTTTAATCATGATATCTGGATAAATGATGTTTTAAAAACGAAAGAAAATTCTACGGTGGGTTTTGAAAAAAAGTTCGCCCAACGCCTCATTTTCTGTAAGCGGGGCAAAATTAGTTTTTTTAAAAATACAGATGGTCGTAAATGGTTTTTCTGATAAAAAAGGGTATGGATTATGTTTACCCAATTTTAGTTTGATTTCCTGCTGCAAAAAGAAATGTAGATGCTGCAAGTTGATATTTTTCCAAAATCGAGGCCGCACTTTCGACTTGGGTTTCGTTAATAATGAGGTTCTCTCTTTTTGCAGAGAAATAAACGAACAGTAAAATTTGTTAGTAAAAAGCTAAGCTCAATAACGAACAGGTATTCGCCGAACGCATCAGAATGATTTGCGTCGCTCAGAACTTAATTTGCTTGGATCAAAGTGAAGTTTGTTAAAAATTGATGTTTCCGATGGGAGATATCAGTTTCAATGATGATGATCCAATGACCAACGACCAACAATCTACAGTATTTATTCTCACTGATAAAACGTCTTTCACAGTGTTTGTCCATGACGGGCAGCACCGTGAGAGACGTTTTTTTTTTTGATTATTTCACCAAATTTAAAATAGTATGAAAAAACTCGTATTAACCTTTGCTTTACTAGTTGGTGTCGTCGCTATGACGATTGCCCAGCGTACTGTGACGGGGTCGGTCACCGATGAAAAGGGCGAACCCCTTATTGGTGTCAGCATTTTTGCACGAGGTACCTCTGTAGGTACTGTTTCTGACGTTGACGGAGGCTACTCATTAAATGTGCCTGCGGGTGTCAATACCCTGGTTTTTAGTTATACTGGTTTCAGCACAGAGGAAGTTGAAATTGGTGACCAAAGCGTGATAAACATGACCTTGAAAGAAGGTATCACGCTTTCCGAGGCGGTTGTAACTGCCCTCGGAGTTCAACGGGAAGAAAAAGCACTGGGCTACGCTGTGCAGGAAGTTGGCGGCGATCAGTTGACGATATCCAATGACGTCAACTTCGTGTCCTCCCTGTCAGGGAAAGTAGCAGGCGTCCAGGTTATCAGCTCTTCCGGTGCGAGCCTTGGTGGTAGTGCCAAGGTGCGTGTACGCGGGGTGAGCAGTCTGGTTGGTGGTGACCCGCTCTACGTAGTGGACGGTACGCCGATTGCCAACGACAACTTCTCCAGCGGCACCGGTGGTACTGACTACGGTAACCTGGCTGCCGATATCCCAACCAACGATATTGAAAAAATTTCTGTTTTGAAAGGCCCGGCTGCCACGGCACTTTACGGTGAGCGGGCTGCCAACGGTGTGGTGATGATTACCACCAAGAAAGGTACTTTCGGAAGAAAAGGTTTGGGGGTCACTGTTTCCTCCTCACTTTCAGCTGATCGTGTTTACATTCTGCCAGAATATCAGGATGAATACGGTGGTGGTTATGATCAGGAATGGGCCGAAACGGTTGACCCGCTGGACGGACAAACTTACCGGATCCTGAACTATTCTGCTGATGAAAGCTGGGGCCCAAGAATGGATGGTACTACTTACCGTCCTTATTGGAGTTGGTATCCCGGTACGCCTGATTACGGTACGGTGGTTCCTCTGAATCCTAATCCGGACAACGTTCGCAACTTTTTCGATACAGGCATCACAAATAACAATAACGTTAGTATCGACGGCGGAAATGAAAGCACCGGTTTCCGTTTTGGTTTTACCAACCTGAATCAGACAGGGGTAATGCCAAACAGTGAACTCGACCGCAATAGCTTGAATTTGAGTGTAAGACACAAATTGGCTAAGCGTCTGACTATGGGTGTAAATGCTAATTTGATTTTCACAGAAGGTAGCGGCCGGCCGGAGTTTGGGTACAGCACAAGAGGTGGAAACCCTGTTAACTCTTTCAATCAGTGGTTCCAGCGTCAGTTGGACATGGACCGGCTGGCTGAATACAAGAATGCCGACGGTACTTTCAGGTCCTGGAATATCCGTTCAGCAACTGATACCCGCCCATTGTACTGGGACAGCCCTTACTTTGCCGTTTTTGAAAACGTGCGCACAGATTCCCGTGCCCGCTATTTCGGGGATATTAACCTGGCTTATGAAGTCATGGACGGGCTGAGAATTTCCGGTGCCTTGCGCCGTGATAATTTTACACAGCGTATCGAAGAACGAGTAGCAAGCGGTGGTTTGGAAGAGCCTTGGTATCGTGAGTTTGTTGCCAACGGTACGGAAGATAACTACGAGCTGATTGGTAACTACCAGAAGTATTTTGGTAAGGTTTCCTTTGACGCCATGGCCGGTGGTAATATTCGTAAAAACACCTACCACCAGAACAACGCACAGACAGTGGGTGGCTTGACAGCGCCGAACCTTTTCAATACCAGTGCTTCGGTGGATCGCCCGGCCATCAGTAGTGAGATTCGTGAAAAGACAGTTCGTTCATTGTTTGCTTCCGCAAACGTTGGCTTCAATGGCATTGCTTTTATCGGCGCCACAGTGCGTAACGACTGGTCTTCTGCACTTCCTTCCAGCAACAATAACTACCTCTATCCTTCTGTCTCAGGTAGTCTTATCTTCTCTGAATTGCTCAATACTTCCTGGCTTTCATTTGGTAAGCTGTATGGTAGTATTGCACAGGTGGGTGCTGATATTGATCCTTACCTGACTAACAGTGTGTACGATATCGGAACCCCTTACGGCAGTAACTCCACTTTTGCCGTGCCTAACCTGTTGCCGAATACAGATCTGGAGCAGACCCTGTCTACCTCTTGGGAGGTTGGATTGGATTCCCGTTTTTTCAACGATCGTTTGGGTTTCAACCTGATCTATTATGAAGTGTCAACTGAAAATGACATTCTGCAGGTACAGATTCCGGGTGCTTCCGGTTACTCTTCAGCACTGGTTAATGCCGGTTTGATTTCCTCCAGAGGGGTCGAGCTTGCCCTGCACGGTTCGCCGGTTCGCAACAACAACCTGACCTGGGACATCTCTGTAAACCTTTCCCGCAATACCTCGGAAGTGGAAGAACTTTACGGCGACCTGACCAACTATAAACTTGCAGACGGTATCGGCGGCTCTCGCTGGGGTGGTTTTACCGTAAATGCCCGTATCGGAGAAGAGTGGGGACTTGCTAATGGCCGTGGTTTCACCTACGACGATCAGGGCCGTGTTGTGATCGATGAAGCTGGTCGTTACGTTGTAACATCCAATAAAGATCTGGGCTCCATCCTCCCGGATTATACAGGTGGTGTGTTAAACACTTTGAACTACAAAGGATTTGAACTGCGTGCCATGGTGGACTTCCAGGTGGGAGGAAAATTCTTCTCCGTTACCCGGATGTTCAACGCCTATTCCGGCCTTGGTATCGAGACAGTAGGCAACAACGCATTGGGTAACCCGGTACGTGATCCTCTGACTGATCAGACCGGTAAGGCTATCGATGGTTCCAGCATTCTGGCCAGCGAGGCAGGTTCAAACTCCGGTGGTGTTCTTGTGGAAGGTGTTTCAGAATCCGGTGAAGAGTTGTCAGTACTTGTAGAGCCTCAGACTTTCTACGGCCGTATGTTCGGTCTGCACGAACGGTGGCTGTATGACGCCAGCTTTGTAAAGCTGCGTGAAGTAAGTCTCGGTTATGAGATTCCGAAAAAGGCACTGGGTAACATGCCGGTGCAGAATCTGAAAGTTTCATTGTTTGGCCGTAACCTCTGGCTGATTCACTCAAAAGTAGATGGTATTGATCCTTCTGAGGTACTTCCGGGTTCCAATAATATCGTTTTTGAAGAGCGTGGCGGCCTTCCGGGCGTTCGCTCAATTGGTGCCAGAATCACGGTTGGATTCTAAAATCAACGCAACTGCAATGCAACAGAAAAGCGGCGGCCGTTAGTTTTTGTACATTCCAATGTACAGCTCCGAAAGCCGCAATTATTCTAAACTTAAATTTTTCATCTTATGAAAAACATAATAAATAAAGCAATTCTAACCCTTTTCGTATTTGCCTTTGCCGCATGCGGGGAGTTTGACGATCTCAATGTCAACCCTAACAAACCTGTGGCGGTGGATTCTGAAACTCTGCTGAGCAGTGCTATGCGGCAGATCGGAGAAGGGGTTTTAAGTAATACCCGTATTGGCCCGATTTACGCACAACACATTGCCAATATCACCTATACGGATGATGATCGTTATCAGGCTGTTCAGTCCGATTTCTCGGGCTGGTACACCGGGCCATTGTCTGACATAGAACGGCTCATTAAATTGAATACGGACGAAGATACCAAAGATGCTGCCTCGAAGAGTGGTTCCAATGCCAACCAGATTGCAGCTGCCCGGATCTTGAAGGCTTACTTCTTCAATTTCCTGACGGACATGTGGGGCCCAATGCCTTACAGCAATGCGTTGCGGGCAGAAGATGGTGTCCTGACGCCTGCGTATGACAGTCAGCAAGCAATTTATGAGTCTTTGTTCAAAGAACTGGAGGAAGCTGTTGCGCAGATGGATGGTGGAGCCGGGGTTTCCGGTGATTTCATTTTTGGCGGCGACATGACCCAATGG
Organism: Bacteroidota bacterium; assembly: GCA_030147525.1. Classification (GTDB taxonomy): domain Bacteria; phylum Bacteroidota; class Bacteroidia; order Chitinophagales; family Saprospiraceae; genus UBA6168. The sequence continues at coordinate 137,668 of JASBVF010000024.1, forward strand.
GCTCGTTTTGCCAATACCATCCGCATGAATATGGCCATCCGTGCCGCCGATGCTAATGAGGCACTGGCTAAGGCTCAGTTTCTTGATGCTGTATCAGACGGCGTCATTGAGGCGGATCTCATGTATCCATTTCTGCCGGAAGCTAATAATGAGAACCCTTGGTTCTCGGCGTTCCGTACCCGTACAGATTTTGCCCTCACTGAAATGTTGGTGAATGACTTGAAGAACACCAACGATCCCCGCCTGGCACAATACGCTGACCCAACGCTGAACTCGGTAGCAGCAGGGAACCCTGTGTACGTCGGGATGGTCTATGGGCTTTCGACTCCTTCTACTCAGCCGCCGGATGTTTCTTTCCCGAACTCTACTTACGTGAAAGCACAGGATGCACCCTTAGCTATTTACTCTATGGCTCAGGTGCACTTTGCGATGGCAGAAGCTGCCGCCCGTGGATGGACCAGCGAAAGTGCTGAAGCACATTACAAGGCTGCTATCAAAGCTTCCTGGGATCAGTGGGACGTTTCTTACGATGATGCAGCTTTCGACAGCTACTACAATCAGACAGGTGTTAAATGGAATAACTCCAACTGGGGCGAGTTGCTTGGATACCAGAAATGGGTGGCACTCTTTGGTCAGGGCTACGAAGCCTGGACGGAGTGGCGCAGACTGGACTATCCGGAGCTCATTCTGCCGGAGGATCCGCTCAGCCCAAGTGGCGGCATTCCATTGCGTCTCATCTATCCTGCTGCTGAAGAAAACCTGAACGGTGCCAATTACCAACAAGCCGTCCAGATGCTCGGAGGCCCCGATAGCGATGGCACCCGCCTGTGGTGGGATACCAAGTAAATCGAATTTCAACTACAGGGATGATTTCATCCCCTGAAATAAGTTGATCGGAGTGGCGCATTTGGTTGCGCTACTCCGATTTTTTTTGAAATGTTGCCATTACGACATCCCGGGAGCTTATTTTTTCCGAATTTATGCCTGCTTTCACCGGAAGACGATTCACCGGAAGTTTTCGGCCCGGTTTTTCTTTTTCTTAAAAAAAATCCATCATGAGCCTGCTTACCAATCATTTTTCATGGCGATTCTCTGCAGGAATCCTTTTGCTGTTACTGATTTCTTTTTCGTGCAACAAGGAGAAAAATTTAATCGAAAATGTGAAGCCTATCACTGCAACTCCTTCGGTGAGAGTCATTAATGATTTTTTCAATGATCTTCCGGTAGTGGTGGCGGGGAGTGAACGCTTCGAGTTTATGGTGGCTTTTGGCCGCCAGATGCCGGATGGGACCGTGTTGAAATTCGAGGAGATTCCCACGGTGCTGCCTGCCATTATGGAAGATAATGAAGGCAATCTTTGGGACATTGCAGGGTATGCCATCCGGGGACCCAGAGAGGGACAACGATTGCCTGCTGTGTCTGCTTTCATGGGGTATTGGTTTGCCTGGAGCGGCATGTATCCTGGCGCTGAAATATTTGAAGGGGATAATCCTGCCTTGGAGTTCGAGCCGGCGCCGGTTTCTCCGGGGTGGACAGTTCCCTCGGAGGAGATTTTTGCGGGCAGCGGTTTTGACCTGATTCCTGCGCTCGATTTTCCAAAGGCAAAAGTCTATCGGGAAAGAGACAGCTGGGGGGAGAAATATTTCCTGCATGATACCAGTCTCGTGCTCGGAGTGAAAATAGAGGGCCGCTACCGCTTATATCCCCGAACAGTGCTCGACTTTCACGAAATCGTTAACGATACGCTGGGGTCAACGCACATTGCTGTCGCTTACTGTCCGTTAACCGGTACAGCTACAGCCTGGAACCGGGAGGTGGCGGACGGACTGGTTACTACCTTCGGCGTTTCCGGACTTTTGTACAATAGCAATCTCATCGCTTTTGACCGGGCTACGGAAAGCCTGTGGTCGCAGATGCGGCAGGAATGCATCAATGGAGCATTTTTAGAATACAAAAAGGAGATAATTCCCATCCTGGAAACCACTTGGGAAACCTGGAAGGTTATAGGAAAAAATCTGGAAGTCATGACTTTTGATACGGGGCACTCTTACAATTACAGCCAATCACCTTACTGCGATTATGCCTGCAATACTACGGCATCTCCGTATCCCATTCAACATGAAGATCACCGGCTGCCTCCCAAAGAGCGGGTGCTGGGTGTGGCGGTGGATGGTAAGGCAAAGGTCTTCCGCTTCTCTTCGTTCGGGCGATGATGACTACCCGCCGGAATTTAAAAAGAAAAGCCCCGTCAGCAGTCATCGCTGACGGGGCTTGTTTTATTCAGATATTCATTCATTTAAACGCATCTTCCACCAACTCAGCCTGCTGCTGATCGTGCTTCTTTTTGTAGCCCGTAGCAGGGTTGGCGTTTGCCGGACGGCTCACCAGCTCCATAGGTTTCTTTTGGTGGAAGTGGAACAACAGGTGCGTCCAGGCGCCCATGTTGGCGGGTTCTTCCTGTACCCAACGCAATTTGGCATTTTTGTATTTTTTGAAAATAGCCTCCAATTGCTTCTCAGGCAGCGGGTACAATTGTTCCAAACGAACGATGGCCACGTCTTCCCGCTTGTCGTTGCGTTTTTTGTCCAAAAGGTCGAAATAGACTTTACCGGTACACAGTATCACCATTTTAACCTTAGCCGCTTTTGCTGTCGGGTCGTCCAGAACTTCCTGGAAGCGGGTGCCCGTTGTGAAATCTTTGATATCGGAAATCACTTCCGGATGGCGAAGCCCGCTCTTTGGCGTCATCAAAATCAATGGCTTGCGGAATGGGCGGGCCAATTGACGGCGAAGGAGGTGAAACAGGTTGGCAGGTGTCGTAACATTGGCAACCGTAACGTTGTAGTTGGCGCATCCCTGCAGGAATCGCTCCACACGTCCGCTGGAGTGCTCCGGCCCCTGTCCTTCGTAACCATGCGGAAGGTACATGCACAATCCGCTCATTCTCTGCCACTTGCGTTCTGCCGACATGATGAACTGGTCGATGACGACCTGCGCTCCGTTGAAGAAATCACCGAACTGCGCCTCCCAGATCACCAGCGCATCGGGGCGGGCCAGCGTGTAGCCGTACTCAAAACCCAGTACGCCGTACTCTGAGAGCAGCGAGTTGAAAATCCGGAATTTCCCCTGGCCATCTTTCATGCCGTCGAGGCGGTTGTGCTCCTGCTCATTGCCTTCGTCGTAAAGGACGGCGTGGCGGTGAGAGAAGGTACCCCGGCGAACGTCCTGGCCGCTGAGGCGCACATCGTTGCCTTCGAGGAGAATGGAGCCGTAGGCAGCCATTTCACCCAAAGCCCAGTCCAGCCTGCCTTCGTCCACCAGCTTTTGGGATGATTTCAGAATCCGCTTGATTTTACCGACCGGATTGAAGCCCTTCGGAAAGGTGTGAATGTGCTTTAAAATTTTCTTCACTGTAGCTTCGTCAATGCCCGTTTCCGGTGACTCCACAAAGTCCTCGGCAGTGGTATTTTTTTTCAGGGCACGCCAGGCTTGTTCGCTCTCCTGATATTCGTAAGGCAGTTTTTTCTGCTTTACATTATCGAGTCGGGCCTGAAGTTCGTCCCAGAATTCTTTTTCCATGTTTTCAGCCAGCTCTTTCTCCACATCTCCACGCTCCACCAGACGCTTGCTGAAAATTTCACGTGGGTCCGGATGATTGTTGATGATGTCGTACATCAGCGGCTGCGTGAATTTCGGGTCGTCACCTTCGTTGTGGCCGTGTTTGCGGTAGCAAACCATATCGATAAAAACATCATTGTTGAAATGCTGGCGGTACTCCATCGCCAGTTTGCAGGCGAAAATGACCGCTTCAGGATCGTCGCCGTTGACGTGAAAAACAGGCGCCTGCACGACGCTTGCCACGCTTGTACTGTAAGTGGAGGAGCGGGCATCTTCCCAGTCGGTGGTGAAACCAATCTGGTTGTTGATCACAAAATGCATGGTGCCACCGGTGTAGTAGCCTTCCAGCTGGCTCATTTGTGTTACTTCGAAAACAATTCCCTGACCGGCCAATGCCGCATCGCCGTGGATCAGAATCGGGAGAATCCGGTCGTAGTCGCTGCTGTACAGCACGTCGGCCTTTGCCCTGGAGAACCCTTCCACGACCGGGTTGACGGCTTCAAGGTGCGAGGGGTTGGGCACGAGTTTCAGGTAAATCTGCTTACCGTTCGGTGTTTTCACCATGGAAGAAAAACCGAGGTGGTACTTCACGTCTCCGTCGCCAAAGCTGAGGTCTTCCGGCATTTCACCTTCGAATTCGGTGAAAATCTGCTCGTAAGTTTTACCCAAAATATTTGCCAGTACGTTCAGACGGCCACGGTGCGCCATGCCGATGACAACTTCCTCCACCCGGTCGTCTGCTGCGGCGGTGATGATGGCGTCGAGGGCTGCGATGGTCGTTTCACCGCCTTCCAGCGAGAAGCGTTTCTGGCCAATGAATTTTTTACCTAAAAACTGTTCGAAAATGGTCGCGCCGTTCAGTTTCTGAAGGATGCGTTTTTTCTCGTCGAGTGTCAGTCCGAATTGATTTTCGGGCGAAAGTGCTTCGATGCGCTGGCGCAACCAGCGGCGCTTTTCACGGTCCTGAATGTGATGAAACTCGAAGCCGATGTTGCTGCAATACACTTTTTCCAGCTTGGCGATGATCTGGCGGAGGGTGGCATTTTCCAGGTTGATTTCCTTGCCGGCAGCGTACACCTTGTCGAGGTTGGCTTCGGAGAGTTTGAAATCCGAAAGCTCCAGTCCTGGTTTTCTGTCCTTGCGTTTTTTGATGGGGTTGGTGGTGGATTTCAGGTGGCCCCGGTTGCGGTAGGCGAAAATGAGCGCCAGTACCCGGAGCTCGTCAAGGTCAACTTCGCCGGGCGTTACGTGTGCGGTGGTGCCATTCGTGGCGGCTGTGCCGTTGCCGAAGCCGTAGTCAAAACCCTTAAAAAACAGGCGCCAGCTTTCTTCTACAGTGTCGGGGTTGTTGACATACTGCTCGTACAGCGAGTCGATGTAAGATGGATGCGCATTAGCGATGAAAGAGTAGTCAGTCATTATTATTGCAATTGGCAGTTGGCGTTTGGTTGTGGCTAACAAGCAAAAAACAACTGTTGGAATATGAAATTTTTACACAAAACGTCCAGCAAACCGGGAGGTTTTGGCAAATCCCGGCAAATATCCATAAATCCCGGTTTGAACAAAATCAAACGTCTGGAAAATCTTGCCGTGGGCCGGACTTGCGGCTTTTTTCAAAACAATTCGCTTTGAATCGTATCCGGCAGCAATCGGAAAGATTGCCGGTGTTCCGGTGTGGCGCCATGCAACCGGATGGCTTCCCGGTGAGCCGCTGTCGGGTAGCCTTTGTTTTGCTCCCAACCGTAGTGCGGGTATTTTACAGACAGATTTTCCATGTATTCGTCACGCCATGTTTTGGCCAAAATGGAAGCCGCCGCAATGGACAGGTACTTACCGTCACCTTTCACGATGCAGTGGTGCGGGATGCCGGGAAAAGGTTTGAAGCGATTGCCGTCGATGAGCAGGCTGGATGGTTGGATGGTTAATTGTTTGATGGCTAAATGCATGGCCCGAACGGAGGCCCAGAGAATATTCAGTTTGTCGATTTCCGGCGGATCGAGCCAGGTGACGGCCCAGGCCAGTGCTTTTTTTTCGATGATGGGCCGAAGTTCATTTCGCTGGTTTTCAGTGAGTTGCTTGGAGTCGTTGAGCAGCGGATGCTCGAAATCTTTAGGTAAAATAACGGCAGCCGCAAATACCGGCCCGGCCAGGCAGCCTCTTCCGGCTTCGTCGCAGCCGGCTTCGGTTTCGTTTTTGTTTAAAAAAGGTAGCAGCATGTTCTGTGCGCTGTTGCATGATTTTTATGAAAAAACAGGAGCAAAAGTAACGTTTTTTCCTCACTGCCCCAGAACGACGCCAGCGGCCAGTTTGTAGTATTTTCCTTCAAAGCTGATGCCCAGCGACACGGTAAGATAGACCGAATCCAACCCTTCAGTTACGGAGGGATTCTCCTGCATCACGTCAAAAAAATTCACATCCGTCATCGGGAAGTCGTAAGTCGTGCCGCCATGCCGGAATTGCAGCCGGGGTTTGGTGTTGTAGGGCGTGGTGAAATAGGCCCTCGGCTGCATCGCTTTCACGAAAGCCAGGGAGCGGTTCACGCTGCCGATTTCAGTCTCGCACAGGTATTTCAACCGGTTTCCGAAAATCGTATCGTCCTGTTTTTCAACCAGTTGGTCCAGGTGAGCCGGGCTCAGTTGCGCCGGTCTGACCACCCTCAACGTGTGCCGCTCAAAAAGTGCGTTTTCTGTTTGATATGCCCTTGGGCAAGCCCGGCTGACGCCCAATTCAACAATATCTCCAACCCGGATGTCCTGCACCCAGGCGGCGGGAACTTCGCCATGGTCCGTTCCTGACACGGGTCGGATCCACTTGGGGTGGTCGTCGGATTTTACAAAATGAAACTGGCCGGCGTGATCGGGCCGCAGTTCGATGCCGGCGATGCAGCGTTCGCCGTACTTTTTGGAATTGGCAAGGCAGAGGAAATGGGTTTTCATCATAGTTTTTCCTGAATTTGAGGCGTAGTTTCCGGGAATATTGGATGGGTGCGTTTAGCTTTATTTCAGGTGGCTGATTTCCACATCGGTAAACTTATGTTGAAAATATTCGGCCAGCAGGCGCCGGTGGCACTTCTCCGGGCCGTGTTCGCTGCACAGCAGGCAGTGGCGGTGCAGTTCTTCGATATTCACTTTACTCCCCAGCTTTCGCATGTCCACGAGGTTCAGGTACTCCACTTCGTACTCCTCCCAACTCATGTTTTTTTTGCGGTAGGCGTCCAGCAATTCTTTGGTCGGGGCAAAATCGAGGTTGTGCTCGTAGCCCATTCCGCCGATTTCTTTCAGGAAAAACTTCAGGTCTGTCCCTTTCGCAAAGCCCGCCAGTTGCGAAGCATTGCTGATGCGGGTATCCACGACCGTTTCGACCTCATTTTTGCGAAGCAGATCGAAAAACTTGCTGGCGGGCTTGCCGGTGAATCCGATGGTGTAGAGTTTTATCATTCGCAGATAGGTTTTTAAAAAAAAACAAGTCAAGCTCCGTTCTCCTGTCCGTCACCTTTTTTCGGTGACCACCCAACCTGCTGGTTGTGAAGCCGGTATGCCGCCCGAACCTGGTCCTCCCGGGTGACGCCGGGGTTGAAAATGTCGGGTTGCGGTAGTTTTTTCGCAAAGCGTTTCAGTAGCTCCTTCTCAAGTTCCTCATGGCTCACGATCTCATTGTCTTTTAAAATATGCAAAACCTCGAAACCCTTTGCTTCGAGGTAAACCGAAATCATCGAGAACCGGTGGCAGTCCAGCGGGTCGGCTTCGGCGCACATGAGGGCGGGAAAGTAGCCTTTTTCAATACCCTCCTCGAGGCGTCGCACCCCTTCCGTAAATGCGCCGGTAGCCTGGACTTTTTCAAAATCTACTTTTCCGTCGTCGTCGTGCAGTACCGTGTTGGTGTGCCGGGCGCCAAATTCCCGGCCGAAATGCAGGTAGAGGATATCGTTGTCTTTCAGGAATTCAGCCAGGATGGGCTTATTGTACTGCGGGTTGTACTGGCTGGCTGGCGTGCTGCGCACGTCCACCACGCAATCCACGCCGTGCGTTTGGAGCAGTTCCAGGAAAAATTCAGCGGGATGGTTGGAATGGCCGATAGTGTAGATGACTTTTTTGGGCATGCGATCAGGAGGTATAAGTTTTCTCTTTTATGAAAAATGAAAGCGGTCAAAAGTAAAGAAATCGGTGAAAAAACCAAGCAGCCGCCCAAAAAATCACACCATCTTTCCCTCCTTCACCAGTTCATTCCTGATCCCGTTGACCAGGTTCTCCTGGCTGATGAGGTCCGTGTTTTCTTCCAGCGCCGAGATGCAGCAGTATTGCACGATGTTCATGATGTTCGCCCCGGTGAGTTCGTAGCGGTTTGAAATATCCCTCCAGTCGATTTTGCGGTCGATGCGCACGGCGGACGGGAAGGATTTTTCCCAAAGTAACTGCCGCTCCTCCGGCTTCGGAACCGGGAAGTAGATCATCGCCTGGAAGCGCCGCTGGAACGCCTCGTCGATGTTGCTTTTGAAATTGGAGGCCAGGATCGTCAGCCCCGGGTAGGTTTCGATGCGCTGGAGCAGGTAGCTCACCTCCTGGTTGGCGTATTTGTCGTGGGCGTCACGGATGTTGGTGCGCTTGCCGAAGAGGGCGTCGGCCTCGTCGAAGAAGAGAATCCAGTTTTTGTTCTGCGCCTTGTCGAACAGGCGGGAGAGGTTTTTCTCCGTCTCGCCGATGTATTTCGACACCACCATCGAGAGGTCGATTTTAAAAACATCCCGCCCGGTGTACTTGCCCAACAGCGTGGCGGTCAGCGTTTTACCCGTGCCCGGCGGGCCGTGGAAGAGCACCCGGTAGCCGGGTTTTACCTTGCGGTTCATGCCCCATGTTTCAAAAAAAGTCGATTGGTGGCGCACCCAGCTTTCGATCTCCCGGATTTGGCGCAGCGTGGCACCGGCCAGCACGAGATCGTCCCATTCCAGTTGGGTCGTAATGTATTCAGCCGGGAAATCGGTGCTGAAACGGGGTTTGCTCACCCTGCCCAGTGTCAGCAATTCCACCACCTCCGGGTCGAGGATGATGCGGCCGCTCATGACCGGTTCGCCGTGCGGCACTCCTTCCAGGTAGAGGATATTTTTTTGATGAAACCAATGTTCCGTGCTGAAAAGTTGCTGCACTTCGAGCCGTTTTTCGAGATCGTCGCCGGCGAGGAGAAACTGCGCCGTTTCGCCGGTGGGCAGGATGTCACGATGATTGGAAGCCTTCACTCCGCCGAACTCCGGGAAGTCGCCGCCACCGGGCAAAAATTCAGCAATGGCGGCACTGAACATGCCGGGCCGCAGGTGCGGTGCCAGGGCCAGCAGCAGGACGATGATTTCATCGGAAGTCAGGTCTTTTTTTTGAATAAAATCAGAGAGCGGGGAGTCATCCTGCAAAAAATTCAAAGGACTGACCTCCACGCTTTCCGCTTTCCCAAAGTGCAGGCTCAGGCAGGCATGCAGTACTTCCCCGAGCCAGTTAGTTGCATAAAATAAGTTCGTAACACTAGTCATATTCGAAATGTAAGTTCAATTCCCAATTTAATCCTCACAATCGATATCCACCGTAAAATTGAACGGGTCAATATCATCGCTGCGCTGTTGCACCAGGCTGCGCCGGTTCTGTTCGATTCCACGGTGCAGTTGTGCCAGTCGCTGGTTGAAAGCCCGCTGGCTGTGGCACATTTGGAAGGAAAACGGCGTCACCACCGTGCCGTCATACTCGTGGAAAATTGCTTCGTGCCGTCGCTCGTGTGGTTCAAGGATGGTCCGGATGGCATGCGCTACCCGCCGACGCTGACAGGGGGTCAGGCTTGGGTAGTCCGAAGCGCTGGGCACCTGAATGTCGGGGTTGGTGGTGAAAACGGAAACCAACTCGCCCGTGATCAATACACAGCGCCCACGGGGACAGCCCCGGCAACCCCTGGCCGGACTCACAGTTTCGTTCCGGGAAGTAAAGGAATGGCCGTAATTCGCTGCCGTCCGGCCTTCCATGATCTGTAATTCGTTCGTCTGGCCGTTGCCGTGAGCGACGTAGTTGGGGGCTTTTTTGAAAATACCCTGTCCGGACTTTGGGAAAAAACTGCCTTTTGAAAAAGCGGGCACGGTGTTCTCCGGTCCTTTGCGGACAGCGGGGGAGTGAGTATGGTTGGATCTGCGTCGCATGTTTAAATACTAATTTCTTCTCCTGTTTTGAAAATCAACACTGACCACGTTGCCCGATTGAGGTGATGGCACGGTGGGGGCGATGCCTCTGGCAGCCCGGCTTCTGGGGGTGTGCGTATTGGCGAAGGAAAGCCTGCCGTTTCTCGCAGCTCCCCCCTGCCCCGTGGAGCGCCATTCCACTTCTCTCATGAAATGCCGGTCTTCGCCTGCCCGGTAGATGTCCGTGACTTTGACCCAAAGGGTAGCGCCGCTTTCCAACTGGTTGCGCCAGCGCCGTTCCATGCTGCGGAAGGTGCCGTAGCGGTTTTGAATCCAGTTCTGAGGGCTGAGATTTTCCTGGCCGCCTGCGCCGCCGAAGAGGTCGCCGATCAAATGCCCGGCATCGTCGCCCGTGCCGCCGGACACCCTGCGCTGTGCGGAGGTGTCCCGCTGCCGCTGTGATTTTGGCAGTACCCGAAGGTTGCCTTCGGCAATTTTGTAAACACGGCCCGGCCGGTTTTCCTCCCGGAAAGTCAGCGTTTGCGTCGTTTGCCGTGGGGCATCATCGACCTCGTTACCTTCGCCGGCCTGTGCCTGGGTGTCCTGGTCGTCGGTGGGATTCACGGTACCCCGCACGGCCCAGCGACCTCTTCTTTCAACAATTTCCAACCGCTGAAATCCGTACCTGGTGCGGATGCCTGCCAGCAGCGGCGTCAGCACGGCCCTGCCGACTCTTCGCCCTGCAAAGCGGTTGACGGCCCGCACGGCCGCCTGCATTCCCAGTCGCAGCCGCTGTGCCGGATCTCTTGGCACGCCGGCCTGGGCAACGCCCCGAACGACCCGCCTTGCCAGCCTCGTCAGCCAGCTGACCACCCGGTTCATCGCCCGGTCGATCGGCCGGCGAATGCGCCGGATGATACGGGAAATATGGCGGGAAATGCCGCCCAGCCCCACCAGCCGGGCCAGGAAGCTGATGACGAGCGTCAGCATGCCGCCCATGGTTTGCTCCACCCGTTGGGCGGCACGCCCGATAGCTCCCCGGGCTATCGCACCAAGGGAGGCAAGGATGGACTGGCCGACCTGCATGATCGTGCGAAGGCGCTCGACCAGGAACATGATCGTGTTGTAAATGGCCATGATCGCCTGCAGCACAGCGCCCGCCGGGTTCAGGCTCATGACCAACCGGGTGATGGCGGCCTGAACTATTCTGACAATGACAAAATTCCGGATTTGCTCGATCACCATTTCACGCAGATTGCCCAACTCCTGCCGGATTTGGTTCCAGGCTGCGGCCGGGCCTTCCCGTACCAGGGTCACCACCACGCCGACGGTGGTTTCGAGGGTGCGGACAACCGGCTCGCCCAGTACCCGCACCAGCCTCGTGCGGATCGCCTGCCAGGTGACGCTGAGAATGGAGAAGACGAACTTTATGATTTCACGTAAATTAAATGCCTGCGGAATGTAAACGCCAGCGCCTGACAAGGCGCCGGTAAGCCAGCCGATCAGGCCCGTCTGCAGGTGGCGGAGTATGTTTAACCCAAACCGCTCAAATCCTTGCCGGACGGCTGTAACCAGATTGCGGATGAAGCCGACCGGATTGCGGAGGATGGCCCGGAATGCTCCTCCTGCCCTTCGCAGATAGGGCATGATCGCTGGTGCTACAACAGAAAACAGTATTTCAAGTAATTTTATGACAGTGCTGCTCGCCCAGCTTACAAACCGGGATGCCAGGCCGGCCGCAAAGCGAAAAACACGGCCAAAAAGTGCCACCGGGTTCAGGAAATCCCGTAAGCTGACGGAGCGAAGGGTCTGCATGATCGCTGCAGGGATGGAGCGCACGAAACCCATCAGTCCAACCGTAGCGTTCTGGAACCAGGCCCATACCTGTCCCACGGCGCCGCCCCGTTGAATGTTCCGCCAGACTTCCTCCTGCCCAATGAGCCGCATGAATCCGCCGATGATGCTGGCTGGCGTGCGGGGATATGGTTCGCCGGTGACAGGGTCACGGCCCAGCAATGCTTTCAGCAAGTCGTAACCTCGGGTGCGCTGGGCCAATGCCGCCAGCGGCCTCAGTACGGCCTCCCGGATCATGGTCATGATGGCCTGGAACAAGCCACGGGCAAAGCTGATGATGCGGCGAATGGGAGTCGTGAAGATGCGCTGCGCCCGCCGCCAGACACCGCTCAGGTTGAAAATGTCCCGCCAACTCAGCGACCGCAGGAATTCATTGAGTGTGTTGCGGATGGAGCTGGCCGTGATGCCAAGCGCATTGAGCTGCTGCTCGACAAATGCCCCGGCACGCTCAAAAATGCTGTACCGGTCGAGCACCTGCGTGATGAGGATGCCGCCGGGCATGAATTCGACGATGGCCCGCAAAATGTTCGCTGCGCTGCGGTTGGCCCGGCTCATGTTGATCGGGTTCACGCCCAGCACGATGGTGAACATCCGGAAACCGGGAATCAGGTAAGCCCTTTCCGCAAAATAATCCAGCGCATCGCTCACGCCCAGGCGCTGCACGTGCGGCTGGGTGACGGTGGTTGAAACCTGCGCCTTCCGCTGCACGGCATGACCCTGCTGAATGACGTGCGTCAACTCGTGCGCCAGCAGGTGTTTGCCGCTGCTGGTGCCCGGCTGGTATTGATCTTTGTTGAAAAAAATATGATTCCGGTACGTAAATGCCCTCGCACTCAGGCTGCTGCTCAGGCTGCCTGCCTCAGCGTCGGAATGGATTTTTACTTTTGAGAAGTCGGCGTTGAAACGGCTTTCCATGAAACTGCGGGTATCGTTACCCAGCGCTTGTCCGCCACTCATTTTATTGTAAATGCCGCTTTGGACGTCGGCGCTGACGGCTGGTGTGCCGTTGCTTTTGCGTTGGATTTTCGGTTGGGCTTCTTCCTCCTCTTCGGCTTTGCGTTGGATTTTCGGTTGGGCTTCTTCCTCCTCTTCGGCTTGGCGTTGGATTTTCGGTTGGGCTTCTTCCTCCTCTTCGGCTTGGCGTTGGATTTTCGGTTGGGCTTCTTCCTCTTCTTCGGCTTGCCGCTGAAGTTTCGGCTGGGCTTCTTCCTCTTCTTCGGCTTGCCGCTGAAGTTTCGGCTGGGCTTCCTCCTCCTCTTGCCGTTGGATTTTTGGTAAAATTTCTTCCTCTTCTTCTTCCTGCCGCCGGATTTGTCTCTCTTCAAGTCGAGGCTGTTCCTTTTCTCTGGCTGCGGCAGGGCCTGTCATGCGCATCACCCGGTTGGCAGTGGCATCGGCTTCCTGCTCGAACTTGTCGTCAGGCTGGCCGACTTTTAGTTTGGTTTGGATAGCTGGCGCAAAAAATCCACCCCCCTTCTCACCGGCGAAGAAAGTTCTCTGCGATTGCTGCGTTCTGGTGGTCGTCACGGAATGTTTTTCTGCTGCGGTTTTCATATCGCTGATATTTACCTTGTTAAATGGTCTTTGGCCCGGGCAGCTTTTCAACATAAACTTTGCAGGATACGCTGCTCCCCGCAGGCCGGGTTTGCCGGGCTTTCCGTTAAAATACCCCATCCGTACTGCCCGTTTTCCCGGCCCGAATAAAACGGCTCGCCTCCTGTATTTACTGCCATTCCACCCAAAGGACGCCCTCCATCCACGGCAGTTTGATCATCGAAAAACCCCACGGAAGATCGGCCAACAGTACGTCAAATCCCTTCTGCTCTACTTGCAATTGCCAGTCATCGCTGCCCCGCCGGGAGAGCTTGCCCTCCCTGCACAGGTAAGTGCCTTGCAGCCCTTCCGGTGAGGTGTTTTTTAAAACATTCCAATGCCGGATGACGGCTTCAAGCAGGTGCTTCGCTTCCGTTTTTTCTTTTTTGGCCAAACGGATACCCGCTTCGAGCGGCTCGCTGGTGGGGATGCCGCACAACACTTTGTTGAGCGGCAGCTCGAACTCTGGCGTGGCTGTTTGCCCGGTGGCCAGGTATTGCAACAGGTGGACGGCCCGCTGCGGCTTGAGCATCCTGCCCTTTTTCACCACGTTTAACTCCTCAAAAAATGCGGTTAGAAACGGGTGCAACAACACCAGCCCGGCGTTGTCGATGTAAAAAAGATCGCTGCTGCCGGGAGTCCCGCCAAATTGGATGTCCTCCTCAGTATTCAGGCGTCCGCCGGAGGAGTGTACTTTTTTATCCAGCCGACTGCTCATCTCCCCGGGGTCGAATGATTTAACCGAAACCTTCCGTTCTGCGGGCGACAGAGCGGCCCATCGCTGAAAACGGGAGGGGTCGCTCATCAGCCAGTCTTTGAGGGCCAGGGCGTCAGGTCCGGCAGGGGCTGGGATATTCAGCGGGGCGGCATATTTTTTATCAGGGTTAAAAAGATGTTCAATCACGCCGGGCGTTTTGCCGGGATGTTTCTTTAAAAAGCGCCGGACGGTCTCCATGAGGAGGGGCTGGTCCATGCCACCGGCGCCACCGGTCAATGCTGCCTCCCGGAAGGCGGTGTCGAATGCATGTCCCGTCAGGCCTGCTTCCCGGGCCAACGCATCGGCCAGCGTCCGGCTGCGTGACAGCTCGTCAGCGTTGTCAGGGAAAAAAGCACGGAGCAAATTCACTGCAAACGAAGTGTCAAATTGCAATGCTAATCGCCGCCGGACGGCCTCCGTCTTCAGCATTTTCGCAAACTGCTCCGACCATCCGGCAACGACTCGCTTATCTAACTGCTCCAATGTTTTTAAAATCTCGTCTTCAAAATTGCCTTTCAGCGCCGCCGTGGCATTCCAGGGTAGGTGACCGTTTTTTAAAAAGAAAAAGAACTGCTCCAGCCTGTTTTCAACAGCGCTAATGTTGACAGTACTGCCCTGTCCGGCATTTTCGTCCGGCGACAGCGGCAGGGCGTCTTCCACCTTTCGAAGCAGGTCGTCCAGCAACAGCTTATTCCAGTTTTTACCGGTAGACATATCGGCCGTTACCTCCAGCTTGTCCAGCCGGATCACCTCGCCGGGCACGGAATGCCGGTCGAGCAGCGATTCCAATTGCGGCACGAAGGTTTCACGGAAAAAGCGGCTGAGGCGCTCCTGCCATTGCCAGTGTTCCTCCTCGTTCGATACATCCACTTCGAGGATCTGGCGCCGAATGATATGGGTTTGGCGGTCGCTCATTTTACGTTATTGTGCTGCGCCAACGTGGACCGTGAGGATCGACGAGGCGGTGTTGCCATGGGCATCCGTAATTTCGTATTTGATTTTCACCACCCGGCCGCTTACTTCCTGGCTGGGTATGTACGTGATGCTGTTATTGTCAAAAGTTACCTGCCCCAGGTTGGCGTTTGAAAGTTCGGCGGAGGTGACTTTGATGCCGTTGCCGGTGTCGTTCGCCAACACATCCACGGTGACTTCTTTCATGAAAGCTGTTTCGGTTTCGTCCGGGTTAGCCACCGGCGGCTCCGTTCCCGATTCGCACGTATGCTCGAATTCCAGTTCCTCCGGCGGGCAGACCGAGCTGTCGCTGACCATGATGGTTGTCAGCTGGCCACTTGGCAATGGTCCGGCGGTGATGGTGTGGGCATTCGGATTGGCCGGATCGGGTGTGGCTTCCACCTCCTTGCCGTCGATGAAAAGCGGCAGCTTGCCATTGGCGACGAAGATTTTCACCGTGTAGGTCTGGTTGTCGTCGGCGCAGGTGATTTCACCGGGGTCGAGCGACATGGACGGTAAAATTTCAACCTCCTTCGGCAGGGAAACGCCGCCCTCGGCATCCTGGATGACGAGGGTGTGCTTGCCCAGGTTGAGGTTCACGGCAGCCTTCAGCGGCTGGAATTCGCCGTCGTCCACCCTCACCTCAAAGGGCGCCGTGCCTTTCACCACGTCGATTTCCACGATGGCTTCGCCGTTCTCGTCGGGGCAAAGTTGTTTTATTTCAAAAACAGGCCGCTCGGGCGGCAGCACGAAATGCACGGGCGGGCAGTCGGAGCAGCAGCGGTACGGCACGAAAAAGTCGGCAATGACCACCCCGTCGGGGATGGTGAAAACGGGTGGTTTTACCGGGATGACACCCGGCGCCAGCAGGCCCAGGTTGTCAAAAAAACCGGGCGAAACCGTGGCGCCGATTTTCGAAAATGCATCCGAAAGCAACTTGATCTGCGACGAGGAGAAAGTGCGGCCGGGCTGCAAAATAAGGTTAGGGTTGATTGTTGAAATGTCGCCCCCAGGTGTGGCCGGGCTGCCGGAGCCTGCCGCCGTGAAAAAGTTGGTGCCGGCTGCAAGCCCAGGCTTCGGGAAGGTGAACGTCGGCGGCGATTCCTCGAACACCAGGATGAACGTGCCGCCCACGGGTACGCCCGCTTTGTGCTGGATGTCGGGGTGTTTTTTTACGTAGCGGCTGAAGTAGAGCAGCTCTTCCACCTGCTGCTTGCGGCGATTGATTTCCGCCTGAAGCTCTTTGAGACGATCCTGCAGGCAGTTGTTGAGCAGGGTTTTGAGTTGTTTTAAAATTTCATCCTTCTCGGCCTGCGTGATGACGGGGTTGTCGGCAGGCGGTTTGTAAATGTCGAGCAGGTCGTGGTAGTTTTTGACGGCGTCGAGGAGGGAGCCGTACTTGTCATTGACTTTTGCAAAATTCAGGGTTGAGGCGCTTTCAGGGATGGATTCAGTGAAATCGTACAGCGCAGCGATCACATCCACCCGCTTGCCGACGGCGAGGTCGTAGTCCTGCACGGAGAGATTTTTCACAGCCTCATCTTCCTTGATGGCGTTGGTGATGTTGATTTTGATGTCGCTGGCGGTGTTGACGTTTGGTTTTTCAAGCACTTCCGTAAAAACACTGCCCAGGGTCCCCTCGTCTTTGACAACAGAATCCACGACGTTGATTTTCAGTGCAGCCGGTGCAGCTGACGAGGCGAAAAAGCTGCCGGCAGGCTTTGAGTGAGTGCCTGAAAAGGCAGCGATACTGCCAGCGCCGGGCCTTGGTGCGTCTTTGGGTACTTTGGTGAAAATTTGCAGGCCGGTCAGGTACTTCATTTTGTCCTTGTACAGGCATTCGGCCTCCTTCATCCACGAGTTGTAAATCACCTGCAGGTCGTCCGTGATGCAGCGATTGAGCCAGGGGTTGTCCTTCACGGTTTTGTTGTCGGCATTCAGTACGATGACGTCGAAGGGCAGGCGGTGGCTCTCGATTTTTTTCAAAAGATCGCTCAGTACCGTGCGCCACGAGAAGCCGATGTGGCCCTCGATGCGGAAAAAGTTATGGCCTTCCAGGTCGTATTCCAGCGGTTTTTTTACGAAATCATCCTTGGCGTAGGTATTGGCGCTGTAACTCGTGTTCTGGCGGGCACGGCCGGTGCTGGTTTTTTTGAAATCCCAGCGTTCGTACAGGGCGGGCGTGCCTGCGTCCACATTGAAATAGTACGGGATGCACTTCCCGGATAGCGGCGCCGTGCCGTAGTGGGTCGGCGTGATACGCACCATTTGTGAAGCCGACTGGCCGCTGGATGGCTTGTTGGGTTCGTTGAAATTTTTCACCATCAGCACCAGCCGCTGGAAAAGGTGGAGCACTTCAAGCCGCAGCTTCGCCTGCCCGGTGTGAGCGGGCGACGGGCGGAAATAGTGCCGGAATTCCTGTTTGACTACGTTGCCGGCCACGGTCGTTTCACCCAGCATCAGGTGCCGGGGATGAAGCCCGGCGGGCGGGCAGCAGAGCGCCATGAGTTCCAGGCCTTTCCAGCGGAATTCCTCATAGGCCTGGAGCAGATCGTCCATGAGGTCGTAGTAGTATTGGGAAAAAATGACCTTGTCGCCCGCCGTCATTTTGACGAACTGGTTCCGGATGTTGGCGACCGACCCTGCAAACGGGTTTTCCTTCGCTACTTCCTGCACCACCGGCTGGAACACTTTCCATGCCTCAGTCAGCGCACCTTCCAGCTTGCCGAACAGGTCGGGGTTGCCGCCGGTCAGCAGTTTTTTGTAAGCGGAAAAAATGGCCTGGCCGTCCTGCATGTTGGAGTTGGGCACGTCGAGGCGGGGCAGGCGCAGGTCGGGCAGGTCGATGCGGCCTTCGAGATCGGGGAAGAAGTCGCCGGCGAGTTTGTCTTTTTCGAGGTTGGCGGCGATTTCGGCATTTATTTTTTTCAGATCATCTTCGGCGACAGCCAGCTTCCGCACGGTCACGTTCACCTGTGCGCCCTTGTCGTCGCAGGAGGCGGGGCTGCAATTTTTCAGGTCTTCCTCGGCCAGTTCGAGGAACAGCAGGATGACCTTGTCTTTCAAAAAAGCCTCCGTCAGTTGCGTGCCCTCGTCGTAGTCGTCGTGGCTCTTGTCCAGCAGTTCGAACATCGGGTACTGCTTGCCCTTGTTCGAGCCGCTCTTTTCGGTGAAAAGCGGGTAGGCCAGCTCGTCGGGCGCCTTGTAATCCTTGCGCCTGTCGGCGAGGAAAGCCCCGTCGCCCACGACCACGAGATACCCCTCGGACGTGATACCGCAGCCTCTCGAAATGACCACGGTCTGGTGGTTGACGGTGCCCGTGGCACTGATCTCCAGCCCGCACACCACGCCGGTGCCGTGCAGGTTGGCACGGCTCAGCCGGTGCTGCTCGTCCAGGTAATCCCGCACGGCATTCAGGTGATTGTTGGTGAGCACTTGGTTGGCTTCAAAAACCGGGTAACTTATTTCCTTTGGTATCATGATTCGAAGAATTTGCGGGTTCAATGGTTTGGGGTTCAAAGTTTTTTGGGTTTTGAGGTGCCTACTCGCCTACCGGCCTACTGCCTACTTGCCTACTCCTCCTCCGAGCATCGTACTCCCCAACCTCACCGGATTCTCATCGTTCCCATCGTCGCAGTCGTGCAGCGTGGCGGGCGGGTAAATGCTTTCGATTTTGGCCATGAGTAGCACCACGTTCCAGAGCTTCTCCGTCACCGTGAGGTAGGGAGCGTAAATTTCAGCGAACGCCTCCCGGAGCTTTTCCGTCTGGTCTTCAGGTATGCCGAAGTCCTTGATTTTCTTTTGTTTAAATGCCAGGTTGAAAATGCGTCTCACCTCCCGTTTTTTATCGGTGAAAGTCTTTCCGGTGAGCACGCAGGTTTTTATTTCTTCTGTAAAAGCCGTCCCGAACCGCTCGGCCAGTTGGCAGGCGATGCTCTTGCCGGGTTTGGTTTTCACCTTGACACCGGCCAGGACAAGCTCGATTTTCCTTACGACCTGCTCGTCGCACCACTCGAAACTGGCATTGGCGGCGAGCCATTCCTCCCAGGCCTCCTTGAAGCGGGTGTAGTGAAACCAGCGATCCTCGACGGCCACGGCGGTAAAGTGCCGGACGAGCATTTCAAAAACCTTGTCGCCGATCTCGTCGTAATTTTTCACCCCGCCGTAGATGTCCTCCAGCGGCGTCATTTTATCCCGGAACAGCGTGTCGAGTTCGGTTTTCATCTCGTCCTCCGACGGCCGTTTTTTTGGCAGCGCCTCGAACCACTCAACGAACAGGGCATGGGCCGCTTCGTAAATTTTCTCAGCTCCGCTCTGGGCGTTGGCCTCGGAAGGCTTGGCGCCGCCGGCGTTTTTACCCTCCTCCCGGAAAAATTTTTGCAACGGAGTGATCAGGTTTTTCTCCCAGCCCTCGCCGTAGTCCAGGTCGCTCACCCAGCATATCTTGCCGAGCAAATGTGACGGGAATTCCATGCGGATCGTGCGGTCGGCGAAGCGGCGCAGGGCGATATTTTCATCGAAAGGCTCGGCCCAGCCGGGCATCACGACGGTGAGTTGGAAAGAGTAGGGGTCTTCCTCGCCGCAGTTCGTGCAGTTTTTACCGAGGCAAACTTCCATCAGCGCATCGCCCTGGAATTTGGGCCGCAGCAGCAGGTGTTCCACCACGAGGATGCGTTCTTCCATCGGCTCGTCGAGGCCCAGCAGGCGGGCGATTCGCTTGCGCAAAACGGCCTGGTTTTCAGGCGTTTGGGGGATGTTTTTATAGTTAAAACTCCGTGCCCGCTCCCGGCTGATCACGGGGTAATCTTCCAGAAAGGCGATCTTCCTGTCGATGAGCGTTTCCTGTGCGACGGGCTTCAGCGTTTCAAACGAATACAGCATGAGCGCATAGTCGGTGAAACTTTCCGCAAAGCGGGCCATCAGATGGTCGAGGAAGCGGTTGCGGCGGTCGAGGAACTCCGGCTTCGTCTCGGCGAGCGCACGGAGTTTCAGGGTGTCAAGTTCAGGTTTCAGCAAATCCATCACGCCCCGGATGACCGAATCTTCCCGCAGATCACGGGTGAAGTAGGTCTGCTCCACGGTTTCATCGAGTGAAAAAAGTTTGCGCACGTTGGCCAGTTGGGCCAGGTAATTCGCCAGCAGCTGCTCGAAAAACAGCAGGAATCCTTTCAACTGCTTCGCCTGTGCCCGCCGTTTTTCGGTGGCCGGTTCCCGCACGCCGTCAAAGCCAACGCCGTAGGTGAGCGGGAAGGAGTACTGCACCGGGAAGTAATCTTCCGGCGAGCGGAATTCGCCCTTCGGCACGGGCAGGTCGAGTTCGTCGGGGCGTAAGTTTCTGATTTTCAGTCGTTCGTCTTCGCCCCGGAGCTGGCTCAGCGTATCCTGCACCTCGCTGGCACGGGGGATGAACGGCAGGTCGTTTTTGAAAAAAAGCAACCTCGAATTGTCCACGTACAGCCTCGGCAGGCAGCGGTCGCTGAGTTCGAGTGTCCAGGCGGCGCTGATCTTTTCGGGGTCGGAACCCTTGCGCACGTCGGTGAAGCCCTTCACGGGCTGGCCGTCCTGGTCGTAGCGGGTGAGCAGCAGGTTTTTCACCGCCACCACGCCCTCGATTTCCATCAGGCGATTGATGATGTCGGAGGTTCGGAGTTGGGATTTCAGCCCGGAGGCTTCGAGGTCTGCGGTTTTCACAAAACCGTGGCTGAGGCGTGGCCCTTCGAAAATTTCATCGACCGGCATGCCCTCGGCCAGCAACTCCTGCAAGGTGTAAAATTTGATGCCGGGGTTGAAATACTGCTCGATCTCGAACAGCACCTTCGCCAGCACCAGTTCGATGTCGGCTTCAGGCGTCACCTCCACGTCGGCGCAAATGGCCACGTCCTCGACCTTGATCCGGGAGGTGCAGCAGAAGTCCTCGCAGAGGTTGCGGTGCTCGTTTAGGGTATTTTTCACGACTTCCAGCGTCTGCTCCACCACCAGCATTTTTTTCAAAAATAGCTCCGCCACGCCGGTCTTCAGGTCGTCCTGGCTGAACTGGTCAAAGTCCCAGCCGCCTTCGTCAAAGCTTTTTTTGAAAATGCGCCTCGCCTCGTCGGGGCCGAACAGTCGCAGCGGCACGTCCTCCATCACGATCGCTGCGGGCGGGTTCGTGCCGCCGAAGCTGATCTCGATTTTGGCAAAATACACGTGCTGCCACTGGTTCCAGCGGCGGGGATTCGGCTCGGTGACGTCCGTTTTTTTCTTGAGTGAAACGTCCAGCGTGACGCCGGCAATTTCATTTTTCAATGTGTCACCACCCTCGTTGAAGTAGCCGGAAGCAGCGCCCCAGGCAGCGGCGTCCCACTCCGGAAAGCGGAATTCAGCAGCGATGGGGTAGCGTTCGCCCGATTTCACCTCGATGATGAAGGTGTGGCGGATTTTGCGTTCGTTGAGGTCGCCCAGTTCGGGGTCGTGGTCGAGTTGCAGCAGCACGTCGTAGGTGCCGAGCGGGGCGATTTTGATTTCCTGTTTTTGGCCGGGCGGCTGCTCGTATGAAAGTTTATCTTCCTCGCAATTGGCGTAGAGCGTCATTTCGCAGGCGCATTTTTTACAGATCAGCCAGGCGTTGGCGATGCGGTCGAGGTCGATCAGGATGCGGCGGAAGTCGTTGATGGTCAGGGGGTTGACGGTTAAAATTTCCCTGGCCGTGAAAAACGCCTGCTCATTCGGGTCCGCCGTCTCACTTGGCGGCGGCGCCAGGATGTCCTTGATGTCCCAGCCCGTCCGGTAGCCCAGGTCGGTGATGGCGTAGGCGAGGGCTTCGAGGATGGTGATCCCGGGGTCGTGCGTGTTGTAATCCGTCCACCCCCGGCTGCCCATCTGCTCGATGAACTCGATACCCTTGCGCCGCAGGAAGTAATAATCTTCGCTGTGCTCCAGATTTGGATTTTTTTCGATGGTGATGGAGGTGGCCATATTCGTTGTTGGTTGATGGTTGTTCGTTGCTGGTTGGGGCGCTGCCTGAAATCAAAAATCAAGCATCGAAGAATCTTAAATCAACACTTGCACTCCACCCCCTGCGCCGCCGTTTCGCTGGCGGGGATGGGGGTGACGGTATGCTCGTTCGCAGCGGCGGAGACGAGGATGGAGATGGCCGTCGAAGCGGCGACCTCTTCCAGGTCGGTGCCGTCTTGTCCGTTTTTTGGGTGAAACAGTTGAAAATCAGTCACATAGTCCACGTAAGGCTGCTCTTCGACGAAGTCGATGAGCGAGGATTTGTAAATTTTTCCGCCGAAGCTCACGTCCTGTCCTGCCTCGAAGGCCCAGGGCGAGAGGAAGCGCACCAGCTCCTGCTGCAGGAGTTTTTGGTGAAATGCCTCGTCGGTGCCGGGGAAAAATTTCACCCGGAAACTCACCCGCACGGTTTCAAAAACCGGGTTGTGCACGTGCAGTTTCACGAAGCAGGACACCAGTTTTGCCAGGAATTTTTGGATCAAATCGAGGTCGCCGAGGCTCGTGTAGGGCCGCAGCGGGTCGATGGCGTTGTGGTTGCGCAGGTTCGGAATGGCGACGAAGGTCACGTGGCCCGGCGCCAGTTCGTTGTAAATGTGGCTGCCGCCGTTGTCGTTGGGTTCGAAGTGGGTGTGGTTGAGGCATTTCACCTTGTAAATGTGTGGGAAAGCCTCCAGTACCAGACGCTCGTAGTCCCAGGCCGAAATCGCCCGGTTTTTGTGGCGCAGCCGCTCGCTGACACGGGTGTAAAATTTTTCCGTCGCCTCCCTGGCCCGCCCGCCGAAAGCAGGGTAGGGCTGCTCCACTTTTTTTACGGCGGCGTCGGGTTGGCGGAGTTTGGCGATGGTGCCTGCCGGCAATTGCGCAGCGAGAAAATCATCCGCATTGTTTTTGTTGTCAAACGTCACCCTCGCCGCCTGCGCCTGCACGGCGATGATGTTGCAGACGGCGTCGCTTTTGTTGGCCACAGTGGCCCGTATCCAGTGGCTGCCTTTGGGTAAAATCAGCGTGTCGCCCGCCGTCGCCTCCCTCGGCACGGACAGCCGGATGATGCCCGAACGGGTCAGTTGGCCGGTGGCGTCGCTGACTTCACTTTCCTTGAAATCCACCCAGTCGTTGCCGCTGAGGTAGCTCCACTGGACGTGTTTTTCCGGTTTTTTCACGGTAGGGTTGGCGCTGCCTTCGGCCAGCTGGAACAGCAGCGAGAGGTTCTGCGGGGGCTTCAGTCCGGTGAGGCCGATGTAAAATTCGCCCTCGTCCCGGTATTGCGGCAGCAGGTTGTAAACCGTCCGGGTCAGTAATTGACCGAGGTCGATGTTTGAAAAAAGTGAAAACGTGGAAAGCCCCGTTCCCAGTTGCGGTTTCTGAATGGTCAGCAGCAGAGAGGTCCGCTGTGTGTCGGGCGTTTCGTAGCCGAACGGCGTTTGCCAGTAAACTTTCGTGCTTGCGTCGCTTAGGCTGACGGCGGCGGTGTAGCTGAGCGTAAGTGATTCAATTTCAGGGGTGTAGGGTTCGATGGGCATGGCCTTAGAGAAGATTTTTACAAAATCGTCGTCGTACATATTTGGCTTTGGCGTAGCCCTGCCGTTGCTGTCGAAGTTGTAAAATTCATTGGCCAGTGCCGTTTTGGAAGTGTCCGTGTAGTCGGGGTTGTTCGCCACCCGCATCAAGTAACGGGTGAGCGTCAACTGGTAGAGCCGGTGCCCGAAGTCGCCGAGCAGCGATATTTTCAGGAAGCCGTTGCGGCTGTCTGTGGCGTAGGTTTTTTTATCGAAATGAGTACCTGCCACGCAGGCCGGCTTCAGGCTGGCTTTTGCAGCGGGGAAGTACGTTTTTTCGAGGGTGCCAAAAAACACCTGCACCTCGCCGGTGTCGTCGTTCAACGGTGACGGGAAATTTGGAGATGGTGTGAACGCCCCGAAGTCCGGCACATTCCAGTTGCCGTTGCCCAGGCACTCGAATTTTACGTTGGGGTAAAACGCATTGACCCAGTCGAAATCCATGTTGCCGATCCAGTCGAGCATGCCCTTCCATTTCACCTGAAACTGAAACTTCGCTCCCTTTTTCTGAAACACCTCGTCGCTGCCCACGATGAAAAAATTGCCTTTCTCCGGCACCGCCCCGAACGGCTGGAACGGCTTGTCGGGCTTCACTTCTCCGCTTTGGGTGAAAATATGCAGGTTTTTCAGTCCCCCGTTTGCCGAAGGCTGACCGGAAGAAAAACTATCGTAACCCACCGCCACGGCGACCTCACTGGCAGCGGGGTCGAGGCGCAAAGTTTGCAGGTTGGCGAAACGGGCAGCACCGCCGGCTTTTTCCTGGTTCAGCACCGCACGGACGACCGGTAATCCCTCCGGCAACCCTGCGCCGTGGACGTCCGCCTTGAGTGCCACGATGGGCGGCTGGCTGCCGTCCAGCAGGAGTGGCACGGTCACGGCGGTGGTAAGCCGGACGCCCAGTTTGTCGAGGCTGCCGTCGATGACGGCCTTCACCCAGCCTTTTTCACCGGTAAAATAAAAATCGAAAGCCTTGATGAAATCGGCTTGCGTGACGATCTCCGCCGGAGCCTCCTGGAAGCGCAGGTCGAGCCTGATTTTCCGGTGGCCCTCGCCCAGCAGCAGGTAGTGCGAGGCGATGGCGAAGCCAACTTGAGCCAGATTTACCGTTTCGGTTAGGCCCCGGTAGGGCGGCCATTGCTGGTCGGGCGAAGTGAGTTCGGCGCCGTTGCCGTCGGCGGAGTTGGCGATGGGGTAGGCGTAGAGCCGGGGGCCGGCGCCGGGCAGGGTGTGGTACACGGATTTCAGCGAAGTCACCTTGGCCACGTTGGGCACGAAATCCTCGTCGAGGGTGTAGGTCACGTCCTTGGCGGTGCTGTCTTTTCCGGCTTTGTAGGGCGTTGCTTTTTTCAGCAAATGGCTCTCGACGTGCTTGGCCAGTTCGTGGATGATGTGGGCGTGGTTTGGCTCCGCAGGTTTTTCTTTGAGTTGTAAAACTTCCTTGTAATAAAAATCCAAATGCCTGCCCGTCAGTGAGTTAGCGTGGTTACGGGCAAATTCGAGCAGGCGCAGAAAGGCCAGGAAAAGGGTGTAGTGCGGCTCGTGGGCGTTGTTTTCGGTGAGTGATTTTTCGAGGCTTTTTTCCGCTTCGAAAACCGTGCGGGCATACGTTTTTACCAGCAAATCGAAAATGCCGGTGAAGAGGTTGTGCCCGGCGGCGTGGTTCAGTTTTTCAAAAACCGTCGTCATCAAAACCCCGCCGAAAATGCTGTCGTCAGCCGTCAGCGAGGTGCGGAAGCCCGCCCAGTCCGAAAACTTGGGATTGGTGATCCAGTCCGCCGAAAAGTTATTTTGTGAAACAACCTGAAACTGTCCGATCGGTGCCCCGAGGATGTCCCATTCGTAGGTGCTGTCGGTATCCACCAGCCCGTCAGCCACAGCGGCCTCGTAGTACCGGATGAGCCGTGCGAAGGCCGGGGCGAGTTGCAGGCGGATGAGGTTCTGGAGGACGCCCTTCAGGGCAATTTCTTTGGGTAAAATTTCCTTCAACTGCTCCAACTGCCAGGCCAGCGAACCGGCGCAGTTGAACAGGTGCCCGAAGTGGAGTTTTAGCCCGGCGTCGTTGGCCTGGTTGTCGCTGTCGAGCAGGAATTTGAAATATTGCTGAATTTTGCTTTTGTAAAAATCCACCTCCTGCACCGCCGCCACGGCCAGCAGCACGGACGGGTCGCTCTCGAAAAATGCCCGCCAGTCGCCGTCCGCCACGTTGTTTTCACCAAAAAAATGGACGTACTCGGCGTATCGCTTCGCAAACACCATCCAGTCGGCAGGCCGGTGTTCGTCCACCTGCACAAAGGCCGGTTTCAGCGGCTCCTGCGGTCGCTGTGCCTGGCTGACACCTTCCCGGTTCACCCGTTGCGGATTCAATTTTTCTGAGCAATCGGTTGGCATGGCTGTTTGATTTGTTTGATGGGTTTGAGGGGTTTGAATTGTTTGATTTGTTTGGGGTCTCTGCGGCCTACTGCCTACTGCCTACTCGCCTACCGGCCTACTTCCGAGAAAGTCGTTACCACGTTCACGTCAGTGCCTTCGGTTTTATAAAATGGGTACACGATATTGTAGCGGGTGTTCGTGCTGCGGATGCGGTATTCCACTTCGATGAGCACGATGCCTTCCATTTCACGTTCGGAGTTGAGCGTCACTTTCAGTACGTCGATGCGGGGTTCGTGGTAGAGCAGGGCGGTCTCGATTTTATCGGCAATGATCGTCTTCGTCGTTGTGTCCAGCGATTCGAACAGAAGCTCTTCCAGGTTGCAGCCGTAGTCGGGCAGCATGATGCGCTCGCCGAGGGTGGTCGAAAGCAGGATCTCGAGGCTGCTGCACACGTCGACCTCCTTTTCCAGCATCTGCACGCCGGGGATTTCCCGTTTGAACGTGGGCGGAAAACTCCAGCCACGGCCGAGGAAATTAGTGAGTTGTTGCTGTTCGTCGTTCATTTTTAATGAGTGAATGAGTGATTGAATGAATGATTGAATTTTTGAAAAATCGCTTAAGTGTTTGTTAATCAGTGCTGTAAGTTCTCACGTCTCGCCCCTCACGTCTCACTTCTAAATGCCTCACCCTCCGATCATCACCGTCGGCGCACCTGCTACGATTACACCGCCGTGTGCCGTCTGGTCGCCCATGCGGGCCGCCGGTTTTCCGCTGATCATCACGGTGGCCGAGCCTTTCGCTATGGTGTCGGGTGGGCCGACGCACACGGCCATGTCGCCCACCACAGCTGCCGGAATTCCGGCAATCAGGACGGTAGGGACGCCGGGGCCGGCAATCGGGCCGCCCACGTGGGGCACTGTGCCGGTAACCATCGGGCAGGTGTGCATGTCGGTAAGTCTGGCTGCTGGAGGCATTTTTAATCAGTTTATTTGAACTATTGCGCCTTTCAACGTTGCCTGGCCGCTGGCTTCGAGGCTCAGGGAGGCGCTTCCCTTCACCGTGGCGGCGGCGCTGGCTTCTGCGGTGAAATTCACACCTTCTATTTTCAGGTCAACGGCGGCTTTAAGAATGAGGTCCTTGGCACTTTCCAGGGTGATGCCGTCGCTGTTCATCACGATTTTGTTGCCGTTCTGGTCTTCGAGCGTGATCGAACTTTCATCTTCCGACAGCACCAGTTTGTTACCGGCCGGGGTTTCGAGGGTGAAAATTTTCTTTTCGTCGTCAAACACCATTTTCATCTCGCTGCGGGAGACGTAGCCCTTCAGGTGGTTGTCGTCGGTGGCGGTTTCGGGGGCAGGTTTGGCGCTGCTGTGAACGCCGCCGAGTACCACCGGATGCCGGGGGTCGCCGTTCAGGAATCCCACGATCACCTCGTCGCCGATCTCCGGGCGGAAAAAAGTCCCCCGGTTTTCACCGGCATCGAGCGTGGCGATTCTCGCCCAAACACCTTCCTCGCTGGGACTGATCACCGGCAAACGCACCTTGATGCGGTCTTCGCCGTCGGGGTCGCCTTCCAATGCGGTCACGACGCCGATTTGCAGTCCGCCAACTGGTGGGAGCAGGCCCGCCGCTGCCGGTTGTTCGATGTCAAATTCGTTCACGTGCCAATCGGGTTTCACCCCAAACTGGATGTCGGTTTCCCAATTGCCTTCGGCAATCTGATGGCGAATGCCCGACACGAAAACTTTGCCCTCGAAGCGCTCGCCGACGCCCAGAATTTCAAGCATGTTGCCCGGTTTTACCCCTGCAAAACCCTGGCAGGTCACCCGCCCGCAGGTCTTGGCCAGGCGCTGGCGGAGCAGTTTGGCGTCGGCCCAACTTTGCAGTTCCGGCTCAAGCAATCTACCGCTGTGGCCCAGGTTGAAACTCTCCACATTCACCGCATCGGCGAGGTCGTCAGCGGAAACGTTGCCGTTGTCAACAGCGGGCGGCTCGTTTGCTTCGGTCTCCACGAGTTCCTGCGAGGAGTGGTCCCAGGCGGTGGTTTTCACTTTTTTAAACTGGTGGCGGGCGTCCATTTCCACGTCGAATTCGAGCATGGTGGCGCCGTAGGCCAACGAGAGCACTGCGTCCGTACTCAGGTCGGGTTTTTTCACCGAAACTTTGCCATCGTCCACGATGCAAAGCTGGCCGTTCGCCTCCGCACGGGTGATGATGAAATCCCAGTCCGAAGCGTCGAATTGTACCAGTTCCTTGTGGGTGACGGTGGTCGCTTCCACGTCAGTTTCCAGGCTGTAAGTGCCTGCCAGTTCCTCGATCACGTCGCTGTCTTTCACTTCGGTGAAATATTTGTGCTTGCGGTCGAGCGTCATTTTCACGGCCTCGTCCTGGCATTCGACGGTGAGGAAAGCGCCGTTTCTCCTGATTTTCAAATTGTGTCCCACGACCATTCCTTTGAAGATCGTGTCTTCCTCCGATCGGTAGCCCGCTTTGATCTCGATTTTTTTTCCGGGTAAAAAATCCGGGGCATTGCTGATCGTGAACGTCTGCTGCGAAGCCTCTCCGTCCAGCAGGATGAGCGTAGCCCTGGGCACCCGGTTGAGTTCTTTGGTCACCGCCACCGACACCACGTGGCACGTCCCCGGAATTTGCTGACCTTCCGAGAGGATGGTCACGGTGACGACGTCCGGCGTTGCGGGAGTAGGTACGGTGGTTTGACCTGGCATTTTCGTTAGTAAATTGGTGAATTGGTAAATTGGTGAATTAGGTGGAGCGGAACCCAGTTTACTAATTCACCAATTCACCAATTCACGTCTTCTTCACCGGCGGAAAAAAAATCTCCGTTCCCGGCGTCAGTTGTCTGAAATTTTTCAATCCGTTCGCTGCTGCGACTTGCAGGTAAAATCTGGGGCTGCCGTAGATCCGCTGACACATCAGCGGTAGCGTGTCGCCGGCTTTCACCATGCGCACATGGGTCAGGTCGGGCGAACTGCGGCGTTCCTGGGCCGCCCGTTTTTCCTCTTCGATGCTTTGTTTGAAACTCGCCTTCGCAACGGCCCGCAGCGGCTGACCGTCCGGTGAAAAAAGTTTGTAATTGATGCTGAGCGAGATCAAACGGCCTTTGAACAGGGTCGAATTTCCCCAGGCCAGTTTGATGTGCGGCGGTTCGTGCGTATCGCCCTTGAATTCGAGCAGCACTTTTTTAAAATCGGCGATGTCCTGGGCCACATTCTCCCGGCGCTTCCCGTCGATGATGCCCGTGCAGTCGAAGAGGAATTCGAAGGACATTTCACCCGGATTGGAGTATTCGTACTTCAATTGTCTGCCGCTGGTGCCCTGCCCTTGACCCTCCTGCGAAAACTTGAGTTTGTAGTCCATCGTGAAGGACTCCGGGTTGATCAATACCTCGATCGGCGACCCTTCGAACGGCTGGCCTCCCTGCTCCATTGTTTTGGAGTCCGGGTAGGCGTAGATTTTCATTTTTTCGAGTTTTCCGGAAGGCATTTTTTAATGATAAATGATGAACGATGAATGATGAATTTTCTTCCCGATCATCGCTCTTTCTGTTTTTTTAAAATATTCAAAACCTGCTCGACGCACTCGGCGATGATGGCTTGCTTTTTTTGTTCGTTGCCATTTTCACCTGCTCCTCCTGAGGGAGCGGCAGGCCGGGTATCTCCCTGCTGGTTCACGTTCAGTTTTATGTGCAATTCCCTGATCTCGATGGGCATTTTTGAAGGATTGATGGATTGAAGGATTGGAGGATGGGAGGGCCTTCAATCCTCCAATCCTCCAATCCTTCAATCCTTAATTTCAAAGTATCGGTAGCTCAGTTCCAAGGTTTCCACCACCACATTGTTATCGGTGGAGTTAAAATCGCTGACAGACCATTTCTTTGGCCAGGCATGCACCACGCTCCAGACTTTGAGCGGGTCGCCTTTTTCATTCAAAAGTGAAACCGTCACATTGGCAGGCTCGAACTCCCGGTCCCGGAAGGCTTTCAGGCACCATTTGATAACGTCCGAATCGGTCAGCAGGCCCCGTTTCAGCACGAGGTCGCTGTACTTCGTGCGGCCGGGGAGCTTGTGCTCGAAGCGGTTTTCGCCGCCTTCTTTGTACGACTCGACATCGTACTCCACGGTCAGCCCGGAGACGGACTGGAAGCGGACGTCATTTTTGTTTTTACTGATGTCGAACTCGACCCGGAAGTAAAATCCGGGCGGTGGATAGTAGTCTGCCATGCTGAGAGGATTGATGGATTGTAGGATTGAAGGATTGGAGGGGCTTCAATCCTCCATTTCTTCAAACCTTCGATCCTTTTCATTTCACAAGACTCAGCCCTTCGTGGGCGATTTCAACTGTTTCGATGGCGACTTCGTTGCCGTCGGATTTCAGGTCGCTGGCCTGCACTTTTACGGGGAAGCAGCGAATGGCTTTCCAGGAGGCCACCGGTTCGTGCTTTTCGTTGAGCAGGCGAATGACGACGTCCCGGCGTTTGGTGGCCCGGTCGTCCTGAATGTCACTGAGCCAGTCGTAGTAATCGCTGTCGCCCTGGAAGGTGCCACGTTTCAGGGTGATGTTGCTGTATTTGCGCATGCCGGGCATTTTGATTTTGGAAAACTCCCGGCTGTCGCTGTGCCGGTACTCGATGACTTCCACTTGCATATCGAGGCCCGAAGCTTCCGTGAAACTGAGCTTAGCGCCGCCCCAGTCAACCTGGAAGTGAAATTTGGGAAGAGGATACTCTGCCATGATTTTTTTGATTTAAGATTCTTGATTGAGGATTTTTGATTTTTGATTGGATCGTCCAATCATCCATCAAGACTCAGCCATTTTATGTGAAAAACGGAGGATGATGAATTCCGCCGGGCGCACCACGGCCATGCCGATCTCGACGATCATGCGGCCTTCGAGGATGTCGAGCGGCGTCATGGTTTTACCCAAACCAACGGCCACGTAGAAGGCGTGCTCCGGTTTGGCTCCCTGCAGGGCGCCGATGCGCCAGAGGGTGTTCAGGTAATTTTCGATCATGGCCTGTACTTTCACCCAGGTGTTGGCGTCGTTGGGTTCGAAAACGAAAGGCTCGGTGGCTTTTTTTGTACTTTCCTCCACCATGTTGAAAAAACGGCGGACGGAGACGTAGCGCCACTCGTTGTCGTTGCCGGCCAGCGTGCGTGCGCCCCAGACGAGGGTGCCCTTGCCGGTAAAACTCCGGATGGCGTTGACGGACTTGCCTGTGTCGCTGATGTTCAGGTCACGCTGGTCTTCGTCGCTGATTTTTATGGTCGGTTCTATGATGTCGGCCACCGATACGTTGGCGGGAGCTTTCCAGACGCCTCTCGTGCCATCGGTGGCAGCGTAAATACCTGCGATGGCGGGGGATGGTGGCATCAGCACCCGCTGTTTGGCCAGTAATTTTTCCAGTTTTGAAAGGAATCCCGTGGTCATGAATTTGCCATGGTCGGCATGAAGCTTGGCATCGGCCAGGGTGAACACATCCGGGTCGCTGTCCGGGTCGCTGGCATCGGGCAGCGTGAGCGTGACACTGGCATCGTTCGTGCGGTGATTATAGGTCGTTTTCAGCCAGGGATAGTAGGCTGCACCATACTTCAGCGCCGTGTTGTCAAGCGTGGCGTTGCGGAAGTTGGTGATGACGGTGTTTTGCACGCCGTTTCTGACATCGATCAGGGCGAAGCGGTCCATTAGGTCAGCACTTTGCTTCAAACCTTTGTCGAACAGGCTGTAGTAGTCGGCGTCGTCGGCCAGCCCATTGGCATCGGGGAATACGAACAAGGTGACTTCGTCAACTTTTCGAATGATGTCCACACCGCCGGTTGCTGTGCCGTTGGTGCCCATTTCATTGGCCGAAACGCTGCCGTCGCCCTTGTATTTTCCAGCGGAAAAGATGTAGCAAGGACCGCCGCCATTGGCATAAAACAGTCGCAGCGCATGGTACATCCTGTAGTTGGATGGCGAGGGGATACTGACCGACACCGGCTCGTAAATCGCATCGCCACCTGTGCCGACCTGCTGAACGGTGACGTTGACAGCCTGTGCAGGTGCTTCGCCATAGCGTTCTACGTATTCGGTGAATGAGGTGATGCGGTATGCTTTTCCGATGAGATCGTTGTCAGCTTCCAACCGGGCTTTTTCGGTGTATCCGATGAAGGCGGGGATGGCAGTTTCCACCTGTGCCACCGAGGGTGGAAATTTAGGCACCTCGTCAATGTAAACGCCGGGTGTCTTGAGAGTTGATAGGTTCAGCATGACGGATTGATTTTGATGATAAATATTTGGTTGTCAGTAGATTGCATTAATTTTATTTTTATGAAATCAATTTTGAGTTGATTTCAATTTCTTCGATCACGCCCCTGGTTTCAGGCTCGACGAATCGTTTCACTTCGATTAATCTGGCCACATACAGCACAGAGGGCAATTGCTTGCCACCCAGTGTTCCCCAAATGTGATTCAGCTCTTCAAATGAAGGAGAGTGGAGGTCAAGGATGATTTTGAACTCGTCCATGCGTTCCGTGAGCGGTACGTCACTCGTCGAGGTGATGGGGGCCGTATTTTCGTGCGTAAAGACATTTTTAGCCTGGAAAAAAGTGACGATTCTCGACAGGAAAATCAACCCATTGACGTAGCTGTTCTGGCTGGTGCTGATGAGCAGATACAGATTTAAGAATACGGGCGGGCTGAAATATTCCGTCTTGAGTGTGGTGTCGTTTCGGCGGGAAAAAGGGCCATTTTTTAGCGTTTTTTCTTCCCTGATGTTGATCAGGGAAATGATGACCTTGTTTTTAAGTGTGCTTGCTTCGCCCTGTTCGGGAATGTCCAATTGAGAAATATTACCCAATTGAACATCATCGCTCGGGTCGTTACCAAACGTGTTAAGGAAACTGTTTAATTCTTGCCTGAGGATTTGCAAGGCGTGGATAATCATTTCAGTTGGTTTTAAATGGTAACGGATCAAGACCGGTCAGGCACTGTCCGATAAGTTTTCTCAGCAATTAAAAAACAGGGTAAACAAGGGTGCTTTAGGAAGAAGTGGTTTTCCTGTGTTTAAAATTTGGGAAGAAAAAAAGATGGAAGAGGTGAAGTAGTTTTGATGAAAAACGCTTTGAATTGTAGCAAATTTGGGCAAAAACAAATGATAAGTCAAGTTTTGGGAATAAATTTTCTCCATTAAATTTATTTCTATTTCTTGCATAGCTAATCTTTTTTCTGTGAAACCTGATATTTTTCAAAACTCCCGAAGCTTATCGGAATATGCCGCCCGGCTTATTGCCAAAGTCGTTTCCGGCAAGCCTGACGCAGTGCTCTGTTTCGCTTCCGGTCATACTCCAACCGGCACCTTCACCTGCCTTGTCGAGATGACAAAGGCAGGTCAGGTGGACTTCTCTCACTGCCATTTCATCGGTCTCGACGAGTGGGTTGGTATTCCTTTATCAGCCGAGGGTAGCTGCCGTTACTTCCTGGATGAATTTTTTTTCAAAAAACTCAACATCCGGGAAGATCAAATCCATTTTTTTGATGGAATGGCCACCAATCTTGAAGCCGAATGCCGGAAAATGGACGACACCATCGCCCGCCTCGGCGGCCTCGATCTCATGCTCGTAGGCATCGGCATGAACGGCCACATTGCCCTCAACGAACCGGGTACGCCCTGGAATTTCCGTTCACACGTCAGCGACCTGGATGAAATGACTGTAACGGTCGGACAGAAATATTTTACCGAAAAAACCCAACTGACGAAAGGCATCACGCTGGGCCTGCAATACCTTCGGGAAGCCCGGCTGCCATTGCTCATGGCCTCCGGCAAAGGCAAAGCCCCAATCGTCCGGCAAGCGCTGGAAGGGGAGGTGACGGAGCAGGTGCCGGCCAGCATTTTTCAGACGCTGCCGGAGGCGGTGGTGCTGCTGGACGCGGATGCGGCGGGGGAGTTGGAGGGAAATTTTGAAATTGGAAATTGAGAAATTTCCAGTGGCAGGGTGACCCGGGCCGACTAATTTTTACGCTCATCCCCCTTTTAAAGGTGAAACAGGGTTTGCCAATTTATTACTGTCTCTGATAGGCCGGGTTATCATACCCGGCGATGCCTTAAAAGAATCACCGGGTATAATAACCCGGCCTATCGGAACGAAGAAAGTTTTCAACTGTCCATTTTCACCGTGAAGAGAGGAGGAGCTAATTTTCAATTTTCCAATCTCTATTAATGCACTACAATTTTTAATCTGAAATGCCCTTTGCCATTCCATGCATGGATGAGGTAAAGGCCGGGCCGAAGGACGCCTGTTGGAATTTTCCTGGTGCCGCTTACGCCACTCCAGGATGTTTGAAGCTGTCCGTTGAGGTTGAAAATTGCAACTTGGAACGCTTCAGATGATACAGGCAACTCGATGCTGACTTCTCCGGAGGCAGGGTTCGGGAAAACATGTAGCGCCTGCATTTCAACAGGCTCGGAAACAGCCACGGGCCCAGCGACATTGTGCTGAAAAACAAGCTGAGACTGGCTCAAAAGTACCCCGTTCCGAAATTCGCTGACACAGATTGCATAAGCAAATCTGCCTGCTATATTGGGTGTGCCGCTTACGATTCCCGTCGTTTCACCGATGGTAAAATATGGATCGCCGGGAATGGGCTGGCTGGCTGAGTAGGAAGGGGTGATAAATGAAACTTCGCTGTACGGAGGCGGAAGGTCGGGGCTGGGAGCGACGCCGCCAGGCCCGGTTGCATTTTGCTGATCGGAGCCGCCGCCATCAAGGGGGGCACAAAATGCATACGCCAACGAATCGCCGTCGGCATCCGTAGCGCTGTGATCGAATGTGAATGGCTCATTGATGAACGAACAGGCCATGAGTGGTGGATTGAAAACCGGGCTGCTGTTGCACAAACTCCGGGCTTCCGGTGAAAGGTAAATGTAATAGGTCATGCCGGTTTCTCCGGGAGCATTGAGATTGGAAATCGTATTGTTCAGACAACAGCGCTGGTATGTGACATAGACACCTCCGGTTACAGGTATTGTGAGGTCGAAAGAATAGGTACCTTTTTCGATGCAGAAAGACGGTATAAAACAATTGTTATCCGGCAGGATAGTTTCAACGGCCGGTGCGTCGAGCAAGATGGTGCTTAATGGTACTGAGCTGCCGGCCGAATACACCGTTACCGAAGCCGGAAAAGGAGCGCCGGGCGCAGAATCGAACGGAGCGCCGCCGCCCTGGCAATCCCGGTACATGACAAGGGTGAAGCGGTAGTTGTTTCCGCCGGTGCATTCATAAGAGAGCTGCCCACCGATGATGTGGGCGGCCTGTAAGTTGAGCGGGAGCAGGACAAGCAGGTAAAGCGCAGCGATGAATGTTTTCATGAGTTAACGAATTTTTGGTGAATGAAGCAGCAATTTAAAGTTTTCTTACAAAAACAACTCTTTGTCCTTCCGGCCGTTCGCTACTTTTACATTCAACATTAAAAATTCTACATTCTACATTTTTAAAACAGCACCCCTTATGAAAAAAATCTTCCCGCTCTTTGTCCTGCTTGCAGCCGCATTTCACCTTCATGCCCAAACCTTCGGCGGCCACCCGCCCGGGCTGCGCTGGCAGCAGATCAACACGCCCAACGTGAAAGTTATTTTCCCGGAAGGCATGGAGACACAGGCGGAACGCACCGCCAATATTTTCAATTACATTCACGAAAACAACCTCCGCTCTGTGGGCATTCAGTCGGAAAAAATTGACCTGGTGATCCAGAATCAGACCGTCATTCCAAATGGCTACGTCGGCCTGGCGCCTTTCCGAAGCGAGTTTTTTGCAACGCCACCGCAAGACCCCACGCTGCTCGGTTCCCTCGACTGGATCGACGTGCTGGCGGTGCACGAGTACCGGCATGTGATGCAGTTCACCAATGCCGACCGGGGGTTCACGACTTTTCTCCGGGCGCTCTTCGGGGAGCAGGGCTGGGCTGCTGGCGCATTTCTCAGCATTCCCGACTGGTACTGGGAGGGCGATGCCGTGGTCGCCGAAACGGCGCTGACCAATGCCGGACGGGGTCGCATGCCTGCCTTCACGCTGGAGCAGCGGGCCAACCTGCTCAACAACCGGAAATACAGCTACATGAAATCACGCAACGGCTCCTGGAAAGACCAGTTGCCGAACCACTACACGCTCGGTTATTCGCTGTGCAAATACGGCCGGGAGCAGTTCGGCAACGACATCTGGAAGAATGTTTTTCAGGACGGGGCCAGCTACCGGAAGATTATTTATCCCTTCTCCGGTGCGCTCAAACGGCACACCGGCATCCGAACGCCGGAACTGTACCGGCTGACTTACGACTCGCTCGCTACGGCCTGGAAAGCGGAGCAGAAGCAGCTGGCGACGACTCGTTTCACCAAAATAAACAAGGATAAAAAACGCCAGGTGACCCACTACAACTACCCGCGTCCGCTGAGCGACGGGAGCGTCGTGTGCGTGCGGGAAAGCTATGATAAAATTGCCAACCTGGTCGTCATTTCACCCAAAGGAAACGAACAGCGGCTGACCACGCAGGGCATCGTCATCGACCCTTACATTTCGGTGGTCAATGACAAAATCGCCTGGTCGGAGATCGAGACGCATCCCCGCTGGGGCAATGTTTTTTACTCAGCTATCGTGACTTACGACTACCGGACCGGCCAGAAAAACCGCCTTACCTCAAAGTCGAAATATTTCTCTCCGGCCTGGTCGCATAGCGGCGGCAAGATCGCCGTGGTTCACGTTTCTGAAAACCAGCAAAACGAAATCCGCATCCTTGACGCCGCTACAGGCGAGGTGCTGGAACGACTGCTCAATCCCGGAAACCATTTCCTGATGTACCCTCAGTGGACGGCCGATGACCGGGCGCTGGTTTATATCGATAAAAGAAACGGGGAAATGGCGCTCGTTCGCCACGACATTGCCGAAGGCTTAACGACCCAACTCACGGATTACACAGCCCACGTGCTCAACACGCCGTGGGTGCATGGCAACGAGGTGTTTTTCAGCGCCAGCTTCAGCGGCATCGACAACATCTACGCCGTGACGATGGGTGAAACGGGCATCCGGCAGGTGACTTCGGTAAAGGTCGGAGCCTTCCAGCCGTCGGTTTCCGAAGATGGCAAAACGCTGTATTTCAGCGATTTCACTGACATGGGGTACGATTTGGGAAAAACACCGGTAGAGCCTTCCGGATGGCAGCCCATCATGGTGAAGGAGCCGGTGGACATGTACAGTACGGCTTCGTTCAGCGAGGAAGGCGGCGATATTCTGGCGGAAGCGCCGCAGGAGCGTTTTGAGGTTGAACCGTACGATCCGCCGCTCGGCGGTCTGAAGTTTCACAGCTGGACCTACACAAGTGAAGGCCCTGCATCTATTGC
This sequence comes from Bacteroidota bacterium, assembly GCA_030147525.1. Taxonomy (GTDB): domain Bacteria; phylum Bacteroidota; class Bacteroidia; order Chitinophagales; family Saprospiraceae; genus UBA6168. The sequence continues at coordinate 174,891 of JASBVF010000024.1, forward strand.
TATTGTTGGCTTACTGAACAACGTGCTGAATACCTCGGCCATGACCCTTGGTCTGGGCTACAATACCAACGAACGCCAGCCAGAGGTGACCGGCACCTACCAGTACGGAGGTTATTTTCCGGTGATAAAACTGGAAGGCGGATACAGCAGGCGCCAGGCGGATTTTCTGACGAACGACCGCCTGAGGTCGTTAAATTTTGACGAAGGCCGTTTCGGAGCTGGCTTTGGTGTGCCTTTGCAGCGGTATCACGGAGCTTATTTTTCCGGCCTCGATCTGTCTGCGATGGCGTTTTACCGGCGTGCCAGTGATTTTAAGCAGGACACCCTGCCTGCCTTCCGGGATGGCGTAAGTTTTTCGCATTGGGATCTGGGTCTGACTTTTTACAATCTTCGTAAAACGGCGCCTCAGCACATCTACTCCCGTTTCGGGCAGCTCATCAGGGCCGGTTACCAGCGGGGTTTCGACCGTTCGGATATTGGAAGAATCTGGCTGCAAAGCCGCCTCTACCTGCCCGGCCTGCTGCCTAATCACAGCATCGAACTGGAAGCCGACTACCAGGAGGAAAAACTGACGAACCCGTACCAGTTCGGCGACGAGTTTCAGTATGCCAGGGGTTTCGACATGCCACTGAATGACAGGATCTGGCGATTGGGGGCGAACTATCACTTTCCGATCGTTTACCCGGATTGGGGTTTTGCAGGATACATTTATTTCCGCCGCATCCGGGGGAATATTTTTTACGATAAAAGCCGGTTTTCGCATTTTGGCGTTAACCTGAACCAAAGCTCCACGGGTGGCGAGATAATTTTCGACACGCAGTGGCTGAACCTGCCGGTGGTGCTGAGCATCGGCACCCGGTACAGCTACCTGCTGGAAAAAGATCTGGTTGATCCGAGCCGGACGGGGCGGTTCGAGGTGTTTTTGGCGACGGAGTTGTGATTTTTTTCGTCTGCAACTCAAGGAGGATTGGATCACGGATTGGGCGGATCAGACGGATTAACACGGATTTTTCTATTGTGCCGTATTAAAACCCGTGTTTATCTGCCCAATCCGTGATCCAATCCTCCTCGCTGACGCCTCTTTCAAAAAACACTTCATTTTGTAGTATGAAAAAATAAAAGGCGTACCATTTTGGCCGTTTCTGGCTGTACTTTCTTTCTATCGGCGTTGCGGTGGCATCCATGCGCTACTGGAGTTTCGAGGTGGTCGGTTTTTAAACATGAAAACGCCGGAAGTGCTAAACGACTGGCTGTTCCGGCTGGCATTTTACGGCCATGTAATTTTCGGCCCGATCGCCCTGATCACCGGGCCATTCCAGTTTTCACCGAAACTCCGGCAGCAGCGGCTGACGTTGCATCGTAATTTAGGTAAAATCTACGTGGCGGCCTGCCTGCTCAGCGGCGTGGCGGGTTTTGTTGCTGCGCAATACACCCCCGGCGGTTGGGTGACGCAACTCGGTTTTTCCGGGCTGGCAGTCAGTTGGCTTTTCACGACGACCCGTGCCTGGACGTCCATCCGCCGGAAACAGGTGGAAGCGCACCGCCGTTGGATGATCCTGAGTTTTTCCCTGACCCTGGCAGCGGTGACGTTGCGGATGTACCTGCCGCTTTTGCAGGGCGTGGGTGGGCTGAGTTTCATCGAATCTTACCGTATTGTGGGTTGGCTGTGCTGGGTGCCGAATCTGGCGGTGGCCGGGATTTGGGTGTGGGGGAAAAAATGGATAGGTCATGTAACCGGGCCATCCCGTAAATAAACCTACCTTCGCCGCCCAAACACCGCACATGGATTTCCTTCAAAACTTCCACCTCGATCAAATGCAGTGGATCATGCTGACGCTGACAGCGCTGCTCATCGGCATGTCAAAAACCGGCGTGTTTGGCGTCGTCACGGTGATGGTGCCGGTGATGGCGTACCAGTTTGGCGGCAAACTTTCGACCGGGGTCATTCTGCCGATGCTCATCATGGCTGACATCTTCGCCGTAGCGTACTACCGCCGCCATGCCGAGTGGAAATATTTGATCAAACTGATCCCGTGGGCGTTTGCGGGGGTGCTGCTTGGCACCTGGGTCGGCAAGCTGATTGACGACGAGACGTTCAAATCCATCATGGGTGTGATCATTCTGGCCAGCGTCGTCATCATGATCTGGCGGGACTACCGGCGGGTGACTTCCATTCCCGATTTCTGGTGGTTTTCAATGCTGATGGGTTTGGCGGCGGGTTTCACCACAATGGTGGGCAACCTGGCGGGCGCCGTTACGGCGCTGTACTTCCTCTCGATGCGGCTGCCGAAAAATGCATTCATCGGCACGGGCGCCTGGTTTTACCTGCTGGTGAATTCGTTCAAAGTGCCGTTCCACGTTTTTTCCTGGGAGACGATCACGCTGGAGACGTTTGAGTTGAATTTGTTAATGTTTCCGTTGATTGCGGCGGGCGCTTTTCTCGGGGTGAAAATCACGGGCTACCTGTCGGATGAGTTTTACCGGAAATTCGTGATCGGGGTGACGCTGTTGTCGGCGGGGTTGTTGTTTGTGTGAGAAGTTCATTTCGAATCGGCAATGCACCAAAATTTTGTACAACTTTAGGGATTTCTGTAATTTTGAAAAAACAAACTCAAAGCCAATATGCCCCTGTTGCCCAATGCTGAATTTGCTGAGGTACCCATTGAAAAACTACGGGATTACGCATTGAATCCTGAACATCCTGTCGGAAAACACAAGGCAAGAGTATTTGAATTGGTATTAGGTTTGACAGTTGATGATGCGGCATTTTTAAAAGATAAAATTCTATTGGCCGTTTTGGAAAATGAAGCGATTTTGACCAGGCACGATGAATATGGAAAGCGTTTCAATATGGAGTTTGAATTAGAAAACAAGGGCAGAAGCGCAACCATAATGACGGCCTGGATCTTAATTGAAAATGAACTTGTCCCAAGATTGACCAGTTGTTATGTCAAATAATTTTGAGATGAAACAAAATATCAAAATCTTAGACGTAGTTGCCTTGCTACAGCCTATGCCAAAAGTAGGGTTGCGAAAAGGACAGGTAGGAACTGTCGTCGAGCGATTGGCGGATGAAGTTTTCGAAGTCGAATTTTGCGACCGCAAAGGAAAAACTTTAGCAATGCTTCCTGTTAATGCCAAGGATTTATTGTTGTTAAAGTACGAATTGGAAGTTGCCTGAATATTATCATGTCCGAATCCCTCCTCCAATCCTGGCAGCGCAAAAACGCACAGTCCACCGTCGAAAACCGGGACATCGTCAAGCGCCTGAAGCGCAAAAAAGGCAAGCAACTCGACCAGCTCGCCGATGAAGTGCACAACGAGGTTTTTTCAAAAATCGACTGCCTCGACTGCGCCGGCTGCTGCTCCGGCATCCCGCCCATCGTCACCAAGGCCGATGTCACGAGAATTTCAAAAACCTTTGGGATGAAACCGGCAGAATTCGAGGCCCAGTACCTCACCGTCGATGAGGACGGCGATACGGTGATGAACACGACACCCTGCCCGTTTTTGCTGGAGGATCGCAAGTGCATGATCTACGACATCCGTCCGAAAGCATGCCGCCAGTTTCCGCACACCAACGACCTGGATTTTTCAAAAAACATGAAACTGCACGCCATGAATGCTACGATTTGCCCCGGCGTTTTTCACATTTTGAGAAGGCTGGATGCAGTGATGGGATGAACGCTGAGGCGCCAAGACGCAGAGCCCAAACTTAGCCAATTCAAGACTCACAAACCTCTGCGCCTTTGTGTCTCAGCGTTCATTTTGAAAACGTCTCGCTTTGCTGCAATATGCCGTCTTCCACTTTCCCGAAAATCAGCAAATACTGCCGCAGCGCCTCCCGCAGACAGTTCAGCGCCTCCCGCAGGTCGTTTTCGTTCAAAATGTAGGCGACCCGTACCTGCCGTTTTCCAAGTTCTTTGTGAAAATAAAACCCATCAGCGGGGGCAAGCATGACCGTATTCCCGTCGAGTTCGAAATCGGTGAGCAACCACTTGCAGAAATGGGCGGCGTCGGCCACCGGTAGCTCCACCATGTTGTAAAATGCGGCATCCGGTAGGTAGCAGTTCACGCCTTCGATGCTGCGCAAACCCTCGTACAGCACATGGCGGCGACGGTCATACTCGGCCTTCGCTTTTTCGATGTATTCCTCCGAAAATTGGTAGCAAACCTCCGCCAACTGCTGCCCGAAGTAAGGCGGACACAGCCGCAACTGCGCATATTTGTTGACGATACGCTGGATGTCTTTATTTTTTGTGATCAAATAACCCACCCTTGCGCCGCAGCTGCTGAACACTTTTGAAATGGAGTCAATCACGATCACATGCTCCTCCATACCCTCGAACGACAGCACGGAAGTGAACTCCTTGCCGTAGCAAAACTCCCGGTACACCTCGTCCACGATCAAATACAAATCGTGGCGTTTTACGAGCGCCATCAGTTTTTCCAGGTCGGAACGGCTGTAAAGCTGGCCGGTCGGGTTGCCGGGGTTGCAGAGGAAAATGGCCTTTGTTTTTGGGGTGATTAATTTTTCAAATGCCTCAGGTTCAGGGAGTTGGAATTTTTTTTCCAGCGTCGTCGTCAGTGGAACGATGCGGATGGTGCCCATTTGGGCGAAGCCCAGATAATTGGCATAAAATGGTTCCGGGATGATCACCTCATCGTTCTGATCGCAGCAGGTGAGCAGGGTGAAAAGAATGGCTTCGGAGGCGCCCGTCGTCACGTAAACGTCTTCGGAGGAAAGGTTGGCGTCAAATTTTTGATAGTACCGGGCCACCACTTCCCGCAGCGAAGGAATGCCTTCGGAGGGGCCGTAACCCACGATTTTTTCAGTGGCGCTGCGCACCGCTTCCAGTGCCTGTGGCGGTGTTTCGATGTCCGGCTGGCCGATGTTCAGGTGGAAGATATGCCGGCCTTTGGCCTTCGCAGCCTTGGCAAAAGGGAGCAGGCTGCGAATGGGGGAATGTGGGACTTCGTCGCCACGGTTTGAATGATTTGGCATGGTGAAAAAGCTGTTTTTATCAAAAAGTAACGGCAAAGGTATTTCAAAAAGAAAGCCGTTTTGGTTAATTTTTTTTCAAAAATGTTGCATCTAACGTACAATCCCGCTAAGTTTGCCGCTCAATCACAGAAAAATAACGAATGAAGTATTTTATCATTTCCAACAATTTTCATCACAACAGCGCTTGTTGCTGTCTGTGTTGCTGTTGCTGTGAAATCCGGTAAAATACTCTGTTTTAGGTTTTTAGATACATTTTTGTTCATTCTGAAAAAACCTTTCCAGAGTAGTGTCTGGAAAGGTTTTTTTGTTTTGGTAAGGAATTTGAAAGCTTTAAATCATTACGATATAAATTCAATGAAAATTAATTCAACATATCACATCATCAATGCAACGTCCGGGACCAGCGCCCAGGCATGTTGTTGCTGCTGTTGTTGCTGTCTGTCGGGAAATGATCTCCTGAATGGCTCCACAGTGGTTTTGTGATGTTTTAAATTTCATGAAAAGCTGTAAAGCCCTTCCGGGAAATCGTGTTCCCGGAAGGGCTTTTTGTTTTTAAAAATTCATCATTCATCGTTCATCATTTATCATTAAAATCATGCTCGACAACCTACACCTCCACCGCCTGAACGAAGCCGACAAGGCCGATATCATCGAACTGGCCGAACGCACGGCCGCCTTCCGCAGCGGCAAGGAAGACTCCGAACGTTTCCGCCATTTTCGCCTCACACGAGGCGTGTACGGCCAGCGTCAGCAAAACGTGCAGATGTTCCGCACAAAAATTCCCTTCGGAAAACTGACCGCCGAACAGCTCATCGTGCTGGCCGATTTGTCGGATAAGTATTCCAACGGAAAACTGCACCTGACTACCCGCCAGAACGTGCAATTGCACTACGTCCCGCTCGAAGACGCTACCAAAATCTGGGTCGGTTTGGCGCAGGCTGGCATGACCGGCCGGGAAGCCTGCGGTAACACCGTGCGCAACATCACCGCCTCCGCTAATGCAGGCATTGATCCGAATGAACCGTTCGATGTCTCGCCCTACGTGCAGGCGATGTTTGAATACTTCCTTCGTAACCCGATTTGCCAGGACATGGGACGGAAGATCAAGACGGCATTTTCGTCGAGCGAAAAGGATTCGGCTTTCACCTACATCCACGACTTTGGTTTTATCCCAAAAGTAAAAATCGTGGACGGCAAGCCTGTTCGGGGCTTCAAAGTGCTGGTGGCTGGCGGACTCGGCGCACAGGCTATTCCGGCCCACGTGGCGCATGAGTTTCTGGAAGAAGACCTGCTCATTCCGTTCAAGGAAGCGGCGCTGCGGGTGTTCGACCGCTACGGCGAGCGGGAAAAGCGGATGAAGGCGAGGATGAAATTTTTGGTGCAAAAAATCGGGCTGGAAACCTTCCTTGAATTGGTGGAAGCCGAACGCAAAGCCCTGAAACACCAGCGCTATCCAATCGACCGGACGCTGGTGCAGGTGGCAGCCCTACCCGCTGAAAAGCCGTTGCCGGAGATCATCCTGCCCGATCTGAAAAAATATTCCGACTGGCTGAGAACCAATGTTTTTGAACAAAAACAAAAAGGATTTTTTGCGGTGCAACTCAAGGTGCGCCTCGGCAATCTGACCTCGGACGATGCCCGTAAACTGGCTGCCCTGGTGAAAAAATTCGCTGCCGATGACATCCGAATCACGATGAACCAGGGCCTGGTGCTGCGATTCGTGCGTGAAAATGCACTGCCACATTTGTTCGACGGTCTCGATGAGCTTGGGCTCGGCGACCCTGGCTTTGACTCCACGGCGGACGTGACGGCTTGCCCCGGCACAGATACCTGCGCCCTCGGCGTGACCAACAGCACGGGCATTGCGCAGCAACTCGAAAATGTCGTTCGGGAAGAGTATCCGCACCTGCTGGAGGAGACGAATTTGAAAATAAAAATCAGCGGCTGCATGAATTCCTGCGGCCAGCACATGGCTTCCAACATCGGTTTCCACGGCAGTTCGCTGAAGCGTGACAACCAGGTGGTACCTGCCCTGCAGGTCGTACTCGGCGGCGGCGTCGATCCTGACGGAACTGGTCAACTGGCAGAAAAAATCATCAAACTGCCCACCCGCCGCATCCCCGCCGCCCTCCGTCTCGTACTCGACGACTACGAGCAAAACGCTGAGAATGAATATTTTAACCAATATTTCCGGCGGCAGGACAAGCGCTATTTTTATGATTTACTGAAACCGCTGGCCGACCTGAACACCTTGCAGGACGAGGAACTTTTTGACTGGGGTCAAACGCAGGAGTACGTCCAGTCCATCGGCGTCGGCGAGTGCGCCGGGGTTGCCCTCGACGTGGTCGGGGCCATCATCGGCGATGCACAGAGCAAGGTGGAAGCGGCCCGGAAGTACCTTTCGAAAGATGCATTTGCCGAGGCGATTTACAGCGCTTACACGGCTTTCGTGATCGGCGCCAAGGCGGCGTTGCTGGCCAAAGACGTGCGCTGCAACACCCACATCGGCATTCTGGAAGATTTTCAAACGCACTACGTTGAGACCGGCGATTTCACGCTCGAAACGGGTGAAGCAGACTTCGTCCACCATGTTCTGCAAAGCAACCAGCACGAACCGAAGGCGGATTTTGCCACTCGCTACCTGGCCCAGGCTGATGTTTTTTTGAAAAAAATCATCCGGCTGCGGGAAGCCCAGTTGGTTGACAAAGTCGTGCTTGAAAATTATCGTGCTTAAACAGGTTTGATTTGTTTGATTTGTTTGATGAGTTTGAGGTGTTCGATGCGCCTCAAACAATTCAAACCCCTCAAACAAATCAAACTCATCAAACCATTCTAACCCATGTCCACATCCATCACACCGAAAATCACACTCGTAGGCGCCGGTCCCGGCGACCCGGAACTCATCACGCTGAAAGGCATTCGTGCCCTGCGCAAGGCGGACGTCGTGCTGTACGACGCACTGGCCAGCAACGAACTGCTCGATTTCGCACCGCCGGAGTCGCTCAAGGTTTACGTCGGTAAACGGGCCGGCAAACACTCCATGAAACAGGAGGAAATCAGCCTGCTGATGGTGCAGTTTGCCTACTCCCACGGCCACGTGGTGCGGCTGAAAGGCGGCGATCCGTTCGTTTTCGGGCGGGGCTACGAGGAGGTGGAATTTGCCCGGAATTTTAACATCCCGGTGGAAGTGGTGCCGGGAATCACCAGCGCTGTGGCCGTGCCCGGCCTGCAAGGCATTCCGTTGACCAGCCGGAACGTAAGCGAAAGTTTCTGGGTGCTCACAGGGACGACAAAAGACGAACAACTGTCGAACGACCTGCGCCTGGCAGCGCAATCTTCCGCCACGCTGGTCATTTTGATGGGGGTGGGCAAGCTGCCGCAAATTGCGAAGCTGCTCGCCAGCCACGGCAAGGCGGACGTGCCCGCCATGGTCATCCAGCACGGCTCGACACCGAAGGAAAAAATGGCCATCGGCACGGTCGGCACCATTTCAGGCATCGTGAAGGAAAAAGGCATCGGTACGCCCGGTATCATCGTCATTGGCGAGGTGGTAGGTCTGCACGAGTCGGTGCTGGAAACGGTGGCCGTTCAAAATATCGAACACATTTAAAAATGCTGATGTTCTTCCGGTTCCGATTCCGATAGGGTGCGAATTCAATTCGCCCCCTATCGGAATCGGAACCGGAAGAACATCTGTAAAATTTCATCTGAAAATCATGACAACTCAAACAGTACTCAATCCATTGTATCCCATTTTTTTGAAACTGCACGAACTCGACCTGCTTATCGTCGGAGCGGGCGAGGTGGGGCACGAAAAACTTTTTTTCATGCTGAAAAACAGCCCGAAAGCCAACGTGACGATCGTTGCGCCGTGGGTTTCACCAAAAATTGAAGCGTTGCTGGCTGAAAATCCCGGCCACCGGGTGACTTTCCGCCGGCGGGCATTCCAGTCGACAGATGTCGTTGGTTTTCAATTGGTTATTGCAGCGACGAATGATCGGTCGCTCAATGAATCTGTCCGGGAAGCGGCCAAATCCTGGGGGGCTCTCGTCAACGTGGCAGACACGCCAGACCTTTGCGATTTTTACCTCGGAGCCGTGGTGACGAGGGGCGATTTGAAAATCGCTATTTCAACAAACGGAAAATCTCCTACATTTGCGAAGCGCTTCCGGCAACTTTTGGAAGAAGCGCTCCCTGCCAATACGCCAAACCTGTTAAAAAATCTTCATTCGCTAAGATCAAGGCTGACAGGTGATTTCGCTCAAAAAGTGGACCGCCTCAATGATTTGACCGCCTCGCTGGTGGATCGGAAAAATTGATTTTTTGGTTTCGTTCGATATTTCAACATTCAAAAACTCAAGCAACAAAATGACATTGACTGCTGAAAACATCCAATCCGTCCAGACAAAAACGAATGAATGGCAAGACATCAGCGTCGAACTGCTCAACCACATTTTCACGCCGTTGACTTTTCAGGAGCGCATTCGTCTGCTCTACAAGTATTTTAAAACGGACGACGTGCTGCTGACCTCGTCTTTTGGTACCAACTCCGTTTTCCTGCTCTACTGGATACAGGATATCCAGCCGGAGCAAAAGGTACATTTCATCGACACGACCTATCATTTTCCGGAAACGCTGGCGTACAAGGAAGAGCTCACCCAACGGTTCAATCTGAAGGTGGTGGACGTATTGCCAGAGCCGGATGGAAACGCCCTCACCCGTGAGGAGCGGTGGTGGAAAGACCACCCCCGCATGTGCTGCAGCATCAATAAAGTGGTGCCGCTGGAGCCGGTGAAGGCCCGGCACAAGGTCTGGATTTCAGGTTTGATGGCTTTCCAGACAGAGTTCCGCTCCCACCTGCGGGTGTTCGAACGGCAGGGCGACATCCTCAAATTTCACCCGATGGTGGACATCGACGAAGGGGAGGTTCTCTACTATTTTTCCCTGCACAATCTGCCCGAACACCCGCTGAAAGCACAGGGTTACGGCTCGGTCGGCTGCTCGCATTGCACCCAGAAAGGCGAAGGCCGGGAGGGGCGCTGGAAGGGGCAGAACCGGACAGAGTGCGGCCTGCATCCGGGGTATTTTATCAACCGGAAAAACGGGCAATCGGCAAAATGACCGTGATTCGACCGGCATCTTTTCTTTTTTTACCTTAAAACCAACCTGCCTGCCAGGTCAGATATTTCAAGCTCGCTATCGTCAAAGTCCGTACTGTTTTTAAAAAACGTCGCCGGATTCGGGCGATTCCATTCTGTCGTTCAGTCAGGCCGTCCGGCCCTGGACAACTATTCCCTTTTTAGCATGTTCTTACCCATTGATCGAAAAAATGCCTGCAATAGCATCCTGCGCACGATTTTCGTGTCCTTGTTTGAAATCATTGTGACCAAAATTATTCTGTATGAAATTTTTCAACACCTTACTGTTATCGCTAACCTGTTTAATGCTGAATGCTCAAACCTCCGTGCAGGGCCAATTGCAGGATGCCGGTGGCCAGTCCGTCATCTTCGCTAATGTCGTACTGCACAACGCTGCCGACAGCAGCATCGCCAAGGTGGAAACCAGCGACGAGGCCGGCATTTTTAAAATACGTGGCCTCAAAGCCGGCAATTATTTTCTCGTTGCCAGCTACGTCGGCATGCCGGATTTGCGTAAGCCGGACATCACTTTAAAAAATGACCAGCAACTCGATCTCGGCGTTCTCGTCTTCTCACCTTCTGCAGTGGAACTGACGCAGGCCACTGTCACCGCCTCCCGTGCGATGGTGGAAGTGAAACCCGACCGCACGGTGTTCAACGTGCAGGGAACGATCAACAGCACCGGCTCCGATGCCATTTCGCTGCTCCGCAAAGCGCCAGGCGTGGTGGTGGACAACCAGGACAATATCAACGTCCTCGGCCGGGCGGGCGTGCTGCTCTACGTAGATGGCAAGCGCCTGCCGATCACAGGCGAGAACCTCACGAACTACCTGCAAAATCTGCCCGCCGACCAGATCGACCGCATTGAGATCATCACCAACCCCGGCGCCCGCTACGAGGCCGAGGGTAATGCAGGCATCATCGATATCCGTTTGAAAAAAGATAAAAACCTGGGCGCCAACGGTACTGTGAACGCTACGGCCAGCCAGGGTCGCTATGCCCAGTACAATCTCGGCGGCAGCGGCAACTACCGCAACCAGTTCATGAATACGTTCGGCTCCCTGGGCCTTGGCGGCGGCGAAAGGTACATGGACATGGATTTTCTGAGTTTTCAAAACGGCCTCGTGCTGGATGAAATCAACAACCACCGCAATGAGTCCCGGTACTACGATTTCCGTTTGGGCACTGATTTTTTTGTGGCAAAAAATCATACCATCGGCTTCCTGGTGACGGGTGGACAATCGGAACGGACCAGCAACTCTTTTAACCAAATCGCCATCTCTCCGCAAAGTGCGCAGACCGACATCGACAGCGTTCTCGTCGCTGATTCAAGGGCGGACAACGATCGAAATCAGCAAACTTTTAACATCAACTACCGCTACGACAACGGCAAGGGCCGCAGCCTGAACTTCGACCTCGACTACGGCCGCTACGAAAACGACAGCAAGCGTTTTCAGCCGAACCGCTACTTCAGCCCTGAAGGCGACAGCGTTTTAACGGAAGTGATCAACTCGTTCGACACGCCGACGGATATCGATATTTACACCGCTAAAATTGATTTCGAAGAAAAACTGGCGGGCGGAAACCTGAGCCTCGGCTCGAAACTCAGCCGGGTTGTGTCCGACAATACGTTTTTGTTTTTTGATGTAAACAACGGCTCCACCGTTCGGAATGACCGTTCGTCGAACCTGTTTAAATACGAAGAAAATGTGTACGCCGGCTACGTCAACTACGCTCGTGCGTTGAGTGAAAAATGGAATTTCTCCGCCGGTCTCCGGGTCGAAACGACGGATGCTACGGGTGACCTTCAGGCTTTCCTGCCCGAATTGCAGGAGCCGCCCGTGGAACTGAACTACACGAGCTGGTTCCCCAGCGCCGGGCTGACCTGGCAAATTGCGCAGCAACACAGCCTCGCCCTGAACTACGGCCGCCGCATCAATCGGCCGGATTACAACGTGCTGAACCCATTCAACAACCAGATCAGCCAGCTTTCGTATGAAAAAGGCAATCCGTTCCTGCGCCCGGAAATCGTGAACAACGTGGAAGTGGGTTACACAATGAAATATCGTTACAATTTCAAAGTCGGCTACAGCCTCACCACCGACCAGATCACCCGCCTGATCGCCCCCGATGAAAACGACCCCCGTGCCGGTTTTATCACCTGGGCCAACCTGGCGGAGCAACGCATCTGGAGCGCCAACATCAGCGCACCGCTCGAAGTGATGAAAGGCTGGAACGCTTACATCAACCTCAGCGCCGCCCACCAGGACAACCAGGCCGACTACGGTGATGGCGCCGTGGTGGACGTGCAGGTTTTTACCTACAATGTTTACATGCAGCACACGATCGACCTGCCATACGGTTTCAAAGGCGAAGTGTCCGGCTACTACGCCGGTCCCGGCGTTTGGGGTGGCGTGTTCGAGTACGATCCGAGCTGGAGCCTCGACCTGGGTTTGCAGCGGAAATTTCTCAACGACCAGTTGAATGCCCGGCTCAGTGTGTCCGACATTTTTTTCCAGACTTACTGGAGCGGCTTTTCCCGCTTCAATGGTCTTTACTCCGAAGGTCGTGGCCAGTGGGACAGCCGCCGGGTGAGCCTGAGTTTGAGCTACAATTTTGGGAACCAGAACGTGAAATCCCGCAAACGGAAGACCGGACTGGAAACGGAAGCTGGCCGGGTAGGCGGGGATAATTGATTAGACGAAAATGTACAAAGGTTGAAGGGTTTAAGCGGCCCAATGGCAAATTTGGTGCAACCGCTTAAACCCTTCTTTTTTGGTAAAAATAACAGACGAAACTTTGCTGGCTGTTTGGTCAAATCTTCCCTGTATGCCAGCGCCGGGTGTCCCAATGCCAGACATTTCTGGCGGGCTTGCTGATGAAGCTTGGGATGATGAAGCGGGGCTCTCCATTTCGCTTGTAAAACTCCATGATGAGCGTCACCGGGACAGTAGGAAATGGTTCTCTTTCTGCAGGGTCGATCGGTCCGCTGTTGAGCAGGGAATTCAGCATTTTTAAGATGTTCCCTACGTTTTCCGGCGGCGGCCCGGCCAATTTGCAAAAATAATATCTGCGTTCACGGGTTACGTTGCGTACTTTACGGATTGCTTCAGAAGGCGTTTTGCAGAAACCTTTAAAATGCACGAGCGCCTTGCGTTTGTAGGGTTCCTTGCCTTTAATTACATAAAATGCGTCCGGCGGCGCTACTTTAACAAGTTTTGACCCGTCGAAAGGTCCGTGCCATTCCAGGATAATGGTCATGTCAAGTGATTTTAAGTGATTAAATCGTGCCGGTTTGCCAATGCGAGCCGTTCCATAAAAGGAAATTTGGCAGCTCGCCCAGCATTTGGGGCCGTTTCTTCAAAGAGTACCGGTCGGGTTTATACCAGTGCATCACAATGCTCAGCAACTTTTCCCCGATGTGAAAACCCGCTTTTTTTTCGGTGAAATGCACCCGCCATACTTTCGCCAGCGTCGTTTCCACCAATTCGCTGACGTCGCCCAACTCAGGCGAGGCATAGGGGATTTCAGCCCGGTAATATTTTCGGGAAAAGACGGTCGAAGCTCGTTTTCGCAGGGTCTGATCGTCGCAGATTCCGGCATAGTAAAGTTTGTCAAATTCATCGTCGTAGCGACGGCCAAAGATCAGGTGCAACCTGGGATTGTCCGGCGTCCGTCTGTTGATTTCATTTTCTTCGTAGGGGCCGAACCAATTTACAATGATGGTCATGAGGAATGATTTAAATTTTCAGACAAACATATTTAATATTTTAGCCATTGCTTTATTTTTTTTGAGTTCGGAATCCTTTTTTGAAGACGAATTTTTACCATCGAAATTTCTTTGCAAAAAGCTCTTTGCAACCGGGTATCCGGGTAGTCCGAACAACTATTTTCCATTTTCCGCATTTCACTACCCGTCAGCTTACATTTGATCATCAATTCATCAAAAATGCCAACTGCGATCATTATTGGCGCCGGAATTGCCGGCCTGGCGGCGGCCTTGCGCCTCCGGGCTGCGGGTATGGACGTGGAAGTGTTCGAGGCCAACGACTACCCCGGTGGCAAACTCCACGCCTTCCACCTCGGTGGGTACCGCTTCGATGCAGGGCCTTCGCTGTTCACCATGCCGGAGTTGGTCACGGAGTTGTTCGGGCTGTTTGGTGAAAAGGCGGAGGAGCACTTTCAGTTTTATCAAAAAAAGAGCGTCTGCAATTACTTCTGGGAGGACGGCACCCATTTCAATGTCAGCGCCGACGAGGAGGAATTTGTGCAGGAAGCCAGCTTGAAATTCGGGGTAGGGGAGGAGCCGCTGCGCCAATATTTGCGAAGCAGCCAAAAAAAATACGACCTGACGGCCCCGCTGTTTTTGGAAAAATCGCTGCACAAAGCCAGTACCTACCTCTCCACGGATGCCCTGAAAGCCATCCTGCAAATGCCCGGCCTCGACATCGGCACCAACCTCAACGCCGTCAACGAACGCAAGCTCGGCGAGCCGCACCTCGTCCAGCTTTTCAACCGCTACGCCACCTACAACGGCTCGTCGCCCTACCGCACGCCGGGCATCATGTCGATGATCCCGCACCTCGAACTCCACCTCGGAACGTACTTCCCGAAGGGCGGCATGCACAGCATTACCATGAGCCTCTACCGGCTGGCAGAGCGGCAGGGTGTACGGTTTCATTTTTACCAAAACGTGCGCAGTATTTTGGTGAAAAACGGCAGGGCTGTGGGCGTGCAAACGGCTGACGGCGAGCACTTTGCAGACTGGGTCGTGTCGAACATGGACATTTTTTCCACCTATAAAAAACTGCTGCCCAACGAGCGCCACCCGGAGCGGACGCTGAAGCAGGAGCGCTCCAGCTCGGCGGTTATTTTTTACTGGGGTATCCGCCGGGAATTTCCGGAGCTCGACCTGCACAATATCCTTTTCAGCGACGATTACCCCATGGAGTTTGCGCATATTTTTGATCAAAAAACGCTGTTCAACGACCCCACGGTGTACATCAACATCACGAGCAAGGAAGAGCCGGACGACGCCCCGCCGGGCTGCGAAAACTGGTTCGTGATGATCAACGCTCCCGGCGATTTTGGCCAAAACTGGGAGGCGCTCGTTGCTCAGGCCCGGCAGGACATCATCCGCAAGGTCAACCGGTTGCTCGACGTCGATCTGCAACCACTGATCGAAGTGGAGGACGTACTCACGCCGCCGCTCATCCAGCAGCGCACCAGTTCCTACCGGGGTTCGCTTTACGGGGCGGCCAGCAACTCGAAGTTTGCGGCCTTCCTGCGCCACCCGAATTTTTCCAGCAACATCAAAAACCTGTACTGCTGCGGCGGCTCCGTTCACCCCGGCGGCGGCATTCCGCTGTGCCTGCTGTCGGCAAAAATCACGGCAGATTTAATTTCAAAAAAAGCATGATTCGCACCATTGCACTGCCGCAAAAGGCAGATAAAACTTCGATTTCCATCTTTGCCATCTGGCTCGTCACCGTGTCGGGTATGATCGGAATTTACCTGGGGCAGGGCGACTGGTTTTTACCCAAAACCCCCATGAACCTGTTGCTGGGCGCCGGGCTGCTGCTCTGGAATTTTCCGCCCAAAAACGGTACACGCAGCATCCTGCTCTGGTCGCTGACTTTCCTCACGGGCATGTTCGTAGAGGCGCTCGGGGTCAACTTCGGTCTGCTGTTCGGCGACTACCGCTACGGCGAAAACCTGGGTCCGAAAGTGCTCGGCGTACCGCTGCTCATCGGCATCAACTGGGTCGTGCTGACCTTCCTGACGGCTTACCTCAGCCGGCGTTTTTTCGATAAAAAATGGCTCGCCTGCCTCGCCGGTGCGGCGCTGATGGTGGCCCTCGACTTTTTCATCGAACCCGTGGCGCCTGTGTTCGATTTCTGGCACTGGGATGATGGCCATGCGCCGCTGCAGAATTTTGTCGCCTGGTTTTTTGTCGCCTTGTTTCTGCAAGTGTTGATTTACAACGAGATACCGGACCGGAAACATCCGCTGCCGTGGCATCATTTTGCTTCGCAAACCGTATTTTTCGCTTTTTTCTATGTCCTCTACTCACTTTGATATCGCCATTGCCGGAGCCGGAGCGGCCGGATTGCAGCTTGCGCTGGCCTTGCGCAGCGATCCTTTTTTTGCTGAAAAATCTATCCTTATCCTCGAAAAAGACAGCAAGGAAGCTAACGACCGCACCTGGTGTTTCTGGGAAAAAGGCGAGGGCCGGTGGGACGATCTGCTGCGCCACAGCTGGGCCTTCGGCGATTTTTTTTCAAAAACAAAATCCATCAAACTCGACCTGCAGCCGTACCGCTACAAAATGTTGCAGGCCATTGATTTCTATGCTTTCGCAAAGCGGGAATTGGCCGCTGCCCCGAATTTCATCTGGCGAAACGACGAGGTGCTTTCGGTCGAAAACGGCTCGCCGGTTCGCATCGCCGGCCAATCGGGCAGTTACTCGGCGGACTACGTTTTCGACAGCCGCATTCCCGAAGGTTTTTTTCAAAAAAACGATAAATACACCCGCCTGCTCCAGCACTTCAAAGGCTGGTACGTCCTCACACCGGACGACCGCTTTGATCCCGCCCGTTTCACCATGATGGACTACCGGCTGCGCTGGCAGGACACGACCAGTTTTACCTACGTGCTGCCGCTGAGCCGCCGGGAGGCGCTGGTCGAATTCACGCTGTTTTCACCCGAACTGCTGGCGGATGGCGAATACGACACGATGCTGCGCCGGTATTTCGATGAAATCCTGAAAATCAGCGAGTTCGAGATCGTGGAGGAGGAGCAGGGCGTGATCCCGATGAGTGATTTTCCGTTTGAAAAATACTCCGAAGGCCGCCACATTCGCATCGGTACGGCGGGCGGTTGGGTGAAGCCGTCGAGCGGGTATTCTTTTAAAAATTGCGAACGCAACGCCCGCCGCATTGTCGAAAATCTGAAGGCTGGCCGGCCTGCGAACGAAGGCGTTTTGTCTCCCCGTTTCCGGTTTTACGATTCGCTTTTTTTAGACGTTCTTTACCGCCGGAATGACCTCGGCCCGGACCTGTTCGAGACGATGTATTTCAAAAATGACATTCAGAAAATCCTCGCCTTTCTCGACGACGATACCAGCATTGGCGAGGATCTTCGCATCATCACCGGCTTCCCGCAGCTGCCTTTTTTGCGGTCGCTGGTCAACCGCTTCACCCGCTGATGGAAAAACTCACACACTGTCTGGCCTGCAACTCCAAAAATTTCAACCCCTTCGTGCAAACCTCCGCCATGATGCACGCTGCAGGCCCTGAGCAATACAACTTCGATCGCTGTGAAAACTGTGGTCTCGTTTTTCTGAATCCAAGGGTGCCAGAGGCGGAGTTGGGGCAATTTTACACCGCCGCTTACTTGCCCTACCGGGTGGAAGAGGCTTGGGGCAAATACGCTTCCTTCGTAAAAAAAGACCAGCGAAACATCGACCAGGAGCGGGTGAAACGGGTGAAAAAGTTTCACCACCTGACACCCGCCAGCCGCATCCTGGACGTGGGTTGCGGCAAACCGACCTTCCTCGCAGCCCTCCGGGACGATACGCCTGCCCAACTCACCGGCCTTGACTTCAGCGATGCAGGCTGGGCCTCCGAGCCGGAAGCCTTCCGGGGTATCGGCCTTCGCAAGGGCGAAATTGTTGATTTGCATGGCGAGTCGCCCGTGGACGTGATCACGATGTGGCACTACCTGGAACACGACTACCGCCCGCAGCAGCATCTTCTCCAACTCCTCGAAATTGCCCATCCGGAAACCCGCCTCATCGTGGAGGTGCCCAACTTCGAATCGTACACCCGGCGCCGGTTCGGCAAACACTGGGCAGGCTATCATACGCCCCGCCACACGGCGCTGTACTCGCCCGAAAACCTGGAAATTTTAATGAAAAAAAGCGGCTGGAAGGTGGAGCAAATCCTGACCTACGGCACGCTCGATCCCTACACGCTTCACTGGATGAGTCGCATGGAGCAGGAGGGAATTGACTGGTCGGGTTCGATGGAAGGCCGGTTTTTCAACTACGTGGCGGGAATGGTGCTGCATGCGCCGGTTTACCGGTTGCACCGGTTTTTTTCGCAGGGATTTTTGACATTGGTAGCGAGGCCGGGGTGAGAGACTGTTTGTTATTGGAGTGTGTTGTTTTGATTTAAGATTCTTCGATTTTTGATACTTGATTTATTATTTGTTGGGTCTGGGTTTCGAAATAGAACTACGAATTCAATAAAAACAAGCGACTGTTTAACCTGATGAAAATCAGTGTCCTAAATCAAAAATCAAGTATCAAAAATCGAAGAATCTTAAATCAAAACAACATGCGTGAGAACTGCCTGACATTACAAAATCAGCTCAGGCTCCCCCGCTTAAAAATCCCGCCAACGGATCCACTCCTCCCCACTTCCCCTCCGACCGGTAAGGCTGAAACCGGGCGAACATCTCCTCGCTGTACCAATCCAACTGTCGGGTTTTTTGAATGGCTACCTGGTGTTCCGGGCTTTGGTAGGCAAATTTTTTCACGGCCTCGAAACTCTCCCACAGGCTGAACGTGGCCATTTGCACCAGCGGCGCTTCGCCGATGCCTTTGGTGAAAAGCAGCCCCTCGCAGCCGTTGATGATCGGCCGCTGGGAAGTGGGGACGTAGCGCCAGAAGTCGATCATGCGCCGCCAGCGGATAGTTGCACGGGTGATGACGGCGACAAGCGGGTTGGTTTCATCCAAATCTTCGGAAGGAGTAAACGGGTTGCTGCCCGACCACAGGCCCTTCGCCTGGCGGGTTTTTAAAAACAGCGTCCATTGCTCGCTGGTGTGGTCACGGTAGCGCTGGAAGATGTCTGCGTTTTGAAAAAATTGATCGGCGGCGTCCTCGCTTTCCCAATTGGCGAGCAGGGCATACACTCCCCAGTCGGGGGCGGGATTGAAACCGGCACCCTTGCCGCTGCCCATGAGTTTGTAAAATGTCAGTCCCGGCGTGCGGGCGATGTGCGCATGGGCAAATTGCATTTGGCCGAAGGCCCAAAAACGATCGGGCAAGGTTGCGAAGCGGAAGAAAGTGAGGGTCGTGATGGCTTGCGTCATGGCTTAGAAATGCGGGAGGGGAGTTTTGGTTGAAAAATCGCCGGGGAAAAACGGCTGGGCCGTAAATCAGCTGCTGGTTACCGGAAAGTTTTAAGCCAGTGTTAACCT
Source organism: Bacteroidota bacterium (assembly GCA_030147525.1). GTDB lineage: Bacteria > Bacteroidota > Bacteroidia > Chitinophagales > Saprospiraceae > UBA6168. Next base: position 194,241 of record JASBVF010000024.1, read on the forward strand.
CATAAATAAAAAACAGCCAGGCACTTTCGCACCCGGCTGATTCAAACATATCTATGAGAAAAGCTTAATTTTCGATTGTTGCGGCCTCTTCCTCTTTTCTCGGGGCCCGAAACACCACCTTGCCGTCGAATACATCAAGCACAACGCTCGACTTGGGAGCTACTTTCCCCAGCAGCATTTGCTTCGAAAGTTCGTTCAGGATTTTTTTCTGGATCACCCGCTTCACGGGCCTTGCACCGAATTCCGGATTGAAACCTTCGTCAGCGATGTACTCTGCAGCCTGTGGGGTGAAAGTCAGATTTATCTCCTGGGCTTTCAGCAATTCGACAACCTGGCGGAGTTGCAAATCAACGATGGCCCGGATATTCCGTGCGCTCAGTGGCTGGAACATGATGACTTCGTCAATGCGGTTGAGGAACTCAGGCCGCACGGACCGCTTCAGCAGGTCGAATAGTTCGAGTTTGGTGTTTTCGACCACTTCCTCCCGGTTGGCAGGCGTTATTTTTTCAAAACGATCACGAATGAGGTCGCTGCCAATGTTGCTCGTCATGATGACGAGGGTGTTTTTGAAATTCGCCACCCTGCCTTTGTTGTCGGTCAGGCGTCCGTCTTCGAGTACTTGCAGCAGGATGTTGAACACGTCGGGGTGCGCCTTTTCGATTTCATCCAACAGTACCACGGAGTAAGGCTTTCGGCGCACGGCTTCGGTCAGTTGACCACCCTCGTCGTAGCCGACGTAGCCGGGAGGTGCGCCCACGAGACGGCTCACGCTGTGGCGCTCCTGATACTCTGACATATCGATGCGGGTCATCAGGTTTTCATCGTTGAACAGGTATTCGGCGAGGGCTTTCGCCAGCTCCGTTTTACCCACACCCGTCGTTCCCAAAAACAGGAACGACCCGATGGGGCGTTTCTCGTTGCCCAGCCCCGTGCGGCTGCGGCGGATGGCGTCGCTGACGGCCTCCACAGCTTCCTCCTGACCCACGACCCGCTTGTGGAGTTCTTCTTCGAGGTGGAGCAGCTTCTCCCGCTCGCTCTGCAACATGCGGGTGACAGGGATGCCCGTCCAGCGGGCGACGATTTCGGCGATGTCTTCGGCGTCCACTTCGTCTTTCACGAGGAGCTTGCCGCCTTCCTGCATCTCGTTCAGTTTTTTATTAAAACTTTCGAGACTTTTCTGCACTTCGGGGATGCGTCCGTAGCGGATTTCGGCGACCTCGCTGAACGTGCCCTCCCGCTCGAGGCGGCTGGCTTCGAGTTTCAGGTTTTCAATCTCCTCCTTCGCCTGCTGTATGCCATTGACAACTTCCCGCTCGCTTTCCCACTTGGCTTTCAGGGCGTTGCGGCGTTCTTCCAGATTGGCGAGGTCTTCGTTGATCCTCGAAATTTTAGCCTTGTCGTTCTCCCGTTTCATCGCCTCCCGCTCAATTTCAAGCTGGCGGATTTTGCGTTCCACTTCGTCGAGTTCTTCGGGCATGGAGTTCATTTCGAGTCGCAACCTTGCAGCGGCCTCGTCGATGAGGTCGATGGCCTTGTCCGGCAGGTGCCGCTCGGTGATGTAGCGGGTGCTGAGTTGCACGGCGGCCACGATGGCTTCGTCCCGGATGTTGATTTTGTGGTGCGTCTCGTAGCGCTCCTTCAGGCCCCGGAGGATGCTGATGGCGTCTTCCTCGGAGGGTTCATCCACGAGCACGGTCTGGAAGCGGCGTTCGAGCGCTTTGTCGCTTTCGAAGTATTTCTGGTACTCGTTCAGGGTCGTGGCGCCGATGGCCCGGAGTTCGCCACGGGCAAGGGCCGGTTTCAGGATGTTGGCAGCATCCATCGCTCCCTGGCCCTTGCCTGCGCCTACGAGGGTGTGAATTTCATCAATAAAAAGGAACATGCGCCCTTCGGCACTGGTCACTTCCTTGACGACCGACTTGAGCCGCTCCTCGAACTCGCCCTGGTACTTCGCCCCGGCGATGAGTGCACCCATGTCGAGCGCCCAGATTTCTTTTTCTTTCAAATCTTCCGGTACATCGCCGCTGACGATGCGGTGCGCCAGACCCTCGGCGATGGCGGTTTTACCCACACCCGGTTCACCTACGAGGATGGGGTTGTTCTTCGTACGCCGGGCGAGGATGTGCAGGACACGGCGGATTTCCTCGTCTCGCCCGATGACGGGATCGAGCTTGCCGTTGCGGGCACGTTCGTTGAGGTTGACGGCGTATTTCGAGAGGGCATTGTAGGTTTCTTCGGCGCTGGCAGTGGTCACTTTGCTACCCTTGCGAAGGTCGTGGATGGCGTTTTTCAGTCCCTTCTCGTTCACGCCGCTGTCTTTGAGCATTTGTGAAACGGGGTCCTTGACCGTGAGGATGGCAAGCAGCAGGTGTTCGAGCGCCACGTATTCGTCGCCGAATTCCTTGAGAAAGTTGTTCGCCCGCTGGATGACTTCGTTGGCTGTGCGTGAGAAATATTGTGCCGCAGCGCCGCCGCCGGTGACTTTGGGATAGCCTCTGACGATGCTGTCGGTAGCACGTTTGAGCACGTCATAGTTGACGCCGAGTTTTTTGAAAACGAAGGGCGTGACACTCTCGTCCACGTCCATGATGCCGGCGAGCAGATGTCCGGCTTCGATTTGCTGGTTGCTGTGTTCGAGGGCGAGTTGTTGGGCCCTTGCGAGCGCTTCCTGGGATTTTATGGTTAAGTTATTCAGGTTCATATCTTTTGCTATTGATTTTTAGCCGTTGGCTTTTGGCTGTTTTCGGTTAGTTGGCAACGGCTGGAACATTTTCTATAACGATTAACACTGCTGGTCGTTCAAGGGATGTGCCATGAGATTTATCAGGTAAAAATGGCGGGAGGGAAGGAGGGATGCGTGACATTTTGACACAAAAAGTTGAAAGTTGGGTGACGGAGTGGCAGGGATGGGTGGATGTAAAACCCTTCCAACAGTAAAATCTTTGGGTGTAGCTATTTGAATTTTTGTGAAAACTTTTAAGTACTGCGCCTCTTCAGGTAGTAGGTCGATGAACGGTTGAAGTTGGAGATTGCAGGTTCAAAAATTCTGGCACCACATTTTTCAACTTTGCATAAGACATGGTTTGAGTATCCTCTTCAATATTTTCAACTTTCCATTTACCGTCATTCAGCACAAATGTCCAAACGGTAACTCCGTCCTTGTATCCTTTTTTCCCTTCCACGACCTTGCCCGTTTCCCGCTCCATCAGGTAATCTTCCATGTTGGCCTCGATGCTGATAACAATTCTGGAGTGCTCAAAATTATCTTCATTGGAGCAGTGCAGGTGGAGCGGTTTGATGTTCAAAACTTTCCGGACATTGCAAACATTGACAAGCCCCATCGCCTCCCAACGGTCAAGGTACATTAGCTGCTGATTTTGCCAATACCAGGCCGTCATCCATTGAGAAGCCTGCGACATATCTTCCTTACCCCATGCGCTGTGGACTTGCCCGAACACTTCCTGTACCCGGTTCTTTATTTCAAACCAGCCAAATAGCCGGGCGTTCCTCACCGACAGTTTTTTCAGGTCACGGTGCGTTCTTTTCACTTCAATCGCTTCCCGGGCCGCAGAATAGATGATAAATGGCAAAAAGATGATGCCCAACACAATGCCCAGAATTTTCCCCAGAGGTGTGTCAAATAACTCCTTCAATATCTTACCACCGGGGCCTGCAAGCGCTTCCTGTATTTGAAAAAGGAAAGTAAAACAGATCATCAGGGTTAGGTGCAAATTGATTTTTTTCATCATTTTCGTGTTTTATTCACCCGGTTCAGGGCAGGTCAAATTTAGTTTAAAAAATAAGCTGTAACACTTTTTGACAAAAAATGAGAGTCCGGCCGTAACCGTCTGCGCTGTGATGGACATGGGGCCAATCTTTTACCTTTTATGCGCTACATCCTGTCGAAACTCAAGCCTCATTGGCCACCCTTGAAATTGATACTCATTGGTTCGGTTATCCTGTTAGTGATCCAATATTTGAAAATCAAAAACTCCTGGACGTTTTTTATTGAGATATCAAGTGGCATTTTAGTCATCATCGGATTGATGAAATGGAAAATATATTTTGAGAAAAAAGAGGAAGACGACCCCTACTTCAATGACGATCCGGTTTATGAAAAGTTATGGGAAAAACTGCTGCATTATGGTTCCGTATTGTTCGTGCTGACCGGTTTTATTAGTTTTATGATCGCAACCATGTGGACAGAAAACCTGATCCGGGAAGGACAATTCATCCTGGTCAGTATTTTAGGAGGAGTTCTGTTAGTTGCCGGTATTTTTCAGCTTGTAAAGAAAAAATTCCCTTTTGTTTTCATTAAAAATGCAACCAGGTATAAAGAGCTAAATCTTACCGGATTTGGGCTGGGTTTTCATTTCGTCACTTTGATGGCACTGCTAACTTTCTTTCCGGCTCCCGTTTCAAACAGGCTTCAGAAAGTTGCAATCGTCGAGCACGGCTCGGAAAAAAATGAGGCATTTATTTGGGTCGATTATCAGGGAAAAACGATGAAGCTCAGACCCAACAGAGATGATTTTCGACTTTTGAAAGGAAAAGGCGCTACAACCCTGGTCATCAATAAAAGCATCCTGGGTTTTGAGTATGCTTGTGAAATGCTTCCTGAATGAGTAGCCGGATCGTAGAGCTACGGCGTTTGGAGAAATTGTAATTGCTGAATGAAATATTCACCCGTCACCTCCTCAAAACCGGCGGGCACAAGAACATTGCCAGGTATAACAGCAAGAAATAATCGTGTATGTTTGAACCCAAAATAAATACTATGGAAGAAAACGACCACTTCATCGAGGGTATCTATAACTGGTGTGACCGCTGGTGCGAGCGCTGCAAATACACCGACCGCTGCTTCAGTTTTCAAATGGACGTGGAGGACGGAATTGACCGGCTGAACCGGGACATTTCCGACGAAAAAGTCTGGGAACACGTGGGCAAACGCCTCTCGCAGGCGCTGGAAATGCTGCACGAAATGGCTGCCGAACAAGGTATTGATCTCGACAACCTGCCCGATGTGGAGGAAGAGCCGCCCAGCGAACGGGCCGAACGGCTGAAGGCGCTTTGCGAAGAACTCCACAAGGAATATATCAATCGCACGAAGGTATTTTTCGAAGAAAACAAAGACTATTTCCACGAGAAAGGCCACGAGAGCATCCGTTGGGTGGAGATGGGTATTTCAAACGAAGAGGAGGCCCTGGCCAAATGGCAGCAGGTGAGCGATCAGGCGGAGGTCATCCATTGGTACACCTATTTCATGGGGGTAAAAATGCGCCGGGCCATCGGTGGTCTCGACGATATGGACGAGGAACACTGGGGCAGCCCCGGGCAAAGCGACGCCAACCGCACGGCCCGCATCGTCATGCTGGCTGTAGACCGGAGTATGGCCGGATGGCAGGTGATGCTGGAATCCTTTCCGGAAAAAGAAAGCGACATCGTTAAGACGTTGGCGCTGCTGGCCCGGTTTCGGCGGATGGTGGAGGCGACTTTTCCACGATGGGCGGAGGCAGGGCCGGATGTGGTGTGGTGATTTGGTTAGAAATTGTTTGAGGGGTTTGAATTGTTTGATGGGGTAGATTCAAAAAGGAAGACTGCCGTCATCTTCATATCCCCGCAGGCCTTCGTGGTCGAGGAAGGGGCCTTCTTGTTTCTTTTCGTTTTCCTGCTTCCATTTTTCCATTTTTGCATCCTCCTCAGCTTGTAGCTTGGAGATAATCGAAAATGACTGCGGGCTGGCTGAAACGTAGTCGTTCAACTCGTCCGGAAGACACATTTTACCAGCTTCCTCGTCTTCCCGCCAGCATGAGCTATTGCCGAATTCACACCACGGGCGCTGAAAACAGCCGGGGCACCAGCCACTGCAACCGTCGAAAGTCCAGCCTCCACCGAAAGGGCCGTCTAATTCGAGTTTTTCACCGATCCATTCCATTACATTACAATAAACCACACGTGCTGGAATTCCTTCGTTCAGCGAGATACCGTAACCAGCCTGGTTTACTGCGTTGAGTAATTTATCCAATTCTGCCTCCATTTCGTCCTCCGGGATTTCCTCCGGGTTTTTGATAATGAAAGTTTCCGGCATTTGCTCAGCAATCGTTTTTCGGGTAGGTTGGCCCATGAGCCATAGCTCGAAGCGATACCAGTCGCTATCCGGATCTATGCCGGGGAAGATGGGTGGCCAACAGTATGGTCCTTCAAGGAGTTCCATTGTTTCCCGGTTACCATATTGCTGGTATTTTTTCACAAAATTCAGCAGGCTTTCGAGGCGGCGGTTTTCTAAATCCAAATCCATCGGTGTGAACTCGAAAACTTCGGAAAGATGGAGGCCGAGGAGGTCGAATTGCTGTTTGAGATGAAGGTTGTGCTGGTAGGTTTGTAAGTCTTCTCTTGGCATGGTGTTGTTTTTTTATTTTGAAAGCTGATGGCTAAAGTTCCTGAATTTTCTTTAAATTTTTCATGTCACTTTTTTAATGCAATATACAAATTCCGGTTCTACAATACGCTTATTTTTGACAAGTATGCATCATGCTGGGAGAGAGCTATTAGTCAAACAAAAGCACTGTCAATAATTCCAAAGATGGCCAGGCAGGTAAGTTTTTATGTCAACATTTTGTTAGCAAGTTATTTTTGACAGCTTTTATTGTGCTGGTTTTTCATGGCATTTTTTTTGCCACTCCATGCCAGCTTTACCTTACAATTATTTTCTTTTTCCCCTCTGATACCTTCTCTTCAATATGGAAAACTTGGATAAGCAAACTACAGAGTTATTCTGGTACAGGGTTATGCTAACAATCACTGTTTGGGCCATTCCGTTATTCGGGTTTCTGGTCAAGATGGTAGACCCGGATTGTATTGACTACATGTGCCACCGGTTTATACTCGGGGGGATGGGATTTATGCTGTTTTTTACTTCGTTTTTTTCAAGATGGATTCGGGATCACATCATTGTGCTGTCCTGCTGGTTTGTTTTGATACTGAATCTTTGGGCTGTCTGGATTACGTATGTAAATAACTTTTCCATAGAATTTACCGTCGGGTTACTCACTACTTTCTGTGTGTTAAATGCTACGATCAGAAGGCCCTGGCTGTACTATATTTTCACAAGCACAACCATACTGGCCACGATTATAGCGGCATGGCTGGCGCCGGTCCCGGTGATTGATCCGATCTTGATGACTTTTACTTTCTTGTCCTTGGGTTGCGCTTTTATGCTGACCTCCAGTGCTACGCTCAATTCGGAAAGAAAACTTTCCGAGCTAAATCATACTCTGGAAGAAAAGGTAAGGGAGCGAACCGCAGTAGCTGAAGAGCGGGCAAAGCAGCTTTCTGTCAAAAATCAGGAGCTGGAACAGTTTGCATATGTAGCCTCGCACGACCTGAAGTCGCCCCTGCGTAACATAGGCAGCTTTGTGCAGTTGATTCAACGTAAACTGAGAGACGTCCATGATGAAGATATTCACGAGTACCTTGGTTTCGTCATAAGGTCCGTTACGAAGATGAATGCAATTATCGACGATGTGCTGTTGTATTCCAGGTTTGGAGACAAGGCACTTACTTTCCGGAAGGTCAATATCCGGTCTGTGATCAGGGAGGCGTGCTCCTTGTCGATGGGTGAAATCAGGCGGAGGAATGGCATCATTTGTTTCGACGATATTTTTATCGATGAAATGCTTTGCGACGCTAAACAAATAGAGCAATTGTTCAGAAACCTGGTGGAAAATGCCATCAAATACAATACTTCCGAAAGGCCGGTGGTCAACATTAGTGTCAGGGAAAAATGGGAGGAATATCTTTTTATGGTGGAAGATAACGGGATCGGTATTTCAAAAGAGTATCACAACAGGATTTTTACCATGTTTCAACGGCTGCACACGGAGCCGGAATATCCTGGAACCGGCGTCGGACTTGCCATTTGCAAGCGGATCATCGAAAATCACAACGGGAAAATTTGGGTTCGTTCCGAAGAGGGTAAGGGTTCCACATTTTATTTCACCATTAGTAAAAATCTGACGTCTTCAGCTACTCGGCCCAAGCTGGAGGTAGCGTATGGGTAACGGCGATTATTTCGCCAGGTAAATCCCGTCTTTTTCAAGCCGTATCAGCCGTTGTTTGTACAATGCACCCACGGCTTTCTTGAAGGTTTTCTTACTCATTTCGAGGGTTTCGGTGATGTCTTCCGGGGCGCTTTTATCTGTCAGGTTGAGGAAGCCCTGGTTAGCTTTCAGCTTGTTGAGAATTTTTTCGGCGTTGGGTTCCACCTTGGCGTAGCCGGGCGGCTGCAGCGTTACGTCGATTTTGCCGTCTTCCCGTACATTTTTAATATAGCCGGTCCGGTGGTCGCCCCGGCGGATTTTTTGAAACAGTTCGTTCTGGTAAATCAGTCCCCGAAAACGATGATTGATGATCACATTGACTCCGAGGTCTGTCTCGTCATCGATGATGAGGTTAACAGCCTCGCCATTTTTCACCGTGATATTTTCTTTTTGTAAAAACTTCTGGTAGCGCCCTGAGGCTACAAGCCGGTCCGTTTCGCCGTCGAGGTAGAGAAAAACCATGTACCAGCCGCCTTTTTTCATCCGGCCGGGCTGTTCTTTGAACGGCACGAGCAGGTCTTTTTCCAGGCCCCAGTCAAGGAAGGCGCCGACGCTGGTCACGTCCCGCACCTGCAGGCAGGCGAATTCGTGGAGTTTGATTTTTGGTTCGGCAGTGGTGGCCGTGATCCGGTCTTCTGAATCATTAAAAATGAAAACTTCAAGCACATCGCCTTCGGCAATATCTTCCGGAACGTATTTATTGGGCAGCAAAACTTCTCCGCTGCCTTCTTCGTCAGTCAGGTAAACGCCATTGTCCGTGCGGCGGACGGCGCTGAGGTGGTTGATTTCGCCGATGTTTATCATGATCGTGAATTAGTAAATTGGTGAAATAGTAAATTGGGGCAGGCTCCAGCCTAATTTACCAATTTACTACTTCTCCAATTCACTTTTTCAAACTAAAACTCCTGCATACATCTCTTCCCGCTGCTGTTTCACCTTCGCTGAGCTGAGGTATTCATCAAAATTCATCAGGCTGTCGATAGCGCCGTTTGGCGTGATTTCGATGATGCGGTTGGCAACAGACGAAAGCAGTGCATGGTCATGAGAAGTCATGATCAGGTTGCCGGTGAATTCCTGCAGGGCATTGTTCAGTGCGGTGATGGATTCGAGGTCGAGGTGGTTCGTTGGTTCGTCGAGCAGCAGGAAATTAGGGAAGCGCAGCATGATCTTGGACAGCATGCAACGTACTTTTTCGCCTCCTGACAGTACGCTCGATTTTTTATAAACCTCCTCGCCGCTGAAGAGCATCCTGCCGAGGAATCCCCGGATGAACTGCTCGTCTTTTTCTTTTGAAAACTGCCGCAGCCAGTTGATCAGGTCCAGGTCATTTTCGTTGCTGAAAAAGACGGTGTTTTCGTTCGGCAGGTAATCGAAAGTTATCGTCTGGCCGAATTCGACGGTGCCTGAGTCTGGTTCCAGTTCACCTGCCAGCACGTCGTAAAAAGCATTGACGGCCGGGCTGTTTCGGCTGAGCAGGGCGATTTTTTCACCTTTGTTCATGGTGAAAGTGATGTTGCTGAAAAGCAATTCACCGTTTTCGTCGTGTTTGCTCAGGTTGTTGACCCGGAGGATCTGGTCGCCGGGTTCCCGCTCCGGTTTGAAGTGGATGAACGGGTACTTGCGGCTGGAAGGCTGGAGTTCTTCAAGGTTGAGTTTTTCGAGGGCTTTTTTCCGGCTGGTAGCCTGTCTTGACTTCGATGCGTTGGCGCTGAATCGTGCGATGAATTCCATCAGTTCTGCACGCTTGGCCTCGGTTTTCTTGTTTTTGTTGGCCATTTGCTGGGCCATCAGCTGGCTTGTTTCATACCAGAAAGAATAGTTGCCCGTAAAGATTTTGATTCTTTTGTAATCAATATCCACCATGTGCGTACACACCATGTCGAGGAAGTAACGGTCGTGCGAAACGACGATGACCGTGTTTTCATAACCGGCCAGGAAGTCGGCAAGCCAGGTAGCAGTTTCGGCATCGAGGTCGTTGGTAGGCTCATCGAGCAGCAGCAGGTCGGGGTTGCCAAAGAGGGCTTGCGCCAGCAGCACTTTTACTTTTTCAGGGCCGCTGAGGTCCCTGAGCAGTTTGTTATGCAGTTCTTCCTTCACGCCCATGTTGCTGAGCAATTCGGCGGCATCACTTTCAGCGGTCCAGCCACCCATGTTGCCGTATTCGTTTTCAAGCTCTGCGGCCCGCATGCCTTCCTCATCGGTGGCTTCGGGGTTCATGTAGATGGCGTTTTTCTCTTCCATGATCCGGTACATTTCCTGGTGGCCCATGAGTACCGTGTTGAGCACGACTTCGTCTTCGAACTCAAAGTGGTTTTGCTTCAAAACCGCCATGCGGTTGCCCGGCTCGATGGATACGCTACCCCGGTTGGGCTCGATTTCACCGGAAAGTATTTTCAAAAACGTTGATTTGCCTGCCCCGTTAGCGCCGATGACGCCGTAGCAGTTGCCCCGTGTGAACTTGAGGTCTACCTCATCAAAGAGGACTTGTTTGCCGAATTGCAGGCTTACGTTATCTACTGTGATCATGTTGAAATGCCATTTTTGCCGCCGCTTTTCCGGCGAGCTGATTTTAAAAAGGGCGCAAAAATAAGGAGAAGGGAGGAGTTCTGTATGTTTTTTACAAAAAGTAAGTTTGGAGCTTACGGCTGGAAGGCGCTGAAAATAAAGACACTTTGAAAGTCTGACCGGGCAAATGCCCCCTGCTCAGCCTGCTACCAACTGGTAGAGCATTCCTGCCAGCAGGTTGGCGTAATTTCCAACCACATTGCTCAGCACACCCAGCAACACCCCCAGCGATACGAGGCTTGGGTGAAATGCCGAGGCTACCACCGATGCTGAGGCAGGCCCGCCGATGTTCGCCTGGCTGCCGATGGCGGCAAAATGCCAGGGTGCTTTGAAAGCTTTAACTGCCAGCAACAAAATGGCCAGGTGGATGAGCAGCCACAGCCCGCCAATGCCGAGGAAGGAGAGTTTAAATTCCGCTTCGTGCAGGTCCAGTTGCATGCCGATGGAGGCGATGACGAAAAACAGCAGCCCGTTGCCCAGCCCCGTCCAGAACCGGAGATTTTTCTGAAACAGGCCAGTGCCCGATATCGCCAGTCCCAATGAGGTGGACAGCAATACCAGCCACAGGGATTTTTTACTTAAAAACGACCATGCGCCGTCTTCGTCCGTGCCTGTTTTTTGCGCAAAAAAATCAGCCAGCCAGGGCGATAGCAGCAGCACGGCAGCGAGTGCGAGTGCGAGTATCAGCCACACTTTCAGGGGTGGGTAATGCAAGGGTTCTTTTGCCTCTCTTTTCATCTCTTCGTTGTCCACCAGGTCATGGTCGATGTCGGTTTTGCCCAGCAGTTTTCTATTAAAATAATCCTGAAATTTGGCGGAATACAGCAGAAAGAACAGCCAGATGTTTTGCAATAAAATATCTGCTGCCAGCGCCGTGAGGAAGAGCGGTTCGCTGGTGCCGTAGACTTCCTTCATGCTCAGTTGTCCCGGGGTCCCGTTGATCCAGCCGCCGGTAATGCAGACGAGGCCTTTCCAGATGGAATCCGCTCCGTTGTCAGCGATAAGATCAGGCAGGAAGATACCAAAAACTGCCAGCGCAAGGGGGCCTCCGACGACGATTCCCGCCGTGCCGGCGAAGAAGGTCAGTAGCCCCGGCCGGCTGATTTTGAGCAAGTCCGGGAGGTGGATGATGGCGGTGAGGATGATGAGGCAAAGGGGCAGTGCACTGTCCATTGCGAGCAGCCGGACAGCATTGCCGGCTTTAAAAAGTCCAATATTAACAGCCACTGCTGGCAGCAGGTAGAGCAGCAAAATGGAAGGTACCCATTTGTAAAACCTCACAAAAAATCCGTCCTCTTTTTTGGAAGACCAGGCCACGAAAATGGTGACGGCTATGACAAAAAGGAGGGAGGGCAGGTTCATGTTTTGCTTTGTTCGGATAGATTTTACAGGGAATTTTGAAATTTTAAATTGCTGTTTTCTTAAAAATCAGCGCATTGAAATACCTGCTTCCCGGTTTTCAATTTCAGTTTCACGGCTGTTTACCGCTCTCCAGGCCGGTAGGTTCGTTCGGCCCGTTTTTCCACGTCTTCCCGGTAGAAGGCCACATCCTTGAACTTCGCATCCACGTACCGCTGGGCCTGGTCGTAGAAGTGAGGGGAATCGGGGTCGCCGCTCTGGCCGCCTGCCAGAAGGCTTTTGGCTTTGACTTTTTCGCCAAACTCCACGACAGCTACAAAACTGTTGCCGGATGTGCCGTAGATGCGTTTGGTCCCGTTGTAAGACCTTGCGCCGTAAGATGCGAGGGCGCCCCATTTGCCGGAGGCTAACCCGACGGGTAAACTGGGTTTGGCGTCGTCGAAAGGCTGTACGATGTCGCCGGTAAGCCTTTGAAAGCGGTTGATTTCACCCCAGGGAATATCCCACTTTCCAAAATCCAAGGTGAGTTGGTTGATGGCTTCGGTGAAAATAGCCAGCCGTTCTTCGGCAGGCGAGTCGGTGCCAAAGTAGTTAATACGATCCATGTCGCTGAGGTCTTCAGGTGCAGCGCCTTTTCTGTCATAAAGTGTGCCGTAGTAGTAAGCCAAAGACATAGCAACCGATTCTGCGGAAGTGGCGAAGTCCCATTTGCGGAGCACCTCGATGGCGGGTGCAAGAGCCGGGTCTTTTTGCGGAGCCTGATCGTAAGCTTTTACCAGGCCGGGGATCAGCTTTTCGAAGCCCGGCAGGTAGGGATCGTAAGCGGTTTCGATTAATTTGTCGAGGGTGTAGCCGCTGCGCTCCTGCAACAACCTGACGGCGTGAACACCCCGGAAGTTTTCGGCGGGCAGGTGCATGTACACGGGGTAATTTTCCGGTTTGGGGCTGTAGGCAGCGGCGCAGGTGAAGGGGGTTGAGTTGCAGTTTTGGATCCATCCGTTTTCCGGGTTGACAACGACGATGCACTCGCTTACATCGTGTAAACCCTTCCAATCAGTGGCGGGATTGCTGCCATCGACCGGTTTTGAATAGTCAAATTGCTGATCCCTCACGGGGACGAAGTTGCCGTGGTAGTAGGCAATGTTTCCCTTTGCGTCGGCGTAGACGGTGTTGTTGGAAGAATTGGTGCGGATGTTCATCATTTCACGGAATTCCTCGTGTCCGCTCAGCTTGGTGCGGGTGTAGGATTGGATCAATGCGTTGACGGGATCCCACATCAGGGCGGTAGCCACCCAGTCGTTCCCAATCATGTGGGTGACGGGGCCGTGATGCGTGCGGTACATGGGGAAGGTCCTTTCCATCAGCTGATCGCCGTTTTTATATTTCAACGTGACTTCCAGCGTTGTTACGGGGCGTTTTTCATCACCGTACCGGTAAACGTAACGGCCGTTTTCCTCGCTGACTTTTTCAACAAATTCATCGATCACGTCAATGTAGGACGAGGTGTGCATCCAGCCGGTTTTTTCATTAAAACCCTGGTACACAAAAAATTGTCCCCAGGTGACGGCGCCGTAAGCATTCAGTCCCTCTTCACTGACTACGTGGACTTCCGGGCGGAAGTAAAACGAGGTGTGCGGGTTGATGAGCAGCATGGCATTGCCTGAAGCTGTCAGCTTGCCGGAGATGGCGAAACCATTGGATCCGAGGGGCTCCTCGTAGGGGTCAGGGTGCAGCAGGCCATCGTCGAATTCCGTCATGCCGAGCGAGGCTTTTTCTTCGTAAAATGCCTTGATTCTCTCTGTTGAAATCCGTTCAATATCACCGCCGATGGAGCCCTCGCTGAAGTACATGGGGAACCAGGGTTCGAATTTTGTCAACAACTTCGGCTTCACTTCGGGGTGGGTATGCAGGTAGTAATTGACGCCTGCGGCGAAGGCGTCGCAGAGTTTTTTCAGCCAGTCGGGGCTTTTTTCATAATTGGCTTTCGCTTCCTCTTCGGTCATGAACAAACGGGCCCGCAAGTCGCTGTAAATCGCTTCTTCCCCTTCCACTTCCGCCAGCCTGCCGATGGCCCAGATGTAGTTGCGCTCCACCCGGTTAAAGTCATCTTCGCATTGCGCATAGAGCAACCCGAAAACGGCGTCGGCGTCTGTTTTTCCATAGATGTGCGGCACGCCAAAGTCATCCCGGATGATGGTTGTGTTGGCGGCGTGAGCCTCCCATTTGGCAGTTTTCGGGTTTGTCGGCTGTGTTTTACACGCCGTAAAGGCAATGAGCAGGAGCAGAAAAAATTGTCGCATAGGTGAGTGATTAGTTTTTAAAAAAAGGAGGCTCCAAGATAGCGTTTGTTTCCGTTTTTAAGCCTGAAGCGGGAAATGAAAGGGCTGACAGTCATGTAGGTTGATAAAAATCTCCGTCTTATTTGATTCGTTGAAAAGACAAAACAGTCTGAAAAGCAAGAAAACCGGCATTTTTCCGGGTATAGCCCTCTGTCAAAAATCATTGACAATCAGCCTGAAAGCTGTCATTTTTCCCAAAAATCACCAAGACATGAAAACCATAAGTCAAATTTCAATTTTCAGTATCGCTTTCGCTGCAATACTGCTTACTTCTTTATTCTTAAGCTGTTCGAAATCCGGGCAGGAAAAGCAGTCGCCCCCAGCTACGTTAACTACCGGGTCAAATGACTCAGGCAGCGTTGTTACGACGGAATTGCCAACCGCCACGGAGCAACCCGCTGAAACAGTGACGACGCCTGCCGAGGCAAAAGAACAGCCAAAAGTCAATACGCCCGCCGCCCGGGAGGAAACGCCCCGGAAGACTGACACCAACAAAAGTCCGGGTACCGCCAGCGCAAAAAAGCCTGAAGCTCCGGCGATTCCGAAGCCGGCAGCCAAGCCTGCACAGGAAAAAGTGGTGGAAAAACCGACCACTACAACCCCGCCGCCAGCCACTGTGAAAAAAGATCCGCCTGAACCGCCAAAACCCATCGAGCCGGTCGTGGAAAAGCCGAAAGAACCTACGCCTCCGCCCGTAACAGAAGCTCCCAAGCCCGAACCACCCAAACCTGATCCCGTCACTCCACCCGAGCCAGCTGCGAAGCCCGTCCCTCAGACCAGCTCATGGACCGTGCCTGCCAGCGCTAACGCAAAAACGAATCCTGTAAAAGCAGATAAGTCTTCCCTCTCCATCGGGAAAAGCCTTTACACGAAACATTGTGCTTCCTGTCATGGAAAATCGGGCCTCGGAGATGGCCCGAAAGCTGCCCAGTTGGATACAGACAGCGGCGATTTTTCTTCTGCTGCTTTCCAGCGGCAGACCGATGGGGCCCTGTTTTACAAAACGATGGAAGGAAGGGGCGATATGCCGTCGTACAAAAAGAAAATACCCGACGAAGAGGATATCTGGCATCTGGTAAATTATATGCGGAGTTTTAAATAAAGGATCTGAACCGGTACCGCCGACGGTACTAACCGGACAATCAGCAGTGCGGGTGCGGCTGTCAGTTTGGTGAATAAGAAAAGGCCGAGATCTGAAGTCATTTGTTTTTAAAACAAAATAATTTACTTTAAAACAAAAAGTTTTATTACATTTGGCTCACGAACAATTTTTTTTTTCACCATCTAAAATCATCAAAATCATGGAAATGAATTGGTTAGCTATTCTCGTTGCCGCACTTGTGCCAACGATTGTCGGGTTTATCTGGTACAATCCGAAAGTGCTGGGAAATGCATGGATGCAGGCGGCTGACATGACGGAAGAAAAGATCAAGGGAGGCAATATGCCGGTCATCTTCGGGCTATCTTTTGTACTCAGTGTGATGCTGGCAATCGCTATGAACAGCTGGGCTATTCACCAAATGAATGTGCCGGGTATTTTTTACGGAGATGAAAGCCCGGAAACAGCGGCTTTTCTGCAAAATTTCATGACTCAATACGGTAGTAATTTCCGCACGTTCAGCCACGGAGCGGTGCATGGTCTGCTGGCCGGCTTGTTTATTGGGCTTCCGATCCTTGCAACCAATGCCATGTTCGAGCGCAAAAGCTTCAAATACATCGCCATCAACGGTGGGTACTGGATTGTGACGCTGACCCTGATGGGAAGCGTCATTTGCGGATGGATTTGATTCCGACGAGCTTTTTGAAGGCTGAAAATCAGACGGGGCCTGTGGGGTTAGATGCTTTGCAGGCCCTGTTTTATGAAAGGGTTTTAAGCCGGGTCGTTATTTTGATTTCTTCTGACGAGGTACTGAAAGGCAGGCACCAGCGTGAAGTACATCATCAGGCTTGCGGGCAGGGCCAGTGCCGTCCATCCGGCCACTGCCAGGAGGTTGGCCCAGCCAAGGTCCTGCAGGGCTGCGAAAAAGTTCTCCTGAAAGGCCCGTTGCAGGGAGTCGAGTGTCAGGCCGAGCGGGGTGGAGCCGGAAATCCATTCGCCGAAGCGGATGAACGGGATGATGAGCAACAATTGAAAAGGGTAGATGAGGTAACTCACGGCCAGCATGAGGGGTAAATTCAGGCGAAAGCGTACTGAAATCGCCGTCATGGCCAGTGTGGTAACGCCTACCACCGGAAAAATACCCAGCATCAGGCCGATGGTGGTGCTGATGGCCAGTGACCTCGGCGAGGTGCCCTGCTGGAGGAAACCTTTGAACTTATTGAAAAATGTAAGCAGCTTTGACTTGATCATCCTTTGCAGAAAGGTTGTTACAACAGACTTTAACAGTAGCGGTAGTGGTTTGTTCGGTCCTGCATTATCGGAGGCGAAAATAAAACCTGAGGCTTTTGTATCCCAATTTTTTCCAGCAGGGAGTCAACATTTTGTCTTTTGAGTGCCTTTAACCTGTAATGCATGATGCCTTGCTTCATGCTTGTTTTATCCACAAAAACTGATCCCTTGAGAATTATATTCCCGATTTTAACAGCCCTCTTTTTGCTAACCTGCTCGCCTTCGGGCAATACTTCCTTTGAAAATCAATATGGCGAACAGCCTGCTTTTGAAAGCTCTCACATTGCTTTTCTTTCCAACCGGACGGGTAATGGCGATATCTACATCATTGCCATGGACGGCTCAGGGTTGGAGCGGGTTACCTGGTCGGGTGAAAGCGAGTATGCGCCGAGGTGGACGAAGGACGGGCTGGTGTATGCCAGTCAGACCGTTGACGGAGAGTTTTTGATTAAAAAATATCATCGATCTCTGGCGGAGAAGGTGGTTTGTCCTAACCCTGCTTTTCAGGAAGTGCCGGAATGGTCGCCGGACGGCCGCTGGATGGTTTTTACCCAAAAAGAAACCGAGGGATCAAACCTGTACCTGGCCAATGCCAACGGGATTCCCATCCGGCAGTTGACGAAAACGAAATTTGAGGATAAACAACCTTCCTTCTCTCCCGACGGTACGAAAGTGGTCTTTACTTCCAATCGTTCAGGCGATCAGGATATCTGGTTGCTGGATCTGGAAAAGCTTTCCGTGCGGAACCTGACGGACTATCCCGGGCAGGAGGGGCATCCACGTTGGTCGCCACGGGGCGACAAGATTCTTTTTTCGAGAATTGAAAACGGGAACGCCGACCTTTTCAGCATGAACCCGGATGGCACGGAGGTGAAAAATGTGACCAACAGCCCGGCCAATGAGCTTACCGGCGCTTTTTCGCCTGACGGGAAATTCATTGCCTACAGCAGTTCGGATGATGGGAATCAGGAGTTGTTTGTTGCCAATGCTGACGGGAGCCACGCCCGGCAACTGACTTTCGATCCTGCTTTCGACGGCGATCCGGTGTGGGTGCCTGCTTTCTTTGATACGGCGAAGGTGAAACAACTGTTTAAACAGCTGTAAACCCGGCTGCGGGACGGTCTGAAAACTCAGCGGGCCATGGCGGGCTGAAAACTCAGGCCCGGCCCGATGGAAATGATTTCGGGAATGCCGGGCAGCATGTCGAGTTGAAAGTACCGGCCTTCGGATAGCCGGTGTTGCCAGGAAAGCATTCCGCCGTGCCACACAAACTTTGTCATCCATTGCTTATTGTTGCTGATGTCGAACAGCCCTTCGTCCACGTAGCCGGGGAGGAATGCCCAGTTTTGGCGGTAAAAAAACATGGGGCCAAAGCTGACGTTGACGGCATTGGGACTGTCCCAAAGTTCATTTTTCCGAACGAAAACACCGAGGTGCGACATGCCGAGAAAGCGGCCTGAACAATCGTGCGCAACGATGGCCTGCGAGTATTGCATGCCCCAGTCGGGGGTGGCATGGTAGCGGAGCGTGATGAGGATGCCGCCGTTGACCATCAGTCGTCCGTTGCGGGTGATTTTACCTTTGAACAGATGCGGATGTTTGCTTTTTTTTAAATGATAGGAAAGGCCGATGAGTTGAAAACCTACGGAAAAACGCTGTGCGGAGAGGCCGGCGACCAGCCCGAAGGTGAATAAAAGCAGAAGTAGGATTGTTTTCATGCGTACAGATTGTTTCAGTCAGCGAGTAGAGATTGCGGGTGATTTTATATACCCAAAAAAATACCAAACCGTTGGCTGCTTCTCCGGCTGCGACGGGCCGGGTATTTTCTATGACTTATTTTTTGGATGAAACAGGGGGGCGTTTACCCCGGCAGGGCAGCGGATTTTTATAAAAACTTAACATTTTGGGCGGATAAAAGGGCTGAAAAGGCCCACCGAACGGGATATAGCGTCTTTTTCTGATCTTTTTTTCCAATCGTGTGTTAGATGAGTCCAACTGCTTATGCAGATGGGAAATCCATAATATTTCACCATAAAATTGTTCTAAAAAATTATGAAAAAACTATCTCTGTTTGCCAGCCTGCTGGCTGTACTTTTCTTTGTTGCCTGCCAAAACAGCAACAGCGGCCAGGCCGTGGAAACCGGCGAGGCCCAGGATGCTGCCACTGCTTCTGAAGGTGCTGTTACTTATGCCATCGATAAGGAAGCGAGCGTGATTATGTGGGAAGGTTACAAGCCTGCCAAATACTCACACACCGGTATTATTCAGTTAAAAGACGGCTCTCTGGCGGTTAATGAAGGCAACATTGAAGGCGGAAGCTTCGTGATTGATATGACCACACTGACGAACCTCGATGTGGAAGATCCAAAAGATAAAGCAAAGCTGGAAGGACACCTTAAGTCCGGTGACTTTTTTGAAGTGGATAAATATCCTACCGGTCAGTTTGAAATCACGAAGGTGGAGCCCATGACTGGCGGCGACGGCAATGCTACGCATAAAATTACCGGTAACCTCACGCTGAAAGGCATCACGAAAAGCATCGAATTGCCGGCCAATGTGGCTATCGATGGCGACAAAGTGGTGGCAACTACGCCGGAATTTACCATCAACCGCACGGAATGGGATGTGAAATTCAATTCCGGCGTTATAGGCACCGTGGGCGATGCTTTGATCGCTGATGACGTAAAACTGAAGATCGATCTTATGGCGAGCAGCTCCGTTCGCTGAAAAATATTTGAAAGTTAGCTAAGTAATGAATGGCTGTACAGGGTCTCTGTACGGCCCTTTTTAGTTGGTGAAGCGACCTACCAAAACCAGGGAACTTCGAGAGAGGCTTCAGAGATGACAAGGCAATTAAGACAGGATTCTTTGTAGCCGAAATAGGTTAATCCGTTGCTTTCATAGTCTCGCCTGCAAGGATCAATGACGTAAAGCGGTTCGATATCGTGCCGGTAAATAAAGATGCGGGCGGTGTCTACAGCAGCGGCTTCAAAAAAACCTAAAACCAACTGGTTTTCATTGCCGGGCATGTAAAGATTCCCGGATACTTGTGCCGGGGGTGTGTCGAAGATAGTGCCCTGTGGGTTGGCGGCTTTGCTGATGTCCCGCCAATACTCGTAGGAAGCAGCTGTGGTGTTCAACTGGTAAACCTGGATGCAGTTTTTTTCATAAAAACGGTCATCGACTTTGACTGTACCTACCTCCTGCCGGACGAGAGCGTAGCTTTCCTGCGATTCCGTGTGAAAAATATTGGGGTCCTGGCGGGCGTAGGGTTCCGTGAGGAAACAAACTTTGGGAGGCGGGGCAAAGGGATTGCCGAGCACCACGTTCTGGTTAATTTCCGTGCGGGTGTAAATGCGATCGGCTTCCCATCGTAGCCAGGTTTGGCCGCCGGCCGGGATGTTTACGTCTACGTAAGCGGTGAAAGACACCGTGGCGTTGTTTCCGGCATTGAGTTTATCAATTTTTAGTTTGGAGGGCATGGTTTCCGGGCGGCTGCGTATGATTTCGCCACCGGGCATCCGGATGTTTAACTCGTAGGTACGGCCGGGGATGCCTTTGACGGAGTTTTTCAACAGCAAATACCGGCCGAATTCAGGTTCGATATATTGCTCTTCGTTGCCCATGTCGTCAAGGATGGTGACGACGGCGTCGCCGATGGGTACCTGCCCTTCCTCCGGGCTGAACAAACCGGTTCGGTAGATGCGCAATTCCTCCGGGCGGGGGTCGTCGGTGATGCGGCCATATACGGCGAAAGCGGAAGGGGGATGCATCGGCTCAAATTCAATTTCGGTGACGCAGGCAGTGACGAAGGTCAGCAAGGCAATGGCAATGATCGGATTCCTGTATTTCATGTTTTAAAAAGTAAAATTATAGGTCATGGCGGGCAGTGCAGCGCCTAAGACAGACAACTCGTATGCTGAGACCTGATTGATGTTGTTTCTTTTAAAATAAACGGAAAAGGGGTTTTTTCTTCCATAGACATTGTAAATGGAAAAGGTAAGGCTGCCCCGCCATCCTTTGATTTTGGCTTTGCTGTTGTCGATGGTGTAAGCAAGGTCGAGCCGGTGGTAGTCTCTGATCCGGAATTGGTTGCGCTCAGAGAAATTAGGGATTACCACGCCGTTGATGTTGTAATAGTTGAACGGGGTGGTGATGGGTCTGCCGCTGTTGTAGGTGAAGCTGAAGTTAAAAATGTTCCGGGGGTTGATCTGGCAACGTCCGACGATGGAGAGCTGATGCGGTTTGTCGAAGTTTGCAGGATACCACTTGCCGCTGTTGATGGTTTCGGCAGGGTGGAGACCCTGTACTTTTACTCTTGCACGGGAAAAGGTGTAGGACAACCACCCGGTCCATTTTCCGGTGATTTTGCGGATGGAAAACTCGGCACCCCAGGTGCGTCCACGGCCCTGGAGGAGTTCGGTTTCGAGGCGTTCGTTCAGCAACAGGTCGGGAAGGTCTTTGTATTCGGGCTGGTTTTTAATTTTTTTGAACCAGGCTTCCACGGAATACTCCCAGCGTTCGTCCTCCGAGTTTTGATAAAAGCCCAATGACAGCTGATCAGCGATTTGCGGCAGGAGATAGGGCGAACTTGTTTGCCAAAGGTCGACGGGCGTGGGGGCAGAAGTGTTGGATATCAAATGAATGTATTGCCGCAGGCGGTTGTAGCTGCCTTTCAGCGAGGTTTGGCGGCGAAGGCTGTATTTCATGGAAAATCTTGGCTCGATACCATGCCAGGTCTGGATGACCGTGCCGTTTTCATAAAACTTCAGGCCGCTGACGGTGGATTCTTCCCGGGGCAGGCCGTTTTCATACTGAAAGACCGTTTGTGGACCCAGCAACTGGAATAGGCTGTAACGCATGCCTGCGGAAAAAGCTACCCGTTCGTTGAGCTTCCACTCGTCCTGCAGGTAAACGCCGGCTTCCCGCCCGTTGCCACGGCGGATGGTTTTGGAAGTAACGGCAGTGGCTCCGTCTGCCGGGCGAATGGTTTCGGGGGAGGGTTCATAAAAATTGGTTTCGATGCCAAAGCGGAGGGAGTGCTGCTGCTGCCCTGCGAGCAGCAGGTTTTCAATTTTAGCTTTGTAGTTGCTGATGCCGTTGTCAAGCGTAAATGCGTCGTTGCCACGTGGGTCGAATTGCGAAGCATCATAACGCACCGCCGAGACGGACAGGCTGGTGGAGAACCTGTCGTTGTGAATGAGGTCGTACTGGCCGCCGAGCTGGATGTTGCGCCAGTTGTAGCCAAAATCACGGCTGTAGCGGAAGTAGTCCCAGGTGTGTACCCCGATAAGTTTCAGGGTGCTTTTGGTTCCGGTACGCCAGGTTAATTTCAGCAGCTGATCGTTGAAGCGGGCAGCGCTCCGGGCTACGTTTTTGTTCTGGATCTGGGGTAAAATATATCCGATGTAAGAGCCCCTCCCACCCACTAAAATAGAGACTTTGTCCTTGATGAGCGGCCCTTCGAAAACAGCCCGGCTTGAAACAACGCCGACGCTGCCGTTGCCTTTCCAGTTGTAGCGGTTGCCGTCACGCAATTTTACATCCAGCACTGAAGAGAGGCGCCCGCCATACTGCGCCGGAATGTGGCCTTTGTATAAAGTGACCTGCTCTACGGCGTCGGCATTGAAAACAGAAAAGAAACCGAGGGCATGAGCGCTGTTGAATAAAGCCATGCCGTCCTGCAGGACGAGGTTCTGGTCGATGTTGCCGCCACGGACGTTGAACCCGCCGGAGCCTTCTCCGGCCGTGCTGACGCCGGGCAGGTATTGCAGGCTTTTGATGATGTCCGCTTCTCCTGCCAGTACGGGCAGCTCCCGTAAAGCGGTCATGTCTAATTTTTCAAGGCCGAGGGTGGTTGATTCAGTGCTTCTCTGAACAGCAGCGCCTTTGACGAGGACTTCGGTCAGTTGTAAAGGGTTGGGGTTCAGCAAGATGGTCATTTCACCATCGTCGAAGATGGTTAATTTCACTAAAACTGACTGGTAACCAATGTATTCGATCAATACGGACCAGGTGCCCGTTTGAAGGTTAAGTTCGAAAGCGCCGTTTTCATCCGTGATGGCGCCTTCGCCTGTTTCCCGGATGTAAACGGTGGCGCCGATGATGCTTTCGTTGGTTTGATCGGCGGAGATGTTGCCGGTGAGGGTGAGTTGGCTTCCGCTGACCCTTGCTCCCGGTTCGCCGATTATGAGTTTTCTTTCGATTAAATCGGCGAGGAGCGGAGACTGGTATTTGCCAGACTCCCATCCTGCGATTAATTCCACGATGAAAACGGCGTTCATCCGGTCGGTGGGTGCTACGATGATTTTGTCCTGGCCGGCATTGGTAAAGCGCATGTTGCTGCCATCCAGTATTTGACGGAGGGCATCCCGCAGGGAGGTTTTATTAAAATCAAAACTGACCCGGTAGGCGGGGATCAATTCGGGATGGTAGTAGATACTGACGCCGGTTTTTTCTGCCAATGATTCCAGGACGGTAGATACGGGTGTTTCCTGATATTTTGCGGTGACTAACAGATCGTACGGTGACTGGCTGAAGAGAGATGAACCGCTAAGGAAAATGAAAAAGAGAAAAAGGCTGAAAAAACGCATAGAGGGGAGAGTTTGTAGAATCGCTCTAAGGTAGAAAAATGCGGCGTTTTACCGGAATTAAGTCAGGGATATGTATTCCGGATTTCAAAAAAAAGCCATACCGGCAGGCGGTTTTTTATAAAATGAAAATTTGGTGAAGGGGGCGTGCTACGCTCAATCTGTTGATTTGAAGTTTGATAGTTTTGGAGAATGTTGGTTCTGAAATGTGGGTGCAGGGGCTAATTGTCGATCATAATCCACTCCGTACCACCTTCTGCTTCGACTGTTTTGGCGATGCGGAAGCCATTTTTTTGATAAAAAGTGGCCAAGGCTTCGTCTTCAACGGCCAGCCAGAAGTGTTGGCCTGGGTATTCTTTTTTTAGTTCCCGCAGCCAGCGGGAGCCCAGTTTTTTTCCACGAAATTTTTCATCAAACCAAAGAAAGCCAATGTACAGGTAATGTTGGTCGAACCATGATTGGGCTTCTTCCTGGTAGGAAACGGCATCGGGTGCGGGGCTGGCGAAGACGATGCCGCCCCCAAGGATGGTGGTTTCGGTTTCAAGGGTGAATATTCTGGATGTTTGAGTGTAAACAGGCCAAAAGGGGACGATGCCTTCCTGCCAGTCGTTGGGCAGAAGATCAAAAAATCGGTGGGGGTGGAGGGAGGTGTCTTTGAAGTGGCAGTACATGGCGGAGGTGTTGGTTGTTTTTGATTGAAGATTGACGATTACATGACTTATGATTTTTGATTGGGACACCTTGCGTTTTCATTAACCTTTAGGTAAAATAAAATGCTGCGCCTGCCCCAATCAAAAATCAAGTATCAAACATCGAAGAATCAAAAATTAAAAAGAAAATCGATTGCAAGTTTCCTTTCTGTTTTTCATAATAGTCCCCATGTCCAAAGGCGGTCGGAATCTTCGAGCCAGCGGTCGCCAATGTCGGTGCGGTAGTAGGAATTGTTGATGAGGACGCTGTTGATGCGGCTGTACATGAGCCGTTGGGCTTCCCGCATGGTGGTTCCGGTGCCTGCGACGAGGACTGCGATGCCGGAGTCGCCGGTGATGAGCCATTCGCCGTTCACTTTTTTGAGGTGCATGGGGTGGATGCCTTTTTTGTTGTCCTTTTTTACGACCACAACGGCGTCTTTGGAGAAAAGTTTGAAGGTTTCGGGGTCGTTGTAGGGGAAAGGGGGGACTACCATGTAGGCGCCGACCTGGAAGCCGGGCTTTGTTTTGATGGTAAAAGTCTGTCCGGAGGCGACTTTCCAGAGCATTTGACCGAAGGGCTCCCGAATGCCTGCCCGCTGGATGTAAACCTGCGGAAAGCCGAAGCGGGTGGTGAATTCGAGGGGGTAAATGCCGTTGCCGTTGACGATGCAATTGATGTCGATGTGGCCTACGAATTTGTTGTTGGCCAGGGTGGTTTCCATCTTTTTGAGTGTGGCGTCGAAGATGGGGTTTTCTTCGGTCCAGAACATGCTGGTGCCCATTTCACCGGTGGAAACGCCGAGTTCTTTGGGGAAAAGTTTTTTGTGTTCGAAGGTAATATTGATGGGTTTGATGAATTCCCGGCCGTTGAAAAAGGCTGCCACGGACACTTCGACGCCATTGACCCGACGCTGAAGCTGAAAGGTGCCCATGTCGTCGCCCCAGCTTTTTTCATACGCCTTAAGTACCCGCACGATGTCGCTTCCGTCTTCTTCCTTGCCGACAAAAAGGAGTTGTTTATAGTCCTGTGTTTCGCCGGAGGGCTTAATGACGTAGGTGTTGGGGCTTGACTGCACGTAGGCAATGGCTTCGTGGAAGGTGGTGAACTCTTTGTATTTAAGGATTTTGATTTTGTGGCGTTTGAGTTCGGCTTGTCCGAAGCTGCGGTCGAGTTCGAGGTTGTCGGTGTATGCTGTGCCGCCTATGACGAGCTTTCCGGCGGCTCTGAGCTCCTCAGCAATTTTACCGTAACCGGTATAATCGAAAACGATGACGTCAGCCCAGTTGATGTGTTTCTCCCATTGGCGTGCTTTGGGGACAAATCCGTCGCCGATTTCCTTACAGGGTTTGTAGTCGATGTACATTTTGACGGCGTTGCCTTCTTCCTGGATGGCGTAGGCGATGTCGAGCATGTCGCCCCACTTGGAGACGAAGAGGAATTTTAGTTTTTCCGGTATGTTGTTTTGCATGAAAATATCAGGTGATAAATTTTGGGCGAATGTAGGGATGTGGAAGATTTTGAGGGTGTTAATTTTTATTTGTAAAACAAATTCGTGGGAAGAGAGGGCTTGTGTGGTGGTTTAATGCTTGCGTTTAGCCGGGTGAATGTAGTGTTTTTGAAAGAAGATGGTTTGTTTTAGAAACATTTGTGAGCGAATGTAAAAGTTCGGTGTCAAAAAATATAAATGGGGTGTCCCATTGTAAAGTTGGGGTGTCTGAAAATTAAAAGTGAGGGAGTGATAAGGTTCAAGGATGCCCGCTATCCTTTCATTGAAATTAAGAACCCGAAAATTTATGCCGTTAAATTGAAGAGTCCATAAGGTACTGCTTTAATATTCAGTAGTTTATGTCATTTGATCGGGCTGTTTAATTTACTTGCATAAATCTTCGGGTTTTTAATTTTAATGAAATAATGGCGGCACGTAATTATTTTTTTCTCATAAATCGGAGGCCTTTGATGGAGGCGTAGGCCTGGGTTTTGATGCCGTATTCTCCTTTGACGTACTCTTTGACACTAAGTGCAATACCGACGAGGCCGGTTTCGGGGGCGTAAAACAGGGTATTGCGCTCAAAGAGGGCTTTTTTGTAAACGGGAAAAATGATGCTTACGCTATTGTTGTATTGTAATAATGAGTCAAAGAGCGCTTCAAGAGCAGGGATCTTGAGGTCGTCACTGGAGGGTTGGTAGAGTGGTTCGGCTTTGAGCATGATGATCATTTTACCAAAGTTTTCCGCCCGCATGACGAAGGACATTTGAGAGACGGAATACTTTTTTGTTTCTTCTGCTACCTGCTCGTCGTTTTGCATTTCGTCGCTGCTATCGGGTCCGGCGGGTGGGTTTTCCTGTGTTGTGGTTGTTTCTTCAGTGGTTGGAGTGGTCTTACTTCGGGTATCCATACCCCGGATTTTGTCGGCAACGGTTTTAACGTTGGAAATGATTTGCGGAAGGGCGCCGGAGGTTTTGAGAACGTTGAATATCCGAGTGGTAAGGGGGCTGAGCGTGTCAAAAAGTGCTTTGCGGTCAGCGACGATGCGACCGTAGTCTACTTTTTTTTCGGTAGCTATTTTCTGAGCGAGGCTGCAACTGTTGTATAAAGTCAGCAGTGATGCGGGTTTCAATGCATCTCTGGCCGGATTGTAGACGGGGTCGAAAGTTGCAACATTGTTCTTTAAAGTGTTGAAGTTTGCGAGGTTGATGGCGTCGCCTTGTTCGTTGATTTTAGACATGGCTTAAGTGATTAATGGTGAAAAAATAATGATGGATGACGGGCATGTTGTCCTGGCCTTGTTGCATGGCAGGATTTTGCAAATGCTGTCAATTGATTTGCGTGTTGTTGTTTTTAGGAATGCTTGTGGAGAAAGGATCAGCCGTCGTCCCAGACGGTTTTGAGACGGTAGATGCTGAGGTTTGTGCTGCGGTTGTTGCTAATGATGGAGGGCAGCCTCAGGAGGGAGGTTTGCCGGTGGTTGTTGTTTTGAAATTGGCACATGGGTTTGTGGTATTTGGTTTTTATCTAAGAAACGTGTGAGGGTTTTTGAAGTTGTTACCAGGAAATTTTATAATGTGAATTGAATAAGCTGTTGTTGGAGGGGAAGTATTCCCATCCTGTTTTTGAGCTATGGATATGGATGACGATGTTGGCGGTATTGCCGGTTGAAAGCGTGGATTTGGGGATGTTGACAGTATAATTTACGTGCGGTGTGGCGGAGTTTTCGGTGGCGGAAAACAAGCTTGAGGCAGTAACGTCGGGGTAATAAGAACAGGCAGAGGTTGAATTCTGACTCATCAGGGTTGCGACGCAGACGGTACCGTTGTTTCTGGGGTTGAAAAGGAGATCGACGCCGGGGTCGAGGATGGTGTTGCTGTTGCGGTCCACGTAGATATAACAGAAATCGACGAGAGGCCAGGTGCCGACGAGTTCGTTGTCTTCGTCGCTGATGACGTCGATGGTGAACTGGATGTTGCTGCCGATTGATTTGTAATGGATGGCGTGGTTGGCGTCGGCGTAGATTTCTTTTTTGGTGCTGAGGTCATCGTCTTTTTTGCAGGAGGCAAGGAAGAGAAGAGCGATGATGGGGAGCCAGATGATATGGCGGAAGGAGCGCAGGTTGATTTTCATTGTTTTAATGGATGGTTTTATTAAACGCTGAGCAGGTGCTTAGAGGAAGATAGCCGTGTTTTTAGAGAGGCGATCAACCGTCTTTTATCTGCTATGCAGACAAACTTAATGTATTGTTTTCATACCGGTCACTTTTTTTTGATAATGGACTTGTGGCTTACGTTTTTGGAGATTTTTCATTGGGTTTCAATGTTTTTTATCAGGGGTCATTTATGCAAGTTTTTGAGCAGGGCGGAAGACAAACAGGCTGCTCTATAATATGGATTCTAATGGTTTTGAACAGATGGTGTTTAGTCTGTAATTAAAACGGGCAGGTTTTCTGCACCCGTGAATCGGGTAAATTTATTGTAAGAGAACATCCGACCGGGTAAGCCGTTTTTGGGGAGCGGTGCTGTCCGTCGGATGGCCGAAAGCACTTCACTTTTATTTTTTAAAAAAACTTGTACGCCCCTATGAATACGCAATCGTTTAAAGGACTCAAAGCTGTCTTTGTTAACTGCACCCTGAAATCATCACCGGAACAAAGCCATACGGAAGGCCTGATGAAAGTTTCCATGAAGATTATGAAAAAAGAGGGAGTAGAGGTAGAGCTTATTCGATTTGTTGATCATCAGGTAGCGCCCGGCGTGTATCCTGATATGACGGAACATGGATGGGAGCAGGATGAATGGCCTGATTTGTTTGAAAAAATTATTGCTGCTGACATACTCGTCATTGGAACACCTATCTGGTTAGGGGAGCGGTCTTCTGTTGCATCCCGGCTGATCGAAAGGTTGTATGCCATGAGTGCAAAGACGAATGCTAAAGGGCAGTATATCTATTATGGTAAAACCGGCGGCTGTGTGGTTACCGGGAATGAAGATGGAGTAAAACACTGCGCTATGTCAATATTGTATTCGCTGCAACATCTGGGTTATGTGGTTCCGCCGCAGGCTGATTGTGGCTGGTTGGGAAAGATTGGGCCGGGGCCGAGTTATCTGGACGAAGGGTCGGGAGCTGCTCAACATGATTTTACGAACCGGAATACTACTTTCATGACTTATAATTTGCTGAACATGGCTACGCTGCTGAAAGATGCCGGGGGATTTCCGGCTCATGGCAATCTGCCCAAAGCCTGGGAAGAGGGTGAAAGGTGGAGTTTTGAGGTGCCTTCATGAAGATGGGTAGCCAGGTTATTGGTGAAAAAAAGTGCCATTCGACCATTGAATATCATAATCAGTAAATACAGGCGTTGCGGATTTTTTCCTGTTAAAAATGCAATCTGCAAGATCCCTTCAAGTGAACATCGGTAACCCTGCCTCTGTTACACCATGAAAAGAATTTGATTTAAATCTCCGGTCTTTACAGTATGAATGAATTGGCCGGTACAACCTAACCAAATTGTTGATTATCAATGGTTTGCCTGAAAAGAGTTTACCCTTGGTCAACAGTGAAAAAAATCTAAAAACCATGAGAAAAGTAAGTCTTTATTTGTTGGCGGCGCTCTTTGTGCTGGCCAGCTGCAAATCGATGAACAAGTCACAGAAAGGAGCGGCTATTGGTACTGCCAGCGGTGCTGCTACGGGTGCGGTCATTGGGAAGGCTTCCGGCAATACTGCCCTTGGGGCTATCATTGGCGCTACGGTGGGCGGTGCGGCCGGTGCGGTCATTGGACACAAAATGGACCAGCAGGCCAAAGAGATTGAGAAAAAAGTACCTGATGCCAAAGTCGAAAGGGTAGGAGAGGGTATTACCGTGGAGTTTAACAGTAAAATACTCTTCGGGTTTGACAGCTCAGATCTTTCGCCTGCGGCAAAAAGTAATTTGAATAATCTGGCTACCGTTCTGAAAGAATATCCTGATACGGATATAGAAGTGCAGGGGCATACAGACAGCAAAGGCTCGGAGGAATATAACCGGGATTTGTCCATCCGGCGGGCTGCTTCTGTAAAATATTATCTGCTGAGCCAGGGGATTCCCGGTGGCAGGGTTATCACGACAGGTTACGGAGAGTCGGCACCTGAATATTCCAACGACACCGAAGAAGGAAGAGCCATGAATCGCCGTGTTGAATTCATCATCACCGCCAACGAAAAGATGAAGGCGGAGGCGAGGAAAGAAGCAGGGAAATAAATGAATGGTCTTCAGGTCTTGGGGTTTTTTGGTCTTCAGGTTTCAGGGTTTGGCCCGTCCGCAAACCTAAAAAACCCAAAACCTCCAATCCAATTTCACTCAAATCATCAAAATCATGCAAAATCTAAAAATTTCATTCAGTATTATTTTCACAGCATTGGCATTTACACTTGGCGCACAGGGTTTAGGACTGCGGGCCGGGGTTAACTTTCAGAATATTAACGGCAAGGATGCCCTTGGCGGAGATCTTGAGAATTCGCTGATCACGGGGTATCATGCGGGGATTAATCTTGAAATGCCCATAGCGCCGGCTTTTTACCTGCAACCGGGATTGATTTATTCCACGAAAGGTACCAAAGACGAGTTCCAGTTTTTAAACCAAAACGGAGAGAACAAAATTATACTGGGTTACCTTGAAATTCCGGTTAACCTGGTGTTTAAACCTGCCATCGGAGGCGGGAATATTATCCTCGGGTTCGGGCCTTATTATGCACATGCCATCAACGGGAAATCGAAGGGCGATTTCAGTGACTTTGAAGTAGAATTTAGAAGCGAAGTGGGAGAAGGCGACGACGAGGAAATCTTCTATTTCAAACGTTCAGACTTCGGGGCTAACCTGCTGATCGGTTATGAATTTGCTTCCGGGCTGTTTTTGCAGTTAAATGCGCAGCTGGGGCTGGCGGATATTAATTCAGACAATTCCTTCCTGCCTAACGATAAAACGGAATACAACAACACGGGCTTTGGCTTGTCGTTGGGGTATCAGATACATTGAGTTGAGTAGCAGGCAGGTGAGTAAATCTCCCGCTGATCACACAGATTACCGCAGATTTTTATTTGGGTAAAACCAGAAGATCTGCGGTAATCTGTGTGATCAGCGGGAGATTTTTTTTATAGGTAGCCAGGGCGTTAACCCTGCTTTTTTTCCATGTATTCCTTCAACCTTCCTTCAATAAAATACTTCCAGCCGTTCAGGCAACTTTCTCTGGTGAATTCGGGGATTTCAGCGGGAAAAGTTTCCATGCCTGTAGAAGTCAGGGTTAGCAGGGTTTCCCGGCCCTGATCTGTTAAATCAAAAGTGACATGACCTTCACCGGGGTAGTTTTCGTACCGCCAGCGATAGGTGATTTTTTTCAAAGGCTCCACTTCCGTCAGCTTCCACAGGTGCATGAACTCCCGCTCCGGGGTTTTGACATTAAACTTTGTTTCAAAACCCGTTTCTGCTTTGAATTCAGGAATGTTGTCAAAAAACCATTGACGCATTTCGTCGAGGCGGGTAATGGCATTCCAGACTTCGGCGGCAGAGGCTGGGTAAGTTTGTGTGACGACGATGGGTTCGGTTGTATTTTTCATGGTGAAGCTGATTGGTTATTTTGAAAAAAGTATGTTTTGGAGCTGCCGCTGTTAAATGTTTCTATTGTGAAAATCTTCGGAATTTTCTCAGTTCAAAGCAAAAATAACCGCCTGGTAAGGCCTCAGCGTCATGGCGTTGCCTCTTCTTTCAAGGCCGGGTTCACTGTTGATCATGATATCTCCCAGCAAAAGCGTGGCGGGCAGCTGTATGCCGGCGTCGTAAGCTGAAAAATTCAGGACCACGAGCATTCCTTTTCCGTCCAGTTTGCGGGTGTAGGCGTAAATCTGCGGGTGTTCCGGCTCAATGATTTCATAATCGCCATAAACGAGCAGGGGGTGGTCTTTTCGCAGCTGGGTCATTTTTTTAAAATAACTCAACACGGAATTAGGGTCGCTTTCCTGCGCTGCCACGTTGATGGTTTTATGGTTTTCGTTGACCGGCAGCCAGGGTTTGGCAGTTGAAAAGCCGGCGTACTCCGAGTCATTCCATTGCATGGGCGTGCGGCCGTTGTCACGGGAGCTGACTTTCAGGTCCTTCAGGTATTTCTCCACGTCTCCCCCCTGGTGCTTCACTTTTTTATAGCCATTGATGGCGGCAATGTCCTGGTATTGGTCAATGGTTTCGAAGCCGATGTTGGTCATGCCCAGTTCGTCTCCGAAATAACAATAGGGCGTACCCCGCATGCTGAGGATGAAGGTGTTCAGCATTTTTGCCGAAGGCGCCCTGAATACTGTGCTGTCGTTGCCAAACCTGCTGACGAGGCGGGCCTGATCGTGGTTAGCGAGGAAGATGGAAAGCCAGCCCTTTTCAGCAAAAGCACTATCCCAGCGGGTGAAAACTTCTTTGAAATGCCCGAGGCTGTATCCGTCGGGCTTCGCAATGTCCACGCCTTCGAAAGCGTAGGCCATGTTCAGTTCGTTGCGGTCTTCGTCGACGAGGTTGTGGGCGTCTTCGAAATTGCGGCCGGCGCCTTCCGCAACACTCATCACATCGTATTTGCTGAAAACCTCCCGGTGCATTTCCTGGAGGTATTCATGCAGGTTGCCCTGCATGGCGTAGTAATCGATGAAGTTTTTTTCAAAACCTTCGGGGAAGGCGGGGTAAGTCGTGTCTTTGGCAGCAAACTGAAACGCATCGAGGCGGAAACCATCGACGCCCTTGTCAGCCCAGAACTTCATGATGTCGTACACTTCCTGCCGGACCTTCGGGTTTTCCCAGTTCAAGTCAGGTTGTTTTTGTGAAAAATAATGCAGGTAGTAGGCATTGGTCAGCGAGTCGTACTTCCAGGCATCGCCTTTTTCATCAAAAAGGCTGTAGCGGTAGGGCGGTTCGCCCTTTTCGGCGGGCCACCAGTGGTAGTAGTGCCGGTATGGATTTTCCCTTGAGCTTCTCGATTGTTTAAACCATTCGTGCTCGTCGCTGCTGTGATTGACCACCACGTCCATGATGAGTTTGATGTCCCGTTCGTGCATGCCTTTGAGCATGAGGTCGAAATCTTCCATCGTTCCGAAATCTGCCATGATGTTGCGGTAGTCGCTCACGTCGTAGCCGTTGTCGTCGTTGGGAGAGCTGTAAATCGGGTTCAGCCAGACGGCAGTGACGCCGAGGCTTTTGATGTAATCGAGCTTTTCGATGATGCCCTTCAGATCCCCGACTCCGTCACCGTCGGTGTCTTTAAAACTGCGGGGGTAGATCTGGTAAATGATGGCTTCTTTCCACCATTTTTGCGAGGTTTGGGTGGTTTGTTGCTGCGATTCCGGTTGCTGCTGGCAGCTGGCCAGAAACAGAGCGAGCAGGAGAAGGAGTGTCGTGAGTTTGTTCATTGTGTTGACGTCTTGAAACTGACTGCCCCCGCTGTTCGTGTTTCAACGGGGGCAGTTTGTATTTTAATGAAAGGAAGTATGCAGGGCAAAATAGGAAGGAAATTGATTTTTTCCCAATACAGGGCTGCAAAAGTAAGTGGCAGTTTTATTCGATTCTTTTCCCATGAGTTGTGAATGACAACCCTTGCTGGCCGTAGGTGGAAATCATGACGCCTTCGAAAAGCGGGTCGGGTGTGTTGGGTTTGATTTTCCAGTCGAAGATGAAATTGGCGCCGGTACCACCTGATTTATCCGCTTCGTCGATGACGATTTCGACCGTTTCCATGGGCGCCAGGAAAATGGGTTTGTCAAAATACGTGCGGATGGATTCACCTTTGGTATTGAAATATTCTGCTTTCAGGATGAAAATGGAGTCCGTTTTATGCGTATTACGCATGCTGATGGTGGCGGTGAGATTAAACGTCCGGTGCTCGGAGAGGCTGTAAATTTCGGAATAGACGGAGAGGTAGGTACTGCCCGTTTCGAGCGAGTCCTGTGGGTTCAGGGTGACGGTTCTTTTTTCCCAGTTGACGGGGTTGATGGAGCTGATGACGGGTTCTTCTCTGCAAGCGCTCAGCAGGGCGGCGAGGGACAAGATGGTGAAAAGATGTTTCATATTGCTTTTTTTTGAAGGGCTAAAGTAAGGAATATTTCAGGGTGTTTTGTCAAATGAGATAGTTGATAAGTTAGGGGGAAGCGGTGTTATCCGGTGCGCCGGGTTTCTAATTTTCTTCAATAATCTGTTTGCTTCTTTTGCGCATGTCTTCCAGATCATTTTTTTCTTCGAAGGAGTTTTCTGCCAGCCGCAATACCATTTCAGCATGTGTTTGCACGGCTCTTTTTTGCTCGTGGTTTCTGGCGAAACGATGGATGGTAATCAGCGCTTCCATCAGCCGGATGACCACCGACGGGCTTCCTTTCGCAAACTGGCGGATCTGGTTAAAAGCAGCATTCAGCATGCCTTCAAAAGTGAGGGCTTCCACCATGACCCGGAGGTTTTCTTTTTCATCGTAACGATACCGGGAGGGGAATTTAACCTTGGTAAGGTAACACATCGTGGAGGTCAGGTTGTCGATGCAGGCAATGGCCGTGTAAGGGTCATTCACGCCGGGCGAAAGGGCTCGTGCAGCTATTTCCACCATTTGATGGATGGAAAACTCGGCATCCTGTTGCGGGGTGCGTACATCGCCGATGATAAAATTATCAGCCAGCCTCTCCAGCACTTTTTCTTCGTGTTTTTCATGGGAATGAATCGTTGCGATCTCCAGGTCTTTCACCAGGAAATCACCCGGCCGGAAATGCAGCGAGATGAACCAGTCCATTTCGTTGGCTTTGTCAAAAATGCCCTCCTGGTCAATGTACTGCAGGTATCCGCTTCTGGAGGCTTTTACGGACTGGCGGTAGCGGAATTTTGCCTTTAAAACTTCCACTTCCGGTGCGGCTTTCGGCTCCGGTTCTTCGCCCATTTCTTCCGGGAATAAAGCGTTAATGTTTTTGGAGAGTGATACCGAGATGTCCGAAATCACCTTGTCGGCCTGAATGCTGATGGCGATGTGATGGATAAAAATGATGAGTAAAACGATATTGGCCACAGCGGCAAGGATAGCTACAAATACAGAGAACGTGGGGATGAAAGACACCTGGTCTGTTTCTTTCACCGTGTTCAGCACGATCAGGCAATAGACGTAGGTGGAAATGTAAGTACCGAGTACGACCTGGTTCAGCCGCTCGTGCATGAAATTGCGAAGCAACCGTGAACCAAACTGCGACGAAGCGAGCGTCAGTGCTACGAGTGTGATGGAAAACACCGTACCGGCCACGCCAATCATCGCACCGGAAATGGTGGAAAGAACAGCCCGTGCCGAGTCTGTACTGCCTGTGAAAATATATTGAATGATGCCGGAAGGCTGGAAGTGGATGAGGTTGTCGAGGTATAGAAATCCTATGGCCAGTGCAATAGCCGCAGCGATGATCAGGGCGGGTACAAACCAGAAACTGGTTTTTAATTCTTCCCAGAGAAATAACAGTTTTTTCAAGTTGGTTTTGTTTGAAAGGTATGAAATGTTGTGATGTAGCTTGAACGGATCAACCGGGGTGAAAGTTTTCAGAGGCGGCTGGTGGGTGAAGCGACATTTGCATCACATACAGGTCGAAACCCTCTGCCCAAAAGTCATTTTCTACGCTTACAAGCTCAAAACCCATTTTTTCATAAAAGCGGTAGGCCAACTGGGAAGTCCTGACGATGATGGTTTTCATGTTGGGATGCTTTTTTATTTCATTGATTCTGAAATGGGTGAGCGACTTGCCAATACCTTTTCCCTGACTGCGGGGATGGACGATGTCCCAGGAAATTCTGGCCAGCGCTTCCTCTTCGAAATAGTTGATGCCGCCGCAGCCGGTAATTTTCCCGTTTTCTTCCATGACGAAATAATGCCGGGCCTCGTTTTCCAGGTAATCAACGAAGTCTTTTTCTTCTTCAGGGTGAAAATACTGCGGAATGTTTAGGCGCAGGAGTTGGAGAACTTCGGGCAGGTCGGACGGGTGGTAAGGGCGGATCATGTGGTTCAGGATGATTTGAATGCAGCGGTTTCAAGCCTTATTTTTTTTCCAATGCATCAATGATGCGCCGAATGTCGGGGATTAAAGCCGGAATATCGATGGTAGCAGTTTGCCAAACTGTATCCAGATCAACGTTAAAATAATCATGGATCAATTTGTCTCTCATCCCTGCTATTGCCCTCCATGGAACATTCTGAAACCTGTCTCTTAATTCCTGGCTTAGCCTTTTAGTGGCTTCTCCGGCTATCTCGATCTTTCGGATAATAGCATCCTGCTTTTCCTCATCCGACAGGAAATCACTGTAAGCCACATTATCCAAATACTCGGTTATCTTGGTCAGACTCAGTAAGATATGATCAAGATAGAGAAGGTCGCTTTTCTTCATTGAAAATAGTTATGAGATCCTGATCGATGAATTTTTTCAAACGGGGGTTCTGCAAACTGTTCTCTGTGACCAAATCTACTTCTACCCCTAAAATGTCAGAAAGTTCCTGTTGAATCTGA
Source organism: Bacteroidota bacterium (assembly GCA_030147525.1). GTDB lineage: Bacteria > Bacteroidota > Bacteroidia > Chitinophagales > Saprospiraceae > UBA6168. Next base: position 230,285 of record JASBVF010000024.1, read on the forward strand.
ACCAATTTCAAAAGGCTGATCTTGTCCTTGAAACTGATCAAAACATCTAAATCGCTGTCCTTTTTGTTTTCTCCCCTGGCGTAAGAACCAAATATGCCTATCCGGGCTGGATGATAGGGTAAAAGGTTTTCTACCAGGCTGTCTGTTAGTTTTTTATCGATCATGACATGAGGTTTGAGCCACTAATTTAACGGATTTTATGCTTTCCTCGTTCCTCTGATTTTCCTTCACTCATACTGATACTCAAAACACCCCAAATCCGGCGCCACTGCATCCCGGTCATTTCCTTCCAGGTCGAACAAGATAGTGGGAACGGGCACGGCCTTCCCTTCCGCAAAAGACAAGGTGTCGAGGTGGTAATCGTCTTCATTTCTGCTGGCGAACAGCGCCTCCTGCGTCGTTGGTGTGTAGCACGGATCACAATGATCGAAGAAGTCAGGATAGCCATTCATCGGATCCAGCAATTCCTGCACCCGGACGATGCAATGGGCAAGGTTGTAATTCATGGAAAGTACATCCTGCCCCTGGCTGCCGGTGAAGTCAGAGATTGAAATCTCGTCCCGCTTGGAGCCGTAAATAATGCAGTTGGTGAAACTGGCGTTGAGCTTGTTGATCCTCGGCGGTGCATTGGCGCAGAACGGATCGTCGCAAGTACCGTTGCCCATGCTCAGAGCGGCGGCATCGGTGCCGTAATTGGCAATGGTGCAGTAGGTGAAATTGTAATTACCGCCGTAAGCCATCTGCACGCCGTGAAATCCGTTGTTGTAAAACAGGCAGTTCTCCGCCGTCACTTTGGCGTGGTAGGCGAAAAGTCCGGCACCGGAGGTATTGTACACCTGCACATTTTTCATCGTCAACTCGGCCGTGGAGTCCACGTACAGTCCGAAGAGCGAGTTTTTGATCGTGGCATGTTCAATGCGGTGGCCCTTGGTTCCTGCCCGGAAGATGATGCCGGTCCATTGGCCTGCTGCATCTGCAAAATCTTCCTCCAGCCGGTCGCCTTCAATGATAACGGGATTTTCGGCGGTGCCGAGCACCTGCAGTTTGCCATTTCCCAAAAACATCAGACGGCCGGAGTTGTAAGTGATCGACTCGTTGTTTTCATCCTTGATCCTCGAAAGTCCTCCATGCACGTGAACCCTCGCCCCGGCGGGCAGGGTCAGTGTGCAGTTGTCGAATGCCACGATGCCATAAATGACGTAGGGTTTGGGATCGTCCCAGATGACCTCCCCGCCGTTGCAGGAGTAGAGCACGATGCTGTCTTTCGACCAGCGATTGGGGATGTAGTTGGCATTTTGACCAAAAGCTTCCAGCGTGACGGACTGCACGTTACCGTTGGTTTCAAACAGGATGGAATCGTACACAAAAAACGGGCTGGCTGACAAGGGGGCGTCCGGATTGATGGTCACCTCGGCAAACACATAAATCGAGTCGTTGGGGTAAATGATCACGTCTTCGTGTTCGTCGCCGGGGATGCCGTCCACATTGAGGTTAAACTTCGACTGCTGATTGCCAGCCAGTTTTATTTTTGAAATTTTAATGCTCTCGTCGTGGCGGTTGTACACCCGGATGAAGCGGGTGGCAGAGCCTAATTCTGTGAAAACCGTATCGAAGCGCAGGGTGTCCACGGAGAATTCGAGTTTGTCGCTGCCGGAGGTGGTGAATTTGTCTTCCTTCCGGCAAGCCGAAAGCAGGATGATGGTTGCAAGGATAACGAACAGAAAATATTTCATGAAAAAGATGAAGTTTACGATTGCTTTTCAAAACGAAAAATCCGGTGCCGGATTACGAGGCGGCAAAATTAGCAGAAAATAAAGCATGGCTGATGTCTTGGGAAAACAAAACGGCCTTTTGGGGAAATCGTCCCGAAAAGGCCGTTCTTTCTTCAACCCCTCAAAACCTACCGCTTCAGCAACCTCCCCGGCAACCTCCCCTCCGCCTTCCCATTCCTGTACACGATCTCCCCGTTCACCCAAACCGCCTCGATGCCCGTCGAAAGCGCCCGGTTGTTGCCGATCACAGCGTTGTCCTGCACCGTATCTGGGTTAAAAAGCACCAGGTCGGCATAATGGCCGGGTGCGATGAGTCCCCGGTATTTCAGGCCCACGTGTTCGGCGGTCAGGCCAGTCATTTTGTGGATGGCCTGCTCCAGCGTCAGCAGTTTTTGCTCCCGCACGTAGCGGGCGAGCACACGGGTGAAAGCGCCGTAGCCCCTGGGGTGGCCTCCCGTCGAGCCGTCGGAGCAGATGTTGGTGTGCGGCCAGGCCAGGAAATTCCGCACGTCTTCCTCGCTCATGGCTTTGCCCATCACGCCTTCCACGTTCTCGCCGGCGTGCGTTTCTTCGTATTTGGATGCTTCCGCAACGAGCCAGAGCAGTGACTGGGCGGGCGTTTCGCTTCGCAATGCGGCGATTTCGGTGAGCGACTTCCCGGCGTACTCCGGTTGCGGAGCAAAACGCACGAGGTAACTGCCAGCCGGATCGACGAGGTCCGTCACGGCGTATTGGGCGCTGGCCGGGTTGTCGTAATCCCGCTTCGGGAACATCACCCGGAGGGTAGACTGCCAGAAGTCGTAGGGGTAGCAGTCGGCGGTGATGTCGATGCCTTCGGCACGAGCTTTTTGCAATTCATTAATCACCCAGCGGGAGTAGCCCCACTTGCTTTTGATCGAAACCTTGATGTGCGACACCTGCACGGGCAGCTTCGCCTCCCGCCCGATGCTGATGATCTCGTCCACGGCGTTTTCCAGTTCCGTATCCTCGCTGCGGATGTGGCTGATGTAGCGGCCCTCGTGTTTGGCGGCCACCTTTGCCAGTTCCAGCACCTCCTCCCGGTTGGAGTAAAATGCACTCTCGTACTCCAGGCCGGTGGAGAGGCCGAAGGAGCCTTTTTTCATTTCCTCGTCGAGCAGGGTTTTCATTTTTTCCAATTCTTCCGGCGTGGCCTGCCGGAACAGGGCACCCATGCCGCCCATCGCCATGCGGCGAAGCGTCGTGTGGCCGGTGTAGCTGGCGAGGTTCACCGCCACGGGTTGTTTTTTAAAACTCGCCTCGATGGTGTCCATCAAACTGCCTCCACCATCCTGTCCGACGACGATGGTGGTAATGCCCTGACTCACGCAGGCAATCGCATCCGGCTGATCGGCCAGCGACCAGTCGTGATGGCTGTGGCTGTCGATGAAACCCGGCGCCAGCACGAGGCCGTTGCCTTCGGTGACGGGCTCTCCGGGCAGCGGCTGCAATTCGCCAATCTCCCGGATGCGGTCGTTGACGAGGCGTACGGAAGCCATGCGGGCGGGCAGTCCGGTGCCGTCCACGAGGCGCACGTTGCGGATGAGTTGGGTCTTGGGCAACTCGAATGTTTCACCTTTCAAAATCTTCGGTCCCACGATCAGGTGGTAGTGGTTGGCATCGTTTCCGAGCAGAATTAAGGTTTGTTTTTTATCCAAAACCCGCACGATGATGGTGCGGAAACCCGCCCAGCCGCCGGTGTGAGAAAGTGTGTTTCCGTCGTCGTCGATGCCCCAGCCGAAGCCGTAGCCGTGGGTCGTGCCGTCGTTCAGTTTTACGGGGTTGAAAGCCTCCTGCATGGTGGCTTTTGTCACCAGTTTTTCGGTAAGAAGGGATTGCTCCCATTTCAGCAAATCCTCCACGGAGGAATAGGCATTGCCGTCGCCGTCCAGCCCGTCGAAGCGGCCGAGGTCGTCAGGTACCGTACTGCCTTCGAAACGATGGAAGCCGTACACCCTGTTTTTGGGCGAATCGCCGAGGCGGAGGTGATAGACGTAGGTGTCCTTCAGGCCCAGCGGCCCCGCTATTTTTTGTTGAAAAAACTGTTCAAACGGCTGACCGGAAACCTTCTCTACGATGAGCGGCAGCAGCACGTAGCCGGTGTTGCAGTACTGCCAGCGTTCGCCGGGCTGAAAATCGAGCGACGGTTTGTGATCAACCAAAAGTTGCAAAATGTGGGTGTTTTCGACTGTGTCCGTCGAGTGCAGGTATTTCATCACGGGGTCGAAGTATTCGGGCAGTCCGGAGGTGTGGGTGAGCAGGTGGCGGACGGTGATTTTTTCATACGGAAACTCCGGCAGATACTGGCGCACTTCGTCGTCGTAATTAAGTTTGCCCTGTTCTTTCAGCATCATCAGCGTCATGGCCACGAACTGTTTGGAGACGGAAGCCAGGTTGAACGCCGAGGTCGTTTTCAGTGGCTCGCCCGTGGCGATGTTGGCGGTGCCGAATGCTTTTTTGTAAACGACTTTTCCGTTATCTGCCACGAGTGCCGTGCCGTTGAAAAGCTGGCGCTGGTGCAGGTAGGTGAGCGCCGAGTCGAGGGTTTGGGCGGTTTTTGCCGTCTGGGCGGCGCAGAAAATAGTGGTGAAAAGAAATGCTGCGAGGAGGAGGAAGCGATTGTTTTTCATTGTTTCAAAAAGATTTTATTGAAACAACGAAGTAAAGGAAAATTTGGGATTGGCTGATTCTTGGATTGTTAGGATTGTTGAGATGTGGCGTTTTTGAGCTACTAGTCCGGCGAGTGGGAGTCGATGGAAAAGAAAGATATAACCGGGACAATTGAGCCACTGCTTTACCGATAGAGTAAACGCTTTTGCCTTACACCGTTTTTCACAGAAAGCGGTAACTCAGGTTCAAGCTAAAATAAGACAGGTTATTTCGCCTGATTTTTTTGTAGAAAATATCCTGGAAGCCGAAATCAAGTCCGTATTTTTTATACTCCAAGCCTGCAAAAGCCTGGAAGCCCAGACCACTAAGATCCCGAATTCGGCTAATATTTGTTATGTCATTGGTGCCTCGTAATTCTGCGTAAAAGTCTTCCGCAAGAGCAAACCTGTTAAAAAAACCAAACCTGAAAACAGGTCTGATTGCTTTATGAGTGCTAAACCTGAAAGAAACGAGCAGGTTGATATTGACCAGCCAATTCCTGTATCTTATAGTGGAAATATCCAGGTCTGAGGGCCTGTATCGTTCTGTTGTTTGTCCTGAGAAATGGAGGAGTGAAGTGGAACCATATAAGGATAAATTTCTTTGTGCTCCACCCGGAAAATATTCCATTGCGATCCCCGCTTGTCCACCTGGACTTGACATTTTTTTTGCTTTATAGGTAATGTAGTGCAAGGTTGCGAGGCTATAGCCTCCAAATAATTGTCCGGAAAAATAGCCGCCCTCTTTGCTTTGTTCGTAAACAGGTTTTTCATTTTTGCACCTGTCATATTCCTTAAAAGCCTGGAGAAGCTGTTTCTCGTTAAATTCTAAAGTTGAGATAAGGGTAAACATCCGGGGGCAATCCTGACTTAAGTCAAGCAGTTGTTTTCTGAACGATTCGACTTTTTTGAGCCGGCTATTATCTCTCCAGGATTTATTGACTAATTCCACAGCCTGGCCGCCTGGTGTTTCTATGAAATAATGAGACTTCCCACTTTTGTCGAGCAGGAAATAAAGACTCCAATTACCCCGGTAGAGTAGTTCCAGCCAGGCAGTGTCACGCTTGAATTGCAGGGCAGGAGAATCGTCGATTTCAAGCAGGTTATTTCTTTCCGGGGAAATTTCAATTTCAACTGTTTTTCTATCAAAATACAGCACATCGCCCTCTTTTCTCTCCACCTCGAAAGACTTTAACTGCGAAACGGCATAGGTTTTTACCTTGCCGTCCTTGTCCGTAAACTCAAGATTATAGGAATTGATGGTCGAGCCGGCACGGACTTGTCCTTTGATCAATTGACCGTCATTGGTTGTGATGGAGGCGTCTAAGTACTTTTTTTGGGAAAAGGAGTAAAACGGACTCAAAACGAGCATTGAGAGCGATAGGAGGGTTGAGATTTTCATAAGGGGCAGAAATTGGTATTAGGTAAAGGGATTGTAATGAGGAACCAAAAATAAAAAAGGAAAGAGAATAAATTATTAAATAGAAGACAAACTTCCCGCCACCCATTTTTTTCAGAACTTCGCCCCTCAAATTCATTCCCGATGTAAAATCGGGATAAACTATTCATCATTCATCATTCATCATTCATCATTAAATATCGCCGTCATCATCCCCGCCTGGAACGAGGAGCAGTCCATCGGTCTCGTCATCGACGAGATACCGAAAGACCTCGTCCGGGAGATCATCGTGAGCAACAACGGCAGCCGTGACCGCACTGCCGAAGTGGCCCGTGCGCATGGCGCCACCGTCGTCGATCAGCCGCTGCCCGGCTACGGCAACGCCTGCCTCAAGGCGATGGAATACCTCCAAAACAAACCCGCCGTCGAGCAACCCGATATCGTCGTCTTCCTCGACGGCGACCACTCCGACTACCCGGAGGAAATGCCCAACGTCATCCGGCCCATCCTCGAAGAGGGATACGACATGGTCATCGGCTCCCGTGCCTTGGGTGAACTGGAAAGCGGCGCCATGCAGCCGCAGCAAATCTTCGGCAACTGGCTGGCCACCAACCTGATCCGTCTTTTTTTCGGCTACCGTTTCACCGATCTCGGCCCTTTCCGTGCCATCCGCTGGGACAAACTTTTAGCCTTAAAAATGGAGGATAAAAACTATGGCTGGACCGTGGAAATGCAGGTGAAAGCCGCCAAGCAGAAAATGCGCTGCACCGAGGTGCCCGTGAACTACCGCCGCCGCATCGGTGTATCAAAAGTATCAGGGACGCTGAAGGGGAGCGTGCTGGCGGGGCACAAGATTTTGTGGACGATTTTTAAAAGTATCTGAAAAGCCGCCGCTCATCCGCTCTTTAAGGTGAAATAGGCTATGGCATACTGCCCAAACCTCCGGAGTGGCCGGGTTATCTACCCGGCGATGCTT
>JASBVF010000040.1 GCA_030147525.1 Bacteroidota bacterium
AGTTCTTTTTGCAAAGGGTTTGATGCAGATGAACAAAGACTTTGCGAAGGCGAAAGTTGAGTTGGAGTGGGTCATTGCCAACGGTACGGCTCCTGACGGATCCGCTATTGGCCTGGCGCCTACTTACGGTGAAATTTTTGATACGGAAAACCGCAACGGCATCGAGTCCATCTACACGGTGCAGTACTCAGTGAACGATGGATCCGGCGGCTGGAACGGCGGCTGGGGAGAAGTGTTGAACTTTCCTTACAAGGGCGGCGGATCACCCGGTGGATGCTGTGGATTTTTCCAGCCGACGCAGGAATTTGTCAACTCCTTTCGGACGGAAAATGGCTTGCCGTTACTTGATAGTAGCTACAATACCAATGCTGATCGCAGGGATGACGGTGCTGTTGGCGGTGGAATCTGGGCAGCCGACACAAAGTATAGCAAGAATGCGGGTGTAACTTTCTACAACCCGACAGAACCATTCAAGGATTTGGGTTATAAGTCGCTCATCGATGACAACGAAGGAAACAATCCGCTGACGAGTCCCAACGCATGGGAACTGGTTTGGACGGAAGACAACTCCCGGCCGGTTGACCCACGCCTTGACTGGACGGTAGGCAGGCGGGGGATTCCTTACCTGGATTGGGGCGTGCATACGGGACAAGACTGGATTCGTGACCAAGGTTATGCCGGTCCTTACAGTCCTAAGAAGCAGGTTTACAAAAAATCCCAGGAAGGCAACCTGACGGAAGTGGGCAACTGGACTTCCGGCTGGACGGCGAACGGTTACCGTTTGATCCGCTATGCGGATGTACTGCTGCTGTTGGCGGAATGCCAGATAGAGACGAACGACCTTGCAGGAGCACGTGCGAACATAAATCTGGTTCGGGCGAGGGCAGCGAATGCAGCCGGATTTGTGAAGGAGAGCGACGGCACGACGAATGCGGCGAACTACCAGATTCAGCAGTATCCTGCTTCCGGAGTTCCGTTCGACAGCCAGGCAAATGCCCGAAAAGCCTTGCAAATGGAGCGGAAGCTCGAGCTGGGGATGGAAGGTCACCGGTTTTTTGACTTGCAGCGTTGGGGTTTGGTTCAAGAAGATCTGAACCGGATTCTTAATTATGAGAAGCCACTTCGGTCTACGCTTTATGACGCAGCTACGGGTGTGGATGCGGTAGATGCACTTTACCCTATCCCACAGGGCGAAATTGACCTGATGGGCGGGCGCCTGGTGCAAAACAGGTGATTTGACTCATTTTGCTACACGGCCGGAACTGCTACCTTTGGGCAGTCTCTTTTTTATAACTTTCGGCATTCAAATGCCCCGTGACTGGACCGGGGTATTTCAAAACAAAATCAAACAGATATGACAAGAATGCTTTGCCTGCTGGCTGGATGTGTGATATTTTTTGCCTGCGGCGATCAGAAAACACGCTTCGAAAAGCTTGAAGCGTCTGCTACCGGAATTGATTTCAACAATGAAATCATTGAGAAAGATTCGTTTAACATTCTTCACAACGAATACATGTACAACGGCGGCGGCGTTGGCGTGGCTGACCTGAACAACGATGGCCTGCAGGATTTGATTTTTACCGGCAACCGGGTTTCTACCCGTATTTACCTAAACCTTGGCGGGATCAAGTTTCAGGATATCACCGGGCAGTTTGAAGGACTCACAAACAGCCAATGGCTCAGCGGTGTGGCAGTAACCGACGTCAATGCCGATGGCCTGCCAGATCTTTATTTTACTGCTACAACCAGCAAAGACAGCCTGCAAAGAAAAAACCAGCTCTGGGTCAATCAAGGCCAGGGAGGCAACGGCCTACCTGTTTTTAAAGAAATGGCGGAGCAATACGGCATAGCTGACATGGGCTACTCTATGCATGCAGCTTTTTTTGATTATGACCTCGATGGCGATCTGGATCTTTACATTTTAAATAATATCGTCAGCAGGGAAGTGCCTACCAATTACAGGCCCAAGCTGACAGACGGCAGCTCGATAAACAACGACCAGTTTTATAAAAACCTGGGGAACGGCCGGTTCGTGAATGTGACGAAGGAGGCGGGAATTGTGTACGAAGGTTTTGGCCTGGGCATCGCAGTGGGCGATATCAACAAAGACGGATACCCCGATCTTTACATTTCAAACGACTACATTTCCAATGACCTGCTTTACATCAATCAGAAAGATGGGACCTTCCTGAATAAATCGCCGGAGTACCTGTCCTACCACTCCAAATTTTCCATGGGTAACGACATGGCCGATATGAACAACGACGGCCTGCTCGATATAGTCACCATGGATATGTTTCCGGAGCAGTATTTCAGAAAAAAGCAAACCATAAACGGCAACAGCTACATCATTTATAAAAATGATGAAAAATACGGCTACGAACACCAGTACGTGCGCAACATGCTTCAGCTCCACAATGGTTTTCTGAATGGTGAAATGCTGCCCTTCAGCGAAGTGGGGCAATTGGCCGGTATTTACCAGACCGAGTGGAGTTGGTCGCCGCTGTTTGCTGATTTTGACAACGACGGCGACCGGGATTTGCTGATCACCAACGGTTTTCCAAAAGACCTGACGGATAAGGATTTCACCAACTACAAAGCCCAGATGTATGGCTACCTGGCCGGCGACGAAGGCATTTTACCCCGTATTCCGGTGGTCAAAGTCTCTAACTACGCCTTCGAAAACACGGGCGACCTCCGTTTCGTCAACCAGACCCAAAAATGGGGAATGGACTTTCCTTCGTTTTCAAACGGCGCCGCTTTCGTCGACCTGGACAACGACGGCGACCTCGATTATGTGACCAACAACATCAACGACCCAGCTTTCGTCTTTCGGAACAATACCATCGGCACCTTGAATGAACCTGCGAATTACCTCCGCATCGCACTTGCCGGCAACAGCCCAAACACACTTGCCATTGGCGCAAAAGTGGAACTGTGGAGCGGCGGCAAACTTCAGTTTATTGAGCACTTTCCGAGCCGGGGGTATATTTCTTCGGTGGACCCGATCATTCACTTTGGTCTGGGCAGCGGTGCGGCGGTCGACTCCGTCAAAGTCATCTGGCCGCTCGGCAACAAGGTGACTTTGATGAAAAACGTGCAACCCAACCAGCTCCTCACCCTGAAAGAAGCGGACGCCTCGCCTTTCAATGGTGAAACCCGACCCGCTGCGGCAGAAGCTTTGTTTGCAAAAGCTGAAACCCTCGACTATACGCACACGCAGGATGATTACATTGATTTCTTTCAAAACCAAAGGATCATTCAGCGCAAGTTTTCACAGATCGGGCCCTGTATGGCCAAGGGCGACCTCGACGGCGACGGGACGGAGGATCTGCTCATCGGGGGAGGACCTGACTCGCCGGTGAGTGTTTTCCTGAACAAGGATGGCAGTTTCACAAAAACAGAACTACCGGGGCTGACGGATACCAAAAAATGCGCTCAGGCGGATCTGGTGATACTGGATTACGACGACGACGGCGACAACGACGTACTGGCCGTGGCCGGCGGTTACACTAACGAGGACGAAAACGATTACCAGCATTTTATTTATCAAAACAACAACGGCGAGTTTACCCCGATTGCCCTGCCTGTGCCGGCATTCCCTGCCGCTGTCATCCGTCCTTTCGACTTCGATCAGGATGGCGATCTTGACCTGTTCATCGGGGCGAGGGTGAAAAGAGGGAGCTTCCCGAATGCCCCCGCTTCCTGGCTGCTCATCAACGACAAAGGTTCGTTTACCTCTGCCGGGGCCATGAGTTTTGACGTTGGCATGGTGACGGATGCCGTCTGGAGCGACTTTGACGGCGACGGTTGGGCGGATTTGCTGCTCACCCGTGAGTGGAATACGCTGGCTATTTTAAAAAACAACAAAGGCAAGGATCTGGCACTGACCAGCCCGAAAGACTTGCAGGAGAAATGGGGACTTTGGTCCTGCATCGCTGCAGGTGATTTTGACCAGGATGGAGATGAAGATTACATCGTTGGCAACCTCGGCGAAAACCACCGCTTCACTGTGAGCGAACAGTACCCGATGAGCCTGTATGCCATCGATATTGACAAGAACGGGGCCATCGACCCCATCACTTCTGCTTTTTGGAAAGACAAGGAAGGCGTTATGCAGGAATATCCGGTCAACTACCTCGACGAACTGGCTGCCCAGTCTCCTTTTTTCAGAAAAAAGTTCACCAGCTACACGCAGTTTAGCTTTACCACGATGGACAGCATCATCGACCGCACGGCAGTGGCGGAGGGTGAAAAACGGATCGTCAATACCACATCGAGCTACCTGCTTTGGAACGAAGGCGGCGGCAAGTTCAAATGGGAGCGGCTTCCTACCGTCGGGCAAACAGCTCCGGTGCGAAAGTTGATGGTACGGGATTTCAACGGTGACCAAAAGCCGGATGTGTTGCTGGCCGGCAACGATCATTCGTTCGATGTTTCCACTGGTTTCTTCGATGCCAACCGGGGTATCATATTGTTAAACAAAGGCAATCGGGCCTTCGAGGCACTGCCACCGTCGAAGACTGGTCTTGTTTTGCGGGGACAGGTGGAAGGGTTGCAATATTTTGAAGGGAATATGCCCATGCTGGTGGTCGGAGTGAACAGGGGAAAGGTGAGCGTTTACAAGCAAAACGGTAGACGGTAGACTGGCTTTTATGTTGGCCGTTTATCATAAAAATAAAATTCATGAAACTCATCCGCTTTGGACATCCGGGACAGGAGCAGCCCGGCATTATCACCCCGAAAGGTAAACGCTTGGACGTCAGCGCTTTCGGCGAAAATTTTGATGAAAAATTTTTTGAAAAAAACGGCCTTGAACGCCTGTCGGAATGGCTGAAAAAAAATGCTGCCACCTGTCCGGAGGTAAGCAGTGATGTCCGGCTGGGCGCTCCGATCGGACGGCCCTCGAAAATTATCTGCGTGGGTCTCAACTACGCCAGCCATGCTTCGGAGAGCAACATGCAGCTACCCGCAGAACCGGTGCTTTTTTTCAAATCAACCACTGCCATCTGCGGTCCGTATGACGAGGTGATCATTCCGAAAGGTGCCACGAAACTGGATTGGGAAGTAGAGCTTGCCGTGGTCATTGGCAAAAAAGCCAGCTACGTGGACGAAGCATCGGCGATGGACTACGTAGCCGGTTATGTCGTCCACAACGATATCAGCGAACGTGAATTTCAGCTGGAGCGCAGCGGTCAATGGGTGAAGGGCAAAAGTGCCGATACTTTCGCTCCGCTCGGGCCGTTTCTGGCGGACAAATCGGAGATTCCCGACCCGCACAACCTCGGCATCTGGCTGAAAGTGAATGGTGAAACGCTGCAAAACGGCAACACGAACGACCTGGTTTTTAAAGTGCCGGTGCTGGTCAGCTACATCAGTCAATTCATGACCTTGCTGCCGGGAGACGTCATTTCGACCGGAACGCCCTCAGGTGTAGGGCTTGGTTTTAATCCGCCCCGGTACCTGAAACCCGGCGATGTGATGGAGTTGGGAATTGACGGGCTCGGAGTATCCCGGCAGGAGGTAGTCGCTTATTCTTGAGTCGGGTGGTTCGTCTGAAGTTAAATAACTGGGAAGGCACGAAAACAGGGACTTTTATGGATCCACTTTTCTTTAGTTTGCGCAAAGCGGAAAGATCAGGATAAAACCACCCGCCGCCCTTCCGCCGAGCTTTTAAAAGCTGCTTCAATAATCTGTATCCCAAGCAACGATTCTTCGGGCCTGACGGCCAGGGCTTCCCCTTGCGAAATGGCACGGGCAAGATTGGTGTAAAAAGCAAGGTAATCACCGGGCAGGGTTTCAATTTTGCCCCTCGAGGTGAGGCCTCCCAGCGAAGTGTGGAGCGTGCCCCAGTATTTTTCATCATCGGCGCCCCAGCCGGGCTCGTCGGGCAGGTGGCCGGCTTTGAGCAGGTCCTCCTGCGGATCGATGCCCCATTTCAGAAACGAGCCTTCCGTGCCGTGCAGCGTGTAGCGGGGCCCGGCTTCCCGGACGAGGTAACTGCCTTTGAGTTTGACTTTTACGTTTTCATAAAAAAGGTCGATGTCGAAATAATCTTCCACCTCGCTGTCAGTCCGCATGATGCGGATGTCGCCGTTGACGCTGGCAGGTTTTCCAAAAAGAAAAAGCGCCTGATCGATGATGTGAGAGCCGAGATTCCGGACGATGTCGGAGCCGCCTTCTGCGGTTTCTTTCCAGGTGCCGGGTTTGATGAAATTCCGGAAACGGTCGAAGTGTCCCTCATACTCCACCAGCCGGCCCAGCAGTTGTTGCTCCACGACTTGACGAACGGTGAGGAAATCGCCATCCCATCGCCGGTTTTGGAAAACGGTCAGCACCAGCCCCTGCTTTTGCGCCAGCGCAATCAACTCCTCTCCCTGCGCTGTTTCAGTAACAAAGGGTTTTTCCACGACAACATGCTTGCCGGCCAGCAGGGCTTTTTTGCTGTATTCAAAATGCGTCGTATCGGGTGTGTTGACGATGACGAGGCGGATGTTTTTATCGTTTAAAATTTCATCCAAAGATCTTGTAATCACTTGTTTGTCAAACAGGACGGCGGATTCGGACTTGCTCCGCTCCCATATTTTCACCACCTCAAAATCGGGGTGAACCTTCAGCAGCGGTCCGTGAAAGACGCTGCCCGACATTCCGTAGGAGAGGATGGCTGTTTTGATGGATGCTGGCATGTGTTTCTATTTTTTTAAAAGACAAGGATGGCAAAATAGACAAACCCTGCCTGTTTTGCGGGTATGCGTCTCGATTTTCTTTGCTTCGCAATGACAGGCCGGGCTTTTAACCTGCCGGTAATGAACGATTGAGTGAAAAATAAGCCTGGTGATTCAAGACTGTTTGCGTTCTGTCCTCTGGCAGGCTTTTTTCATGGCACTCAACCCAGTCAGATTAGCTAATTTTACCGGTATTCAATCCCTGATATTTTTGAAAAATACTCGATTATGCTGCACAGGTTTTTCACGCTTTTTTTAATTCTCTTCCTCTTTTTGGCATCCTTCCAACAAGCGATCTCCCAAATCACCATCCCCATCTCCGCTCCGCTCGACGACGTGGAAGAACGGGCCGACGGCTCCATTTACACCAACTCCACTGATCTTGAACTGATTAACGATGGCAATGATCAAACTGTCGGATTGCGATTCAACAACCTGCAAATTCCGCAAGGACTGAACATCACAGGCGCATGGCTGCAATTCACCACAGACGAGCAAACGGTCGGCGCTTGCAACCTTGAAATAAGGGCACAGGCGATCGACAACGCTCCGCCTTTTCAGGAAATTTATCAAAACGTCAGCTCCCGGCAGCTGACCACTGCCTCGGTGAACTGGCAGCCGTCCGGCTGGAATGTGGTTGGTGAAACAGGCCCGTTGCAGCGATCTCCCAATCTCGCCGCCGTTTTGCAGGAGGTCATCGCTCGGCCCGGCTGGGCATCGGGAAACGCTGTCGTTTTCATCATCACGGGAACGGGCCGCCGGACGGCCGGCGCTTACGAAGGAAATCCGGCATGGGCTGCAAGGCTGGTGGTTGAAATCGATTTTCCCGAACCCACGGCAGTGCTGGAAAATGTTTTGATCAACGAACTCATGCCTGCCAACGGGCTGGTCAAGGATGAATTCGGCGAAGTGGAAGATTGGGTAGAAATTTACAACGGCAGCGCCGAAATGATCAACCTCAACGGCCTCTACCTCACCGATGATGCTTCCAACCTTAAAAAATGGAAAATCTCAGCGCCGAAGTTGATCCCTTCCGGTGGCTTCGGTCTGATCTGGCTGGATGGCGACGAGCACCAGGGCGGGCTGCATGCTCCGTTCCAACTGGACGACGAAGGCGAATTTCTGGCGCTTTCGCAGGAATTGAACGGGCAGCTGCATGTACTCGATGCCTTTGAATTTCCGGCGACTCCGTTCAATATTTCCTACGGACGGCTGGAGGACGGGCTGGACGAATGGGTGTTTTTTGGCGAAATCAGCCCGGAAGCTTCCAACAACGGCAAGGGCCGCTTCCTCGATTCGAAGGTAATTTTTTCAAAACCCGGCGGTTTTTACCAGGGGCCGCAGTCGCTGGAGTTGTCGGTCAGCGACCCTGGCGCCACTATTTTTTACACGCTGGATGGCTCTACCCCCAACCCGGACGATGAGGAATACACCGGGCCGGTGACTGTTTCGCAGACGGCAATTGTGCGGGCTGCCGCCTTCAAGCCGGGCTTCGCCCGCAGCCAGGTTTCAACGGAAAACTATTTTATCAGCCCAACGCCCTCCACGCTTCCGGTTGTTTGTGTGCAAACTGAGCCCGAAAACCTCTGGGACAACCAAACCGGCATCTACGTCAGCGGCACCAACGGCATTCCAGGCTACTGCAGTGATGAACCCCGAAACTGGAACCAGGACTGGGAACGCCCCGCCAACATTACTTTTTTCGAGGCCAACGGCACGAAGGGCTTCCAGGTAAATGCCGGCATCAAAATCGGGGGCGGCTGCTCAAGGGGGTACAAAATGAAAAGCATGAATATTTACATGCGGAGCAATACCTACGGCGATGAAAGCATTGATTATCAGGTGTTTCCGGGACTCGACATCCATCAGTTCAAGCGGCTGAAGCTCCGCAACAGCGGAAATGATTTTGACCAGATGATGTTCCGGGACGGCATGAACCAGACTTTGCTTTACAACACGGTTGACCTCGACCTGATGGCTTACCGCCCCGTCGTGGTGTACCTCAACGGTGAGTACTGGGGCGTTTACGGGCTGCGGGAACTTTACAACGAAGACTATGTGGCTTCCCATCATGGCGTTGATCCAAAAAATCTGGACATCATCACCAACCCGCAGGCCTGGGCAGAAGTGAATGAGGGCGATTTTACAGCATTTCAGACGATCAAAAATTTTATTCAAAACAACAACCTCAGCCTTCCGGGCAACTACGAATTCCTGAAGTCCCGCATGGACATGAGCCAGTACATAAATTATAACATCGCCCAGATTTACCTGGCCAACTACGACTGGCCAGCCAACAACGTCCGAGTGTGGCGGGACCGCAACGGCGGCAAGTTTCGCTGGATGCTCTACGATACCGATCTTTCGACCAATTATGGCTCCTGGACGCCGGCCACATCGTCTTTCAACTCCATTCACCACGCTACCACCACCGGCGGTAATCCCTGGCCAAACAGCCCGGAGAGCACGCTTTTTTTAAGAAAGCTGCTGCAGAATGAAGAGTTTAAGAGTGAATTCGTCCAGCGAACGGCAACTTACCGGAAGTTGATTTTTGCTGCTCAACGGGTGCACCCGATGGTGGACAGCCTTCGGCAAATGCTCGAACCGGAAATGCCCCGGCACATCAGTCGATGGAATGCCAACCACCCGCAATGGGGCTGGGGTGTCCCTTCGGGCGGTAATATTTCCTCCTGGAATTTTTTCGTCAACTACTACAAAACCTTTTTTGAAAACCGCAGCCAGCAGATTCTCGGTCACTATACCGCCACGCTGAGCCTGAGCGGCACTTACATGCTCTCCTTCGTTTACCCGCAAAATACCCCCGGCGACCTGTACCTGCACAGCAACGACATCAAAATTCCTTTCAACTACGCAGGTGATTATTTTAAAAATGTTCCCCTGAAAGTGACGGCTGTTGCCAAACCCGGTTACCGCTTCGTCAAGTGGCTGGAAACCGGAGAAACGAGTCCTGAAATCGATTTTATTTCCAATCAGCACACAACGCTGACACCCATTTTTATTCCCGCCGCCCCCATCCTCACGGAAATTCACTATCAACCGGAAGAGGGCGAAGCATACGAGTTTCTTGAGCTTTATAATGCTACCAACGAGGATCTGGCAATTGGCGGCTATTATTTTTCAAACAGTATTGAGTTTGAATTTCCTGCCGGAACGGTATTGCCACCCAACGAATACCTCATTGTGGCGAAAGATAAAAGCAAGTATGGGGAGCTTGGCTGTCAGGTGTTTGAATGGACTTCCGGTGAGCTGGAAGATAGTGGAGAGCTTATTGAATTGACGGACGATCAGGGGCTTATAATTGAATCTGTAAACTATTCTGCTGCTACTCCCTGGGTCCAGGAGCCTGCCGGTGGCGGGTCTTCTCTGTCTTTGATTTCTCCATTTTTCAACAATTCAATTCCGCAAAACTGGGAAGCGTCAGTCTTCCATGGAGGCACTCCCTGCGGCGAAAAATCACCGGTAAGCGGCAATACCGAACGGGCTTTTTTGCTTAGCCTCTACCCTAATCCGGTCCGTGAGAACCTGATTTTTGAATACTCCACGCTCACAGACGAAAGTATCGACCTGGAAGTTTTCAATACGCTGGGGCAGGCTGTTCGAAGCATTGAATTACCGCCGGCTGTGTATTTAGAAAAAACAGTCATTCCGGTCAGCGACTGGCCTGCAGGCATGTACTTTATCCGCATGAAAGGAGATAAAAAAGCAATGCTAAAATTTTTGAAAAGCTGAATGAAATTCAAATCGTTAAAAAATTCATTAAAATTCGGTATGAAATTTTATTGTATTAACTTGCGCCATCTTTTAAAAAATGTTAGAGAAATCAAAAAGTCGCCGAACGATATTCGGTTTTTTAAAACTCTATCCCAACTGTAACGTTTAGTTACGACCAGTAGAATAAACCTAAACTCTACTAACAAATGACAGGAAGACTAAAAAAACCCTCTTTGCTGAAAGCTTTGTTTGAAACACGGGCGATCGTTGAACTGGGAGCTTATTACACGGCCTACCCTTTCCTCCGGAATGTACCGAAGGGCGACGGGCACCCCGTTCTCGTCATTCCCGGCCTGCTGGCCGGCGACGCTTCCACCAAGCCACTTCGCAAGTTTATCAACGATAAAGGCAATTACGCCTATCCATGGGAAATGGGTCGTAACCTTGGCCAGATCGAACACCTGGAAAGGCTGGAAGACCGCATCAAATCACTAAAACTGAAACACGGCAAAAAAGTGACCCTCATCGGCTGGAGCCTCGGCGGTCTGTATTCCCGTGTTCTGGCCAACCGCAACCCGGCCGACATCCGGCAGGTGATCACGCTCGGCTCGCCGTTCATGGGTATTCATGGGGAAAGCAACGCTGACTTTGCCTACGAACTGGCCAGTGGCCAAACCAGGGGCGACGTGGCGGAAGCCGTGTCTCAACTGGTTGAAAAAACACCTCCGATGCCTTTCACCTCCGTTTACTCCAAAGGTGACGGCATCGTTTGCTGGCAGCACTGCATTGACCCAACCGACCGCTACGACGTGCAAAACATCGAAGTGATCGGCAGCCACCTGGGCCTGGGACACAATCCTTCGGTCCTCGTCGTCGTGGCCGACCGGCTGGCTCAGGAAGAAGGCTACTGGCAACCGTTCGACTTTGACCGGGGCATCAACGGGCTTGTTTTTCCGCAATTCTGGAAAGGAGCGATGGAAGTGGCAACGTAACATTGTCTTGAGGCGGCGACGATGGACGACTTTTCATTAAAAGGCGACGGTACTCGAGACCGTCGCCTTTTGAATTTTCAGGCAGAGACGTTTTTTTCCCAATTACTTCCTACTTTAGGCTCAAATTTCAACCAATCCACGACGCTTCCAACGCATGGAGAAACTACTCAACGATCCCAGCTTTCAGCAAAAACTGGCTACCGTAGCCGAACAGACCGGGGAAAACTTCAACAAAGTTCAGGCTGAAGCAGCTGCATACCTGAGAGAACTGTACACCGAACACAAACCCGTTGCCAACCTGCTGGCCGTCGAACTGGGCCAGTACGTCCTCTCCAGGGCTTACGAAAAAAGCATTGACGTAAACCCCGTCGAACTACGTGCCGTGGCTAAGCTGGTATACCGCCACCCCGTCGCTTTCGTCATGACGCACAAGACCTACATCGACATGTTCGTGCTCGGGCTGGTGCTCGTGCGGCACGGCCTGCCCATCCCCTACACCTTCGCCGGCATCAACATGGACTTCATCGGGCTGGGGCAACTGGGCCGGCAAAGCGGCGTTATTTTCATCCGCCGTTCCTTCCAGGACAACCCGGTTTACAAGGTCACGCTGCGGCATTTCATCGCCCACCTTGTAGACGAGCGGCGGAGTTTCATGTGGGCCATCGAAGGTACCCGCTCCCGCACCGGCAAACTCGTCTGGCCCAAAATGGGCATCCTGAAATACATCATGGAAGCCGAGGAGGACTCGCCGCAACAGGTGAAATACGTGCCTGTTTCCATCGTTTATGACCTCATCCCTGACGTGAAAGAGATGGCCCGGGAAATGCGGGGCAAGGCCAAAAAAGCCGAGAGCCTCACCTGGTTTATCGATTACATCAAAAAAATGGGGGAAAAAATGGGGCGCATCTCGCTCCGCTTCGGCGAGCCGATGGATCACCCCGGCAGCCAGGGCATGGCCAGCATTGAAGCGGAAACGGAGGGCGATTACCCCGTTTCAAAATTCGCCCTCGACCTTGTCCACCGCATCAACCGCATCACGCCGCTGACGACCACTTCGCTCGTCACCACGGCCCTGCTGGGCAAATACGCCCTGAACAAACGGGCCATCGAAAGCGACATTTCCGACCTTATGCTTTTGGCTGAAAGCCACAAAAGCGACGTGCTCGTCGACCGGGGCAAACCCATCGGCGAGTCGGTGCAGCAATCCCTCAACCTGCTCACCCGCACCGGTCTCGTGCAACAACACGGCGATAGCCTTAGGGCGAAGTACACCATCCGCCCGGAAGATTTCCTTGCGGTGAACTACTACGCCAACATGGCGGTGCACCATTTTTACCACCGTGCTTTCATCGAACTGACCCTGGCCCGGGTGGCCGACCTGGCGCCGAAAGACCGACTGCTGGCCTTTTGGAAAGGCATCATGCAACTGAGGGACTTGTTCAAGTTCGAGTTTTTTTATTCCGATAAAACAACCTTCGTGGACGAGATCGAGGCCGACCTGGGTCACATCGATCCCAACTGGCAGTACACCCTCACCCACCCCGACACTGACCTGTTCGAGGTGTTGGAAAAACAAAAACTGCTCGTCTCACCCGTGGTGCTGTACACCTACATCGAGGCGTACAGCGTGGTGGCCTACGCCCTGCGAAACTGGGACCCCTTCCACCTTTTCGATGACGAGGAATTTCTGGGCAACTGTATTTTTCTTGGCGGCGAACTTCAGTGGCAGGGACGCATCCAGCGTATCGAGTCCGTGTCCAAGCCTTTTTTGGAAAATGGTATCCGCTACGTGAAAAACCGGGGCCTTGTCCCCACCCCCGAAGACGACAAAAAAGAGGCGATCAACGAATTCATTTCCGAGCTGGAAAACATCTCGGAGAGCATCAAACTTTTACAAAAAATCACCATCGCCAAGCCTGCCGACCTGCTGCCGGAGGTGCCCTTCGAGCGGGCCGTGGTGCCGGGATCCCAAACGGACAGCATCATCCAGCCCATCATGGACGGGGAAAGCGGGCCGCACATCGGCGCATTTTTCGACCTCGACCGCACGCTCATCCGGGGTTTTTCGGCGAAAGATTTCGTCCAGACCCGCCTGCTCAGCGGCCGCATGTCGGCGCAGGAGATCGTGATGCAGTTTGCCGGCGGTTTGGTGTATGCTTTCGGCAATGCCAACTTCTCGGGCCTCGCAGCCATCGGGGCGAAGGGTGTGAAAGGCGTGGAGGAGCAGGTTTTCATCGAAGTCGGCGAGGAGGTTTATTTAAAAAGCCTGGCCAATGCCATCTACCCCGAATCAAGGGCGCTGGTTGCAGCACACCTCGCCAAAGGCCACACCGTCGCCATCGTTTCGGCAGCCACCCCCTACCAGGTGGACCCGATAGCCCGTGACCTCGACATTCCGCATGTGATGTGTACCCGGATGGAGGTTCACAAGGGTAAATTCACAGGCCGCATCATCGAACCGGCCTGCTGGGGCGAGGGCAAGGCCTACGCTGCCCGACAACTGGCTGATAAATTCAAGCTCGACCTCTCGAAAAGTTACTTTTACACCGACAGCGTCGAAGACCTGCCCCTGCTCGAAATCGTCGGTAATCCCCGCCCCATGAACCCGGAACCGAAGCTGTCCGCTCTTGCTTTTCAAAACGACTGGCCGGTTTTCAATTTCGAACTCGAAGGCCAACCGGGCATGACTGACATCGCCCGCACCGTTCTGGCGCTGGGCAGCCTCATCCCTGCCGCCCTTACCGGCGTACTCACCGGCACCCGCAGCATGAACTGGAACGACGGCGTCAACTCAATGATGGCCGCCGTTGGCGATTTTGTGTGCAACATGGCGGGCATCATGCTTTCGGTAAAAGGCCAGGAACACCTGTGGTCGCACCGCCCGGCGGTTTTTCTGTTCAACCACCAGAGCAGCGCCGACCTTTTCATCATGGCTAAACTGCTGCGCCGTGACGCCCGTGGTGTGGCCAAACAGGAGCTAAAAAATATGCCCATCATCGGACAGATGATGCAGGCAGCCGGTGTCATTTTCCTCGATCGCAGCAATCGGGAAAAGGCCATCGAAGCGCTTAAACCCGCTGTGGACGCCCTTCAAAACGGCACCTCCATCATCATCGCTCCAGAAGGCACCCGCAGCTACGACTACCGGCTCGGCCCTTTCAAAAAAGGCGCTTTTCACATTGCCATGCAGGCCGGTGTGCCCATCGTACCCATCGTGATCGCCAATGCGCACGATGCCATGCCCCGTGGCTCGAATCTCTTCCGTCCCTCGGTAGTCGAGGTGACCGTGTTGCCACCTATTTTAACCAAAAAATGGAAAGCGGAAGATCTGGACAAACACATAGAAAAAGTGAGGAGGAAATATTTGAAAGTACTGGGGCAGGAGGAGTGAATTTGTAAATTGGTGAACTGGTGAACTGGTGAACTGGTGAATTAGTGAATTGGTAAATTAGGCGTGACCCGGCCTAATTCACTAATTCACCAGTTTACAAAAAATACCTACGCATGAATCTCAACATCGGCATACTCGGCGGCGGCTCCTGGGGCACTACTTTGGGCTCGCTGATTTCCCGCAACACACCCACCAAAATCTGGGCACGCAGCTCGAAGACCGTTGAAGAAATAAACGAACAGCATAGCAACGAAAAATACCTGCCCGGCGTCAAACTCTCCGAATCGCTGAAGGCGGTCACCTCCATCCGAAAAGCCGTAAAACGGGCCGATGTGGTCGTAATGGCAGTGCCATCGCACAGTTTTCGGCAGGTGCTGGAAGACGCTAAACCGCACATCCGCCCCTGGGTACCTATCATCAGTCTGACCAAGGGGCTGGAAGAAGGCACCCACATGCGCATGACCCAAATCATCGAAACCGTGATGCCCGGCCACCCGGCTGGCGTACTCACCGGCCCTAACCTTGCCCGTGAAATCATGGCCGGGCAGGCGGCGGCCAGTGTTATCGCCATGGTGGATGACACCCTCGCCCAGGCGCTGCAAAAGGTTTTCCGTTCAGGCCTTTTCCGGGTGTACACCAACGACGACGTGATCGGCTGCGAGTTAGGCGGGGCACTGAAAAACGTTATCGCCATTGCTGCCGGCATGGGCGACGGTGCCGGAGCCGGCGACAATACCCGTGCTGCCCTCATCACACGGGGCCTGGCTGAACTGACCCGCCTCGGCGTGGCTATGGGCGGAAAACCTGCCACTTTCGCCGGCCTGGCCGGTATGGGCGATCTCGTGGCCACCTGCAACAGCTCGAAAAGCCGTAACTGGACCGTAGGGTATAACCTGGGAAAAGGCCGCAAAATCGAAGACATCATCGCCGAAATGTCGATGGTAGCTGAGGGTGTGAAAACCTGCGGTGTGGTTCGGGAACTTGGTAAAAAACACGACCTGGCAATGCCGATTACCGAAGAGGTTTACAAAGTTTTACACGAAGGAAATACAGTAGGTGACGCCTTCCGGGGACTGCTGCGGCACGAGTCGGGGTCGGAGGCGGATCCGGGGTGAGATTTGAAATTGGAAATTAGGAAATTTAAGGTCAACGAGAATTTCCCAATTTCCTAATTTCCCACTACCCTCCCATCGGCGGCACCAACGACAAAATCTTGCCCAGCTTCATCGCCTTCGACATGTCGCCGTCAATTTTCAGGCGGCCCTGGATGAAAGCGGCCTGCACATTCAGACTACCATCAGCGATGCGGATCAGGTGCTCGTCCTTGATGGTCAGGGTGATGTCGGCAGTGCCCTTGGTTCCCTTGCGAACGGCACCGGGCTGATTGGTAAAATCAAGTTTCCAGCCGGCGGCAGGCTCTTCGATGATGAACTGGTAAACGCCGCTGTTCGGGAAGATCGCCGTGGGATTTTCCTTGATGAATTTTTTGATGTGGTTAAAAAACTTGTCCGACTTGGCTTTGGCTGCTTTTTTAACAGCTTTTTTCACCTCCGCCTTTTTTTCACGATTTAAAATAGCAGCCTCCAACTCATTCGCCGACTCCCGGATGTAGCGGGAAAACTTGTCAATGTCAGGCATCGACTTCGCATCCGACGTGGGGCTGATGGTGAGCAGCCCGTTATAACTTAAAACCGTGATAATCAACCCCATACCGTCGATGATGGGCGCCATTCCCATGATCGCCAGCAGCTTGTGGCCGTTAAGGTAGAGCGGGAACTGCGGCCCCGGCACGTTCGAAATGGTCACGTTGAAAACCGGTTTGTGCAACTTTGCCAGGTTATATCGGCTGTAAAGCTGGGCGGCCTGGTTGGCAATTCCGAAGGGCACCACCTCAGCCATTTGCGCCAGCGTTTTCGCACCGATGGCGTTTTGGTAAGCCTTGCCACGCAGGGTGTTTTCGTGGATTACCTCCAGGCGCTCTATCGGATCATCGATGTTGGTTGCCAACTGCACCAGCATGTTGGAAAGCTCGTTGCTGCCGTTGCCCTTCTGCTCACCCGAGCGGGTTGAAATCGGGATCATAGCCACGAGCGGCTTCTCCGGCAGTTTTTCCTTTTCATTTAAGTATCGTCGCAAAGCGCCGGCACAAATGGCCAGCACCACGTCGTTGAGCGTCGTGCCCATGATACTTTTCAATGCCTTCACTCTGTCGAGCGAGAGAATGGCCGTATTCCATTTGCGGCGGGCTGAAATGATGCCGTTCAGCGGTGTGGGTGGTGCTGTGAACGGGGCAGCGGGCAGGTCGGCCCATTGCACCCGGCTCAGCATGCCGGACTTGACGGTGGCGGTGACGGCCTCTGTGATTATTTTTGGCAGTTTGAACGGGCGGGTGGCAAAGCTGACCGAGCTTTTCAGCATCAAAGCCAGATCGTTGGGAAGCGGCGCCGGTTTCCAGGGACGAGGTTCGGGAATTTCCTTCACCTCGTCCGTCATGTCGAAAATCAGGCTGAGAACGCCTGCCCCCGCCATACCGTCAATCGCCACATGGTGCATTTTTGAAATGGCAGCCACGGAGCCTTTCGGTACCTGCGGAATGGTGTCGAGCCCTTCCACGAAAGTGAAGGACCAGAGCGGCCGGTTGCGGTCGAGCGGTTCGCTGAAAATTTGCGAAGCGATGGCCCGGAGTTCCTTCCAGCCCCCCGGTTTGGGCAGGGCGATGTGACGGATGTGGAGGTTGAGGTCGAAATGCGGATCGTCCACCCAATACGGGTAATCAATACCGAAGGGCACCATCACGAGCCGTTTGCGCAGCTTGGGAATGAGGTGCAGGCGGGAGGCAATGATTTTTTTAAACGTTTCAAACTTTAGAGAACCCTCGATGACGAGCACGCTTCCCACGTGCATGTGTTGTGTGGGCGACTCCCCGTAAAGAAAAGTTGCGTCCATCCCGGAGATGGGTTCCATATCGCCTTCGGTAAGTTGACCGAGTAATTTTCCTATCACAGCGTTTAGTTTTTAAATTTTGCCCGCAGATGTCGCAGATTTTCACAGACAAACCCTTCGATTTAAAAATCTGCGGCATCTGCGGGAGATGACTCCAAAAGTAAGGTTTTTGCTAAAATATCATGAACAATGAATTTGGATGTAACCGGGGTGTAACGCTCAAGTCTTACCTTTACCTGATCTGTTCATCCACATTTCATTAAAAATGGCAACCAAAAAAGACGAAACCGCTTCCTTCGTACTCCGCTTCACCCAGAAGATTTTTGAAAATGACGAAGGCGAACCCCAGGTGCAGTGGCGTGGCAACATCCGCCACGTGCAGGGCGGCGATGAAAAAAATTTCTCCGAATTCAACGAAGTCGTGCAGTTCATCCAGGGCAAATTGACTGACCTGACCATCATCGCCATGGAGGACAAAACGCCCGAAGAGCAAAAAGGCATCCTCGCCAAAAGCTTCGACCTGTGGAAACGCATGGCCCTCGCCAGCCCTAAAATGGTCATGGAAACGCTCAAAGACCCCAAGGCCGGCGTCGAACACATCCAGGAGCAGGTCACTGCTGCCGTGCAGGAGCAGGCCAGGGAGGTCGAGGAGTTGATCCAGTCCAAAATTGACCCGGACAGTTGGAAGCCAGCCACCAAAGCGGATGTAAAAAACCTCACAAAGTCGCTTGCCAATCTCACCGGCACCCTCGATGCGTTAAACAAAAAAGTGGATAAGCTTTCCAAAAAAACGAAATGAGCAACGCCGCCGGTCAGATCGCCCTCCTCGTTGAAAAAAGAGCCGCCGCAGCTGTGCAGGTGCAGACGCTGGGCCGGTTCCAGATTTGGGTGGACGGTAATAGGGTCCATGAAAAAGAATGGGGCCGTGACAAAACCGTACAGTTGTTTCAGTTCCTCGTCACCGCCCGCCACCGACGGGGAATGCACCGTGAGCAAATTGTCGATCGCATCTGGGAAGACCTCGACGAGAAGGCGGGCGAACAGAATTTCAAAGTAGCCCTCCATGGCATCAACAAAGTGCTGGAACCCGACCGCAAAAGCCGCTCCGAGGCTCGTTTCATTGCCCGTCAGGGGCAGACCTACCAGTTGAATCTCGATGAAATGTGGATCGATGCCGACGCCATGGAAGCTTTCATAGCCCTGGGCAACCAGCTACTGTCCGACGACCCCGGCGCTGCGAAACTGGCCTATCAGGAGGCTATCACGCTGCACCACGGCATTTACCTGCCCAACCGCCTCTACGAAGACTGGTCGAGCGACGAACGGGAACGCCTGCAGGTGCTGGCCCTTGGAGCCACGATCACCCTCGGCGAACTTCGCCTCGATGAAAACCCGCTCGAAAGCGTCCGCCTCGCCCAGCAGGCCCTCCTGCTCGACCCCACCTGGGAAGACGCCTACCGACTCGAAATGCAGGCCTACCTCCGCAAATGCAACCGCCCGATGGCCATCAAATCTTACCGTCAATGTGAAAAAATACTGGCCGAAGAATTCGGCATAGAACCCCTCCCAGAGACGAAAAAGCTGCTCAAAGAAATCCAGTCGATCTGACTTCCCTCTCACTTCTCTCACCCTCTCACTCCTCTGTAACTCATCTGTAACTACCCCACCTTATTTTTGCATCGTGATTTTAATTAAACAAAAAAAAGTAAGACATGGCAACCAAAAACATAAATAAGAAAAATCAAGTCTCGACAATCGATTTGCTGAAAAACAAAGCTGCTGAATTTAACAAAGTAGCCTTGAAAGCATCCAATGAAATCGTGGATGAGACGATCGCAGCCGGTGAACAGTGGCAGAATGTTTTCGCCAAAGCCCTCAAAAAAGGCACCGTATTGTTCGCCAAACAACAAGAGCTGGCCCTCAACAGCCTCGAAGCAGTGAAGGAACAATTCGCTTACGGAAATAAGCGTACGAAGAAACTTTTCGCCCAGACCGCTCCGAAGCAAAAGGCCGCCAACCTCGAAAAAGCGGGCAGAGACATTGACGAACTGATGGACGCAGTACTTCAGGAAGAAAAACCGGTGAAAAAAGCCGCTAAAAAAGCCCCGGCAAAAGCTGCTAAAAAACCGGCCGCCGCTCCGGCAAAAAAAGAACTCCCTTCAACAACAGCGAAACCTACTGATCTGACCGTCGTCGAAGGCATCGGCCCGAAAATTCAGGAACTGCTGAACAAGGCAGGCATCACCGATCTCGAAAAATTGGCTGAAGCAAATCCGGCAGACCTGAAAACGATCCTGACCGACGCAGGTACCCGCTACCAGATGCACGATCCTTCCACGTGGCCGGCACAGGCAAAACTCGCCGCTGCCGGTAAAATGGAAGAACTCGCCTCCCTGAAAGAGGAACTGAAAGGCGGGAAGTAAATAATGTTTAATTGTTAATGGCTAATGTTTAATTTTTTAAATACGGCCATTAACAATCTGACAATCAA
Source organism: Bacteroidota bacterium (assembly GCA_030147525.1). Lineage (GTDB taxonomy): Bacteria > Bacteroidota > Bacteroidia > Chitinophagales > Saprospiraceae > UBA6168. Next base: position 20,275 of record JASBVF010000040.1, read on the forward strand.
GCAATCAAACAATTTAACAACAATCAAATCGTAAATAAAATGGCAACCAAATCCGTAAAAGCAACCGAAAAAAAGACCACCCTCGATAAAAACGTTGACCGTATCCAGAAAACGGCCAAAAATGTTGAGAAAGAAGTGGTTCAAACTGCCAACGTAGTCGTTGACAACGTGAAGGCCGACAGCAAAGAATTGCAGGCCCTCGCTACCAAAACCGTGAAGGAAGCCGGTAAAAAACTGGACCTCAAAAAGAATGTTGATGTAATCCAGAAAACGGCCAAAAGCGTGAATGAACAAATTCTCAAAACCGCCGAGGACGTTGTGGAAGACATCACCAAAACCGGCAAAGAGGCTGTTAAAAAGGCCATCGAAAATACCCGTGAAGCCATCGAGAACTTCGATGTGGACAAGCAGGTGAAAGAAGCCCGCAAAACTGCCCAGAAAGTCAACGCCGCAGCGCTTGAAACTGCCGATGAAATGGTGGACGACATATTCTCTGCCGGTGAAAAATGGCAAAAAGTGGCTGAAAAGGCCGTGAAAGGCGGTTTGCACCTCGCCGGCCGTCAGCAGGAAATCTTCTTCGATACGCTGGAAACGATGAAAGGCCAGTTTTCAAAAAGTGCCGTTCGCTTCCGGAAGATTTTCAGCAATAACTAAAGAACACACGAGTTAAAAAGACCAAATCGAGCCGGGGCGGATTTTTCGCCGCCGGCTTTTTTATTTTTCCGCAGATTTCGCAGATTTTTGGGTAAAACCTTCTGCGACAATCTGCGGGAGCCCAAAGTTTAACATTCACCATGCGTATCATCCTTTTTACCGGCAAAGGCGGCGTAGGCAAAACAACCATGGCCGCAGCGACAGCCGTCGAAGCCGCCCGAAAGGGGATCAAAACCCTCGTCATCTCCACCGACCCGGCGCACAGCCTCTCCGATGCAATGGACATCAGCCTGAGCCCCGAACCCGTACAAATCCAGCCCAACCTCTACGCCCAGGAATTCGACGTGTACTATTCCATGGAAAAATACTGGAACAACATGCGTAACCTGATGCAGACTATCTTCCGGTGGAGGGGTGTGGGTAACGTGGTGGCAGAGGAGCTTTCCGTCCTGCCCGGCATGGAAGAGGCCTCGGCATTTCTTTGGCTGGAAAAATATTACCGGGAGGGCGACTACGAGTTGATCGTCATCGACAGTGCGCCGACGGGCGAAACGCTGACCCTGCTCTCCCTGCCCCAGGTCGCCAAATCCTGGATGACCAAGGCTTTTTCACGAAAGAACCTCGCCGTACGCACGGTCACCAAGGGCGTGCAGGTGTTCACCGGCGTCCCTCTGGACAAGGGACTGGAGGAACTGGAAGAACTGTTCGACAAGCTCGAAAAAATCCAGCAGGTATTTCTCGACCCGAAAGTCTGCTCCATCCGCATCGTGACCAACCCGGAGCGCATGGTAGTCAAAGAAGCCAAGCGTGCCTACACTTACCTGCAACTTTACGGTTACAACGTGGATGCCGTCATCATCAACCGCATTTTACCGAAAGAAGAAGTGGGGCGTGTTTTTAAAAACTACATCGAATCACAGGCCGGATACATCCGTGAAATCGAGGAGAGCTTCGACCCCATTCCCGTGTTGAAGGTGGAGCACCAGGGACGGGAGGTTTTCGGCATCGAACTTTTGAAAAACATCGCCCGCTCGCTGTACGCCGGGAAAGAACCCGCTAAAATCCTGCACCTCGACAAGCCCTTCGAGCTGATCGAGAATAAGGAGGGCTATTTTTTCAAAACCCGCCTGCCCTTTGTCAAAGAGGAGGAAATCGAGCTGAAAAAATTCGGCGACGAGCTGGTCATCGACCTCGGCAACCGCCGCCGTTCTATCATTTTACCACGTTTCGCCAGTTTTTTGAAACTGAAAGAGTACAGGTTTCAGGCGCCGTGGTTGCTGGTTTCGCTGGTGAAATGACCTGATTACCCTTCCCGTTTCAATTCTTCCACTGCATGATTCGCCGCCCGTGCCGTCAGCGCCATGAAGGTCAGCGACGGATTTTGGGTCGAAAACGAGGTCATGCATGCCCCGTCAGTGACGTACACGTTGGGGCAGGCGTGGAGCTGGTTCCATTCGTTGAGCAGCGAAGTCTTCGGGTCACGGCCCATGCGCACACCGCCCATTTCGTGGATGTCCAAACCCGGCGCCTGCTTCGTGTCATGAGTTTGGATGTCAGTGAAACCGGCCTTTTTGTACATGTCGGTGAACTGCTCGAAGAAGTCCTGGATCATTTTTTCATCGTTGTTATCGTGCTCGACGCTGATACGCAGTTGCGGGATGCCCCAGGCGTCTTTCAATTGCTCATCGAGCGCCACGAAGCCGGACTCCTTCGGAATGGTTTCACCCATCATATGCGAAGAAACATTCCAGGGGCCGTAGTCCTTCGAGCCGAGCAGGTTGCCGGTCAGTTCCTGACCGAAGCCCTGGCGATTGACGCTGAGGTTTCGACCTGAATAAAATCCGGCGGCATAGCCCCGTAGGAAGTCGGTTTCCTGCCGGTACACATTGCGGAAGCGGGGAATGTAAGCGCTGGTAGGCCGTCCACCCACCGTTTTGAATTCCTGGTGACCCTCGTGCCGTGCCCAGATTTTACCCCGGTAAATGTGGAAGCCGACGTATTTGCCCAGCAGTCCGTTGTCATTGCCGAGACCGTTGGGGAAGCGATCGGACTTGGAGTTGAGCAGCACGAGGTTCGTGTTCAGTGTTGCAGCGTTTACGAAGATGATTTTGGCAAAATACTCAGTCGTCTCTTTCGTCTCTGCGTTAATGACCCGAACGCCCGTGGCCCGGTTTTCTTTTTCATCAAAAATGATGGAATGCACTACGGAATGCGGTTGCAGCGTGAGGTTACCGGTGCGCTGCGCCCAGGGAATGACCGTGGAGTTGGCGTTGAAATACCCACCGAACGGGCAGCCCCGCTGGCAGATGTTGCGGCCCTGGCAGAGCACCCTGCCCTGCTGTTTGAAAATCTCCCGCTCTTCGGTGATATGGGCACAGCGACTGTAGATCACATGACGGTCCTTGTAATGTTTTTTCACTTCATCCCTGAAATGCTGCTCCACGCAGGTCATGTCGAAGGGTTTCAGGAAATCGCCGTCGGGCAACATGTCCAGCCCATCTTTATTACCGGAGACGCCGATAAACTGCTCAACCCGGGTGTACCATTTTTCCAGATCCTTGTAGCGGATGGGCCAGTCCACGGCGAAGCCGTCCCGGGCCGGGCCTTCGAAGTCGAAGTCGCTCCAGCGTTGCACCTGCCGTGCCCACATGATCGACTTGCCGCCCACCTGGTAGCCCCGTATCCAGTCAAAGGGCTTGTCCTGCACGTAGGGGTGTTCGGTGTCTTTCACAAAAAAATGCATGGCATCCTCCCGAAAGGCGTAGCATCGGCTGATGACCGGATTTTCCTTTTCCACCTCGTAGGGGATGCGTCCCCGGTGCTTGAATTCCCAGGGCTGCATGGCGGTGGTGGGATAATCGGCGATGTGTTCCACGTTGCGGCCCCGTTCGAGCATGAGGGTTTTGAGGCCTGCTTCGCAAAGTTCTTTGGCAGCCCAGCCGCCGGTCATACCGCCCCCGATGATGATGGCGTCGAAATGATGATCTGTGTTATTTGGCATTTTTTGATTGATAAATTAGTGAATTGGTGGATTAGTGAATTGGTAAATTGGGAGCGACGCAGCAGCTTGCTCAACCCAATTTACTAATTCACCAATTCACCGTTTTACAAAGAAGCACACCCCTCAAACCGTCCCGGCACAAACTCCCACTGCATCACATTTTTCAGAAAAAACTCCGAGGAGGTGAAATGCTCGATGGTCATCCCACGGGTCGTTTCGAAGAAAAACTTCAACGGCTCGGACAGCCCCTCCGCAGCGGAGAGGTAGGTAAAAACTTCCGTTTGCTTCTCAGCACCGATTGAGCCGAAATCACTCCCGAATTTTTCCTTGATAAACGTCTGAAACTCCGTCAGGCCGGTCATGTATTTTTGAATGTCCTCCGGCGAGCGGCAGTCGTTGAAGACGGTGAGCACGAAATCGGTGGTCGTTTCCGGGGTCGTTACGCCGGACTCGCCACGGGGCAACAGCGCTTCGGTGAATTGGTCGATCAAGGCCCGCTGCTTCCGGTCGAGCGGGATGTTTTCATAAACGGGTCCCCTGTCCTCCGGTTGGCAGCCTGGCAAAATGGCCGCTGCCGAGGTAATGATGACGAGGTTTTTGATGGCTTGACGTCGTTTCATTTTTCTCTTTTTAAAAGTTTGTGTCTGCGTTTTTCAAATCCAGCTTTTTGATCCAGACGTTGCGGTACAGCACATCGTGGCCTTCCGATTGCAGTTTCAACCCGCCGGGCGTGTCGGTGATGCCCTTGCCACCGTCGTTGCCACCATCCAGACCGGAATTCGGGCCGCCCCAAACCTGCATGATCGGCTGGTTTTTATGGATTTTTTTACCGTTGAAATAGACCGTCACCCGTGGCTGCTCGATGAGCTTTCCATCTTTGAAACGAGCTGCCCGGAACGTGATGTCGTAGGCATTCCATTTCCCGGTGCCGTTGTAAGCGCTGTACGGGGCGGCATGTTCGTTGATGATGGCCGCCATCCCGTGCGTGGTGGAGTCGCCGTCAAGCACCTGAATTTCGTAGCGGTTCTGGAGATAGACGCCGCTGTTGCCGGCAGGCTCAGCCACGAGGAATTCGACGTGCGCCCGGAAGTCCCGGAATTTTTCCTTTGTCACCAGGTCGGCGCTGCCGTAGAGGCCCTTGGCGGCGTTCGGGTCGGGGTCTTTGCTGCTGACCACGGTTCCCTTGCCGTGCGGATCGGGCACGATGGGCCATTTTACGGGCAGTTTGGCGGAGAGGCGGGGGCCGTCCCAATACGTCCAGTTTTCATGGAGCATTTTGGCGGTGCCGTCGAGGTAAACTTTGGCGCCTTTGACGGGCTTGGCCCCTACACCGATGTGGGATTGGGCGTCGAGTTTCACCAACATTCCCAAGGAAAAAAGGAAGGTCAGGAGGAGGGTGGCGGGTTGCTTCATTTTTAGCTAATTTAACATGTAAATTGGTGAATCAGGCAGGGGGCTATCCCAATTTACTAATTCACCAATTCACTAATTTACCAAATCAATTCGAATTACTCACAAACGCAATCTTCTTCCCATCCGGCGACCAACTCGGCGTGTTGATCGTGCCCTGACCGCCGTAGAGGTAGGCAATCACCCTCGGCTTGCCGCCGTCAGCGGGCATCATGCGCAGGTAAACGTGTTTGTAAAACGGGTGGTCGCCCGCTGCCACCTCCGGCAGGTACGACAGGAACACGATCCATTTTCCGTCGGGTGAAATGTGAGGGAACCAGTTTTGCAGTTTGTCATTGGTCAATTGCTCCGGGTAGCTGCCGTCGGGGCGCATGCGCCAAAGCTCCATCGAGCCGGTGCGCACGGAGTTGAAATAAATCCACTTACCGTCGGGGCTGTACTCCGAGCCGTCGTCGAGGCCGGGCGAACTGGTCAGCCGGATCTCTTCGCCGCCATCCGACGGGATTTTGTAAATATCGTAATCGCCGTGGCGCTGGGCCGTGTAAGTCAGCCACTTGCCATCGGGCGACCAGCCGTGCAGGTAGCTGGGACCGGTGGCAGTGATGCGCTTCGGCTTGCCGCCCGTCAGCGGTACGGTGTACACCAGCGATCCGTATTCCTCCTCGCCGCTCGAACTGCTCAGACCGAGCATTTTACCGTCGAAAGAAATCACGTGGTCGTTGTTGTTTTCTTTCACAAAATCCGTGTTCAGCACGACCGGTTTTTTGCTGGCAAAATCGAGTTGGTAGATCAGTCCCTCGCTGTTGTAGATCAGGCCGGAGTCATCGGGCAGCCAGTTCGGTGCTTGCAGGGAATTCGGAGCCGTGAAAACCACCTCCCGCCGGCCGCTCACCACGTCCATCAGTTCGATGTGGCTGCCGAGGTAATCCTGGTACGGCGTGTAACCTTCTTTCGGTGGAATGACGATTCGCACGTTGTCGAACTCCGCTTTTTCCACCGCACCGGCGCTGTGGGAGCAGACGAACAGCCCCGCCAGCATCTCCGCCGGGAATTCGAAATCGGGCACTTCCACCGTCCAGAATTCATCGCCAAAGCGGGCCACCGACAGGAAAAAACTTCTGCCCCGCCGCTCCAACTGAATCACGTCCGGCATTTTCACCGGCGATTTGACCTCCTCCACGTTGCCGCCGGCCCGCCTGCGGAACTGGACCGCCGCCAGCCCGTCGCCGTGGACGGCAGCCGCTACCATAGCAGCGCTGGTATCAGTACCGGTTCGCACCATCCAGCCGAATTTGCGGTGCGCATCGACACCCTGGCCGAGCAGTCTGCCCCGGCATTGCAGGATGAAATCGCCGCTCAGTTGTTTATAGGCAAAATGAAATTCGTCTTTGGTAAACCAGATGTTCGCCCCGGCACCGGAGAGGACGTAGGTCTGCGAAGCAGCGTCGTAGCTCGTGCCGCCTTTCTGGCGAACAGGGCCGACGTCGGTTGTTTTTTCAAAAATACCCAATGGATTTTGGGCAAACGGTGTAAGTGCCATGAGCAGTGAGATGAGGGTGAAGAGTTTTTTCATGATTGCTGTTTTAGCCTTCAATTCCACGAATTTCTACGAGTTTAATTCGTATAAAATCAGCGGAATTCGTGGCAATATTTAAGGCTCGCTTTTCAAAATATCCACCGCAAACGCCAAATACACCAGCGGCGCATTCCAGTTGATCGCAATCTCGTTCGAGGCGTAGGAGCAGACGTCATCGGTGTAGCTTTCATCCGGGATTTTACTTGGATAAGTTTCGCACTTATCCTGTTGCCCGGGGTTCGGGCCGCCGGCGAGCAGGCCGGGCACAGGATCCTCCACGCCGTCGGCCTCGGAGGGGCGGTGGTGAATGTGCCTGGGCGTTTTATCGCCGTAACCGGTGACGAAAGAGTAGCCCGTGGCATTGCGACCAAGCAGGTAGTCGAGGTTGTCGAGGGCGTAGTTGAGATACACCTGGTCGTTGGTCAGGCGGTAGGCGTAGATCAGGTTGATGCCCTGGTTAGCACAGACGGCAGTGCTGCCCCAGACGTAGTTTTCCACGTTATTCTCCATCGGGGCGAGGTAGGCCTGGCCCTCCGTTTTATAAACCAACCCCTTCGCAAAAGCGATGTACATGCCTTTCAGGTAACGCATGGGCGTTGCAGCCACGGGGGTGAGATGCTGCTCGTGGCGCAGCAGCGTGAGGTAGCCCATCGTGCGCACGTCGCCCCAATTCTGCACCGTCAGGCCCTCGGAGGGAAACAGATCCACGGCCTGGAAGTACTCGTCCTCGCCGGTGGTCACGTACAGTTCCATCGCCGCCCAGATGAATTCGTCGGTCACGTCATTGTCGCCGTAGGCCCCGGTTTCGATTTTCGGTTCGAATTGTTCGTTCATTTTTCCCTGGTCGTACATCGTGGCAGGGTTCGCCCGTGCCCATTGCCAGGCGCTTTTCGAGGCTTTTAAAAACTTGTCTGCAAGCCCCGGGAATTCCAGCTCGAAGCCCCGGAACACCCTCGCCGCCTGTGCCATCACCGCTGCAAAATCGAGGGTGGCGGCGGTGCTTTTCTGCACGACGTAGCGCTGTGCTTTGGCGTCTTCCGGTTTCACAAAACCCTCGAATTTGGCGGTGGTGCATTTGTGGTAAACGCCGCCGTCGCCCGGGTCTTGCATCGTCAACATCCAGCGGAGGTTCCACAGCGCTTCGTCGAGCAGGTCGGGCACGCCGTTGCCGTTTTCGGGGATGTTGGTTTCCAGTTTTTTAAAATAAGCGGGAAAATCCTCGTACAGCGCCAGCAGGGTACCCACCGTGATGCCGGAGTTGACGACGTACTTGTTGTAATCCCCCGCATCGTACCAGCCGCCGGGCGATTCGATCACTGTGTTTTTCGGCCTTGCGCCCGTGGCGGCGGAGGCGTGGACGAACACATTTTTGTCGGGATGGCTGAACGGGCGGTGCCACTTCCCGGCGTACCGTTCCGGCAGATCGGTGGACATGCGCTGGTGGTAAAATCCCTTCAGCGCCGCCACAGCCAGGTCGTGATGCACATTGGGTTTGATCTCAAACGGCCAGGAGTGGCCCAGCGAAGGCACCCACACGACCCAGGTTCCCGGCTTTTTAAATTTTGAAAAATCGGCGATCGTGGTCGTCTTGCCGGAAATCGAGGAGACCTGCTGCCCGCCGAGCATACCGGTGAATTCTTTCTTTTTCAGGTCGGGCGTTGCGATGAAAAACTCGCCTTTCACCTCGGCGGCGACGATGGCGATTTTCGGCCCGTCCGGGTAGAAGCCAAGCTGATTGAGGCGGATGGTTTCGGTGAAATTTTGGGCGGTGACCGCCTGAAAAAAAAGGAAATGGAGAAAGAGAAAAGGTAAGACTTGCTTTAAAACTCCGGGTTTCATTTTGAAGATTTTTGACTGCTTTTAGCAATATCGAAAAAAGCCTGCAAATTGGCGTCCGCCAAAGCTACCCGCCTCGGGCGTGAATTTTTATTTTTTTGAGCCTAATTTTTACAACGACAACCAATTCCTCTTTTTTAATCAAAATTAGAGGTATAAAACTGTGAGATCACTCATAACCCCAGCAAAAAAACACCTTGTCGCAACAGCTGGATTTACCCTGAAATGAAGGTGAGACTTTGCCTCCTAATTTATTTGCAGCGGCAGTTGAAATCCAGTTAGGCAGGACAATACCCCCGCAATCTTTGTTAAGAGAGGGGGTAATAAGGCCATTAGGCCCAGGATTTTTCAGTAAAATCAAATTTTCCACGTTCAAGGTTGGTAAACAACCCCAAACGTGTATCTTTGCGCCGATTTTCGGAGGGGGGTAGCCCTTTTACCGGAAATTTCTCACCTGATCAAAAAAAATTACAAATCAGAATATGAAAAATACCGGCAAAATCAAGCAGATCATTGGAGCGGTAGTGGATGTGAGTTTTTCTGATGACAATAAATTACCAGAAATCCTGAGTGCTCTCGAGATTACTCGGCCGAATGGTGAAAAACTCGTGCTGGAAGTTCAGCAGCACCTCGGAGAAGACAGCGTTCGCACTATCGCTATGGATTCTACTGATGGTTTAACCAGAGGAATGGATGTAATTGACACTGGTCAACCTATTGCCATGCCTGTGGGCGACGCTATCAAAGGCCGCCTCTTCAACGTGGTAGGCGAGGCTATCGACGGCATTGGCCCGGTTTCCCGTGACAAGACTTACCCGATTCACCGCAAACCGCCGACCTACGAAGAACTTTCTGTTGAAAAGGAAGTGCTTTACACAGGTATCAAAGTAATCGATCTGATCGAGCCTTACATGAAAGGTGGTAAAATCGGTCTCTTCGGTGGAGCCGGTGTAGGTAAGACCGTAATCATCATGGAGTTGATTAACAACATCGCCAAGGCGTACGAAGGTATCTCTGTATTCGCAGGCGTGGGTGAGCGTACCCGTGAGGGTAATGACCTCCTCCGTGAAATGATTGAATCCGGTGTTATCAAATACGGAGAAGAATTCAAACACAGCATGGAAGCTGGTGGTTGGGACTTGTCAAAAGTTGACCACAAAGCACTCGCCGATTCTCAGGCCACCCTGGTGTTCGGTCAAATGAACGAGCCTCCCGGAGCACGTGCCCGTGTAGCTCTTTCAGGTCTGACAGTTGCTGAGTACTACCGTGACGGTGACATGAACGACCCAACCGGCGGACGTGACATTCTTTTCTTTATCGACAATATCTTCCGTTTCACGCAGGCAGGTTCTGAGGTTTCAGCCTTGTTGGGCCGTATGCCTTCAGCCGTAGGTTACCAGCCAACGCTGGCCACTGAAATGGGTCTGATGCAGGAGCGGATTACTTCTACGAAGCGTGGTTCCATTACTTCCGTACAGGCCGTTTACGTACCTGCGGATGACTTGACGGACCCGGCTCCGGCAACAACATTTGCTCACCTGGATGCTACCACGGTATTGAGCCGTAAGATTGCGTCGCTCGGTATCTATCCTGCGGTGGATCCGCTCGATTCTACGAGCCGTATCCTCGATCCGGCCATCATCGGCGACGAGCACTACAATTGTGCACAGCGGGTGAAACTGATTCTCCAGCGCTACAACGAATTGCTCGATATCATCGCCATCCTTGGTATGGAAGAACTTTCTGAGGAAGACAAACTCGTCGTACACCGTGCACGCCGTGTACAGCGTTTCCTTTCTCAGCCATTTCACGTTGCTGAGCAGTTCACCGGTACACCGGGTGTACTTGTGCCAATCGAAGAAACGATCCGTGGTTTTAACATGATTATGGACGGTGAAGTGGATGAATATCCGGAAGCTGCCTTCATGTTGAAAGGTACCATTGATGAAGTAATCGAGGCTGGTAAGAAAATGCTGGCAGAAGCTAAAAATTAATGATGATCGATGAGTGATGAACGATGAATTGTCTTTCAGGCATACATTGTTCATCATTCATCATTGATCATTCATCATACAGATAAGATGAATATTTCTATTCTAACTCCCGACAAAGAAGTTTTTCAGGGCTCAATCATTTCGGTGAAAGTACCCGGGACGATGGGTGAATTTCAGATTTTGAAAAACCACGCCCCTATCGTTTCTTCACTTGAAAAAGGCACCGTCACGTTAATGACCAGCGGAGGTCCTTACAAGTTTTACGAAGAAGAAAGCGGTACGATCAAGGAGGGTTCTGATGCCGGAAAAATAATTCAGTTCAGCATTGGCGGCGGGTTCGTCGAGGTGCTTAACAATGAAGTTTCACTGCTCGTGAGGGGAGTGAAGGAGTAAAGATTTATATCCTTTTTATTTCGCTGTTGTTTAAGGGAGGAGTTGACAAAACTTCTCCCTTTTTCTTTATCCTTTTTGGAAAGGAATCAAAGTTGCTTGTCGATTTCTGCCAGTTCGTGCACGTCAAATTCTCCAAACCAGTTTTTAAGCTTTTTTCTTGCTTTAATTCGCACATCATCGTTGATGTAGCAGGCGATGGTGACGAGCCCGAAGCTCAGTACGCCGAGGTCGTCCGTGTAGCCGATGATGGGAGTCAGGTCGGGAATGGCATCAATCGGAGCAATGAAGTAGCCCAGCACGCCAAGTATGATATTTTTCGCCCAGGCCGGTGTTTCTTTTCTGGTAAATGAGTAAAACAGAAGCAGGGCGCTGTACACCGTTTTGAGGCCGGCATCCCGGAAATAAGACTGAATTTTTTTCAGAAACCGGTTTTCAGAAAATTGCCGGGCGTATTTTTTAAAAGGATTTTCCATCTCTTTGAATCAGGGTTTTTAGAATCAATTTTCCATTTTTTTTAACAACTCCTCGTACACGCTTACCCGCTTCCGGTTCAACCCAAACGAGCCTGTTGTAAAAATGGTATAAATAAAATAGACTGCTCCAATAACAAAAATGGCAATGGTAAGGTTGCTGTAGCCCGTTTTGAAAAGTAAAATGCCGTAGAGAATCACCCAAATCGGACCGATCCAAAGGTCTCTTTTCATGAGTTTTCGGCAACGGGCGACGTTCTCTTGCAGCCATTCCGTCGTGATTTCCTGTTCACGCAGTACGATTTTGTCCTTCGATGGCAATGGTTGAATGATTTGTTCGAATTCGCTTTGCTGTATTTTTTTTGACATTTTCTGCTTGGTGTCAGCTGAGTGGTGAAAGATAAATTCTGCCGTGCCAGCATACTGCTGGCTAATGATGCAAGCTGGCGTTGAGCTGGATAATTTTACCAGGTGAGGGCATGACTACATCATTTTTTGCTCTTCCCATGGCGGGAAAAAGCGAGGGATGAAAGTACGATAAATTGATAAAATTTCTATCAGGCAGGAACGGTCAGTGCTTCCTTGGCAACTTTCATAGGAATGCCGGTGCATTTTTTCTCCATGTAAGTCATCATGCGCTCCAAAAGCTGGCGGGTTGATTCGTCAAGTACTTCGACCTCTTTTTTGAAAACTTCGTTGAGGGCCCGCTCTTTCACGGCCGTTACCTCTCCGGGAATTCTGTGCAACGCACGTTCGATGCGGCGGTTACGGGCAGTGGTTTCGAATTCTTCCAAGTGGGTTTCAAGTAACTCAATGGCGACGGTCACTTCCTGTTCACGGAAAGAAAGGTTGACCTGAGCCAAAGCCCGAAGGCCTTCCACTTCGATAAAATGAACATCAAAATCCTGTACAACTTCTTTGCAAACGTTGTTGGGAACAGAAAGGTCAATTACTACTTTGCGGCTGGTTTCGCCGGCTAAAAGGCTGGAGTACAGCTTTTTATCGACAACTGCCTGCGTGGCGCCCGTGCAGGCGATGAGGCAATCAAAACCTTGTTGGTAGCTTTCAAGTTCGCTGAATTTATAGGCGCTTCCCCCCGTCATGCGAGCCAGCTGCTCCGCTTTTTCGAATGTACGATTGAAAACAGAAACATTGGTGAAGCCGTATTTTGCTAAAAACTTGGAGACCAGCATGTTGGTCTGGCCTGCTCCGATCATCAGGATGCGGGCGTTTTTGGGAAGTTTGGTTTTCAACAATTCTTTCACGGCGAGTGAGACGACAGAAACTGACTTTTCGCCGAGGCGGGTCTGGGCATATACTTCCTTCGCAGCTACCACAGCGGCCTGCATGATGATTCGAATGTTGTCGCCGGTCAGGTTCCAGTTGAGGCAGCGGTCGTAGGCTTCACGAAGCTGTCGCAGGATTTCACGCTCCCCAACGACAAGGCTGTCGATGGATGCCGTTACTTTAAATAAGTGATCAACTGCGGCTTTGCCTTCGTAAGTGACCACATGCTTTTCGATAAAATCAGCTGAAAGTTGAGGATTGACTGCCTGAAAAAATTGCTGGATAAAATCGGGAGATAATGATTTTTCTCTGTTGAACAGGAACATCACCCGGTTACAGGTAGCGAGGTACAGCATTTCATCCACGCCAAAATCGCTCTTGAGTTCTTCAAGTCTGGACCGAAGAGCTGCTTCATTTTCATGGGCAATAATAAACTTGCCGATGGACTGAAGCGGCGTCTGGCGATGCGTTATTGTGAGGATTTTATAGCTGTCCAACATATTCGATTTATGAAAGCAAGTAAAATTGAAGGGTTTCCCCCTATTAAAATACTCCTGCAAAAATAGCTGTCAGCCTTTTGCGCTTTGTCATGAGACTGTAACATGAGAGTGATTATTGTCAACAGTTTGTCATGGGGAAAGTCACCGAAAAAAAAGTGAATTTGACATGACCTCTCAACATTCGTTTTTCGAATTGTTTTTGCTAAGACTCTGATTCTCAGTAGTCTTTTTCCAACTCAACACCACTTAGCCTTCCTTTCGTCCGAAACACAAAACCGGCCAGTAAACCGAAAGCAAAACCACCGATATGTGCCCACCATGCCACTCCTCCTCCGGTTGTTTCGATATCCATTTGCTGGGTTAGCCACGACATTCCGCTTGTCCACTGTTGCCAGATCCAGATGCCGAGAAAAAGCCAAGCCGACACCCGAAAAGGAAAAATCAGAAACAGCAACTTCACCCGTGACACCGGGAACATGACGAGGTAAGCTCCCATGACTGCAGAAATCGCTCCACTTGCCCCAACCATCGGGATGGAGCTGTTCCAGTTGAACCAAATGTGCCCCACCGCTGCAACCAGTCCGCCCAGGATATAAAACAACAGAAAGCGAAAATTACCGATAGTCGCTTCAATATTGTCAGCAAAAACCCAAAGAAAAAGCATATTCCCGATGAGATGCATCCAGTCACCATGCAGAAACATACTGGTAATCAGGGTGAAAAGATCTTGTCCGGAAGTAATTTCAGCAGGAATTGAGCCAAAGTGGTTGACAAAGGAGGCTTGCTGGGCGTCCGGCATTTGGCTTTGGAAAATGAAAAGAATGACATTCAGTACAATAAAGCTATAACTGAAAATAGGACGGTAGCCTCCTTTTACCTGGTCATCTCCAATCGGAAAAATCATCGTGAATATGTTTTGATTTAGATGCGACCAGGGATGCAGATATGTCCTTTCAGGTCACAACGCACATTTTACAAATCCCAGAAAGAGCGGGGGCGGTTGTAAACTTTTATAGTGTCGGAGATGGTTTGCACAAAATACCAGACTACAACGCCGGCCACAGGAAGATATGCCAGACCACCGACCAGATGGATCCAAACCGGCAGGCTTACGGCAAGAACAATGGCGGTTTTCAAATAATTCAACCGCTTAATGTGCTGATAAACATGGAGCAGGTGAAATGCGCTGGCCAGTTGCCAAAGCCCAAGCACGATGAGCATGGCATTCGTCCACGCCTGTCCGGACGCAAAAAATGCAAGTAGCAAAATGGCGAAGATGAGGATAGCCTGTCCGAGCAGGTCTATTTTCATTCTGAATTTAGAAATCATGGTTGTTCAACGAGCGGCTTATCTTTGCCGCACTTTAATTTACCGTTGATGGTTTGTTGGTGAAAAACTTTATGGATTTGGTAAAACAACTGTCAACGGGAAAAGGTCAAATATTTATCAAAGTTAACACAATGTCTATTACACCAGAACAGGCAACGGAACTCATTCGCAAAAGAAGGGCAATTTTTCCCAAAACCTACAACAGCAAACCGATCGAAAGAAACGTCATTGAAGAGGTTCTGGAAAATGCCAATTGGGCGCCGACACATCGCCTCACCGAGCCCTGGCGTTTCAAGGTGCTCGTAGGTGCCGCCCTGGAAAGGTTTGGCGATTACCTGGGCGCTTACTACAAAACCAACACGCCGGAAGCGACTTTTTCTGAGGTAAAATTCAAAAAAATGCAGGAGAATCCACGAATGTCGGCCTGCGCAATTGCGATCTGTATGCAACGTGATCCACAAGAGCGGGTGCCTGAATGGGAGGAGGTAGCAGCTGTAGCCTGTGCGGTGGAAAATATGTGGCTCACCTGCACTGCCCATGGAATCGGGTGTTACTGGAGTACGCCCGAAGCGGCGCTGAATGCAAATGAATTTTTGGGCTTAAAAGAAGGCGAACGCTGCCTGGGAGTTTTCTACATGGGGTACCATGATTTGGAGGGTTTGCAGGGTAAACGCTCGCCCGTTGAGGAGAAAACTGAATGGATTCTTGAATAAAATAATAACGCAATTGACCCGCTCCAGCGAGACATTTCATTTAGGCTCCGTCAGCGAATTTAAACAGCGGGCTTTTGAATGGGCGAAAGTTTTCAGGGTAGCCTGCTACTTTGATCACAACCGGTACCAGGGTTACACCGGCAATGATTTTGAGTGCCTGATAGCCGTCGGCACGGAGTCAGAGCTTTTGCTGAAGGAGGAGCACGGGGCTTTTGATGCGCTGAAGGCGTATTTTGATGAAAAACAGGACTGGCTCTTCGGCTTCCTGTCATACGACCTGAAAAATGACGTCGAGCAACTGAGCTCTTCTAACTTCGATGGAATCGGTTTTCCGTCTCTGCATTTTTTTCAGCCGCAAATCGTACTGGAAATTCATGCTGAAAAAGTTGTAATCCACAGCCTTGCCGGCAATCCGGCCGATGTGTTCGAGTCTATCAGACAAGTTTCAGTTGTCGGACCTGGCCGGCTGAATTTAAGTTCGCTCACACTTCAGTCCCGTATTTCCCGGGAGGATTATCTCAGTACGGTCGAAACCATTCGCCAACACATACTTCGGGGTGATATTTATGAAATGAATTTTTGCCAGGAGTTTTTTATTGAAAACTGTCAGCTCGACGCCCCGGCTGTTTTCCGACGGCTGAACGATGTTGCCAAAGCGCCGTTCTCTGCATTTTATAAACTGCATGACCGCTACCTGCTTTGCGCCAGTCCGGAGCGTTTTTTAAAAAAAACCGGTAATAAGCTCATTTCCCAACCCATCAAAGGCACCATTCGCCGTGGTGTCAACTCCCAAGAGGACAAAATGCTCGCTGAAAAATTATACAACAGCCCAAAGGACCGTTCGGAAAATGTGATGATCGTTGATCTCGTGCGCAACGACCTGGCTCGCTCCTGCCGGGCAGGAACGGTGGAGGTTGAAGAAATTTTTGGCGTCTATCGCTTTGAGCAAGTCATGCAATTGATCTCGACAGTGACGGGGCAACTGGAAGAGGGAGTTCATTTCATAGATGCCATCCGAAAAGCATTCCCGATGGGCTCCATGACCGGAGCGCCTAAAGTTCGAAGCATGCAGCTAATTGAAGAGTTGGAACAAACCCGGCGGGGGCTGTATTCCGGTGCAGTGGGCTATTTGACGCCGCAAGGTGATTTTGATTTTAATGTAGTAATCAGAAGTATGATCTACAATGAGGCAAGCCGGTACCTCTCCTTTCAGGTGGGCGGAGCTATTGTTTTCGACTCTGTACCCGAAGATGAATATGAGGAGTGTTTGCTGAAGGCGAAGGGAGTTTTCACGGTGTTGAAGGAAGCGTAATCAGATTATTTTTATTAAAAAAATACTAATTCAATTATTTCTTAATTTTTGGCAAGGTAATTGGAAATTGTATTTCAGAGTTAGTTAATGCAGAAGGTCAGGTTTTCAGCAATGAATTTTTTATACCTGATTCAGCATTGTTTAATCCGTTATTATACGACACACGTTTATCCCATGCAACATTATTCAGTAGTAAAAACCTCTCAGGCAGGTACTGTCTGTAGCGAGAGGGTTGCAGGGGATTTTCTTCCCACAGAGTAGTCTTTCCCACGCAGCCTTCCCGATATTATTTAATCATCCATCTCAAAAACGGTTTTAGGCTATGTTAATACTACAATTTGCTCTCGGCGCATTTCTCCTTGGAGGAGGCATTATTACCCTGACCAATTGGGTCGCAGAAAAATTTGAAAAAAATACTTACCGCAGCGGACAGTAGTCAGCGGGCAGTAGGCAGTTTGATAGTTCATTTTTTCTCCCCCCATGGTACTTGATGCTGCCTACTCTCCGTTGTCACTGTTTTCAATCCTTGCAAAGGCTTGTTTTCAGTGAGAAGTGTTTTGCGAAAAAAAGAAAAACACAGCTCTAAATGATTGAAAATCAGCCTGTAAGATTGCTGATCTGTTCTCAAATTCGACTGTTTTAAGTATAGGTTTCCAGTTCTTTCACTGCCAGCCAACTCATCAATCCCATTCCTGTAACTAAACTGTTTTCGTCCACATCGAAGGTGTCTGTGTGGATAGGAGAGGTAATACCTTTAGCCGGGTTTCCGGTGCCCAGGCGATAAAAACAGGCTGGCATTTTTTGAGAATACCAGGCGAAGTCCTCCGCAGTCATGCGCATCGGAAGATCGATGACGTTTTCTTCGCTGAGGTACTCAGAAGCATGACTCCGGGCACGCAGCGTCAGAGGTTCGTCGTTTTTCAGAAAAGGATAGCCTTTCACGATGTTGAAATCGCAGGAACCACCCATGCCTTCGGCCAGGTTTTCGGCCATTTTCTTCATGAGGCGATGTGCTTCGGTACGCCACTCTTCGTTCATCGTTCGGAAGGTTCCCTCCAGCTTAATTTCACCAGGGATAATATTGGTGGCTCCGCCTGTTGAGTTTATTTTCCCAAATGTTAAAACTGAAGGAATGAGCGGGTTTGCATTGCGGCTGACGATTTGCTGCAATGCGACGACAATGTGGGAAGCGATGAGCACGGTATCAATGCAGTCGTGTGGCATGGCACCATGTCCGCCTTTGCCTTTTACCGTAACATAAATTTCATCGGCACTGGCCATGAACATGCCAGGCCGGAAGCCAACCTTCCCTGCTTCAAGAGCCGGAAGGACATGTTGGCCTAAAATTGCCTCAGGTGCGGGTTTTTCCAGTACGCCTTCCTCGATCAAAATAGAGGCGCCGCCAGGCAGCTTTTCTTCTGCCGGCTGGAAAATGAGTTTAATCGTTCCTTCGAACTCTTCTTTGATTGTATTTAAAATTTTAGCGGCGCCAAGCAATGAAGAGGTGTGGACATCATGCCCGCAAGCGTGCATAATTCCTTGGTTTTTAGATTTGTATGTTACATCATTGGCTTCAAGGATTGGCAGGGCGTCGATATCAGCTCGCAGGGCAATGACTTTTTTTTCAGGATTTTTTCCTTTGATTAAACCTACCACTCCGTTTTCGCCCCAACCATGCTCATGAGGGATGCCAAACTCACCGAGTTTACGGGCAATAAATTTTCCGGTTTCCACTTCCTGAAACGACAGCTCGGGATGGCTGTGCAGGTGCCGCCTGATTTCAATTATTTCAGGATGGAGCTTTTCGGCGAGATGTTTAATTTTTTCCTTGAGCATTGCAGTTAGTTTTCCAGTATTTTTTCCAGGCCGATGCTGCGGGAGCCTTTGATCAGAAAGTGAACGTCCGAAAAATTTTGTTGCTTAAACCATGCACGCAGATCCGCCGTATTTTCAAAAAACAAAGCATCGGTTTCTTCCGCTGCCTGCCTGAATTCCTTACCTACCAAAATCAGTTGCTCTAATCCGCAGGAAAGCGCCAGGGTTGCAATTTCCAGATGCTCATGTTTGCTATACTCTCCCAGCTCCAGCATGGCGCCAAGTATGGCTATTTTTCGCCCTGCTTTCATTTTGCCGAAGGCAAGCAGCGCATTTTTCATACTTGTAGGGTTGGCATTGTAGGCATCGAGAATAAAAGTATTCGACCCGGCAGTGACCAACTGAGAGCGGTTGTTCGACGGCACGTAACTTTCAATGGTCGCTTTGATTTTGGCAGCCGGAACTTTAAAATATTTCCCGGCGACAATGGCCGTCATGATGTTGTTGAAATTGTACTGCCCAATCAGGTTGCTTGCAGCTTTCACCAGCTCTCCTTTTTCCGTTAAAAACGCTACTTCGAGGAAGGGTTCTTCAGCGACGAGCTTTACTTCAAAAGGCGTATTTGCCATGCTGGGGCTGTCGCTTTGGTGGTAAAATAGTTTCAACTTATTGCCCTGGGCTAATTCCGAGAGGTGAGGCTCGTCCATATTGATGAAAACCATTCCACCACGTTCAGCCAAAAACCGGTAAAGTTCGGATTTCGTTTTTTTAACTCCTTCAAACCCTCCGAAGCCTTCAAGGTGAGCCTTTCCGACGTTCGTAATCAGGCCGTGCGTAGGTTCGGCAATGTGGCAAAGAAAGTCGATCTCCCCCGGATGATTAGCACCCATTTCGATGATGGCGACTTCGGTTTTTTCCGGCATAGCCAGCAAAGTAAGCGGCACGCCAATATGATTATTCAGGTTTCCTTTGGTGAAATGAGCCGGGTAATGGCTCGCTAATACGTTGCTGACCAGTTCCTTGGTTGTGGTTTTGCCATTGCTGCCGGTAATGGCGATCACCGGAATATTAAACTGGCGCCGGTGGTGTCTGGCTAGATCCTGAAGCGTGGTCAGGACATCATCGACAAGGAGCAGCCGGTCATCTGTTTTAAAATCACTTTCGTCAATGACTGCATAAGCTGCCCCGGCTTTCAATGCTTGTTCAGCGAATTCATTCCCATTAAATTTTTCGCCTTTCAGCGCAAAAAACAGGCTGCCTTGTTCGACTTTCCGGCTATCAGTGATGATTTTGGGATGGCGTTTGAAGATCTCATAAAGCGCCTCAATGGATGTTGTTTGGAATGACACTGTGTAAATTTGTTTATTGAAAACGAGGCCACAATAATAAGAAAGTCCCCGCATCCGATACATTCGGAGCGGGGACTTTCGCTTTAGCGTTATGCTGCTAAATCAATTTATTTGTAGCGTCTCTTTACTTTGCCTTGCTTTGATTTGAAAGTCAAACCACCGGCATCTTCGTTTCCGGTTGGGCCACCTGTGCGAGTCATCGCACAACGGAAGCCGAGGTCACGATAAGATTTATCTTCGTCACGGAAGCGGCGTGCGCCTGGCGAGAGCCAGAAGGCACGATCCTGCCAGCTGCCACCCTTGATAACACGGGCTTTGTCGCTGATGAGGGTGTGAGTTCCGTAATCGTAAAAAGCTTCTGATTGTTTGTCGCCGTCGAGGAAGTTGTAAGGCTGACCTACTTTGTAGTTTTCACGTGTAGCAACTTCATCGTCCTCAACATAACGGTAGCGGAGGCGGCCAAGGCTGTCTTTTTCAACTGGCTTGCCATCTTCGTCAAGTACTTTTGAACGGAATTTGTTACCACGGAAGGAGTTCAGGTCCTGCTGCTCAACATCTTCGATAGTAAGGCTGGTGAGTGGGCGGTAGAGATCCATCGTCCATTCGTTAACGTTACCGGCCATATTGTAAAGGCCAAAATCATTAGGCATATAGGTGCGAACGGGAGCCGTGATATGTGCACGGTCGTTCAACTTTCCAGCCATACCCATGTAATCACCTGCGCCACGTTTGAAGTTTGCAAGGATTTCCCCCTGGTACTTGTTGCGCTTCTGGTAGCGGACAGTGCTTCCGTTCCATGGATAGATCCGGCGGTCGGAAATACGCTCATCTTTTTCAGAAACAAGATTGCCAACCAGGCCTACCGCTGCGTATTCCCACTCAGCTTCTGTCGGGAGGCGGTAAGAAGGAAGCATGATGCCATCCTCAAAACGAACCGGACGCTCGCCATCAGTACGGACATCTTTCAGGTTTTTACGAACATCACCCTGATATTGGCCTGCGAGATATGCCTCGGTGTTGAAGTTGTCTTCATCTTTCTGTTCGGAGTTCGGGTTGAGAATGCCTTTTTCGATCAGGATCATTTCATTCACCCGGTCAGTACGCCATTGAGCGTAATCGTTGGCTTGAAGCCAGCTTACACCAACCACTGGATAGTTATCGTAAGATGGGTGGCGGAAATAAGTTTCCACGAATGGCTCGTTGAAAGCCAGCTCTTCACGCCATACAAGTGTGTCAGGAAGTGCATTGAGATAAACCTCAGGGTATGATTCACCAAATACCCGCTGCAACCAATACAGGTATTCGCGGTAGTCGATATTGGAAACTTCCGTTTCATCCATGTAGAAGGAAGAAACAGTAACCCGGCGTGGAATGGCGTTCCAGTCGTAGGTTACATCCTGGTCCGTAACTCCCATCGTAAAAGTACCACCTTCGATGAGTACGAGGTTCGGGCCGGTTGCCTGTCCTTCGTAATCGAGTTTTTCAAAACCACCCCACTTGGCATCATTATATTGCCAGCCAGTTGTGGCAGAACGCTCCTTTTTGCCGCAGGAGCTGAGCGCCAAGGCAGCGAGGAAGAAAATAGAACTGAACTTCAACAGATTTTTCATCACTTTTTTTATGAATTTTTACTTTTAAAAAAAGACGTGCAAAGATAGAAAAGTACTGAGCAAATCAATGGTTGACTCCATGTTTTAACAGACTTTCATTCTAAAGCGCAAGGTTAGCGGAAAATTTTGAAACAGTCATTATAGCGCTCCGCAAAACGTTTACGCCTTACATTCTCACTATTATCAAGATTCAGGACCAGCGAAATTTCGTGAGAACCTCCCGATGGCGACAACCCTGAAACGGTATAATCGTAACTGTATCCTATTTTGAAAACGTCGTATTGGAACCCTACCAGTGCAATTACTGCGTCGGGATTGCCAAAAGCGTGCCTGTACCATCCGCCCGCAAAAACTAAACCTAAACTGTAGTAGGCTCCCAGGTTGAGTTGCCCCTGGTCACCTTGTTTTAAAAAAAGGATATTCGGCGAAATAAACGATGCCGGTTGGCGCTTATTGCCTTCTTTAACAATAAACTGTGCGCCGCCGTGTAAAGATACCCTCAATGGCAATCCGTCTGTCAACCCAGTATTCGTATTGCTCAAAAAACCTTCATCGGGTGTGGTGAGGTGCTGCAGGGACAGGCCGCCGTAAAACTGACTGCCGTACGCAAGTAATCCGGTGCCGACATCGAAAATAGTTTTATTTAATGCATCAGGCCGTATTTCATTCGTTGGGTTGGGGTTGCCGATGGGGTCAACGGAGCCGGTAATGGGGTCTAACTGGTCAAGAAAAATAAGTTTGTCCCAATCCACATTGGTCTGGCGGAAGCCTGCATTGACGCCCAGTTTTATGTGAAAATCATCGCTGACATCGATTCGATAGGCATACGAGGCTGAAAAGTCAGTCGTTTTAAGTAAACCGCCACCTGCGTTGTCTGATAAAACCAGGATGCCGAAACCACTGTTTAGTGCCGGAATAAACTGTTCGTAGGATGCGGCGTAAGTGGAATAGGCTGTGTTTCCGTTGTCAGTTACGGTTGGCCACTCGTTTCGATAGCTTGCCGAAATCCTGGGCGCATAGCTTGTGCCGGCAAAGGCTGGGCTCAATACCAGCGGTGTGGAATAAAACTGGCTGAACATCGGATCCTGCGCATGAAGGGCAGTCGATCCAAGCACAATAATGACTATTAAGCGTAGAATTTGTCTTTTCATTGACCTTGTGTAATTGGTTTTCAATAGGACAAATAAAGTAAGTTTGCAAAACTTCGAAATGCCGGAAGGTAAAATTGCAGAATTGCTACACAGTTCGCACAGTCAATCTCTTCAATTGTCGGCTTTCGACAATAAACCTGTTAAAAAACGGGAAAACAACATAGAGGTAGTCCTCTAACGTTTGGGTAGCAACCAAAATTATTGTAACCCAATGTTTTCAAAAACAATAGCGCAAGATATGAAGAAATCAGGGACATTCGTTTTAGCTCTCTTCACATTCACGTTTGCTTTCGCCAATCCACCTTCCATTATTAAAAGAACGCTGAATTGGCAGGAAGAAACAATGGTTTACCCCTACGAGGGTAGTGACCCTGTTTTTATGATGCGTTTTGACGAGGCCACTTACCGGGAGCAAGCACCCACGCTACCGCTTTTTTCTGAAAGGTTCCGGCTGGATAGTTATGGTGAACTGAGCGCCACTTTCTCGAATATGGTTTTCGAATCTTTTTCCAAAACACCTTCCGAAGATGACGCTGCTATACCTTACGACATTCAGGTGGTGACTGATATCGACAAAGACAGGCTCGATCATTTTGGCAGGATCACCTTTTTACCCATCCGGAAAGTGGGCGAGGGACAGTACGAGCGGCTGGTCTCGTTTGAGATGCGCCTGACTTTTGTGCCCCGGACGGAGCCGGGCAAACCCAGAGGTGGAAATACTTACACTTCAGCTTTGAATGATGGAGATATCTACAAAATTGCCGTGAGTGAGGCCGGCGTTTACAAACTGGATTTTAATTTTTTAAAAAACCAACTTGGCATTCCGGTTGAAAGTATCGACCCCCGCACCATTAAAATATATGGTAATGGCGGCGGCGTACTGCCTGAGCTTGCAGGTGCGCCCCGGCAGGATGATCTGGCGGAAAATGCCATTGAGGTAGTGGGCGAGAGTGACGGCAGGTTTGACAGCGGGGACTACATTCTTTTCTACGGGCAGGGTGCAAATGCCTGGGAATACAACGAGGCCAACCAGGCTTTTAGCTTTCCCAGAAACTTTTACGACAATAAAAATTACTATTTCATCAAAATTAGCCCTGGCAACGGTTTACGCATCCAAAACCAGGCTTCTGCCCCCGGTGGTAATTACACCGTTACAACGTTCAGCGATTTTATACGCTACGAGAGAGACATTTTCAACCTCATGCACGACTGGGCTTACGGGCAGGGCTCGGGCAGGCAGTTTTTTGGTGATTATTTTAAAGTAAAAGTCAGTGAGGATTTCAGCAACGAATTCAAAGTGCCGAACCTCGTTCCATCTGAACCTGTCAAAATCTCAGCTGCTTTTGCCGCAAGGATTAATAGCGGCAGTACTGCCAGGTTTTCCATTACGGCCAATGGCACCAAGTTTACCAGCGGTACTTTTTCGACGACCAAGGGTGGTAGTACGGACACATTCGCTCACATGCAGTTCGTTGATGGCGAGTTTGTCCCTAACAGTACCTCCCTCGCTGTTTCGCTTGAATTCAACAAGCCTTCCGGTATTTTTAATGAAGGCTGGCTCGACTACATCGAGCTGAATATGCGGCGGCAATTGCTCATGGAGGGTAGTCAGATGATCTTCAGGGACACCCGCTCGCTGGGCTTTCCTGTGAGTACGTTCAGGTTGGGCAAGGCAAATGCTGGCACCATCGTTTGGGATGTTACCGATCCGCTAGCACCGCAGCGGCAGGAGGGTTCACTCAACGGAACTGAATTTGTGTTCGGTGCTGCGACTGGAGGTGAACTGAAAGAATTTATTGCTTTTGATCAAAATAGCGGGTTTCTCTCAGCTGAGGCGAAAGGTAAAATTGAAAACCAAAATTACCATGGAATCGCTGACGTGGACATGGTTATTATTTACCACAAAGATTTTCAAAGTGAAGCCGAGCGGTTGGCCAGTCACCGCCGGAGTTTTAGCAATCTCACAGTTGAGTTGGTGGATATTGAAAAACTTTACAACGAGTTCTCGTCGGGCAGGAAAGATGCCTCCGCCATTCGGGACTTTGCGAAGATGGTTTTCGACCGTAGCCCGCAACGTTTCAAATCACTGCTTCTTTTTGGTGACGGATCCTTCGATCCTCGGAATGTTTACGGTTTGGGCGGTGATTTTATCCCCGTTTACGAAACCATCAATTCACTCAGTCCAATTTACGCTTTTCCTTCGGATGATTACTTTGCCTTGCTCAGCGACAACGAAGGCGCTGACATCAATACCGGCTCGCTCGATATCGGTGTTGGCAGGTTTCCGGTAAAAGACCTGGACGAAGCGAGGGGTGTTGTTGACAAAGTAATACATTATGATGTGAATCCGGGCAGCCTGCGTGACTGGCGGAACCGGGTCGTCTTTGTTGGGGATGACGAAGATGGCAACCTCCATACCGGAGATGCAGATAAAATTGCTGTAAAAATCGGTGGAAAAAACCCTAATCTTAATGTTGACAAAATATACCTCGATGCTTTTCCCCAGATTTCCACCTCTGGGGGTACCCGTGCACCTCTTGCCACGGATGCGATCAACAAAAATATGTTCAAAGGCGTACTGGCAATGGTGTACCTCGGCCACGGAGGTACGAAGGGCTGGGCACAGGAGCGGGTACTCAAAATTGAAGATATTCAGAGCTGGAAAAATTTGGATCAAATGCCCATCATCATCACCGCTACCTGCTCATTTTCCGGCTACGACAATCCGGCTTTCACCACAGCCGGCGAACTTTCATTTTTAAACCGGCAGGGCGGCGCCATTGCACTTTACACAACGGTAAGGCCCGTGTTTGCAAGTGCCAATAAAATTTTGACAGAGGCAGCAGTGGACACGCTTTTTTATAAAATTGATCATGAAAAACCCACGTTGGGTGAGGTGCTCCGTTTGAGTAAGAATAAAACAGGCAGTGCCTCCAATTCCCGGAAATTTACACTGCTTGGCGATCCGGGTCAAAAACTGGCATTGCCGAACTTCAATGTCATCACTTCAAAAATTAACGATCAGGAAGTCTCGGCTGGTATCACCGATACCTTGAGGGCATTGCAAAAAGTGACTATCGAGGGTGAAGTGCAAGATGATTTCGGGAACTTACTAACCGATTTCAACGGCATTGTTTACCCGACGATCTATGACAAGGTGGTGAAATACCGCACCCTGGCACAAGACGCCAACAGCCCTCCATTTGATTTTGATTTGCAGAAAAATATCATCTTCAAAGGGCGGGCAAGCGTAACCGGTGGTAAGTTTAAATTCACCTTCGTCATTCCAAAAGACATCAATTACAATTTCGGCGAATGTAAAATCAGCTATTACGCTGCTGATGAAACCCGGCTGGAAGACGCTGCCGGTAATTTTCAGGACATCATCGTGGGAGGTACCGACCCGAATGCATTGGCCGACGACCGTGGCCCGCAGGTGGAAGTTTTTATGAATAATGAAAGTTTTGTGTTTGGCGGAATTACCAGTCCGGATCCGGTACTGCTGGTAAAACTGGAGGACGACAACGGCATCAACGTCGTCGGGAACAGCATCGGACACGACTTGGCAGGTATTTTGGATAAAAACTCTCAGAATACCTATATTCTGAATGATTTTTACGAAGCAGCGATGGATGATCATACCCGGGGCGAGGTGCGATACCCGCTCAACAGCCTCCAGGAAGGTCGTCATGAAATCAGGGTCACGGCCTGGGATATAGCGAACAACCCGGCCGAAGGTTTTACCGAGTTCGTCGTGGTGACTTCAGAGGAAGTTGCCCTGAAACATGTGCTGAATTATCCGAATCCATTCACAACTTCCACGTGCTTTATGTTTGAACACAATCAGTCGGGCATCGAGTTGGATGTAATGGTGCAGATCTACACAGTTTCAGGTCGTTTGATAAAAACTTTGGAGGAGAGAATAATTTCTACGGGCTATCGTTTAGGAAACGGCGATTGCATTCAGTG
Organism: Bacteroidota bacterium; assembly: GCA_030147525.1. GTDB lineage: Bacteria > Bacteroidota > Bacteroidia > Chitinophagales > Saprospiraceae > UBA6168. The sequence continues at coordinate 46,644 of JASBVF010000040.1, forward strand.
GAATGGCAGGGACGACTACGGCGACCCGCTCGCCAAAGGGGTTTACCTCTACAAAGTAAAAGTCAGAAGTGCTAACACCGGCGATACGTTACTCGAAGGTGAAAGCGAGTTTGAAAAATTGGTGATCCTGAAGTGATGAATGTTGAACGATGAATGATGAATTTGCGAGTAGCTGAATCCATTCATCATTCATCGTTTATCATTCATCATTACCTTGCCTATATTTGCAAACATTTTTATAAAATTCGAAAACATCTCATGAAAGGTTTACTCTTAAAATCCTTTTCGCTTGCTCTCGCAGCAGCGTTTTTTTGTCAGGGCGAAATTAATGCCCAGTCGCAATGCTTCGAACAAAACGGAAAGTGGACAAGTCTGTCTGGCGGAGATTGTATCAACACAATTCTGACGGCAGTACCTTTTCTCCGGATTGTTGCTGATGCCCGCTCCGGCGCCATGGGCGATGTCGGAATCGGAATTTCTCCTGATGCCAATGCCATGCATTTCAACCAATCGAAACTGGTACTGGCCGACCAACCGCTGGGTGTTTCAGCTACCTATACTCCCTGGCTTCGTTCGCTGGGACTCAACGATGTTTATCTCGCCTACCTGACGGGCTACTACAAACTTGACGACCTGCAGGCAGTGGGGGTCGGTTTGCGCTATTTTTCATTGGGTGATATCAATTTTACTGATGAAAACGGTAACCCAACAGGAGTTGGCCGGCCCAACGAGTTTGAGGCAACTGTTGCCTATTCTCGTAAACTAACTGAAAAATTCTCTGCAGCGGTCGGCGCCAAGTTCATTTACTCAAACCTTGCAGCAGGGCAACAAGTTGATGGTCAAATTATTGAAGCAGGTGCAGCCGGCGGTGCCGATATTTCTTTCACCTATCAAACGGATATTGAGGCCAATGGCCGCAAGAGTAACCTCATGATTGGTGCAGCCGTCACTAACATTGGGTCAAAAATTACTTATACACAAGCTGCTAACCAGCAGAGAGATTTCCTCCCAACTAACCTTGGTATTGGTGCGGGATGGACATTCAATCTGGATGACTACAATAGCCTGACCATTGCTGCTGACTTAAACAAACTGCTCGTCCCGACCCGGTGCCTGGGTGATGACGAAGAGTGCGATACTGACGGCAATGGCGTACCCGACTGGAGAGAAGCCTCGCCTATCGCAGGTATATTCAGGTCTTTCAGCGATGCGCCGAATGGCCTGGAGGAAGAGTTGAAAGAAATTATGTACTCCGTAGGTCTTGAATATTGGTATGACAAGCAGTTTGCCGTGCGTTGCGGTTATTTCACTGAAAGCCGCAGCAAGGGCGACCGCCACTTTTTCACGGTGGGCCTTGGTTTGAAATACAATATTTTCGGTCTGAACTTCTCCTATCTCGTACCGACGACGAATCAACGCAACCCACTCGACAATACCCTGCGCTTCTCGCTGTTGTTTGATTTCGGCGCTTTCGACGGGGCAAATCAATAGGCGATACTAATACGACACAACAAAAAAGGGCTTTTCCTCATGAGGAAAAGCCCTTTTTTGTTGTGTCGTAAATTGATTATTCTTTTTCGTCCAATCCTTTTTGCGACTCGTACCTTTTGATATACTCTGCCACAATTTCACCCAAAATATCTTTCAGGTAGGCTTTTTCGATCCGGGCGATTTTTTTCAACTTGCTCAGCTTCGTTTTGTCGAAAGTGACTGTCAGGCGTTTGGTGCCGGTTGTTTTGTCTTCTTCGACACTACCCCTTTCGACCGTTCGCCTGATGAGCATATCGAGGCCGCCCATGGGCCGCCGCCGGTGCGTTTGCTGATGAAAAACCTGAGCCTTTGAACCGCTGCCTGCACTTCCGGAGCTTGTTTCCTTGCTCTGCATTTGCTCATCAAATGTTTCCTGCATGGCTTCTTCGAGCAGGGAGTCCAGATCGGTGGTAAAGTTTTTTCTGGAAGAAGACCTCCTCGAGCCAGAACGCCCCTTGTCCTGCTCCTCAGCAGCAACAGCTCCTTCAAGGAACGCTGTTCCCTCTCCACTTTCCTTGTTGTGGTCGGTGGTGAAAAGACTTTCGAGTCCGTCTGTGAATTTCTTCTTGCTCAAAATGAAATCTGTTAAAATGAGAGACCGGAGGGTTTCGAATCGGTGAAACTACGGCCGGCCTGAACTTGCTAAACTGTAACTTCTACCCTTGAGAGAATTTCTTTGCAAAGATTCATGTAATCTTCGGCGCCGATACTGCTTTTGTTGTAGCTGAAAATATCCATTCGCTGGGAAGGAGCTTCCGCCAGGGAAACGTTGTCCCGAATGAGCGTTTCAAAAACTTTTTCGCCAAAATATTTTCTGATCGTTTCAACTACATCCCGGTTCAGGATTTTACGGCTGTCGTACATGGTTGCAACGACCCCGCCAATTTCAAGTTTTTTATTGAGGCGGAATTTTACTTTGTCAATTACCTGCTTGATCTTGGCCAAACCCTGAAGCGCAAGAAACTGCGTCTGAAGCGGAATATAAACATAATCGCTGGCTGCCAGTGCGTTCAGTGTGAGCAAACCAAGCGAAGGAGGGCAGTCGATGATGATGAAATCGTATTCTTCTTTCACCGGCTCACACAACTCACGAAGGATGTACTCTCGTCCGGCCTCGTTGATCAGCTCCATTTCAGCCCCTGAAAGGTCGAGCGTGGACATGATGACGTCCATTCCTTCCCTGACTGTGTAGGGCTCCAGTTCTGCCTCGCCTCTGAGCGCTTCGTAGATCGTGTTGGGTTGCCGTGGAATGCCCAATGACAGGCTTAAGTTAGCTTGTGGATCGAGGTCGATGAGCATCACTTTTTTGCCAAGCTCCACCAGTCCTGCTCCGATATTGATAGCACTCGTGGTCTTTCCGACCCCTCCTTTGTGATTTAGCAGCGAGATAATCTTTCCCATATTGCTCGTTTACCTATGTTTTTCTTGTCAAGTTTTAGCTTACAGTGTCAGGCAAAAATAGGCAATATTATCGGTGTTACGAATTTGAATTTTCAACACACCGGATGCCTTCGTATCTGTGTGTAGCCTGGCGGGCTCGTCTTTAGGCTTGTTTTTGCATTGTTTGAATTTTGGGTCAGCCTCCTGAATCTCCAAAAACCGTGCGTTTTGAACTCCTTCGTGGGTTCTTTTCATAAAAATTTTTAGACGGCAACCGGCTCGTCTGTCCACGCAGGTGCATTGGCAGGGATGTGTTTTTTCACCTTGTTGAAATACGGATGATAGTGAACTTCGATGGCATGGCGTTTGGCTTTTAAAAATTCACGGGCAATCTCACGTGTTTCCTGTTCGGCAAGGATTTTCAGGTTGTCGGGCCTCTTTGCACGGCCCGCAATGAGGTTGGCCACGTATTTCGACTGGATATCTGACAGCGGCCAGATACAGCCCTGCGGCTGGGTCAGGCCGATGAAAAAAAGTGACGGATGTTCCGGGTGAAGCATGCGGAGGTAGAGCGTTATTCGGTCGGCATCCTCCCAGTCGAGAAAGCTTTTTTCAAAAAATGGAAACTTGATTTTGTAGCCTGTGGCAGCCACGATCACATCAAATTCTTCCCGTTTACCATCCTTAAATTCGACCATCTTACCCTCAATATTGCTGATGCCACGCCGGGGATGCACATCGCCGTGCCTGATTTTGTAGAGCAGCTCGGAGTTCATCGTTGGATGCGAGCTTGTCACGGGAAAGTCCGGTTCCGGCAGGCCATAGCTGCGGTAGCTGCCAATCTGGATGCGAAGCGAAAGCTTAAGCAGTTTTTCCCGTAAAAATTTTGGCACAAACATCATGGTGGCGTTGAAAGTATCCGCTGGTTTTCCCATAAAAAATTTGGGAACGATGTATTGCGGACTCCGAAGGCTGATGGCCGTAAACTGAGCGACCCGACTGATTTCCACGGCGCAGTCGCAGCCGGAATTGCCTGCTCCGAGCACCAGTACTCGTTGGCCTTCGAAGGGCCGGTTAGTTTTGTAGGAATGGGAGTGGAGGTACTCGCCGGTGAAGTTTCCCGGCAGGTCCGGATGCCGGGGTACAGCGTGATGGCCGTTTGCAACCAGCAGAAAATCAAAGACTTGCATCTCGCCGCCGCTCAGCGTTATCCGCCATTTTTCGCCATCGGTTTTTTCGGCTTTTACAACGGAGGTATTGAAGCGGATGTATTTTTCAACACCAAAATGTTGGGCGTACGCCTGAAAATAGGCCAGCACCTGCCGGTGCGAAGGGTAGTCGGGGTACTCCTCCGGCATGGGAAAGTCGAGGTATTCCGACATTTTTTTTGAGCTGATGATGTGCGTGGTTTCACAAACGCTGGAGTGGGATTCGCCGGCGGTGAAGATCCAGTTGCCCCCAACCTGGTCATTTTTTTCAAAACAGGTGACGTTGGTGACGCCAGCCTGAATGAGGTTTTTTACAGCCGTGATGCCGGAGCAGCCAGCCCCGATTACGCAAACTCGTGGGTTTTTCATGATAAAAATTTAACGCCGGTAAAATAGGTATGTCAGGTGATTCTTCATGAAGGATACGGATAAAATTACAGCGAAGACTAATTTATCAAACCTGCAACCAATCCGCCTTCTGTTGGTTTTAACATGCAATGTTTTATCCAAAATCACCTGAATTCAGCAACTTTGCAACATTTCAAAATCAAAAACCACAAATAGCAACATGATGATTTCAAAAAAAATGGAAGAGGCACTCAACCAACAGATTGCCTTCGAAGGATATGCTTCGTTTCTCTACCTCTCAATGGCTACCTGGTGTGACCACAAAGGTTTACAGGGATGCGCCAAGTTTCTCCAGCGTCAGTCGGAAGAGGAGCGCATGCACATGATGAAAATTTTCGAATACCTGAGCGATGTGGATGGCTTCGCCAAAACGCCGGGTATCAGTGAGCCGCCTCATGAATTCAAAACGGTTCAGGAGGTTTTTCAATCCGTTTACGAACATGAAAAAAAGGTTACGCAGAGTATCAACAAACTGGTAGCCCTGGCCAACAAGGAAGATGACTATGCCACACAGACCTTCCTGCAGTGGTACGTCAACGAACAGCGGGAGGAGGAAGCGCAAATGCGTACGGTGCTTGATCGTATCACGCTCATCGGCGATGGCCCTCAAAGTCTGTACTTTATCGACAAGGAAATGGAAGCGCTCAACAAGGCAGCTGAAGCGGCGGAAAGTGCAGGCGAAGAGGCCTGATCCATATAGCTGATTGCGGCCGAGCCATCCTGGCCGCCGCAATCAGCATCAATTTTTTACCATGAAAGATATCTGGGATTACCTGAAAGGACTTTTTCAAAAAGCAGAGGAAAGCTCGCCTTCCAACCCCTACCTCCATGAAGTGATCAACCGTACGGAGGAGGAGAAGTCTGCGTATAAAATTTGGAAAGGCTCGCTTTCTCAACGGCGGATGATGGACTGGCTGAACGATCAGTACGCCATCTGGCAGGCGCTCCCGGACGACATCGACCCGGCGATTGATTTTTTGAATACGCCCTCTTCCAAGGGTTTCGTGATTCATTTATCCAAAAAAGAATACCCACGGGAAGACGCCATCCATCTTTTCGACTACTTCAAGGAGCAGGTGCTGGCGCTAAACTACAAACCCCAACTCTCCGACACCCGAACCTGGTCGCAGAAATCATGGGTGGAGACGGTGGAGCGGCACTACCTCAAACCCCGCCAGAACTGGGCCGGTGAAAAAAAAATTAACCAGCGTTTTGGAAACGTAACTATTGAACTGACCTTCCGGAATGACCTCCCGCACCACCTGAAATTCCGGGCAACCAGTTACTCCGATCACCTCTACGCCGAGGCGGAAGAGTTCAAAGAATTGATGCAGGCAGTGCTGGTAAGCACAGTTTGATTTATTCCCGCCGCAATCGTTTTCTATCTTTGCCTTTCTATTTGAGAAAATACAGGATTGGACACTTGCATTCATCCCTTTCGACACGATTGGCGGCGTTTTCAAATTCCAATTTTCCAATTTCCTAATTTCCAATGTATCCAGATCTTTCCTATCTCCTCCATGACCTGTTCGGAACTCAACCGGATAACTGGACTTCCATTTTCAAAACTTTCGGGATGATGCTTGTCATTTCCATCCTGGCTGCAGCGTGGTTTTTTTATCTCGAACTGAAACGCAAGGCTGATGAGGGAGTTTTTCAGCCAACGAAAGTCAGGGTGACCATCGGGCAGCCTGCCACGACTTGGGAGTTGATCTCCAACGGTCTTTTCGGGTTTGTCATCGGGTTTAAAATTTTATACATCGTCCAGCACTTCGACGAGTTTCAGCAGGATGCAGCAAGCGTGCTGCTTTCAGGAAAAGGCAACTGGCTGGCAGGTATCGTACTGGCAGCTGTCTTTGCCGGTCTGCGCTGGTGGGAAAAGAAAAAACAGGCGCTGCCAAAGCCAAAAGAGCAGACCGTAGCAGTGTACCCGCACGACCGGATTGGTGACCTGACAATGGTCGCTGCCATCACGGGCATCATTGGTGCTAAAATTTTTGCCATCCTTGAGGAGCCTTCCGGCTTCATGGATGACCCGATCGGTACATTTTTTTCCGGTAGCGGGCTGGCTATTTACGGGGGTCTGATTTGCGGCTACCTGGGCGTGCTTTGGTATTTGAAAAAACACAACATCCCCTTCTGGCCAACGGCGGATGCCGTGGCTCCGGCGCTCATCATCTCCTACGGTATTGGCCGCATCGGGTGCCAGCTGGCAGGCGACGGCGATTGGGGTATCGTGGCTGCGCCACAACCGGAATGGTGGTTTTTGCCCGACTGGATTTGGGCTTATGACTATCCAATGAACGTCAACCGGGAAGGCATTCCGATCGAAGGATGCGAGTTTATTTACTGCAACCGCCTTGCTGAGCCTGTCTACCCGACGCCTTTTTATGAAACAATTGCTTCCTTCCTCATTGGCGGTTTCCTTTGGGCCATCCGCAAGCGGTTGACCATACCGGGTATGCTTTTCTTCATCTACCTGGCGCTCAATGGCGTCGAGCGGTTTTTCATTGAAAAAATCAGGGTGAATGTGAAATATGAGTGGATGCCATTTCAGCCGACGCAGGCGGAAATCATTGCGCTTTTGTTGTTTTTGATTGGCATCGGAGGCATCATCTGGCTGAGGCGAAAAAAGTAACCCGGCCACTTTCTGGGCCGGGTCGGTAGAAATGTAGATTGTTTACGATGGTTGCTGTCGGATGAAAAAAGAGGAGGGAGAAAAGCAGGGAGCCCTCCCCCGTCCTTCCAAATCTTTTATCCGTTTTGGTTAAAACAACGGGTATGCCAGTTGTGCAAATCGTTGATTTTTAGAAAATTATGAAAATTGACACCTTGCGGCTGTGTGCAATGTCGGACGAAAAGCGTTCGGAAGTGAACACCTGATTGCCGGGCCGACCGCCAGGTTTTTTAACCCTGTTCTCAAATTTTTAACTTGCAGCAAAAAAGTATGAGCTTTCGGGTACTGACTCTCCTTCTCGTTCTAACCGGCACTTCCTCACTCATGGCACAAAAAAATCTGCTCAAAAAACTACTGCACCGCAACGCAGGGCAATTCGAAGCTGTGCTTCAGCTGCCGGACCAATACGATGTGCAGATCGTGTACACGCAGGTTGACCGGGATGAAAACAACTTCCCCCACTTCACCACCCACACCTACCAGTTGGATGAAAAAAAATATTACTACCCTGCCAGCACGGTGAAAATGCCGGTTGCATTTCTGGCTTTGGAAAAAATTAACCAGCTGAAAATCATGGGGCTGGATAAAAACTCAACCCTGAAAACCGGAGCTGGAAGCCCTCCCCAAACTTCCGCTGAAACGGATCCGACTGCCGCTTCCGGCCTGCCTTCGGTTGCTCACTACATCAAAAAAATTTTCCTGGTGAGCGACAACGATGCGAATAACCGGCTTTATGAATTGCTAGGGCAAGCACAACTCAATGAGGCACTTTGGTCAAAGGGTTTTGAAAATGTGAAAATCGTTCACCGCCTTGGCATTGGCGGCTTCGATGAAGAAGCGAACCGTCACACCAATCCCGTCAGTTTTTTTGAGGGTGAAAAAATGCTGTATCATCAGGGCGAAGTTTATAGCTACGCAGACCGGGATTTTCAGCTGAACGAAACGCTGAGGGGCAAAGGCTACTACGCTGACGGCCGGCTGGTGAACGAGCCTTTCGATTTTTCGAAAAAAAATTACATCTCGCTGAAAACGCAACTTGATATCCTGAAGACCGTCATTTTTCCGGAGACAACCCCCGCCCGGCAACGCTTTGACCTGACGGAAGATGATTACCGCTTCCTCTACCGGGTGATGTCGGAACTGCCCCGGGAAAGCCGGTTTCCGAAGTACGACCACGAACCGGACCACTACGTGAAATTTTTTATGTTTGGCGACAACAGGGAAGACGAAAAAATGCCGGCCAGCGTTCGTATTTTCAACAAAGTCGGTTGGGCTTACGGCTTCCTGACAGATGTGGCTTATGTGGTGGATTTTGAGGCGGGCGTGGAGTTTCTTCTTGCTGCCACCATCCATGTGAACGAAGATGGAATTTTTAACGACGACAACTACGAATACGAAACGGTGGGATTGCCCTTTCTGGCGAACCTCGGCAAGGTGGTTTACGATTATGAAAAAAAGCGAAAACGAAAATACAAGCCGGACTTGAGCAAGTTTAAAATTGAAAATTACGATTAGAAAAACATGAAATACCTGACGCTAACTGTTCTGATTTTAGCATTGCTGGTGCCCGAAAGCGCTTTTTCACAGAGACAAAAAAGAAAAAAGGCCAGGGCAGAGGAGAAGTCAACGGAAAGACGGCTTGACCTGAAACTCGAGGCATCGCCTGTTTTTAGTAAAAGTTTCACCGGCTTTGCCCTCTACGATCCCGGAAAAGGCGAAATGCTTTATGAGTACAACTCGGATAAATATTTTACGCCGGCCTCCAACACAAAAATTCTGACCCTGTACACCAGCCTGCGAATGCTGAGCGATTCAATTCCAGCGCTCCAGTATCAAAAACAGGGTGATTTGCTGATTTTTTGGGGGACGGGTGACCCGTCTTTTCTCAATCCTCACTTGGAACAAAACTCGCAGGTGTTCAATTTTTTGAAAAACAGCAAGGAGCAACTGCTGTTTTGCCCAGCCAATTTCAAGGATCAGCGCTATGGCTCCGGCTGGATGTGGGGCGATTTTCCGTATTCCTATCAGGCTGAAAAATCGCCATTCCCGGTTTACAGCAATGTCGCCCACTTCCGTCAGGCGGAGCCGGGTTCGGCTATCGAGGTTCGGCCCAAGTTTTTAAAAAACCTGTTGCGCTACGATTCAACCCTGCAAGTGGAAGATTACATTGGGCGAGAGGAGTTTGACAACCGGTTCACCGTCAACACCATAGCGCCGAGAGGCAGGGACGTTGAGTGGCATGTGCCTTTCCGTTATTCTCCCTCTTTTCTTGCTGAAATGCTGACGGATACGCTGGGGCGGCCCGTTCACGTGCTCGATGCGAAGATGATACCTCCGCCGAATGCCAACATGCTTTACAGTTTGCGGTCTGACAGTCTCTACCTGTTGATGATGCAGGAGAGCGATAATTTCATCGCCGAGCAATTGCTCCTGCTGTGCTCCTGGCAAAGAACCGGCCTGCTGAATACCGAAAAAGTCATTGATTTTTCGAAGGAAAACTTTCTTGACGACCTGCCCGATGAGCCGAAATGGGTGGATGGTTCCGGACTTTCGAGGTACAACTTATTCACGCCCCGGTCTCTGGTGATGGTGTTGGATAAAATACAGCGCACGGTGTCCCGGCAGCGGCTGCTGAATATTTTCCCGGCGGGTGGCGTTTCCGGCACGATTAAAACCAACTATCGCAACGGGGGCACACCGTATGTTTTTGCAAAAACCGGTACGCTTCGCAATAACCACTGTCTGAGCGGTTACCTCATTACGAAAAAGGGTAAGTTCCTGATCTTCAGTTTCATGCACAATAATTTCACGATCAGTACCTCAGCGATCAAAAGAGAAATGGAGCAGGTGTTACGGCAGATTTATGAAACGATGTAAAGCAGCGGGTTATCTTTGTTCTCAACATGGATTTTTTCAACGGTACCCTCACGACCCTTTCCTTCCTGGTTCTTTCGGCAACCATCCTGCTGAATGGCGTGGCCGCTGCCGTTTTTGTTTTTCGAAAAAATGAGAACAAGCGGGCGGACTTTTATTTCGCAGGCTTTCTGCTTGCTTTTGCTTTCACTTCGCTGCACCACGTGCTGATATTGAAGGGAGTTTACCAGGCTCGCCCCGAGCTGCTTTTTTTGCCGGTGTATTTCACGCTATCGTTTGGCATGCTGCTTTTTTATTCGGTAAAACTCCGGCTCTTCCCGGCCTACCGTTTTGTGGGTTCGGATGCCAAGCATTTTTTCCTGCCGGTGGGCCAGTTGCTTTATTTTTTAGGAATTTTTCTGCTGACAAGTGTGGCGTATCGTGAAAAGTTCGGGCGGGAGTTCGGCTCGCCTTTCTACGGCGGGCTGGAGATGGCGCTGTACATTGCCACTTTTTACGCTTACCAGTTTGGTGCCTACCGGTACATTCATTTTAAAATTTCGGCGCTTCGCAAAAAGCAGGAAGGCGGCCAGGCGATGTTCGAGGCACTTGTGCTGCGGCGTATGCTGCGGGTGATGTTGATTTTATTTTGGATCAACAGCGCTTACATCGTGGCGGACTTTGTGCTGTCTAAATTGCTGCTGCTGAACATGCACAACTTCAGGGGCTTTACCCGGTTCGGAGAGCTTTCGTTTGCGGCTATGGCGGGTTGGGCAGGCCTCTCGGGCATTCAGTTATTGCAAAAACCACCCTACCTGAACCTTTCTACTCTGGCTTTTAACTGGGTAAAAAAAGTAGCCGCAAACCGGAAGTGAAAAAGCGGAGCCCTGAATTCAGGCCCCGTTGGTTGTCAGTAAGCCCTTTCATCTTTGTTTTCCATAAAATTCATGAAAGCCCGGTTCACGACTTTGTTGCCGCCGGGCGTGGGGTAGTTTCCTGAAAAATACCAGTCACCGAGATGGCCGGGGCAGGCGTTGTGAAGCCCTTCGAGTGATTGGTAGATGACTTCGATCTTTGGTTTTAACCCTTTCGGTGTAACGATCTGGGCGATTTTAGCTGAGATCTGCTCCGGAGTGAAATGGTCGTAGAGCGATTTTACCTCGTTTTTAATTTGCTCTTTCGGCAATTCAAGCTGTGCCTTGCAGCGTTCGTAGGCTTCGTTCAGCAGGGAGGATTTGTTGTTTTCCTTGAGCAATTCCACCAAAGCCCGGAAGGCCACGAAATCTTTCATCTTCGACATATCGATGCCGTAGCAGTCAGGATAGCGGATTTGCGGAGCGCTGGAAACAATGATGATTTTCTTGGGCCGCAGGCGTGCTGCAATTCGGATGATGCTGTTCTTCAAAGTTGTTCCCCGCACGATGCTATCGTCGAGCAATACCAGCGAATCGACTTCATTTTTGACAATTCCGTAGGTTACGTCGTAGCCGTGGGTGACCATTTCACCCCTTGAGCTATCGTCGGCGATGAAGGTGCGGAGCTTAGCGTCTTTGTGGACGAGTTTTTCAACCCGGGGTGTGAGCGCAAGGATTTTTGCAATTTCCCGGGAGTCGGGGTTGGGGCCGAGTTTTTTGATTTTTTCGAGCTTGGATTCGTTCAGGCTTTTTTCAATGCCTTTGATCAAACCGAAAAATGCGCTTTCAGCCGTATTTGGAACAAAAGAAAATACGGTGTTTTCAATGTCGTGATCCACTGCCTTCAGTACGGAGTCGGTGAGTTGTTCGCCAAGGAGTTTGCGTTCGGTATAAATATCCCGGTCGTTGCCCCTTGAAAAATAGATACGTTCGAAGGAGCAGGATTTTTTTTCACCTTGCTCGGTAAATGGCACTTCGCTGACTGTCCCGTTCCTTTTCACAACGAGCGCATGTCCGGGCTTGATTTCCTGGACCCTGGACACGTGAACGTCAAAAGCTGTCTGAATGGGCGGGCGCTCGGAACTGACGACGACGACTTCCTCGTCTTGGTAGTAAAATGCCGGCCGGATGCCGTTGGGGTCCCGCATGACAAAAGCATCGCCATGGCCGATCATGCCTGCCATAGCATAGCCGCCATCGAATTTTTTTGCAGCTCGTTTCAGCAACCGCTGAATGTCGAGGTTGTCAAAAATCAGGTCATTGATTTCGAGGTTGGTGTAGCCGTCTGGTTTATACCAGGTGTAGAGTCGTTGCACTTCATCGTCGAGGAAGTGACCTATTTTTTCAAGCACGGTGACCGTGTCCGTCTGCTCCATGGGATACTGCCCATACCCGACGAGTTCGTCGAAGAGTTCATCTACGTTGGTCAGGTTAAAATTACCTGCGACGACCAGCGTGCGGTGAATCCAGTTGCTTTTGCGGATGAACGGGTGGACGTTTTTAACGCTGTTGGCGCCGTGGGTGCCATAACGCAGGTGGCCGAGCATGAGTTCGCCGGCGAAGGCGACATTTTCTTTGAGCCAGGCTGCGTCTTTGAGCTGGTTTTTTGAAAGTCCGTTGAAATTATCGTAAACCTGACCGAAGATGGACTGGATAGAGTTGGAGCCGCTGTTGCGTTTGCGATGAATGATTTTTGTGCCGGGCCGGCTGTTCAGTTTAACGGTGGCAATACCGGCTCCGTCCTGCCCGCGGTTCCGCTGTTTCTCCATGAGCAGGTGAAGTTTGTTGACCCCGTAGAGGACCGTGCCGTATTTTTCAAGATAATAATCCAGTGGTTTGAGCAGGCGGATGAGTGCGATGCCACACTCGTGTTTGATAAAGTCACTCATTGATTATTGGCGAATGAATTGCCCGTAGAAAGTGTTTAAAAGTTTACAATTTTGGGCTTGCCCATAAAAGTGAAACGATTTAAACCTTTTAAAATCATTTAATTCTGATTAAGAAGGCGCAAAGGTAAAGCGAAAAAAAGAAACGCTTGCGTCTGATGGAGTCTATGTTTTCGCAAGTATTTGAATGTGCTACCTTTGTTTTGCGGAAATAACCCGTCATTGCGTGAATAGTTCGAAAAAAAAAATTTCAACTCACATGAATAAAACACCACAGTTCAAAGCACTTGAAAAAGAACTGTCAGCTTACAGGGAAATCATTGGTAAAGCAGCTGAAGTAATTTCGGATCAGGACGTCTCAGCGTTCCCAATTTTCGTGATTCATAAAAATTTGGTGGATATTGGCATAAATATCGTTGATAAGGAAGTGACCCGGGGTAAGTGGTCCGTCAACGCATCGACGCTTGAGGAGTTTGTTACCAAACAAATCATCCTGCCCGAAAAGGTTGAAGACTTCAAATTGCTTTACAAAAGTCATGACGGGGAGTTGTGTTTGTTTGTTTTAAGCGATCTGGGGGCCAACTTTATTTTTATTCCAAGGGAACCTGTTTAATACCCATTCACGCCATTTCAACATTGAAAATTCCTGATGCGGGAATTTCAATCATTTTCCTCCGGCCCCCCCACACTATTTGCCCGAAAGAGTAAGCTATTTTTGGTTTGGTTTTTTCTTTGTGAAATCCAGCACCGTTCGGACGGGGTATCTTTTTTTAAAGAAATAATTCATGAAATACCCCCCTTGCCTGCTGAACAGACAAATTAAAACCTGCCGGTCAATGCTTATGGTAAAATCTAAATACCCTTATCACAGCGACACATATTGGACATGACGACTTCAGCAATATTAGTTTCGACAAATAAAGTTCTGCTAATCGAGGACAACCCGGGCGACGCCAGGCTGGTAGAGATTTTTTTAGCAGAGTCTGACTTGCAGAATTGCGAAGTTATAAATAAGGTAACCTTGCAGGATGGGCTGGAGGTATTGAGAGCGGGAGAGGAGTTTGCAGCTATTTTGCTTGACCTGACACTTCCTGATAGCCGGGGGATTGAAACCCTGGAAAAACTGGCGGCTCAATTTCCACAAAACAATATTATCGTTCTCACCGGCCTTGCCGACAAGGAGCTGGGCTTAAAGGCTGTGAAAGCAGGTGCGCAGGATTTTCTGATCAAAGGTGCATTTGACTCTGATCTTTTGGCCAAATCGCTTCGCTACTCCATCGAGCGGAACAAGGTGCTGAAAAGGCTGGAAGAAACGCAGCGAATCGCCAACATCGGAAACTGGGAGTACACGCCTTCCACCGGTGTGTTCAATGCATCAGCTGAGGTGTACAGAATTTTTGGCTGTCCGGTGCAGAAGCAACCGCCACATTGGGATACGTTGCGGGACAGTCCGCTCTATGCACTCAACGAGGTGCATGATGAGGCGGCGATTGCAGGGGATTTTAAAAAAGACCTGAAAATTCAGCAGCACGGCGGGCAATATCGCTATGTTTTTATCCAATGTATCACCCACCAGGGAGAAGATGAAATGCCTGTTTTTCAAGGGATTATTCAGGATGTGACAGAAAGAAAGCAGGCAGAGCAGGAGATGATTAAAAGCCGGGAGCGTTACCAGGAAATTTTCACCCAGTCGAAGGATGCGTTGTTTATCTGCACACTCGACGGAAAGTTTATTGATTTTAATCAGGCCACAACAGAGCTGTTCGGTTACAGCCAGGAAGAGCTTTTGCAGCTATCCGATGCGCACCAGTTATACTATCCTGCTGAGCGGAAGAATGAATTTTTGCTAAAGCTAAAAAATCAAAAATCGATAAAGGACTACGAAATCAGTGTTGCTCACAAAAAAGGAGAGGTTCGGGAGTGTTTGATCACGGCGAATATCATCGTCACGGATGATCTCGTGGGCTACAACTGTCTTCTCAGAGATGTAACCGAGCAAAGGCAGGCGGAGAAACTTCGCAAGGCAAGGGACCTGGCCCGGCAGAGTGCAAAAATGAAGGAGCAGTTTGTCGCCAGTATCAGTCATGAGATGCGAACGCCAATGAATGCCATTTTCGGCATGAGTAATATTTTGCTGCAAATGGACCTGGAAGAGGAGCAGCGCAACCTGGTGGACTCCATTAAAAGTTCTTCTGAAATTCTGCTGGGGGTCGTCAACGACATCCTCGAAATCAGCGCCATTCAAAATGGTAAAATTGTTTTTGAAAACCAGCCCTTCGACCTGCACGAATTACTGAACAACCTGATCAATGTCATGCAATACAAGGCACAGGAGAAGGACCTTTACCTCGAGATTATTATGGATCCGGATGTGCCCCGAATCATCAGCGGGGATAAACTCCGGCTCAATCAGGTGCTCTACAACCTCGTCGGCAATGCTATCAAATTTACTGACGAAGGCTACGTCAAGTTGTACATAAAAAAGCTGCATGATATTATTGACAGCGTTCAGTTGAAATTCATAGTAGAAGATACGGGGATCGGCATTCAGGAAGATAAAATAGATGCCGTTTTTGAAACCTTCACCAGGATTCAACAAAAGGACAGGGTGTTTGAAGGTACGGGCCTGGGGCTTTCCATTTGCAAGAATCTTGTGGAGTTGCAGGGCGGAAAAATTGGTGCATCGAGCGTGGCGGGGAAGGGGTCTTCGTTTTTCTTTGACCTCATTTTTGAAACAGCCAAAAAGTTGAAAGAGGTTACGGTGAACAATAATGAATACGTTGAGCCAATTCCTGCCGATGCATCTTTCAGGCTTCTTTTAGTCGAAGATCACAAAATGAATCAATTGGTAGCCAGGAAAACGTTGGAACGAAATTGGAGGAATTTACACCTGACCATTGCCGAAAATGGAAAAATTGCCATAGAAATACTTCAGAAACAGGATTTTGATCTCGTTTTGATGGATATCCAAATGCCAGTGATGGATGGTTATGAGGCTACCCATTACATCCGGGAGAATTTCCCTCCGGAAAAGTCAAATATTCCTATTTTAGCTATGACGGCCCATGCGCATATTTCAAAAGATGAAAAATTCAGGGAATATGGTATGGACGATTTTGTGCTGAAACCATTTGAGCCGGAAGATTTATTTCACAAAATTGCTAAATACATTAAGCGCAGTTAAAAATCTATGAGAATCGTAACCACTTACACAAATCTTGAATACCTCCGGCTGATGGCCGACGGGGATGAGGAAATGATCCAAACCATGCTGGGTATGTTGCTGGAGGAGTTACCGGAGGAATTCGGAAAAATCAAGACAACTTTTCAGGAAAAAGACTGGGAAGAGCTCAAAAAAGTCAGCCATAAAATGAAATCTACCCTTGCATTTGTCGGCAATGAAGAGCTGACAGCAGCCAATAAAGAAATAGAACGTATTTTAAAAGAGGAGTCTGATTTTGCGCCAATTGAAGATTTGATCAAAAATATGGATAGCGTCATGCCGCTCGTCATACAGGAGATCAATGAAATTTTAAGTTGAAAAAACTTGTATTTTCCGGTTGTCGAGGCCTTTCTTCCAAAGAATTGACCACAAAATCAAAAAAAATCAAATCGGAACTTTTTAAAAAATCAAAATCGTTATACCTTTGCGTCGCTTTTGAAGAAAGCATAAATTGGAATGGCTCATGGTGTAACGGTAGCACTACAGATTTTGGTTCTGTCTGTTAAGGTTCGAATCCTTATGAGCCAACAAAACAAAAGCCTCCTCAGAAATTTTTCTGAAGAGGCTTTTTTATTTGCTGTAAAATTCAAAATTTTCACGCTTGCTCATCCCGTAGCTTTCTTCGTAAAATCTTGCCCACATTCGTTTTGGGCAGCTCCGTACGAAATTCAACAGCTTTAGGGATTTTATAGCCGGTCAGGCTTTGTCTGCAATGCTCAATCACTTCTTTTTCAGTCAGCGAATTTTCCTTTTTTACTACGAAAAGTTTTACCACCTCACCTGACTTCTCGTCAGGAATACCAATGGCTGCACATTCCAGCACCTTCGGGTGGGTAGCGACAACATCTTCAATTTCGTTCGGGTACACATTGAACCCGGAAACAAGAATCATATCTTTTTTGCGGTCAACGATCTGGAAGTAGCCGTCTTCCTGCATCAATCCGATGTCGCCGGTGCAAAGCCAACCATCTTTGATAGTTTGAGCAGTAGCTTCAGGGCGGTTGTAGTATCCTTTCATCACCTGAGGGCCTTTGATTTGAATTTCACCGATTTCACCCTGCGGTACCGGAACTCCTTCTTCATTTACAATCCGCATTTCGGTGGAAGGCACAGGCATACCGATGGAGCCAAGCTTACCGGAGCCGTCGAGTGGATTCACGCTGGCTACTGGTGAAGACTCTGTCATTCCAAAGCCTTCAACGAGTGGTTTGCCGGTAACTTTTTGCCATTTTTCGGCAACTGCTTTTTGCACGGCCATGCCGCCGCCGAGAGCAAATTTCATGGAGCTGAAATCAAGTCCCGCAAAATCGGGCTGGTTGAGCAGTGCATTGAAAAGTGTGTTAACACCCGTCATGCAGGTGATTTTATAATTTTTAAACTCCTTCATCACGGAAGGCAGGTCTCGTGCATTTACGACCAGAATTGTCAGGGCGCCCAGACTGAACAAAGCCAGACAATTCACTGAAAAAGCAAAAATATGGTACAGCGGTAGCGGCGATAGAGCAATCTCCTCTCCTTCCCGGAAGGCTGTCGCACCGATGGCCCTGATTTGCATCATGTTTGCAACGAGGTTGCGATTGGTGAGCATGGCGCCTTTGGCAACGCCGGTAGTTCCGCCGGTATATTGTAGCAAAATCACATCCTCGGGGCTGGGTTGGAAGGGTTTGATGCTGAATTTTTTACCCTGGCTCAATGCATCTTTGAAAGAAACGGTGTTGGGCAGGTCATACTTAGGCACCATCCGTTTGATTTTCCGGACGGCAAAGTTGACGACCATACCTTTTGGAAAACCCAGCAGCTCGCCGATGCTGGTAACGATGATGGTCTTGATTTGCGTGTCTGGAAGAATTTGCTGCAGGTTGTGAGCAAAATTTTCACAAATCACAACTGCCTTCACACCTGCGTCGGTGAACTGGTGGCGCATTTCCCGGGGCGTGTAGAGCGGGTTGGTATTCACGATGATCAATCCCGCCCGAAGGCAGCCGAACATGGCAATGGGATATTGGAGAAGATTTGGCATCATCAGGGCGATTTTATCCCCTGGTTCTAATCCTCTGGAGTGAAGGTATGCGCCAAACTGGATGGACAGCCGGTCCACTTCGGCAAATGTCATTTGCTTACCCATGCAGGAGAAGGCTGCCTTGCCGGCGAACTTTTTGAAGGTTTCGTCCAGCAGTGCAACGATCGAAGGGTAGGCATTTTCATCAATGTTTGCAGGTATACCTTTGGTGTAGTGGCGTAGCCACGGATGTTGATCAGTCATAGTACTTGGTTGGTTTAGTTTTACCTTGCGCCCGTTAGTTTTGCATCAGGCAAAGTCGTTGGGCTAAAAGTACGAAATTTCGATTTTTGACAAAAAAGTTTGGTGTTTACCTGGCAATTAGATTTTTCTTAGAAGTTCCCCTGCCCTGGCCAGGGTTTCTTCCGTTTTGGCAAAACAAAGCCGGATGACTTTGTCGTCATGGTGGCTTGAGTTGAAAACGGAAACCGGAATGGCCGCCACCCCAAACTCCGTGGTCATGCGCTTCGCAAACTCCGTGTCAGGTTCGTCACTGATCGCCGAGTAATCGAAAAGCTGGAAATAGGTCCCTTCGCTTTTGATCGGCCTGAACCGGGAACCCTCCATGGCCGAGAGCAGGAAGTCACGCTTTTTTTGAAAAAACTCATTCAGACCAAGGTACTCGTTGGGGTCTTCAAAAAAAGCAGCGGCTGCGTGCTGCATCGGTGTGTTCACAGCGAATACGTTGAATTGGTGCACTTTCCGGAATTCCCTTGTCAGGTCAGGTGGCCCGACAACGCAACCTAGTTTCCAGCCCGTTGCGTGCAGTGTTTTACCAAACGAAAAAACGGAAAGACCACGCTCGTAGATTTTAGGATAGCGCAGCAGGCTCAGATGTTCCTTCCCGTCGAAAACGAGATGTTCGTAGGCTTCGTCGCACAGCACCAGAATGTCTCGATCTTCGGCAATACGTCTCAACTCTTCCCAATCTGATTTTTTGAAAATTTTCCCGGTCGGATTATGTGGCGTGTTGACGATGATCATGCGGGTTTTCCAGGTAATGAGGCGCTCCAGCAAACGCCACTCGACCCGGTAGTCAGGGGCTGAAAGCTCGTAAGTGACGGGAATTCCGCCATTTACCTCGATGGCCGGGCGGTAGCAGTCGTAAGCTGGTTCGATCAAAATGACCTCATCGTCGGGCCGGATAAAGGCGGAGATCGCGCAGTAGAGTCCCTGTGTGGCGCCTGCCGTAATGGTGACTTCCGTCTCCGGATCGATGTTCAGGCCGTAGAGGTTTTTGACTTTTTCGGCAATGCGGTTGCGCAGCGCAGGTACTCCGGGCATGGGGGCGTATTGGTTGTAGCTCAGTCGCATGTACTTTTCGACCAGCGCTTTCAGCCGGTCGGAGCAGTCGAAGTTGGGGAATCCCTGCGAGAGGTTGATCGCCCCGTGTTCGTTGGCCAGGGCTGACATGACGGTGAAAATGGTGGTGCCCACGCCGGGCAGTTTGGAGGAAAGCAGCATTTTTGTTCAAAGTTCAGGGGCTCAAAACAGTCCAAAGGTTTGATTCGGGGGTATTTGTTTTTGAACTTAAAATTGAACCGGTTCAGATTTTATTTCCATCAAAGTAAATGACAGTGCTATCCACGACACCGTCCTTGCGCAGGTTGATTTCACGCAGGGCAGGGCGCAGGTGATCTACCTTGAAAGCCTCCTGGCGCCAGTCGATTTGAAAGTAAGTGGAAGGTGTGATGTGCACAGTCAGATTTCGTTTGGATAAAGTTTTTTCCACGTGGTAATGTCCGCAAAAAACCGAAAGATGATGTGGGAAGCTGAAAAATACCCATTGCACATCTTCCATGTTTTGCAGTGCATAGTTTTTGTCCATGTGCGGAACGCCACCGGGAAGGGGCGGATGGTGCATAAAAATAACGGTATCTTTTTCGAGGTGCTTCAACTCCCGTTCGATCCAGTTGAGCTGGCCGTCAGAAACGGTGCCGGCAGAAGTTTCCAGAAACAACAGACAGTGGCTGCCCAGCATCCGCTTGTAATACAATTCTTCACCTACGAGCAGGTGTTCCGTTTCGAAAATGCCGGCAATCATTTTGGAATTATCGTGGTTACCACCGATCACAGCGTAGGGTATTTTTAAAAAATCGAGATGCGATTTTATCCAGCGGTAGGTTTGCGGATCAGCCTTGTCAAAACACAGATCGCCGGAAAGTACGATAAAATCCGGAGCTGAAGACCTGATCGCCTTCAGGATGCCCAGAAAGTTTTGCCGGACATCGACCCCGAAAGTGTTCGTGGCCTCCTGTGATATGTGCAGGTCTGTTATTTGGATGATTTTCATGACGCTAAATGAATTGTCGGTTAGTTATTTGGGTGTAGTATTCGGATCGAAACAGCTTTGTTTGTTACTCGTTCGTTCGTTTGCGGTAAATTTTTCAGCCTGTTCATTTTTTTCATCAAAACGGCTCTTCGTGCAAATATGTACATTCGCCCGGAAGATTTTAATGATTTTCACGTGAAAGTATTGCATTGTTGCCGATGTGTAACTTTGCTTTCATTTTGAAACAAAAAACATCACTGCCCGGCGGCAATAGATCAGACCACCGCACATGAATCTGCAAAAACTCAACGATACCATTCAGACTTACAAATCTTTTCTGAAATCCAACACGAGGCACGATCCTTACCCAAAGTGGGAGTCCCAGAAAGTTTTTCAGGAAAACTGGGACATCGAAGCCCTCGATTTCCGCAGCATGTACGACCGCAGCCTGCAAAACTCCCGTACCCGCCGCCTCTGGAAACGGGAAAACTACGAGCCGAAGGATATGATGCTCAAATTCATTGGCCTGAACAGCGAGTTCGTGCGCTACATGTTTCAGGATCTTTTCAATGAAAACAAGGAGGTGGACGGCCGCATCGACCGCTTCGTTTTTCACTGCGACGAACTGCTGCGGGAGTACAAGGAAACTCATCCCCGCTCCGTCGAAAACAGCCACTTCCACGACGACAACTACCAGATGGTGTCGCTCTACCTTGCCTTCCGCTACCCGGAGTTGTATGCTCCCTACGATTTTGAAAGTTTCCGGAGGCTGCTGCAACTGCTCGGCAGCATGGACGTGCCGAAGGTGAACGACGTGGGCCGCTATTTCAAAGTGATGCGCACGGTGTACAAATTTTTACAAAAAGACGGGGAAGTGCTGGAAATTCACCGGCAGCGGCTCAAGCCGGGTTTGCATTTTGAGGGGGAGACGATGTTGGTGGCGGAGGATTTTATGAGGATGGTTACTGGGTGAAGTCACTCCAACTCCCGCAACACCCGCTGCACCCGTTTCCTTCGCTCCTTCGCCTCCACGACCAAAGGCATGGCAGCCCGTTCCTGGCAATCCATAATCGGGCACCGCTCGCACGTCGTATGAACTTCTCTGGTTGAAATGGCCGGGTCATCCAGAAATTTAATCCGTTTGCGCAGAACCTCATCCACCAGCACACCAATCGTGACGCTCACGTTTTTTTCCGGCGAAGGGTAGGCGGGGCGGGCGATGGTAAAACACAGGTACTCGTCCTTCGAGTCGAGGTAGATAGAGCGCTGCGCCCCGACCAGCGCTCCTGTGTAGCGACCTGATTGCTGCATGTGTGTCAGGTCGGCAAGCAGGGAAACGGACAGCCAGCGACGACAGTAATGTTCGTTGAGGGCGTTGGCGTGGGGCTCGTGGCGGCGGTTGAGGTGCAGCTCTTTGTCGATTTTAAAGCTGCCGTTGGCAGGTGTTTGGATGAAACGAAGCAGGAACAACTTTTCCAGCCCGAAGTATTTTGGCAATACATTGGTCATGCGCTGTAGCAACATTTCCGGCGAAGCCTGGTACTTGCGCATCAGGTTCAGGATGAACTCGCCATCCCAGCGGGGCTGCCTGAAAAACGCTTCCATATCCCGGATGAATGATTCCCGGTTAAGCAGCAACGCAGCGGAAAAGTAGCCCGCCTTGAAGTGGCTGAGCACCTCTTCGAATGAGTTGACCCGCAGCAATGAAGCCGTGTTCGCCCGTTCCTTCAGGTTTAAATAATTGAATCCCAACTCTTTACCAAACTGAAATGCCTTCTGCATGTCGGTCAGCCTGCTGTTCAGCAGCAGTTTTTTTGATTTTGGGATAAAAACAGAACGGATGTCGGCCAGTTCGGGGTAAGCGGCCAGTCCATTATCGACGATGGTATAGTTGAATCGTTTTTCGAGCAGGCGGGCGAGTTGCTCTACAGGTACGAAACCCTCGTAGGGCAGTTTGTTTTTTTCGGCGAAAGCGGCCGCTTCCTGCTCGATGTCTTCGAAATAATTATTGTGCAGCTCGAGATAGGACCGCAGGGCGCCGAAGTAAAAATTTTCCTCCGCCAGCGCATAGTTTCGGGACAATTCGACCAGCGTGGAAATGAACGCTCCGACCTTTGCCGGCGCATTGGCGATGATCTCCACCACCTTCGAAAGTTCGATGTCGAAAAGGTCGAGCGGCAGTTCGTTGAGGAAATTGGAGCTGAGCAGTTCGGCCACCGGCATCAGGTTTTTACCCAATTCCAGTGACGTCAATTCGGCTACGTTCACGCCGAGCGCCTGGGCGAGCAGTTCGATTTTGTCTTCCTTCGGAAATTTTTTTCCCTTCTCAATTTCGTTCAGGTAAGAGACGGACATGCCGGTCTGTTTCGCAAAGTCGGCGAAGTTCAGATTGCGCTCCTGCCGCAGTTGCTTGAGTTTCAGTCCGAAAATTATTCGCTCGTTGGCCGTTTTTTGACTCATAAGCACAAAGGTAGGGGGCTTTCAGCGAAATTTCGCAAGATTTTTTTAATCAAAATCAATTTACTCGTCGTTTTTGGCGAATGGTTTTTTGAGGAAAACAACTTTTCAAACCGGAACGTACTTTGGCGAACCGGCGCCTTGCTGTGAAAGATTCCGCTACATGGTTTTTTATTTTAAAAAAATTCTGATGGTACAGTCGATGTTAAATCAACCAAAACAATATTCCGTCTCAAGCTTTTTTAACAATGAAAACCGTTTAGGAAAAGCGGTGAAAACGCTTACCTTTGCAGGCCTTGAAAACCGCCTTCCAAAACATTTAAAATAATTATTTCACCAAAATAAAACCTCGTCTCACATGGTATTCGACCTCGATCTCATAAAAAAAGTCTATGGTGAGCTTCCCGGCAAAGTGGAAGCAGCCCGCAAAATGCTGGGCCGTCCGATGACGCTCACAGAAAAAATCCTCTACACGCACCTTCACGAAGAATCGCCGCTGCAGGAATACAAGCGGGGTGAAGACTACGTATTCTTTGCCCCTGACAGGGTAGCCATGCAGGACGCAACAGCGCAAATGGCACTGCTCCAGTTCGACATGTGCGGCCGCAAATCAACGGCTGTGCCCTCGACGGTGCATTGCGATCACCTCATCCTGGCCAAAGACGGCGCTGAAGAAGACCTGAAAAGCGCTGTGGACACAAACAAGGAAGTGTACGATTTCCTCGCCTCCATTTCTGACAAATACGGCATCGGCTTCTGGAAGCCCGGCGCCGGAATCATCCACCAGATCGTCCTGGAAAATTACGCTTTCCCTTGCGGCATGATGATCGGTACCGATAGCCATACGCCCAACGCAGGTGGTCTCGGCATGGTCGCTATCGGCGTCGGCGGAGCGGATGCGGTGGACGTGATGGCAGGCATGCCCTGGGAATTGAAAATGCCGAAGGTAATCGGCGTGAAACTGACCGGCAAAATGAGCGGCTGGACTTCCTCGAAGGACGTGATCCTGAAAGTGGCCGGCATCCTCACCGTAAAAGGTGGCACCGGCGCTATCGTCGAGTATTTCGGCGAAGGTGCACGCTCGCTGTCCTGTACCGGCAAAGGCACCATCTGCAACATGGGCGCTGAAATCGGCGCCACGACCTCCACCTTCGGCTACGACGAGGCAATGAGCCGCTACCTGCGTGCCACCGGCCGCACGGACGTTGCCAACCTCGCCGACCAGATTGCGGAGCACCTCACCGGCGACGCCGAGTGCTACGCCAACCCGGAAAAATACTTCGACCGGGTCATTGAAATCGACCTCTCGACGCTGGAGCCGCACGTGAACGGCCCGTACACGCCGGACCTGGCTTGGCCCATTTCAAAATTTGCGGAGGCAGTGAAAGAAAACGGCTACCCGCAAAAACTCGAAGTTGGCCTCATCGGCTCCTGCACCAACTCCAGCTACGAAGACCTCGACCGTGCCGCCTCGCTGGCCAACCAGGCTGTGGCTAAAAATCTGAAAGTGAAATCTGAATTCACCGTGACGCCCGGCTCCGAGCAAATCCGCTTCACCGTGGAAAGAGACGGCCAGTTGGAGGCTTTTGAAAAAATGGGCGGCGTCGTACTGTCCAACGCCTGCGGCCCCTGCATCGGCCAGTGGGCACGGCACAATGCGCCGGAAGACATCAAAGCCGGCCGCAAAAACTCCATCATCACTTCCTTCAACCGGAACTTCAGCAAGCGCAACGACGGCAACCCGCACACACACGGTTTCGTCGCCAGCCCGGAGATCGTGACGGCCATGGCCATTGCCGGCGACCTCACGTTCAACCCGCTGACTGATTCGCTGGTGAATGAAAATGGTGAAAAAGTAAAACTCGATCCGCCCACCGGCGTGGAACTGCCACCGAAAGGCTTCGATGTGGAGGACGCCGGCTACCAGGCGCCCGCCGAAGACGGCAGTAAAGTGCAGGTCGTCGTGGATCCGAATTCCGAGCGCCTGCAATTGCTCACGCCGTTCAAGCCGATCACGCAGTCGCAGTTGACAGGCATGCGCCTTTTGATCAAAGCCAAAGGCAAGTGTACCACCGACCACATCTCGATGGCCGGCCCGTGGCTGGTGTACCGTGGCCACCTGGAAAATATTTCCAACAACTGTTTCATCGGCGCCATCAACTACTTCAACGACGAGGCGAACAAAGTGGCTAACTACGCCGCCAACGCTGCCTCTCCCGAATTCATGGCCGTGCCCGATTCTGCCCGCAAATACAAGGCTGCCGGCATCAGCACGGTGGTTTTCGGCGAGGAAAACTACGGCGAAGGCTCCAGCCGGGAACACGCTGCGATGGAGCCACGCCACCTCGGCGTGAAGGCGGTGATTGTGAAATCCTTCGCCCGCATCCACGAAACGAACCTGAAAAAACAGGGCATGCTGGCCTACACGTTCGCTAACCCGGCCGACTACGAAAAAGTCCGCCAGGACGACACGATCGACATTTTAGGTTTCGATGAAATGGCGCCCGGCAAAAACATGACCGTCGTGCTGCACCACGCCGACGGCTCGGAGGAGCGCTTCGAAGTGAAACATACTTACAACCAGGCCCAGATCGGATGGGTTCGTGCCGGTTCGGCGCTGAACAAGATCCGGGAGGAGATCCTGGCATAATTGTTTTTTGAAAAAATGAAACGGGCTTGCCAGGGGACTGGCAGGCCCGTTTTTTTATGATAACCCTCAAACCCTCAAACAAATTATTTACTTTTTAATGAACAACAATTTTCTCCGTCCAATGCTGGCCGCCGGATGCGAGGGTGAGAAGGTAAAGACCAGGTGGCCAGGCGGAGACGTCGATTTCAAGGCCGGTTCCTGTATTCCCCAGGGTAATATTTTCCAGGTAGCAGCTCTGTCCCAGCAAGTTACGGACAGTGAGCTGTGCCGGGATTGCGACACCCATTTTTGTTGAAATGCTGATATTCAACACCGAGGCGGCAGGATTGGGGTACACTTCTATTGGATTGTTTTCCTGAAAAACATCACGGCTGCCGGTGAGTGGCTGATTGCGGTTGAAGCGCAGTAACAGGCCGTCCTCTCCGCCGATGAGGAGGATGCTGTCGTTGGCTTGTTCGATGGCTCCAAGTCTCTTATCCTGTTCATGCCATAACTTATTCCAGGTATCACCACCGTCGTAAGTATAGAGTAATACACCTTGTTTCTTAATGATATTGTACCCGCAAACATACCCTTCGTTTTCGGAAATAAACAGAATATCATAAAGCTTATCATTCCAGTCTTCATATACTTTTACCCAAGTGACTCCCTTATCTATGGATCTGATGATTTGACTTTTACTTGAATTATAATTTCCAGCGACAAACAACAAACTATCTGAAAAATGATAAATATCGGATGGAATCTGGTTAAAGCCATAAGCATTAGACCAAGTCTCACCTCCATCCACCGATCTGCTTATACCTCCTATTCGCCCTCGAAATATGGTATTGACATCAAGAAAGTGAACTGCTACATAATAAACACTGGGCGGACCAGAAAATTGCAAGGTAGTCGTTTCCCACCCATCGTTGGTTTGTAAAATATTACCCGTTATTCCACCAACCAATATCCCTTTTTGTTCATTCGCCATATCAAATGCCCAAAAAGTAGCGATAGTATCAAGAAGTGTGGTCCAGGTTTGACCACCGTCAATAGTTTTAAAAATATTGGCCGTTGGTGAAACTGGCGAGGAGGAGGCAGCAATGAAATAAATACTGGAATCAATGCAAACCATATCATACATGCCAATTGGAGCAGGGGCCGTTAACATGACATAAGTTTCTCCTAAATCGTAAGATTTAAAAAAAGAACCACCGGCGTCCAGGAAAACACAGAATTCGTCAAAGCAACAAATATTTGCAACTGACTTGCCTGGAGTTTGTAAAACTTCAAACTGTGCCAAAAGGCTGGATGTAATAAAAAAGGAGAATACGACAAGATATGAATGAAGCAATAATTTTTTCATCCTGTGTAAAATTAAAGGGCATGAATTGGTCGCCTCAAGTCTTCCAGCGGCCATCGTTAAATCCCGGAATTAGACCTTACATTCAAAGGTACCACAGTTTCAGCAAGTGTTGTTTTTATTAGAAAAATGCAGGGGTAAGTTTTTATTTCTGGCTTTAGAAGACTTGAACAACTAGGCATTGACAAGAGTGAAAATTAAGTAAAAACCTTCTGCTCCTCCCCAAAATCCAACCCCGGAAACTCCCGCTCCAGCCGCTCCATTTCCTCCATCGTTTTTTTGATAAAATTTTGATATTCAACCGATTGCGGGTGAAATGGCCGGTGTGCCGCCGCTGCTGCGATTCGCTCGATACGGCGGCAGAGCGTCCTGGTTTTTTCATCAAAAAATGCCTCTTCGAAGTATTGCCAGACGTAATCGACGGCCACCGGGTTGGGGTGCGCCATGTCCGCCTCGTAGAAGCGGTAGTCCCGCAGGTCGTCAAGCAGGATTTCGTAGGCGGGGAAGTAGTGGACGAAGGGCAGGCGGCGGCAGATTTCCTCCAGCGCCAGCAACAGGGTGGCCTTGCTGCGCTGGTTTTCGATCAGCCCGTCCCGCAGGTGCCGCACGGGGCTGACGGTGGCGATGATTTCGAGGCTGGGCGTTTGCTCCCACAGTTTTTCAAAAACAGGCGCCAGCGCCTGCACAATTTCAGCGATGGTCAGGCGGCGGCGTTCGAACTCGTGTCCCGGCACCTTGTGGCAGTTCGCCACGATTTCACCGTTTTTTTTAAAAACAAAAACATTGGACGTGCCAAGCGTTACGATGAGGCGGTTGGCTTTCGCCAAAAAAGCCCCGGCCTCGGCCAGCGAGCGGTTGACGCCTTCGAGCGCCTCCGTTTTTTCAGGATAGGAAAAGCGGCCGTGGTGGGCGAAACTGTGCCAGAGGCCCAGGTTTTCAAACAAATCCTCCTCCCGGAACGGCTCGCCGGACAACAGTTTTTCAAAAACCTGCCCCACCGAAACGGGATTGTAAACGATGCCGAAAGGATTGACCAGCGCCGGAAATTTCAGCTTCCGCAGCCGCCCGCCGATGTGTTCCGCAAAGCAGGAACCCACGCAAAGCGTGTGGTCGCTGTGCGCCAGGCGCAAGGGACTTTGGAAGGGGGGAAGTTTGGTGCGAAAGTCTGGCATAGCAATTCAAACCCATCAAACAAATCAAACTCCTCAAACAAAAATCACCTCCTCACCGCAAATTTCATCCGGTAATCCGCCTTCACCTCGCCTTTGCGGATTTTGTCGAGTTTGCGTTTGATGAGTTGTTTTTTGATGGGCTTCAACAATTCGGTGAACAGGACGCCTTCGATGTGGTCGTACTCGTGCTGCACGACCCGGGCGTTGAGGCCGTTGAAAGTTTCCTCGTGTTCCACGAAATTTTCATCGAGGTAGCGCAGGCGGATTTGCTCGGGTCGGTCCACGTCGCCCCGGATGTCGGGGATGCTGAGGCAGCCTTCCTCGAAGGTCCACGGCGTACCGTTTTCCTCGATTTTGTAGGCATTGATGAAAACTTTTCGGATGGGTGGCTCCTTCGGTTCTTCCTTTTTCTCCTTTTTTTCTTCGTCCTCTTTCGGATGGGTATCGACGACGAAGAGGCGGATGCCCAGGCCAATCTGCGGGGCAGCCAGGCCGACGCCTTCCGCATGGTGCATGGTTTCCCACATGTTTTCGATCAACTCCTGCAGGCCGGGATAGTCCGGCGTGATGTCTTCGGCCACTTTTTTCAGTACGGGCTGGCCGTATGCGTAGATGGGTAAAATCATTTTGGTGACTCGTGATTGGTGATTCGTGATTGGTGCCGGCTCTAATCACCAGTCACCAATCACAAGTCACCAACTAAAATTTTCCAATACTTTTTAAATAATCCTCCAGGATCAGGGCGGCGCTGACTTTATCAACCAATGACTTGTCCCGGCGTTTTTTCTGACCGATGCCGCTTTGCAGAATAATCTGCTTGGCGTCCACCGAAGTGAAGCGCTCGTCGTGCGTAACCACCTCGATGTCAGGGAATTGCTTTCGCAAATTCCGGACGAAACCCACGACGAGGTGGGCGATCTGTGCCGGATTCCCGTCGGGGTGGAGCGGCTCGCCGACAACGATTTTTTCCACTTCCTCCTCCTGAAGGTAATTTTTCAGGAACTCAAACACCTCTCCCGTCGGAATGGTTGTGAGGCCCGAAGCGATGATCTGCAGCGGGTCGGTGGTGGCAATGCCGGTGCGTTTGGTGCCGTAGTCTATGGCCATGATTCTGGGCATGGGCGCAAAGGTAAGAAAGTGGTGGTGTTTAGAAAGTCAGGAATTGTGAGGAACGATTGCTTTTAGGCCGGGCTGACACTGTGCAGTGGCAGACGTTTTGTCAAATTTAACATTTCCGCAACTAAGCCGGGGGCTCGTGCGTTTGAGAAAAGTCTTTTTTCGTTTAGTTTTGGACAGTTTTGAGCAACTAACTCATTAACTCAAAAACTCAAACAGTCAATAACTCCCTCATGTGGAGAGAAATTTGCTAACGGGTAGAAGGTTAACCGGGCAGGCGAGAATTTTCAGGATACTTGCTTACTGCCTACTTGCCTACCCGCCTACTTAAAAAATGTGGCCCATGTCTTACAAGGATAATTATCAGTTACTCATTGAAAAACTCGACCAGTTTATTCGCAAGTTTTATGTCAACCAACTCATCCGGGGCGGTCTGTACAGCCTGGCGTTGATGCTGGTGTTGTTCCTTGGGTTGAACTTCCTGGAGTACAATTTTTTCTTTAAACCGGCCGTCCGGGAGGCGCTGTTTTTCTCCTTCGTCGGCATTTCGGCGGTGGCGCTGATCGTTTGGGTGGCCTTGCCGCTGCTGCATTATTTCCGATTGGGAAGTGTGATTTCTCACGAACAGGCAGCCCGGATCATTGGCGACCATTTCCCTGATGTGAAAGATAAGCTGCTGAATATCTTGCAGTTAAAATCGCAAGCCGATAGTGCGACGAGCCGTGAGCTGATCCTGGCGAGCATCAACCAGAAGTCGGAGGAAGTGAAACCGGTACCCTTCCAGCGGGCCATCGACCTCACGCAGAACCGCAAATATTTAAAATATGCCCTGCCGCCGCTGCTCCTGCTGATTGTGCTGCTGTTTGCAGCGCCCAGCCTCATCACGGACAGTACGGCTCGTTTGCTGAAATACAACAAGGAATTTGAAAAACCGGCGCCCTTCCATTTCATCGTGGACGAGGAAAACCTGGAAGTGGTGCAGTACGGCGAGTATCCGCTGACGGTGAAAGTGGACGGAGACGCCCTGCCGAACGAAGTTTTCATCAATGTTGATAATATCCAGTACCGCCTGACGAAGGAGGACAACCAGACCTTCACTTACCGCTTCAGCAACGTGGCGAAGGATACCGAGTTTAAACTTTTTTCCAGCGGCATCGAGTCGAGGGACTACACGCTGGAGGTTTTGAAAAAGCCCAACATCACCGGTTTTGAAGTAAAACTCGATTACCCCGCCTACATCGGCCGCAACGATGAATCGCTGAAAAGCATCGGCGACATGGTCGTGCCGGTGGGAACGAATATCGACTGGGTTTTTAATGCTGAAAATACAGGTAAAATTGCCATCCGTTTTGCGGATGCACCTGAAACGGTGGAGACGAAGCGCTTTTCAGACGATCTTTTTACTTACAAAAAGAAGGCGATGCGGGATGAAATGTACCGGCTGTACATTTCCAACGAAGCGCTGCCAAATGCCGATTCGGTGACGTATTCGATCACCGTCATTCCTGATTTGTATCCGGTCATCAAGGCTGAAAAATTTGTGGACAGCACGAATACCAAACTGCTCTATTTTGTTGGGGAGGCTTCTGACGATTACGGTTTGCTCAGCCTCTCGTTTAACTACCGCCTCAAGCGGGACGGCCGTGACGGCGAGCTGAAAACACTGAAATTGCAGAAGCCCGATGGTAAAAATATCCAGTACAGCCACATCTTCGACGTTGCCGAATTAGCCCTGAAACCGGGCGACGAAGTAACTTACTATTTCGAGGTATTCGACAACGACGGCGTGAACGGCAGCAAATCTGCCCGCACAACGCTGATGGTTTACTCGATGCCGACGGTGGAGGAGTTTGAAAAAATGCAGGAGGAAAACAGTGAGCAGATCAAGGACAAGCTGGAGAAGGCGATGAAGGAGAGCAAGAAGATTCAGGACGAGATGAAGAAGCTGCGGGATAAAGTTTTACAGCAAAAAGATATGGACTGGCAGACTCGTAAGGAACTGGAAAAACTGCTCGACCGCCAGAAAGAACTGCAAAAGCAGATGGACGAGGCCCGGAAAGCTTTTGAAGAAAATATGAAAAACCAGGAGGAATTCACCCAGCCTGACGAGCAGATGCAGGAAAAACAGGAGCAACTCGAAAAGCTGATGGAGGAGACGATGAGTGATGAGATGAAAGAGTTGATGGAAAAAATAGAGCAACTCCTGCAGGAAATGCAGAAAGATCAGGCGCTGGAAATGATGCAGGAAATGCAGAACAACCAGGAGCAAAAGGAAAAAGACCTCGACCGCCTGATGGAACTGTACAAACAACTCGAATTTGAATTCGAAATGCAGCAGACAATTGACAAACTGGAAAAGCTGGCCGAAGAGCAGGAAAAACTGAGCGAAGAGACCGAAAAACAGGATCAGGAAAGCAAGGATCAATCCGCTCAGGAGCAAAAGCAGCAACAGGAGGAACTCCAGAAAAAGCAGGAGGAAGCCAAGAAGAAATTCGAAGAGATCGAAAAGAAAATAGAGGACCTGGAGAAGAAGAACGAGCAGATGCAGAATAAAAAAGACTTTGACGACCAGAAAGAAGAGCGCAAGGACGTCAAAGAAGACATGAAAGACAGCCAGCAGAACCTTCAGCAGCAGCAAAACCAGAAGGCCAGCCGCAAGCAAAAAAGTGCTGCCAAAAAGATGAAGGATATGGCCAACAACATGTCCATGCAGATGCAGGGCCAGCAGATGGAGCAGATGGAGATGGACCTGAAAGCGTTGCGCCAGCTATTGGAAAATATCGTCACGCTGTCGTTCGGGCAGGAGGATGTGATGAATCAGTTCACTCCGGTGGACATCAACACCCCCCGCTATGTCACGCTGACGCAGGAGCAGAAAAAAATTCAGGACGACTTCAAAGTGGTGGAAGACAGCCTCTACGCCCTCGCCAAGCGGGTGATCCAGATGGAAAGTTTCATCACCGAAAAAGTCGCCGACATCAAGGACAACATGCGCAAAAGCCTCACCAACCTCGAGGAGCGCCAGAAACCGCAGGCCGGCGAGCAGCAGCAGCGGGCGATGAAAAACCTGAACGACCTCGCCCTCATGCTCAGCGAAGTCATGCAGCAGATGCAGATGCAAATGTCAGGCATGATGCCCGGCAGCCAGATGTGCAGTAACCCCGGCGGCAGTGGCGGTGGTGACGGAAAAGCGCCAAAGGACAAAATTTCCGAAGGGCAAAAAGAGCTGAACGAGGGCATGCAAAAAATGAAGCAGGGCAAAGGTCAGGGCGGCGAACAGGGTGGCGACAGCCCATCCGCCAAAGAATTTGCCCAAATGGCAGCCCGCCAGGCAGCGCTTCGCAAGGCTTTGGCCGAAAAACAGAAAAAATTGCAGGAACAGGGCCAGGGCAGCAAGGAATTACAGGAGATCATGGATCAGATGGACAAGATCGAAACCGAGTTGGTCAACAAGCGCCTCACCAACGAGATGCTCAAGCGCCAGCAGGACATCCTGACCCGCCTCCTCGAACACGAACGGGCCGAACAGCAGCGGGAGTACGACAACAAACGCAAGTCGGAATCCGCCGCCGAGAAGGAGCGCAAAATGCCGCCTTCGCTCGAAGAATACATCAAAAAACGGGAAGCCGAGATCGAGCAATTCAAAACGGTGAATCCGTCGCTGAAGCCTTACTACAAGAATTTGGTGGAGGAATATTACAAGTCGCTGAAGACGACGAAGTGATGGTGGAGGGTTGAAAAGTGGATGGGTTTAACAGTTTAATTTTTTAAAAAAAGCCCCGCCGGTAGTCTGGCGGGGCTTTTTTTGAAAGTTTTTCGGAAAGATTCTGGCCCAATTTAAACCTTTAAACCCATCCACTTTTCAATCCAATTCCGTGGGGCTCCAAAAGTGTTTTTCAAAATTCACCACCCGGTCGTTGGCGACTTCAATGCCTTCATTTTCAAGTAATTGCTGCATCATGACGGGTGTTGGGAAGTGGTTTCGGCCACTCAGTTCACCCTTGCGGTTCACCACCCGGTGAGCAGGAACTCCATCGGTGCTGAAGCTGTGGTTCAACGCCCAGCCCACCATCCTCGCCGAGCCGAGGGCGAGGTAATCGGCGATGGCGCCGTAGGTCGTCACCCGGCCGTATGGCACCTGGCGGACGACGTCGTAAACCCGTTCGAAATAGGATGTTTCTTTCATGTTGAAATGGAAGTGTAATTTTGCGCTCCCCAAGATAAATCGAATGTTGAACGCAGGCCAAAAAAACTGTGTAAAAGAAACCAATCCCAAACGGCCAATAGCTAAATGCCAATAAAAAATGCTTAAAACAAAAGTAAAAGCCGGCGCCGTCGCCAACCTCACTGATGCCCGCTACTTCGCCGCACGGGAAGTCGAGTGGCTCGGAATTCCGATGGGACAGGGAACAGAAAACGCCGTCGCACCAGCTGCCGCCAAAGCTTTCGTCGAGTGGGTGGATGGGGTGAAAATCGTGGGCGAATTCGGTTTTCCGGAAGCAGCGGAAATCCGGGAACTGAACGAATACCTCTGGTTCGACGCCGTGCAGGTGGGCATGTTCACACCGGTGGAGGAAGTTTTGAAACTCGAAGGGCTGACCGTTATCAAGGAGGTGATTTTTGAAAAAAATGCCTCGGAAAGCGACCTGGCCAATCACCTCGCCCAGTACGCCGCCTGCTGCGATTATTTTTTATTGAATTTTGAAAAAACCGGCATCAATTGGGACGACGTGAAAGCCGGACGGCCGTTTTCCGTGGACACGCTGCGGGCGCTGTGCGAAAAATACCAGGTGATCCTCGCCATGGATTTCTCACCGGAGAATCTGGATGAAATTTTAACCCAAATCAATCCACACGGCCTGAACCTCACCGGCGGCGAAGAGGAAAAAGTCGGGTTTAAATCCTTTGATGAACTGGATGAAATTCTGGATGAGCTGGAAGTGGAGGTTTAATCCAGGTTAAGTAAAAGCAAAAACGGAAATCACTGAAGGCTTTTGAAAGTTTAGAGGTTTTCGTGTGTGACTTTGAACTTCTTTATTTTGAAAATACAAACAACATACGCCCTGCTTTTCGCCTTCGGCTGCCTGCTGGTCAGCTGCGCTAATCCTATCCCACCCGAAGGTGGCCCCCGTGATCAAACGCCGCCCAAGTTGGACAGCTTGGCCTCAACCCGGAATTTTCAAACCCGTTTTCAAAAACAGGATATCGTGCTCGCCTTCAACGAATGGGTGGAACTGAAGGACGCCTTCAATCAGGTCGTCATCTCTCCGCCGCTGGAGCACCGCCCCCAGATCGTCCGGAAGAAAAAAACTATCCAGGTGCTCTTCGACGAGCGGGAAGTGCTGCGGGACAGCGCTACCTACGTCATCAATTTTGGCGAAGCCATCCGTGATCTCACCGAGGGTAACGTGGCGCCCATTGTATTCGTTTTTTCCACCGGCGACTACATCGACTCGCTGACCGTGGAAGGGAAAGTTGTGGATGCGTACACTGCAAAACCCGTTGAAAATGTGCTGTTTATGCTCTACGAAAACCTGGCGGATTCGGTGGTTCGGAAAGACCGGCCGTTTTATTTTGCCAAAACGGACAAGGAGGGCGCCTTCAAAGTGAGCAACGTGAAATCCGGCAAATTCAAAGCCTTCGCCCTGCTCGATCAGAACCTGAACTACCGCTTCGACAGCGATGCCGAAAAAATCGCCTTTCTCGACAGCGCCCTCATCGTGAGTGGTGAAGTTCCGGATGTTCCCGACTCGCTGGCCGTTGATTCCCTGGCACTGGATTCCGTGGCCGTGGACTCAATGGCGCAGGACTCCATCGTTTCCGACACTTTGGCAGTGGCGGCTGACTCGGTCGTTTCACCTAAACCGCTGTCGCCCAAAGGGCTGGTCATGCGGCTTTTCGAAGAACAAAAACCGCTGTTTTTGCGAAGCAAAGACGTGAACACTTATGGGCTGGTCAAACTGACCTTCAACCGGGACCCCTTCGACGCCCGGGTGACGTTCGACAGCGTGGGGCAAACCGTTTTTTTTGAAACGGAAAAAGACACCATACGGCTCTGGTACAATGTGGAAACAGATGACCCCTGGAACGTTTACGTGCAGCGGGATACGATCACCGACACGGTGGCCGTTCGCACCGGTTTGAAAGAAAGTTTCCTCGCCACGGCTACACTGAAAGCCGCTGCCCCGGCGGGCGGGCCGCCTGTAAAACAGCCGCCGGGAACGCCCTTCCCCGTGGTATTCAACCACCCACTCGTTGCGTTCGATGCCGGCGGCATCAAAGTGCTGGAGGACACCACCGG
Source organism: Bacteroidota bacterium (assembly GCA_030147525.1). Lineage (GTDB taxonomy): Bacteria > Bacteroidota > Bacteroidia > Chitinophagales > Saprospiraceae > UBA6168. The sequence goes on from JASBVF010000040.1 coordinate 82,095, forward strand.
CACGGAGGTGCAGCCCAATTTGCAGATTGATGCTGTTGAAAGACGAAAACTGCTGATCAACTTCCCCTGGAAGGACGGAAAGTCGTACGAGATTAGGGTGCTGCCGGGCGCTGTCACCGACCTGTTTGGGCTGGTGAACGCCGACTCGACTTCCCGGAAACTCACTGCGGGAGCAGCCAAAGATTTCGGGACGCTGACGCTGAAGGTGAAAAATCTCGACTCGACCATGGCCTACGTCATCCGGCTGCTGGACAAAAGCGATGCCCCGCTGCGAACGTACCCGGTGAGCGGCACGGACGGTTTTCAAACGACGCTGAATTTCTTCCCGCCCGGTACCTACACCCTCGAATTGATCGAAGACCTCGACCGAAACGGCCGCTGGACGACCGGCAACTACGACCTGCACCGCCAGCCGGAGCCGGTGCAACGCAAAATCCTTGAAGAACTCCGGGCCAACTGGGAGTTGGAGTCGGAAATTGATGCGGGGTTTTAGCAGCCGGGATACGTATGTTGAACATTGTCTCCTTCACGATGTTTGAAAGCACCGTAAAAGCGGACTTTTCGAAAAATTTAATCAAAATATCATGTCAAAAAATACCCTGTTGCTGCTTGCTGCACTTGCCGGATTATTTTTTCAGCCTTCGGCAAAACTCTTCGCTCAAGGCGGATCCTCCACTTACATCATCTTCGGGCAGATTGAAAACCCGGGCGAGAATGGCGAGGTGAGCCTTTCGCTCTTCGATCCCGTCACCCAGGCAAAAACGCCACTTGCAAAAGCGCCCATTTCAAAAGAAGGCAAATACACGCTGGAGTTCCCGTTTGCCGGAGCTGACTTGTTCCGGGTTGATTTTCCCGGCCGGCAAAACGTCATGCTGACCATCGACGCCGGACAAGAACGGATCGAACTCAACGTGGAAGGCAAGAGCAACGGCGCCGTGGAAATCAAAGGATCGCCCGACAGCGAAAAACTGCTGGCTTATGACCGGTTCCGGCAGGCGTCCAACGAGCGGCTGATTCGCCCGACTTACGAAGCCATGCGGGCGGCCGCCGAGGAGGAAGGCGCCAATCCGCAGGAAGAAATCAAGGCGGTCGAAGCCTACGTCGAGGCGAGCGAACTCCACCGCAAAGAACTGCTTGATTTTACCGCTGAAAACATCGGAACTTCCATCGCCCTCTACGGAACCATGCTCCGCTGGACCGGCGACGACGAGGTGGCCCGGCTGGAAAAACTGGTGAGCAACTTCCAGTCCGCTCACCCGGACCTGAAAATGACCGAGGTGATGCTGGAAAAAGTGGCCCGCTATAAAAAAGTAGCCCTCGGCGTGAAAGCGCCTGAAATTGCAGAAGCTGATACGGCCGGCCAGGTAATCAGCCTTTACGAGGTGAAAGGCAAAGTCACCCTGCTTGACTTTTGGGCGTCATGGTGCGGCCCCTGCCTCCGGCAAATACCTGACCTGAAGGAAGCGTATGCCGCTTACAACGATCGTGGTTTTGAGATTTTCGGCGTTTCCGTGGATACAAATGGCGACCGCTGGAAAAAGGCCATCGTGAAATATGACATGACCTGGCCGAATGTGTCTAACCTGAAAGGCTGGGAGTCAGAAGCGGCGGCGGCTTACAATGTCACCTTCGTTCCTTTCAATCTGCTGATTGATGAAAACGGGACGATTTTAGCAAAAAACCTGCACAGCAAGGCCCTGCAGGTGAAACTGGCCGAGCTGTTGGGAGAGCGTTGAAAAGTTCACGATTTACGTTTACCGAATTTCCAAAACTGCCACTTCGGCGTGTTGTCCTGTTTTTCCCCTTCACCAAGCAATACCCCCAACGGATGAAGTTCTGCCAACTGATCAGACAGAATTTTCAAAATAGCAGCAAAAGGCACGAACAAAATCATGCCTGCCCCGCCCCAGATGATGCCGCCGATGATGACAGCGATGAAGGTGGCGAACGGGTTGATCCGCAACTGGTGACCAACCGTCAGCGGGAAGATCACGTTGGCTTCGAGGTATTGCACAAAACTCAAAATGAACACGACGCCCAGCGGGTACCAAACAGAGTCAAATGTCGTCCACGCTACGATGACCGCTGCCAGCCCGCCGATCATGATGCCGATGTAGGGGAAAAATGTGAGCAGCGAAGCCAGCACGCCAAAATACACGGCATTCGGAAGGCCGAGCGCCAGAAACCCGATGCTGTTGAGTACGCCGACGATGAGGTATACGAGAGCCATGCCTTTGGCAAATTTGAAATAGGTGGAGCCCATCTCGGTGATGGTTTTTTTGAAACCCATGATCTGCTTTTCAGGCACGGCGTTCAATACGAATTTCACCAGCAACTCCCGGTAATAAAGGATGAGTGCTACGAAAATCGGGATGACGAGCACCATCGCCAGCGAACTGGCTGAAAGAAAAATTGTCTGTTTTAACAGCGGAAAGAATTCCTTGAGCAGGTTTTCATAAAACTGTTGAACGATGGCTTTCTGCTGTTCTGCGTCGATACCGATGAATTCGTCGAGGTACTGGATGATGGTTTCTGCCAGCGCTAAAATTTTTTCCTGGGAAACGGTGAATTTCTGTTGCACCAGCGAAAAGCTACTTGCCAGCAATTGGAAAAGTAAAACTCCAAAAGCAGCTAACAGTAGTAAGCAGATGAATATACCCCCTAACCGGCCCAGGTACTTTTCCAGCTGCAAGCAAACAGGGTACAGGATGAAACTGATCAAAAATCCGAAGCTGAGCGGAATGAGCAGGACCCTACCCTGGTGCAGGATGAAAAAAAACAGCACGATGAATAGCAGCAGGAAGGTGTAAAATTTCAGGTAGCGGTAGGCGTCTTCATTCATAACTATTTGGTTTTGAGAAACTAAGCTAAGGTTTTCAACGCAAACGGAAAGTGATTTTTTTCATCGGGGCGCTGTAAATTTCCAACTGTTCCCATGCTTTTGTAAGTTAAATCACGGAATGGAAAAACTTCCTGCCGTTTCTTTGCACATGATTTTTCAGGCGGGTATGCTTTTTGAAATACCGCACAACAAATTAAAATCCACACATGAATTTCAAACGAATTTTAGGTTTCATATTGCTCGCTGGCGCCATCATCGGTTTCGGCAACAAACTGCTTTCCGGCATGTCCGGCTACTTTGACGATGGCTTGGCGGTGATGCTCGTCGTCCTGCTCATTGGTCTGTTTTTGGTGTTGGGCGTGCGTCAGATCCTGCGCAGTTGATTTTTTCCTGAAATTTTTCCACTCAATTCCCGCAAGGCTTCCCGATCCACCTCGTGCTTCCCGCCGAAGGTCATCACTTCGAAGTTCAGTTTTTGTTTTTTCGTGAAATCCGCTGCCCATTGCAGCCGCTCCTCCGTGAGGAACGGGTCGGCGGTGCCGTACACGAAGTATAGTTTTTTCGAAGTAAAAAAATCGGTGTACGGGGTGTAGTCGAGGTCGTCCGGTGGCATGCCCGCCCAGAGGACGAGGTGGTGAAAATGCGGAAAATTCTGCATCGCCCAGCGCACCTGCGTGGCGCATCCCTGTGAAAATCCAAGCAAGGTAATTTCCACATCATCAGCCAGTTGCGGCAGGTATTGGTTGTACAGCGTCTGCAGGTAGTTGCAGTAGTCGGCGATCTCGTCGAGGCGGTTTTCCTTCGTCATCCAGGAGGCGACCGGCTCGCCGGTGAAGCCGCCCCAGTAGAACCGGGAGAGTCCTTCGGGAGCGATTACGAGCGTCTGCCCGTCGTCGAGTACGTCGAAGCGGCGGATAAAATTTTTGGCCAGTTGGCCGTAGCCGTGGCAGACGATCCAGAGCCGCCGGATGCGTTTTGATGGGAGGCCGATGGTGTGAAAATGGGCGGTTTTCGGGACGGTGATTTTGTGCGGGTGAAACATGAGCTTTTTTTAAACTCAAATGTATCAACTGATAGCTAAAAGGCAAACGCAAAGGATGCAGTGTGCCATCCAGAAAATTTTACCCGCTAAATCGTTGAGATAGCAGCTAAAAGCTTTATTTTTCTGAGCGTTTTTTCATTTCCTCAAATAATGCTGCCATGAAAAAACTTTATTATTCAATTCTGCCGGCTTTTCTTTTTCTCGCTACTCAAACCAACGCACAGCGATACCTCACGGAGGTTTTCGACAGCGTGCAGGTGACCCAGAATGTTGAATACGGTAAAAATACCTCTATCCTCAGCGTTATCGGGTTCCCATTACTTCAACCGCTTTTATTGGATATCTACGAGCCGGCAGGTGATCTTGAATCGGGACGACCGCTTGTTATCTTGATTCATGACGGCAGTTTTTTGCCTTTTCCTCACAACGGTTTGCCAACCGGTACAAGAACTGATTCGGCGATTGTCTACCTGGCGACCCGACTGGCCAAAATGGGCTACGTCGTCGCTTCGATTGACTACCGGCTGGGTTGGAATCCATTAGGGCCGTCACAGGATGAACGTGCCTTTACCTTGGTAAATGCCATTTACCGGGGTATTCAGGATGCAAGGACGTGTATTCGTTTTTTTAAAAAAACAGTTTCTGAAGATGGTGACCCTTACCGCATTTCACCGGAAAAAATAATGCTTTGGGGCGAAGGGGTTGGAGGCGGAATTATCACCCAATGTGCTGTGTCGCTTGACAGTAGCGACGAACTCCTGATTCCCAAATTAATTATTCCATCCTTTGGACCAATGATTGTTGAATCCGTCAACGGCAACATTGACGGTACTTCAGTCGGTATTGTGCCTCCGGGTTATCCGGGTTTTGTTGCCGGGGATACGCTTTGCCATCCCAATCACGCCGGGTTCAGCTCTGATTTTCAAATGGCCGTCAGCATGCGGGGTGCCGTAATCGATACGTCCTGGTTCGATGGTGACGGGCCTGCGATGATTGGATTTCATGTGCCTTCTGACCCGATTCTGCCTTATCAGGACTGGTGGCTCGTTGTAGGGCCGCCCATCTTGACCCCGGTTATTGAATTAGATGGTAGTTACCTCACAATATTAAAAGCACAGCAATTGGGTTGGAATTCCCTGTTTGCGGGGCAACAATTCGAGGGTGATTTTTCTGATATTGCAAATGAACGAAACGACGGACTGGACGGGCTTTTTCCGTTGCTTGGCAGCACTCCTGCAGATGGTACACCGTGGCAGTGGTGGGATGAGGCCAATTCGAACAATACACAGGGCCTTCAAAGCAACCCCGACATGTCAGCCGAAAAAGGGAAAAGTTACTGCGACACCATGCTTGCTTACGTGGCGCCGAGGGCTTGCGTGGCGCTTGACCTGGGATGTTTCACCACCGCTTACAAAGAAAAAATACCGCAAGAGCTTGCGGACGGGTTAAAAATATCGCCAAACCCAGCTTCCGGCGAAGTGCAAATCGCCCTATCTGACAATATCATCCCAGACGGATTACTTCGGATACTTACTCCCAATGGTTCCGTATTTTTTGAGAAAAAGGTAAAAACTGCGCAGGCTCGTATCAATTTGTCCGGATTTCCCTCTGGGACTTATTTGTTGGTTTGGGAAACAAAAGATGGAGTTTTTACCGGCAAACTAATGCGGTAAATGCTAACACCGTTTTTTTACAATCGGCCCCAGCTCTCGAACGTAGTCCTCTTTTTTGCCGTAAAAAACTATTTTGCAGCCCACCTTTCACCGACCAAAAACTACTGCCGATCATGCTGACCAATTCCCTCTACGTTCTCACCGTCCTCTGCCTCATCGTTGCAGGCACCGAATGGCTCGTGCGCCATACGAAAATGCGGCACCTGGGCACAGCGCTGCTTGTCATCGTCCTGACGGCGGTGGTGGCCAACCTCGGCATTTTACCCGCAGGCTCGACGGAGGAAAATCCGACTTACATCTACGATGGCATTTTTACCTACCTGGCGCCCATCTCCATTTTCTGGCTGCTGCTGCGGGTCAACCTGCGGGATGTTTTGAAAGCCGGACTGCCGATGGTGCTGCTTTTTCTTTTCGGCGCTTTGGGTACGACCTTCGGCGTAGTGGCGGGCATGTGGGCGGTGAACGGACCGGCGCACATCGGTCAGCTTTTCCCGGCGGTGGGCGGCATGTTTGTGGGAACTTACACCGGCGGCAGCATCAATTTTAACGCCATCGCCCTCAATTACGACGTCATGCGGGAAGGCGTGCTCTACGGCGGCACCGTCGCCGTGGACAACATCCTGACGACCATCTGGATGGTCGCTACCATCGCCCTGCCGAGGTTGCTGATGCCCATTTGGCCGAAGGCCGAAGTAAAAACAGTGAAAGCGGACGGCCCGCTCACTGGCGTAGACGAGGACACCGAAAACCTTCACCCGATGGACATTGGCCTGACACTGGCCGCAGGCGCCGGGGCGCTTTTTCTCTCCAACCTCACGGCGGAGTGGACGGGTATTCCTTCCATCATTGTCATCACGGTGCTGGCGCTGGTCATTGCACAGTTGCCCATTGCGAAGCAAATCAAAGGGGCGCAGACGCTGGGCATGTTTTCTGTGTACCTTTTTCTGGCGGTCATCGGTGCTTTTTGCAATGTGGAGGCACTGAGCCAGCTGGGGACGCTGGGCGTGGTGCTGTTGGGGCTGGCATTGATCACCGTCATCATTCACGGCATTTTCACCTTTGGCGCTGCCCGTGTTTTCAGGATTGATCTGGACATGGCGGCGGTCGTTTCACAGGCCAATGTCGGCGGTGGCACTTCCGCACTGGCGCTGGCCCGCAGCATGGGGCGGCAGGATTTGGTGCTGCCGGCGGTGCTGCTCGGTTCGCTGGGAAATGCGGTTGGCACTTTCCTGGGGTTTTGGGCGGCGGAGCAGTTGTTGCCGTGGCTGGGGTGAGGCGATTGTTTCAGGTTAAGTATTTTGTGTGTCCGATTTCAGCTGCGGCACTTAATTTTTTCTTTGGTTGAAATACTGCCGCCTCACACAAGCGTTAGGTTTTCTTCATTCGCTCCTTCGCAGGACTTTGTTTAAAAAAACCAGTTAGAAAATGATCGGAAAAATTACTTTTCAAACGCTTACATTTTTAGTTGCCACGCTGCTTGCCGTTTTGCAAAATGATTACAAGGGGCACGAATCCCGCCAGCAATTTCAATACTCAGAAACTGACGCTTCGCCCATTACTTGTGACACCACTTATTTAAAAAGCTACGGGGCACCTGGCACAGCCGAACTTGCTTATACCATTGCCGCTGCACCCGGTGGTGGCTTGTTTTTGGCGGGAGGCAGTGGCAACCAGGCCATGATTTCCCTGCTCGATGCGGATGGGAATCTCATCTGGACCCGCCAGTTCAACCCGACTGCTGATGCCGATGATTTCATTACTAGGATTAAACTGGACAGCGATGGTTATATCATTGGGGTGGGTCAAACAAAGCCGGTAGCCGGAAATGTTGAGGTATTTGCTTTTAAATATGACTGGCAAAATGATCAGATTATTTGGATCAACGAACTGGATATTTCCGATCCTGCTATTGAAGGGTACAACGATATCGTGGAAAAAGAACCGGGTGGTAACTATTTTATCATTGGGCATATAACACCAGTTAGCGCAGTGGCTGATGTTGCCCTGCTGCTGGAAGTGGATCGAAACACAGGTTTGAATGTTTTTGTCAAAACCTTTACGCTGACAGATCAGCAAAGCTTTCTCAGAGGAACTGTATTAAATAATTCTTTCTATGTTGCCGGTATGTTTTCTGCGCTTGGCCGGCGGCCAAGTCTCATTCGCTTCGATTTGAACGGCAATCCTCTCTGGGCTAAAATTTACCTTTTATCCATTTTTCCTCCATCAGGAGAATTCTTTGTACCTGCAGGTATTGCCGGCGATGATGATATGGTGATTTTTGGAGTTGATAATGGCGGCGCATCAAGTAGCCTGTATACCATGTTCCTTTTTAATACCGATACTGATGGTAATCTTGGCTGGGCTAAAAGCATTAAAATACCTGCTCTTTCTATCAGTATTCCGGGGAACGTTATCCATGTGCCGGATGGCTATGTCTGCACAGGTACAGGATTGAAGCCTGGTGCTTCGGTGTCCGATCTGTTTATTTTTAAAACGGACCTGGATGGCAACCTGCTTTGGAGCAAAAGATATGGCAGTCCGGATATAAAGATTGGCAAAGACCTGCTCTGGCACAATAATCTCATTTATCTGACCGGAGGCATCAATCCTTTGGGTGCCTCCAGTGACGTGCTGCTCGGCAGTATAAAAAATGACGGAACTTATGTTGGAACAGGTAATTGTAATCTGATCAGCGACCTGGTAATTGACTATACTGACTGGACAAACCCATTTGAAGGTCAATACACCATCTCAGAGACGGCCTACAATACCAGCTTTTTCAGTAATTTGGTCAATACCCAAAATGTCGCCTTTCAGCAGCAAACCATTTGTCTCAATCCCTGCTGCGAAACCAAACCCGACGCCGTCTTTCAAAATGCCTTCGCCGAATGTGCCGGCGACAGCCTGAGTGTTACTTTGAACATATGCAACGAAGGTTTTACCAACCTCCCAGCTGGTACCTATATCTCATTTTACAACGGCGACCCTACCGCCGGACTGGCCCCGCTCATCAGCTTGCAGCAAACTCCGCAAGCCGTGGAGCCGGATAGTTGCCTGACTTTTTCGGTGAAAATTCCATACGCCACGCCGCCCGTTTCCATCGTGGTCAACGACCAGGGAACTTTTCCCCAACCCATCGACCTCGGCGGAGCAGGACCGGTAACGGACATCGAAGAGTGTGATTTCACCAACAACATCGGTATGCTGGACATAACCGGCATCCCGCCCCCGCTCGACCTTGGCGCTGACACGTTGGCCTGCCCCGGCGATTCGTTGCTGCTGACGGCGAGCGGTTTTGACCACTACGAATGGTTTCCGAAAAATCTATTCGCCTGCGATTCGTGTGCTTCGCAATTCGTTGTTCCTCAGCCGGATAGCATTTTTGAAATCATCGTGACGGCAGGCACGGACGACGGCTGCTTCAGCGCCGATACGGTCAGGGTCGGGGCGACAGAGCCGGTTTTTACTTTCGATACGGTTTATTTCTGCCCTGGTGACACGGCACTGGTTTTCGGCCAGCCGGTGACGGAGCCGGGCGAATACGTGGGCGTGTTTCCCCGTGCGGAGGGCTGCGACTCCATCCATCAAATTTCATTAAAAACTGCCTCCAACCTGCTCCTCCAATTGCCCGCCGATCTCACCATTGAACTCGGCGATTCCATCCGCCTCGACCCGCTGACGAACGGCCTGAACCTGACCTGGCAGTGGTCGCCACCGGACGGATTGAGTTGCGACGATTGCCGGCGACCGTGGGCAAGGCCGTTTGAAACGACCCGCTACACCCTCACTGCCACTGACGAAAACGGCTGCGACGCCAGTGATGAAATGCTGCTGACGATGCTGCTGAATCGCCGGATTTTTATCCCCACCGCCTTCAGCCCGAACGGGGACGGGATCAATGATGTGTTCCTGATTTTTGCCGGTGGCAATGTGGCAAGAGTACGGTCATTCCAGCTTTTCGACCGCTGGGGAGAGAAGATTTTCGAAAATTTCAACTTTCCGCCGAACGACCCGGCGCACGGCTGGGATGGTTTTTTCAAAGGAAAACCGATGAACCCGGCGGTGTTTGTGTACAAAGCGGAAGTGGAGTACGTGGATGGGGAGGTGGAGGTTTTTCAGGGGGATGTTTCACTGTTGAGGTAGCGAACGTGTTTTAAGTGTGCCTGTTTTTAAATAAATTGCACGTCGATTAAAAGTTAAAACAATGCTAGTAGCTGAAAAGAAAATCACGGTTCCTGAATTTCTTCAAATGGAATTTGAAGGAGAGGACGCATACTATGAACTCATCAATGGCCAAATAGTGAAAAAATCTGCCCCTACCGTCCAGCACCAGGAATGCTCACTCCTGCTCACGTTAAAATTTGGAAATTTTGTAGTTGAGAAAAAATTGGGCAAAATTTATACTGCGCCTACTGACGTTTACCTCGACGATTTCAACCACGTACTGCCCGACATTTTTTTTATTTCTACTGCAAACAATAAAATCATTGACTACCGGGAAGGCGTCGTCACCGGAGCGCCGGATTTGATCGTCGAAATTCTCTCGCCCGGCACGATGGGCAACGATCGTTTTGACAAAAAAGAAGCCTACGAAAACGCCGGCGTGAAAGAATACTGGCTGGTGGACCCGAACAATCGCTCGATTGAAGTTTATGAAAATAAGGATGGCCGCTTTGAACCTCACTCATTTGCAGCAGTGGAAGGTAAGGTTCAATCAAAAGTATTGGAAGGGTTTGAAGTGGATATTTTGGATATTTTTCCTGCTGGCAGCTGAGGCTTAATTTTAAAATGTAGAATGTAGAATTTTCAATGTAGAATGTAGAAGGAGCGACGGTGCAAGCCTTCTACATTCTACATTGAAAATTCTACATTCTACATTTTTATCTTCTCCGTCTGCACCTTCAAAAACAACTCGTTCAACTGCACATCATCGATTGCTGACGGCGCATCGATCATCATGTCCCGGCCCATGTTGTTTTTCGGGAAGGCGATGAAATCCCGTATGCTCGTCTGACCACGCATCACGGCGCAGAGGCGGTCGAAACCGAAGGCGATGCCACCGTGCGGAGGCGCGCCGTACTCGAAAGCGCCGAGCAGGAAGCCGAATTGATTTTCAGCCTGCTCCTGCGTGAAACCGAGCAGTTTGAAATTTTTCTCCTGCAAAGCACGGTCGTGGATACGGATGGAGCCGCCGCCGATTTCCACCCCGTTGATGACGAGGTCGTAGGCGTTGGCACGCAGGTTTTTGAGCGTTTCGTGGTCGCCGCTCATCATTTTTTCAGCGTCTTCGGGTAGCGGCGAGGTGAACGGGTGGTGCATGGCGAAGAAGCGCTGCGAGTCTTCGTCCCACTCGAGCAGCGGGAAGTTGACGACCCAGAGCGGCTTGAATTCGCCGGGTTTCATAAGTCCCATGCGGCGGCCCATTTCGAGGCGGAGTTCGTTGAGTTGCTTGCGGGTTTTTTCAGCTTCGCCGCTGAGGATGAGCAGCAGGTCGCCGGGTGAAGCGTTGAATTTTTTCACCCAAACATTCAAATCTTCGTCGCTGTAAAATTTACCGACCGTAGATTTAAAAGTACCGTCAGCATTCACCTTCACCCAAACCAAACCTTTTGCGCCGATCTGCGGGCGTTTCATCCACTCGGTCAGTTCGTTCAGGTCTTTGTTGGAATAATTATCTGCCTGTCCTGCAGCGCAGATGCCCACGACCAGTTCGGCGCTGTCGAACACGCCGAAGCCTTTGCCTTGCGCCACGTCGTTCAGTTCGCAGAACTCCATGCCAAAGCGGGTGTCGGGTTTGTCCGAGCCGTAGCGAGTCATGGCCTCATCGTAGCTCATGCGGGGAAAGTCGGGCAGTTCGGTGCCGAGGACGGTTTTGAACAAATGTTTGGTCAAACCCTCGAACGTGTTCAGGATGTCCTCACGAGTGACGAAGGCCATTTCGCAGTCGATCTGCGTGAACTCCGGCTGGCGGTCGGCCCGCAGGTCTTCGTCCCGGAAGCATTTCACGATCTGGAAATATTTGTCCATGCCGGCCACCATCAGAATTTGCTTGAACGTCTGCGGCGACTGTGGCAGGGCGTAAAACTGACCGGGGTTGAGGCGGCTGGGCACGACGAAATCCCGTGCGCCTTCCGGTGTGCTTTTGATCAAATTCGGGGTTTCGATTTCAAGAAAACCCTCGCCGGCGAGGTACTTGCGTGTTTCGATACCCACCTGGCTGCGGAAAATGACATTTTTCTGCACGGGTGTGCGACGCAGGTCGAGGTAGCGGTATTTCATGCGGAGGTCGTCGCCGCCGTCGGTGTCGTCTTCGATCGTGAAGGGCGGCACCTTGGAGGCGTTGAGCACGTCCAGTTTGGTCACCTGGATTTCGATGTCGCCGGTAGGGCGGTTGGGATTTTTGGCCGAGCGCTCCCGCACGAGGCCGGTGGCGGAGATGACGAATTCACGGCCCAGTTTACGGGCTTTTTCGCAAAGGGCGGCATCGTCTTCCATGTTGAAAACGAGCTGCGTGATGCCGTAGCGGTCCCGCAAATCGAGGAAAGTCATACCTCCGAAATCACGGCTGGTTTGCACCCAGCCTGAAAGTTTTACTTCTTGTCCGACGTGCTGCATGCGCAGCTCTCCGCAGTTGTGTGTCCTGTACATTTTGTAAATTAGTAAATTAGTAAATTGGGGAATTGGTGTAGCGGGAGACCCTGATTTACTAATTCCCTAATTCACCAATTTCCCAAAACGGGTCGCAAAAATAGGAGGTTCTACGTCAAAAATTCCGGGCGGTTTGGAAAATTGACACGTTTTTTGAAACTATAAGAATAACCCATCCCTTCAACCGTTAATTCGCTGCCGAAGAAAAAATACCGGCGAATTTTATTTTTGCCCTTGCGCCGAACCGTACACCTTTGTTGTCACATTAGCTGATTTTTGCCGTACTTTTTAAAAAAATAGAAAAAGAACCGATAATTGATATGAAAAGGATTTTGCCATTGCTCGCATTACCGCTGTTGATTTTTGCATTCACAGGTCCGACGCCCAAGGAAAAGAGTTATCCTAAAAACTACTTCCAGTCACCGGTGTCGCACTCCCTGCTGCTTTCGGGTACGTTCGGGGAGTTGAGGCCCAACCATTTCCACGCAGGTATCGACATCAAATCGAGCAAAGGGGTAGCCGGAGATCCTATTTTTTCTGCAGCCGACGGCTACATCGCCCGGATCAAGGTGGATGAGAGCGGCTACGGAAATTCAATTTATATCAGCCATCCGAATGGCTACACCACCGTTTACGCACACCTGGACCGCTTCACCGATGAGGTGGCTGCCTACGTGAAAGCACAGCAGTACAATCAGCAATCCTTTGAAGTAGACTTGAAACCAGGCTTCGACCAGTTCCCGGTCGGGCAGGGCGAACAGATCGGACTGATGGGCAATACCGGAAGCTCCAACGGGGCTCACCTGCATTTCGAAGTGCGGGAGACACATTCGCAAAATCCGATAAATCCGCTGCTGTTCGGGTTCAATGTTATGGACAACATCGCCCCGAAAATGCATTCGCTGAAGGTTTATTTTTTAAATGAAAACAGAGAGGAAAAAGAAGGCAAGGCATTTTCGGTGTACAAATCCGGAAGCGGTGACTACCGGGTGAAAGGCGACACACTCACCGTCGGCGCCTCCAAGGCAGGATTTGCCCTCAAGGTGTACGACCATTTCGACCGGGTGAGCAACTGGAATGGCATTTACTCGCTTGGCATGTACCAGGATGACAGCCTCGTGTACGAGTTCAATCTCGAGTCTTTTTCATTCGAGGAAAGCCGCTACATCAATGCCCACTGCGATTACGAAGAGCGGGTGACGAAAAACAGCTACTACAACCGCTGTTATGCCTTGCCTGGTAACCAGCTTTCCATTTACAAGCAGCTTCAAAACTTTGGTATCGTCAACCTGCGGGAAGGCCGCCCCAGCAAAATAACGATGGTGGCTGCCGATGTGGCAGGCAATTTTTCCAAACTTGAATTTTGGGTGAAACAGGGAGGCGTACCGGCCATGGCAGTGTCTAATCAACCGTTTGACTACATTCTTCCCTTTGACGAGGGCAATATGATCCAAACCGAGGGGCTCTACCTGCACATGCCGCCCGGCACACTGTATGAAAATCTTTATTTGAATTATAAAACAACGCCCGAGCGCTCGAACGGCTGCTACTCGCAGGTACACCATCTGCACGACAGCCGTACGCCCGTGCACGATTATTTTGAAATCGGTATTCGCCCCACGATTTCCATTCCGGCGGAGCTGAAGCCCAAGGTTTTTGTTGCCTACTGCAACGGCGGCGGCGTCTGGAATTGCGGGGGGCAGTGGAAGGAGGGATTCCTCCGGGCGAAAGTGCGTGCACTCGGCGACTACTGCATCATGGTGGATGTGACACCACCCTCCGTCAAACCCGTCATCTTCAGTCCTAACATGAAAGGCGTAAAGCAGATGAAATTCAAAATCAGCGATAATGTCGCCACCTCAGGTAACGTACGTAGCCTGACCTATCAGGCCTGGGTGGACGACCAGTGGATTTTGATGGAATACGATAAAAAAAGTGGTACGCTGAGCCACGAATTTGATGACCGGATTGGCCGTGGCGAACACGAATTAAAGCTGGTGGTGAAAGATGCCGTGGGGAATGAGACGGTCTTCGAACGCAAATTTTACCGTTAAAAAGTCCATGACCCAACCAGTTTTCATGATTTCGCCGTCTATCCGGGTGAACTAAAACTTTTTTATCATGAAATACCTGGCGCTCATCATTTTTTCTGCTTTCCTGCTGCTTCCGGCTTGCAAAAAGGAAAACAACTGCGTTGAAAATCCGAAGGATAACTGCTACTGCACCGAACATTATGACCCTGTTTGCGGGTGTAACGGCGTAACCTACGGCAATGATTGCTTCGCAATTTGTGATGGAATCACGGACTTTACACCGGGCGAGTGCCCCTGATTTTTTTCACCATGAAAAAACTGGCGATTTTCACCTGCACCCTCCTGTTTTTTGCGGCCTGCAAAAAAGAAAATAGTTGCGTTGAAACGGAAATACAAGGCACCTGTACCTTTTACTTTTACGACCCAGTCTGCGGCTGCAATGGAAAAACCTACGAAAACGAATGCGAGGCTCAAATTCGTGGTATTTTCGACTACACGCCCGGCGAGTGCCCCTGAGTTCTGACGAAAATCACCTCAACCATTTGCGAGCAGACCTGTTTGGTGAACGATAATCGAAAAATCTTTCACCAAACAAAAATGAATATGGCAAAGCTCAAAGAAGGACAAAAAGCCCCCGACTTTAAAGGAACTGACGAAAACGGAAATGCTGTCTCCCTCGCCGATTTCAAAGGCAAAAAACTCATCCTCTACTTCTACCCCGCCGACAACACACCGACCTGCACCGTCGAAGCCTGTAACCTCCGGGATAACTTTGACACCCTGAAAAAAGAAGGTTACGCCATCCTCGGCGTGAGTCCCGACAGCGCCAAAAAGCATCAGAATTTTATCAAAAAACACAACCTGCCTTTCCCGCTGCTCGTGGACGAGGATTTGACCGTAATCAAAGCCTACGGCGTGTGGGGAATGAAAAAATCATTCGGCAAAGAATACGAAGGCCTGCTCCGCACCACTTTCGTCATCAATGAAAATGGCGTCATCGAAAAAATCTTCGACAAGGTGGAATCCAAGCGCCACGCCGATCAGATTCTCGAGGCAATGGCGGCTGCCTGATTAAAAAAAATCTTCTAAGTTTGGGCCTGTTTGTGAATTAGTGAATTGGTGAATTAGTAAATTGGGTTGAGACCCAGCCCCAATTCACCAGTTCACCAATTTACTAATTTACCAATCATCATGAAACCCACACTTCTCATCCTCGCTGCCGGCATGGGCAGCCGCTACGGAGGCCTCAAACAACTCGACGAAGTCGGCCAAGCCGGTGAAACCATCATGGATTACTCCATTTACGATGCGCTGAAGGCTGGCTTTGGCAAGGTCGTTTTCGTTATCCGCCGGGACTTTGAGGCGGAATTCAAAGAAAAAATTGCCAGCCGCTGGGAGGGTAAAGCAGAAGTCGGCTTTGCTTTCCAGGACATGGACGCTTTCGTTCCCAAAGTGGACGGACAGGTTGAGCGGGCCAAACCCTGGGGCACCGGCCATGCTGTTCTCGTCGCCAAAAGTGTTGTGGAAGAGCCTTTCGTCGCCATCAATGCCGACGATTACTACGGATACTCCGGTTTTAAAAAGATGGCGGACTTTCTCACAAGCGATTGTAAACCAACGCACTACGGCATGGTGGGATATGTTTTAAAAAATACACTCTCCGAAAACGGCGCCGTATCGAGGGGCGTGTGTTCGATGGATGAAAACTACCAACTACAAACCGTCACGGAGTGTACCGGCATTGAACAGACGCCGGACGGGGTTTTTTACAATGCTGAAAACGGCGAAAAAGCGCCGCTCGATTCCCAGTCGCTCGTCTCGATGAATCTTTGGGGTTTTCACCCGCATATTTTCAAGCTGTTGCAGGAAGAGTTTGACGCTTTTGTGGCAGCCAATGCCGGTAGCCCTAAAGCGGAATTTTACATTTCCAGCTTCGCCAACCACCTCATCAACACCGGTACGGCTACTTTTTCAGTACTGCCCAACGATGAAAAATGGTACGGCGTCACCTACCGGGAAGACAAGGAAACGGTTGAGCAGGCTTTTGCTGAAATGACAAAAGCAGGGAAGTACCCTTCTCCGCTGTGGAAGTAGATTCTCCGGAGAAATATGGAACAGGTCATCCACCAATTCTTTGATTTTCAAAAGCTTGTGAGCGCCCTGCCTTTCGGGACAGGGCACATCAACGACACCTTCAGGGTGCAAATCGAAGAGGCTGGCTCGGTGAAATCCTACCTGCTTCAGCGCATCAACCACAATGTTTTCCGCCAACCGGAAGCCGTGATGCGAAATATTCATCTTGTGGCGGAACACCTCTCCCGGCAGGAATATCCGTTGGAAATTCTGGCGCCGCTGCCCGCACTCAGCGGCGATTTTTTGTACCGGGACGAGGTAGGCAACTACTGGCGTGTTTTTCCTTTTTTTGAAAAAACAACCACCTTCGATAAAGTGGAAACGCCGGAGCAGGCCTTCGAGGCAGCCCGGGGTTTCGGCGTTTTTGCCCGGGCGCTAGATGGGATGGATGCTTCGCAATTACAACCCACCATTCCCGGCTTTCATGACGGAATGCAGCGGCTGGCGTATTTCAAAGAAGTTTTAAAAAAAGCCATTCCGGAGCGGCTGGCCGAAGCGAAGGCGGAGGTAGCGGAAGTTTTGCAAAATCAATTGATTTTCAAAAAAATAGCCAGCCTCGGATTGCCGCAGCGGGCGATCCACCACGACACAAAAATCAACAATCTGCTTTTCGATGTCCAAACCCTGAAAGCCATCTGCGTCATCGATTTGGATACAGTAATGCCCGGCATCATTCTTTCGGACTTCGGAGATATGATGCGCACCTTCACCAGTGCTGCTGATGAGGATGAGACAGACGTTTCAAAAGTGGAAATGCGGATGCCGTTTTTTCAGGCGCTTTCGGAGGGTTTTTTAAGTGAAATGGGCAGCCTGCTCGCCCCCGCCGAAAAAGACAACCTGACCGAAGGCGGCCGGTGGCTGACACTGATGCAGGCGGTGCGTTTTCTGGCGGATTATCTGGAGGGAGACATTTACTACAAAACAAAATACCCGTCGCACAATCTCGTTAGAACGAGGAACCAACTGAAGCTTTTCCGCTCGATGACCGAGCATCTGGCCTGAGCTGATTTTCCAGTTAAATCTCTGTTAAATGAGCCATTCCACGTTTCCAAGTGTTAAATTTGTCATGTTTGCATCGAAACCGGGGAGGTAATTTCCGGTTACAATTGAAGCAACATCCGTTTCAACATGAATAAAAAAGTAATCTGGTTAATCATCGGCTTAATGAGTGCGGCCCTTTTTGGTATTGCAGGGATGCAGCTCAAATGGATCGTGGACACGCTTGAGGTCAACGAAGAGCAGTTCGATAATAAAGTGTTCACAGTGCTGAACAGTGTGGCGGAAAAGCTGGAATACCAGGAAAATATAGACGTGCTGCGTCACGTGGACAATGGTTTTGCACAGGAATACTACCAGGAAGACTTGCGCCAGCGTATCGAGTCAGGTGAGTTCACGGTATCCGTCGAGGTGGGAGGCAAAGATGCCGGGCATGTCCACCTGACGAAGCAGCAGCTCATCAACCTGCCCCTCTACTCGAATACCTGCGATTGTTCCAACTGCCGTGCCGAGCGTGCGAGGATGTTTGACCAGCTTGTCCGTTTGAATAAAGACCTGAACCGGGCTCCGGTAGTCGAGCGAATTCAATTGGAGCAGCTGAATAGTTTTCTGAAACAGGAACTTCAAAACAAAGGCATCAAAATACCTTACCGCTACGGCGTGTACGACAACCGGAAGAGCAGTTTCGTCATTGCCGACGGGCGCTACATGGTGGAAGACAGCCGTTCGCAACCGACGCTGGAAGGATATAAAAACCTGAACAACAGTGAGTACCGAGTGAACCTCTTCCAGCAGGATGTTGAGTCGCCAGGAATGCTGATGGTGTTTTTCCCGACGAAGAGCAGTTTCATCTGGAGCACCGTACTGAAAACCCTGCTGGGTTCGATTCTTTTTATGGGAATCATTTTGTTCTGCTTCGCTTATACGATTTCCGTGATTTTCAAGCAGAAAAAACTGTCGGAGATGAAGAATGATTTCATCAACAACATGACGCACGAGTTCAAAACGCCGATTGCTACCATTTCGCTTGCGTCTGACAGCATTTCCAGCCCGATGGTCATCAGCTCGCCTGATAAAATCCGGCGTTTCACCGACATTATCCGGCAGGAAAACAAACGGATGAACAACCAGGTGGAAAAAGTGCTGCAAATGGCGCAAATTGACCGGCAGGATTTCACCCTGAAAATCTCTGATGTGAACCTGCACGACGTCATCACGAATGCCGTGGAGTACATTAGCCTTCAGGTGGAAAAAAAGGACGGCACAGTAATCGCCGAACTCAACGCCGGGAATCCCATGATACTGGGCGACATGACCCATATCTCGAACATTATCAACAACTTGCTGGATAATGCGAATAAATATTCGCCGGAAAAACCCGAAATTTCGGTCGTGACACGCAATGTGCCCGGCGGTGTTGAAGTTATTGTAAACGACAAAGGCATCGGGATGAACAAAGAGGCCCGGAAGCACATTTTTGAAAAATTCTACCGGGTGCACACCGGCAACCTCCACGACGTGAAAGGCTTCGGTCTCGGCCTGAGCTACGTGAAAGCGATGATGGATGCGCACAAGGGACGAGTGGATGTGAAGAGTGAACTGGGAAAGGGAAGCAGTTTTATTTTGTTTTTTCCTTTTGGCGCAGATGTCTGAACTTTGAACAGCAAAACAAATTTCAAAACCCAATAATGTTATGACCTCTACCGCACGTGGAAAAATTCTTTTAGTCGAAGACGATCAAAACTTTGGAGACGTCCTGCGCTCCTATCTTGAAATGAACGACTACGACGTCACGCTCGCCACCGACGGCATCAAAGGCCTCGAAAGCTACCACAGGGGCAACTTCGACCTCTGTATCCTCGACGTGATGATGCCCCGCAAAGACGGCTTCACCGTGGCCCGGGAGATCCGGGAAAAAGACACGACCATGCCCATCATCTTCCTCACTGCAAAAACACTGAAAGAAGATGTGCTGCAGGGCTTCAAAATCGGGGCTGACGACTACATCACCAAACCATTTAACTCCGAAGAACTGCTCTTCCGCATCCAGGCCATTCTGAAACGGACGAAACCCAAAGAAGAACCGAAGGAAGAGGCCAGGGAGTACAACATCGGGAAATTCCACTTCAACTACCCGCTCCGCATCCTCACTTACGACAAGGACGGAGCCGGCGAACCGAAGCACAAACTTTCTCCGAAGGAGGCTCAACTGCTCAAAATGTTCGCTATCAAAATTAACGATGTACTGACCCGCAACGAGGCACTCACGAAAATCTGGGGCGAAGACAACTACTTCACCGCCCGCAGCATGGACGTGTTCGTCACCAAGCTGCGCAAGTACCTCGCCACCGATGAAAACCTGGAAATCGTGAACATCCACGGCAATGGATTCCAGTTGCTGGAAAAAGACAAAGCACAGTAGCCCGGCGCAAGGGTAATCACGAGGAAGCCCTCCGGTAAAATTTGGTTTGCCGGAGGGCTTCGCATTTAACCGGGATGATTTCAAAAGTCTTTAATTTGCACCCCCGATGACCGGACCATTCTGCAAAAAAGCAATCCAAACCATGATAAAATACTACTCCGTCAACGGCGAACTTGTACCCAAAGAAGAAGCCTCGCTCAACGTCAGCGACCTGGCCATCCTGCGGGGCTACGGCATGTTCGACTTTTTTTTGGTCAAAAAAGGCCAGCCGCTTTTTTTCGATGACTACCTCGACCGCTTCGAGCGTTCGGCGAAATTGCTGAACCTGGAAATCCCGTTTTCACGGGAAGCATTGCGGGAGCAAATTATGCAGGTCATCCGGGCCAATGGAATGCAGGAGGCCGGGCTCAAACTCGTCCTCACCGGCGGCTACTCCGGCGATGGCTACGCTCCGGCTAAACCCAACCTCGTCATCGTGCAGTCGCCGCTGCCCAACTACCCTTCCACAAAATACACGGACGGCGTAAAACTCATGCTCCACGAATACCACCGTTCGCTGCCCACGGCGAAGTCCATCAACTACATCGTGGGCATCAACCTGCTGCCGCAAATGCGGGCCGCCGGTGCCGAGGATGTACTTTTTTATTTCAACGAAAAAATCTACGAAACCACCCGGGCTAATTTTTTCATCGTGAAAAATGACGACACCATCGTCACCGCCGGTGAAGGTATCCTCGCCGGTATCACCCGCAAAAAAACGCTGGAAATTATTCCGGGTAACTACCGGGTGGAAGTGCGTGACCTGACGCTGGGAGAATTGAAAACCGCTCGGGAAGCTTTCATCACCAGCAGTACGAAAAACATCATGCCTGTCGTTCTGGTGGATGACATCACGATCGGCAGCGGCAAACCCGGTAAAGTGACCCAGCACCTGATGCAACTCCTCGAGGAAAAAGTGCAACAGTACCTGGCGCAACCGGTAGGCTGACCGGAGGAAGCACAACGAGCATTTTCACAACCCAAAATATTTTAAAATGAAAAAACAGGTCATTCTTACCTACCTGGCGGCTCTTGCCTGCCTGTCGCTCAACGCTCAAAACCTCCAGACGAAGAGCGTTTCCATTTTTAAAAACGGCCAGTCATTTTTCATCAAATCCGGCACCCTGCAAGTGCAGGACGGGAAATGGCTGCTGCCCGATCCCGCCCCGGCGGCGCTGTATGGCACGCTGTGGTTCAGCTCGCCGGAAGGCACGCTGACGAAAGTCGAGAGCTACCCGGATACTTTGCGGGAGCAAAAAACAGAAACCGCCACCGCCATCCACGACCTGCTGCGGGCGAACACCGGTAAAACAGCGACTGTGACGCTGGAAGGTGGGAGCAGTTTCACCGGCGTCGTAGAGCGGGTAGAAGCAGCGGCGGGCGGAATGCCGGCAGCCCGGCAGATAGCGGTTTTTAATGAAAGCAGCATGGTGACGCTTCGCATCACGGAGATTCCCAACGGCGGCTGGGTTACGATTCCGGCCAACGAAATCCGCTTCGTGATTTTTAAGGAAAAACCCAGTGCAACCGTCTCCCGGGAGACCGTGACACCCCGAAACCTGATCGAACTCGGCTTTTCTACCAAAAAAGCCAGCCAGCCCGTCGACCTGATGTACCTCGCCAACGGCCTCAACTGGGCGCCGCAGTACCTCCTCGAATTGACCGCTGAAAACTCTGCCACACTCACCCTGCAAGGCGAAGTGGCCAACAACCTCGAAGACCTGACGAGCACGGAAGTGAACCTCGTCGTTGGGGTACCGAATTTTCAGTATGCCGACCGACCGGCATTTCTCATTGATTTTTTGCAAATGATCGTGCCCCGTTCCTCTGTGCAGATGCTGTCGAATGCGCTCGCTACCCAGCGGCCTGCCTACGGCGATGTTTTCGATGAAATGCCTGCACCGCCGCCTGTTTCGGGCGTGGACGGCAGCACCAATGAAGACCTGTTTTTTTACACCCTGAAAAATTTCACCCTGCCAAAAGGTGGCCGCACGATGCAGTCGATTTTTAGTGAAAAAATCGAGATCAGCCACGTGTACGAGTGCAACCTGCCGGGCAACAGCGATCAAAACCGGTTTTATGATGAAAGTTTTCTGTTCACGCCAGGCGAGTCGAACAAGGTTTTTCACACCGTGAAAGCTGCCAACAACACGAAGCAGCCCTGGACCACAGCCTCTGTTTTGGTGATGAACAAGCAGGACGGCAACCGCCCCGTCAGCCAGGACCTGCTGACTTACACACCCAACGGCGGCAATACCTACATCAAATTAACGGAGTCACCCGATGTAAAAGTGAAACAGGCCGAGCGGGAACTGAGCCGTCAGCAGGGTGCCTACACGGACAAGCGCCGCAATATTTACTACGATCTCGTACAGGTGGAAGGCAAAATCAAGGTGAACAACTACAAGGACAAAAAACTGAACCTGCGCCTGCAACGCACCATTACCGGCAACCTGCAAAAGTCGAGCGTGGACTGGCAAAAAGAGGAAATCGTGAATCCGAACAACCGCCTGAACAAACGCACGAACGTCTGCTGGGAAACGGCCATCGGGGCGAAAGGTGAGCTGGAAATTACGTACACGTACGAGATCTACGTGCCGGGGTATTGAAAGGTTCTCCCGCAGATTCCGCAGATTTTCGCAGATCGGAACCTTTCAGGATGAAAAATCAGCGAAAATCTGCGAGATCTGCGGGAGAAAAAATCTATTCGACGATCAGTTTTTTACTCAACTGCCGCCTGCCGTCCCGGAGTTGCACGAAGTAAATTCCGGGCGCAAGTCCCTGCAAATCAAGCATCTCATTTCCTTCTGAAACGGGCGGGATTTGTTTTTCAAAAACAGTTTGGCCCACCAGGTTGATCAGTTTCAGGTTCAGACTGGCTGTTTCATTTAACTCAAATTTCACCCAGGCTAAACCAGCGGCCGGGTTGGGTGAAATACTGACGCTCGCCTGCAATTTTTCACTAAAAACGCTGCTGATCTGGTCGCAGGTGACGCATCCGCCGAAGCACACCGTATCAGCCGCCACGTCCGAAGTATCCACAAAAATATTGCGGTTGATGTTACCACCCCCGTCGTTGACCCCACAGTCTTCGGGCACGATCTCCCAATCGGAGCCATTGACGAATTTGTAGGTCAGATCGGTCGCATCGGGCATGGGGACGAAGGCTTGCCAGTAGTTATCAGCCCGGTTTTCCATCGGCGTGGCGGTAGTGCTCCAGCCATTGAAGTCGCCGGCAACGAACAAGCCTTCCGCAGCTGCTCCGCCCTCGTTCGTCAGGTCAACCGTCAGTTGCACCATGCGGCTGGCAGCGGTGTTCGCCGGAAGTTCCATAAAACGCACATCGTCGATGAAAAACAGGTGGCTGCCCTGATTGGTCGCATAAAAATCGATAGCGCCGATCTGCAACAGCGGGGCACTCGTTCCTTGCGACGACACGCTGGAAGGCCATGAATAAACAGGCTTTCCGGCGATGAAAAGGGACGAGCGGTCGTTGTCGAGGTCGATAAATTGCACCACATCGAACCACTGATCGTGTGGGTAAGTAAACTGGGCCACGTCCACCCCACCTGCGTCGAGGCTTCCGGTGCCATCTTCCATGAATGTAACTTCCTGCCCCCAGCATCCGCCGGGATCGTCCTGGCATTTTTGCAGGTTCCAGTAGGCACGCTGGCCGTCGTATACGTACATTTTGAATTCCAGCCGCCAGTTGCCGGTGGTTTGGTCTCCGAGCAGAAGGAGCACATCCTGCGGGCCGCCCTGACCTGAAATTTCGAGGGAATACGTGCCTGAAAATGCGGCGTTATTGCTGACGAGGCCGTCTTCATTGCCACCTTCGTTGCCGCTCCAGGTGGACCAATGGGCAGCCTGCGGGCCGAGGGCGCCGGGTACGTAACTCTCGAAATCGTCGCAAATGAGTGCATTGGTACAGTCAAGTTGGGCCTGCAACGTGCAAACAGAGAAAAGGAGGATAAGTGGTGTAAAGATCTTTTTCATGGTTTTCTTGATTTTGGTAAAAGTTTAGAATCGGTTCAAAATTGAAAAGGTAGAAAATTTTTCCCGTGGGATAGGGGACTGGCTTAAAAAAATCATCATTCATTTGATTAAACCGGTCAAAAGAGAACAATTTCACCCGAACACACCTTGTTCTTAAAGTGGCCTGATCGTTGAAGTATTTAAGATTTCATTAAAGTAAAACGACAGGTATGAAAAACGGGAGATTCCTCCCTCCTCACACTGCATACCGGACAGAACTTCCAAACTTTATCATCAACTGAATAATAATTGCCTGCTCCGAAAACGTTTTTCTAAAAAACTCAGGATTATGAAATCACTTTTCACCTTCTTCAAAATTTCCATGCTCTTCGTTTTAGTCGCAGCCGTTGGCTGCAAAAAAGAGGATGTCGAACCCGTCGATTTTTCAAAATTTTACCGCCTGAAGACGTTCGAAGTCGGCGTCGTGCCGGAGCAACGCATGGTGCAGGTGCTTTTCCAGGTGACGGATTATTACAAAAAAGGCGTTTCGTCGCTCAAAGAAGACGATTTTATCGTCACTGAAAACGGCGGCAAAATTGACTCGGAAGCCGACTTGCGGGTAGGCCGCAGTTCAATCCCGTTCGAGCTCAAAACTGTGCTCCTGCTTGATATTACCCGGAGCGTCGAAGGGCTTGTTCCGCAAATCAAAAATGCCGCTAAGTCGTTGATAAACATGAAGTTGCCCGAGCAGGAGATCGCCATCTACACCTTCGACGCCGACACGAAACTGGTGGCAGATTTCACCACTGACAAACAAGCCCTGCTCTCTGCGATCAACAGCATCCCCGAGACCGGCCTTGTGAATTCCACCAACCTTTACGGCGCCGTGATCGATGTCGCTGACCTGTGGGAAGATGCCTACGTCATCGACGGAATCGTGGACGGCAGCCTCGTCATTTTCACCGACGGGAGGCACAATGCTTCGCAATCCATCACCCTGCAACAGGCGAAAAACGCTCTCGGCCCCCGCCGTGCCTACGTGGCCGCCCTCGCCAGCCCTGACCTCGATGAAAATTCGCTGAAATTACTGGCTGCCGACAATGACCGTTACTTCCGGGCCGACGATGTGGCCGGTTTGGAAAAAATGTTCCTCGATATTCAGTCGGAAATTCAAAGCCTGTCTAACAGCATTTATTTTCTGTATTACCAAAGTCCGATTTCCGATCCGACACCTTTCATGAATGAGTTGAAAATTGAGATCAGGGATAACATCAATACGGCCAAGGACGGCCGCATCCTGGAGATTTTCAACAGCGAAGGATTTGGGAACTGAGTGGATTAGTTTAAAAAAAATAAGGGTTTAAATGTTTCGGAACCAAGATAACTTGTTGGTTTTGAAACATTTAAACCCTTATTTATTGCATGAAATTTCAGCTTATTGCTGCCCGGTGGTATCGCCGGCTTCCATTTCAGGCATCATTTCCTCTTCGAGAAAATCTTCCGGTGCCGGGGCCGGTGCAGCACCCTCTTCCATCATGGCGATGATATCAGGGCAGGCTTTCCGAAGAGCTTCCATCGCCTTGGCTTCGGCTTCTTCGCCTTCGATGAGGCCATGTTTCTTCTCGAGTTCAGCCATGCAGGCTTGGCCGTCCTGATCAATTTGCTGGCTTTTTTCCAGCATCGCCATCATGTCCTCCTGTCTGCCTTCTTCCATCATGGCCATAAACTCTTTCTGAAAATCGGCCATAGGCTTCATGCAGACGCAGAAATCTTCGGCAAAGGCATCGTACTTGTCTTTCTTCTGACCGCAACCGGCTGCTGCGAGGATCGTCACACAGAGTAAAAGTTGAATTGTCTTTTTCATAAAATAATAAAGTTTGGCGCCCCGGTGTCCACCGGAACGGATTTACGGCAAAGTTCGTCCGCCGGAAATCGGTGGTTAAAATTTATAATCCTCCCGGACGGGGCAGAACGTATCGATGATTTTACAATCGCTGATGCCAATGCCGCTGTGCGGAATGTTGGAAGGAATCACGAAAACCATTCCTGCACCCAGGCGGTGAGGTACGCCTTGAACGGTCAATTCAAACTCGCCTTCCACGACGTGCACAATCTGCTCGTGCGGGTGCGAATGTTCGGGCAACGGGTGGTTAGCCTTGATGCGCCAGTGAGCAATGGTGAGCTGGTCGGAGTGAATAAATTTGCCGGTGTAGCCGGGAAAAACTTCCCGTTCTTCCAGGGCGGATAAGTCTTTGATTTTCATGCGTTGTTCCAATTGAGGAATTAAAATCCCTGCAAAGGAAGGAAATGCGGCGGGGAAAAGGAAATAAAAGTAGGCTGGTATGCCGGTAGGCGAGTAGGCACGGGGTCGTTACTTTTTCAAAAGCTCAGGTAATTTTTTAAAAAAGAAGCTGAATCTATACGATTGAAAATCAGCCTACTCGCCTACCGGCTTACTCGCCTACTCCTAAGATACCTGCTGTTTCTTCAAATGCTCCAGCGCTTCTTTCACGTGCTTTTTCGTCTGTAGCTGTGAGTCAAAAATATGGGTGACAATACCTTCAGCATCAACAATGTAAGTGACCCGGCCCGGCAGCAAACCGAACATACTACCCGGAACGCCAAACAATTCACGCACTTTGTTATTTTCATCGCTCAACAGCACGAACGGCAGGTCGTAGCGCTTTGCAAATTCGAGATGCGACTCAGGACTATCCGCACTGATGCCGATAACCTCAGCGTCGAGGTCCCGGAGTTCAGCGTAGGCATCCCGGAAGCTACAAGCCTGGGCTGTGCAGCCGGGAGTATCGTCTTTTGGGTAAAAATAAATGACGAACGGCTTGCCGGTAAATGTTTTGATTGAAACTGATTCGCCGTGTTGATTTTTCAAAGAAAACGCCGGAATACGGCTGCCAACCTTTACGGGTGTATGACTCATGTTACTTTTTTTGCCTTTTAAAATGACTGAGCTGCCATTTTGTTTATAAAATCGCAACTTTGACCGTCAACCGTTCACCGTCAACCTTCAACTGTCCATGAAATACCCACATCTCCTCGCCCCTCTCGATCTCGGCTTCACCACCCTGCCCAACCGTGTGCTCATGGGTAGCATGCACACCGGCCTGGAAGAAACCAAAAATGGCTTTCAGCGTTTGGCGGCCTACTTCGCCGAACGGGCCCGGGGCGGTGTTGGCCTCATGGTCACGGGTGGCATTGCGCCCAACCGGCAAGGCTGGGTTTCTCCCTTTGCCGCCAAGCTGACCACCGTGCGGGAAGCGAAAAAACACAAAATCATCACCGAAGCCGTCCACGCTGAGGGGGGTAAAATCTGCATGCAAATCCTCCACGCCGGGCGCTACGGCTATCACCCGCTGGCTGTCGGACCATCGCCGATCCAGTCGCCCATTTCACCTTTCAAACCCTGGAAGCTCAGCCAACGTGGCATCCGCAACACCATCGACGATTTTGTTCGCTGCGCAAGTTTGGCGCAGGAAGCGGGCTACGACGGCGTGGAAGTGATGGGCAGCGAGGGCTACCTGATCAACGAATTCATCGTTTCAAAAACCAACAAACGCACCGACGAGTGGGGCGGTAGTTTTGAAAACCGCACCCGTTTCCCCGTTGAAATCGTGCGGCGCATCCGGGAGAAAGTGGGCCCCAATTTCATCATCATCTATCGCCTCTCCATGCTCGACCTCGTGGACGACGGCAGCACCTGGGAGGAGGTCGAAATGTTGGCCAAAAAAATCGAAGCTGCCGGCGCCACAATCATCAACACCGGCATCGGCTGGCATGAAGCACGGGTGCCGACCATCGCCACGATGGTGCCACGGGCCGGTTTCGCCTGGGTAACCAAACGGCTGATGGGCAAAGTCAGCATCCCGCTCATCACCACCAACCGCATCAACATGCCGGACGTGGCCGAGCAGGTGCTTGCCGATGGCTGCGCCGACATGGTGAGCATGGCCCGCCCCTTCCTTGCCGATTCCGATTTTGTGAAAAAAGCCCGGGAAGGCCGGGAGGACGAGATCAACACCTGCATCGCCTGCAACCAGGCCTGCCTCGACCACACTTTTAAAAGAAAAATCGCTTCCTGCCTCGTCAACCCACGGGCCTGCCACGAGACGGAACTCAATTTTTTACCCACCCAAAACAAGAAAAAAATTGCCGTCGTCGGCGCCGGCCCGGCCGGACTTTCGGTAGCAACGGCCGCTGCACAACGGGGTCACGAAGTCCACCTCTTCGAGGCCAGCGGCGAGACGGGCGGCCAGTTCAACATGGCCAAGCGCATCCCCGGCAAGGAGGAATTTTATGAAACGCTGCGCTACTTCAACCGCCAGCTCGAACTCACCGGCGTCCACCTCCACCTGAACACCCGTGCGACCCCGGAGATGCTGGCCGGGCAGGGCTTTCAGGAGGTCGTCCTGGCCACCGGCGTCAGTGCCCGCAAGGCTGGCATCGAAGGGGAAGGCCACTCGAAGACGTTGAGTTACATCGATGTTTTGTTTCGCAAAAAGCCGGTCGGGAAGTCCGTCGCTATCATCGGGGCAGGCGGTATCGGCTTCGACGTGGCGGAGTTCCTCACGCAGGACGGCGTTTCACCCAGTCAGAATGTCGAGCTTTTCATGGAAGAGTGGGGCGTAGACATGGATTATGAAAACCGGGGTGCCGTCGCAAAACCGCACCCCGAACCGCCCGCCCGTGAAATCTGGCTGCTCAAGCGCTCGAAAGGCAAGCACGGCGCCAACCTCGGAAAGACGACCGGCTGGATTCACCGCAGCAGTTTGAAAATGAAAAAAGTGAAGATGCTGGCCGAGGTGCAGTACCAGAAAATCGATGACGAGGGCCTGCACATTTTACACGAAGGCAAAACGAAAGTGCTGCCGGTGGACAACGTCGTCATCTGCGCCGGGCAAAATCCGATGCGGGAGTTGTTCGAGCCATTGCAGGCGAAGGGCATCCAGGTCCACCTCATCGGCGGTGCGAACGTGGCTGCGGAACTGGATGCGAAGCGGGCGATCAAGGAGGGGGCAGAGTTGGCGGCACGGCTGTAACGTAGCGTCGCCAAAACATTGCAGCAGGAACGTTGTTTCACCCACCTCAACCAACCTTCGGTTTCATGAAAAAACAACACCTGCCGGAAAAAATCTGCCCTGTCTGCCAACGGCCGTTCCAGTGGCGCAAGAAGTGGGAGCGCAACTGGGAGGAGGTGAAATATTGCAGCGAGCGTTGCCGCCGTTCGAAAATTAGCCGGATTCCCAACCAAGAACTTCCAACCAACAACGAACAACGATGAAAACCCTTCGACTCCTCCTCGGCGACCAACTCAATCGCCAACATTCCTGGTTTAACGAAGTCAACGACGACATGACCTACTGCCTCTTCGAAATGCGGCAGGAGACCGACTACGCAACGCACCACATCCAGAAAGTCGTAGGATTTTTCACTGCTATGCGCCGGTTTGCGGAGGAACTGCGGGAGCAGGGCCACCGGATCGAATATTTTACCCTCGACCACCCGGACAACACGCAGTCGCTGACGGATAACCTGAATTTTCTGATCAAAAAACTGGACGCCCAACGCTTCGAGTACCAACTGCCCGACGAGTGGCGGCTGGACGTGCAGTTGAAGGATTTTTGTGAAAAAACGCCCATCGAAACCCAGGCCTGCGACTCGGAACATTTCATGACGGAGCGCCACGGCCTGCGGGATTTTTTCGGTAAAAAAAATTACCTCATGGAGTCGTTTTACCGCAACATCCGCCGGGAGTTCGACATCATGATGGACGGCGATCAGCCCGTTACCGGGCAGTGGAACTATGACGCCGAGAACCGCAAAAAAATGCCGAAAGATCATGTACCGCCTGAGCCGCTGGTTTTCAAAAAAGACGTGAGCGAACTGGTGGAAATGATTGAAAAACAGGATGTTAAAACTATCGGAAGGGTTGATCCAAAAAATTTCATCTGGCCCGTAAGCCGGGAGGAGTCGCTCGAATTGCTGGCGTTTTTTGTAAAAAACTGCCTGCCGCATTTCGGCGATTTTCAGGATGCGATGACGCCGGAATTCTGGTCGCTTTACCACGCCCGGCTGTCCTTCAGTTTGAACACAAAAATGATCTCCCCGCTGGAAGTCGTGCAGCGGGCCGTGCAGGAATGGGAGCGCCGCCCGGACGAAATTTCCATCGCACAGACTGAGGGCTTCGTGCGGCAGATCATCGGCTGGCGGGAGTACATGCGGGGAATTTATTGGGCGAAAATGCCGGAGTTTGCGGAGCTGAATTTTTTTGAAAACGACCGGAAGCTGCCCGGCTGGTTCTGGACCGGCCAGACGAAAATGGCCTGCCTCAGCCACGCCATCGGCCAGTCGCTCGACTACGCCTACGCCCACCACATCCAGCGGCTGATGGTCACCGGCAACTTCGCCCTGCTTGCCGGCATCGACCCCGATGAAGTGGATGCCTGGTACCTCGGCATCTACATCGACGCCATCGAGTGGGTGGAGATCACGAACACCCGTGGCATGAGCCAGTTCGCCGACGGCGGCATCGTGGGCACGAAGCCGTACTGCTCCTCGGCCAACTACATCGACAAGATGAGCCACTACTGCAACGGCTGTTTTTACGATAAAAAACTGCGCACCGGCGAGCGGGCTTGCCCGTTCAACAGCCTCTACTGGCACTTCTACGACCGGCACCGTGACAAGCTGGAACGCAACCCCCGCATCGGCATGATGTACCGTACCTGGGACCGGATGGACGGGGAGGCCAAGGCGGAAACCCTGAAACAGGCGGAACGCTACCTTCGGGACATCGAAAACCTTTAGCGGGTAGTTTCAACAGTATAAAATTCGTGCGCTGCCCGCTCCGGCGAGAACATGGCCGCCTGCTTGTTTTCAGCAAAAATGTAGTACTGCATTTCGCTGCTGCCCAGCGGTAAAAAAGCGCCGAAAACACCGTCGCCGGATGTACCGTCGCCGTGTTTCCCATCGTCGTACATCGGTACTTTTTGAAAAACTTCACTTTGATTCCGGCGGAAAAAAACGGTTGCCGCAGTCAGGTTTTTGATGTCGGCGGTCACAAAAATTTTGGAAGGGTCGTTTGGTGAAACGATAGCCGTCACACCGGAGATGGAAGGTGGGATTTTGCGGTATTCGGGATGTTTTTGTAAAAATTCAACCCGTGCCTCCATCAGTTCTGTGATGCCGGGATAAGGAAACGGGGCGGGGTCTTGCATGACGTAAGTTTCATGAAAATTCCGGTTGAAGGCCTCGTAGCTGAAATTCCAGTTCACGTCCTGGCGCACGGCTTCATCGATGAGTTGCCGGTGTTTCTCAGCTTCCGTTTTGTACCATCCGTTGGCAAAATTTTCATTCAAAATCGTGCGGCAGTGGGCGAAGTAGATTTTCCGGTAGGTTGGATTTTTTAAAACCAGTTGGATCAGCGGAAACTGAGGGTCGTTGGCATGGACGAGCGGGTCGTAGTCGTGCTGCATGATGGCACCGTTCGGTTTTCCCAACCCGTCGAAAGCGAGATTGACATCCCAGAGGATGAGGTTGAAGCGGCCATTGTTGTCCTGAATGAGGTAATAATTTTGCTGAAAATCCGAGTAGCTGTCGAGGTTGACCAGCACATTGTTGAAAGCCAGCATCCAGATGGCAGCGTCGAGGTTCAGCACCGTTTCTATTTTTTCGGGACTTTGTTTCAAAACCCTCGTCAATTCCATCAGAGCCTGCCAACCGTAGTCGCTTTCCAGTTCGTAGGCTCGCATGTAGGCAGTGGTGTCGCTGCCGAGGTACACGAGCGAAGAGCGTTCGCCGGCGAAGGGGCCGAGCGGTGAATTTCCCTTGAAAATCACGTTGTTTTTTCCTGCGTTCAGGTAGCGCCGGGCAAACTTCCCGTCCACATTTTCCGTGTTGCCGAACAGGCCGTGGTATTTCCCATTCACGTAAACTTGTGCGTAGTTGGATTGCGGCGCTACCATGTACTTTCGGGCGATCTGGTAAGCGAGTACTTCACGAAGCCAGGAAGGATCGAGGTTACCGTTGGAAAGTTTCAGGGTTTCGTATCCCTGGTAGTCAGCTTTTTTGTAAACGTAGTCGAGCTTGATGTTCAGCGGGTTTTTCTCGTTGGTTCTTCTGTAGGAGCTGAACCCTTTGAAACGCACCCCCACGCTGTCGAACGGCTGACCGTTGATGACGGCGTTGGCCCGGCTACGCCCGCCTTTTTTGAGGGAATGAAAGTAGTGCAGCGGGTACTGCCAGTCTTTTTCAGCAAAAGTGAGCTCGATCTGGGTAATGTGATCGAGGGAATACAATTCCTGTGCGTTGGTTGGTGTGAAAAACGGGCAGCAAAGCAGCAGGTGAAAAAGCAGCGTTTTTTTCATGGGACTTTCGATAAAAGATGAATCGGTTTAAATGATCAACGATGAATTATTTTCGAACAGGCAATTTTCAGGGATGTTTACCATTCAGTTCAATTCTTTCTGTTCGTCGTTTTCATCATATCTATAATCATACCCATGTGTGTTGTGTCCGGTATCGGAAGGTAATTTCAGGATTCATCCTGAACGCCATTCTCTTGGTCGAATAACTGATTCCGGTATTTCAGGTTGTAACCTCTGTTGCCTATCTTCCGTCCGATTTGATCAAATAAAAAAAACTGAAACATGAAAAATCTTTCCCTCTCCCTGCTCGCTGTGGCGGTTTTGGCCATTGCCTGCAAGCAAAACCCATCCACCGATACGCCGAAGGAAGTCAAGCAGTACTCCATCGAGCAGTTTTACAAAAACGTGCGCATTGGCGGCGGCGCCTTTTCACCGGACGAGACGAAACTGCTCGTTCACAGCGACGAGTCCGGCATTTTCAACCTCTACGAAATCAACATCGCCGACGGCTCGAAGCGGCAGGTGACCAATTCTACCGTGGAGTCGTTTTTCGCCGTGGACTACGTGCCCGGCACCGGGGAAATACTCTACTCCGCCGACAAAGGCGGCAACGAAATTGACCACATCTACCTCCTTAGCAGCGACGGGACTTCGAAGGACCTGACGCCAGGAGAACAGGAAAAAGCCAATTTCTACGGCTGGAGCCTCGATAAAAAAGCCATGTTTTACGGCTCCAACAAGCGCAACCCGCAGTTTTTTGATGTGTACAAAATGAGCGTTGGCGAGTGGAAACCGGAAATGATTTATCAAAATGACGAGGGCCTCAACGTCTCCGGCATTTCCTGGGATGAAAAAACGCTGGCCCTGCAGAAAACCATCACCACCAGCGAAAATCAATTGTTCCTCTACGACCGGGCCTCTAAAAAAATGACCGAAATCTCCGATCCTGCCTCTACCGGCAATCACAACGCATCGGGCTTCAGCAAGGACGGCAAATATTTTTACTACATCGCCAACGCCGGGAAAGAGTTCGCCTATCTCGTGCAGTACGACCTGTCCACCGGCGAAAAGAAAACGCTGTTTGAAACCAACTGGGACGTGATGTACAGCTACGTCAGCGAAAACGAAAAGTACAGGGTCATCGCCATCAACGAAGACGGCAAAAACAGCCTGAAAATTTTGGACAATTCAACCGGAAAAAATGTGGATTTCCCTCAAATACCCGACGGCGACGTGCAGGCCGTATCCATATCCGACAGCGAAAAACTGATGCGCCTGACCGTCGGTACGTCCAAGGCTCCAAACAACATTTACGTGTACAATTTTGAAACAAAAGAACTTAAAAAACTCACGAACACCCTCAACCCTGAAATCAATCCTGACGACCTCGTCTCAGCCGAAGTCGTGCGCTACAAATCCTTCGATGGGCTGGAAATCCCCGCCATTTACTACAAACCGCTGACGGCTTCGCCGGAAAATAAAGTCCCGGCGCTCGTCTGGGTACACGGCGGCCCGGGCGGTCAGTCGAGAGTGGGTTACTTTTCGCTCATCCAGTACCTGGTGAACCATGGCTACGCCATTCTCGCTGTGAACAACCGGGGTAGCAGCGGTTACGGTAAAACATTTTACAAAATGGACGACAAAAACCATGGGGACAAAGACCTGAAAGATTGCATCGCCGGAAAAACCTGGCTTCAGGAACAGCCCTACATCGATGGCGAAAAAATTGGCATCATCGGCGGCAGCTACGGCGGCTACATGACCATGGCAGCCATGACGTTTGCCCCGGACGAATTCAAGGTGGGCGTGAATATTTTTGGCGTCACCAACTGGCTGCGTACGCTGAAATCCATACCGCCTTACTGGGAGTCATTCCGCAAAGCACTCTACGAGGAACTGGGCGACCCCAACACGGCCGACTCTGTGCGGCTGTACAATATTTCACCGCTCTTCCATGCCAGCCAGGTGAAAAACCCCGTAATGGTTCTGCAAGGCGCCAACGACCCACGGGTACTCCAGGTCGAATCCGACGAGATCGTGGAGGCCGTGAAGAAAAACAACGTGCCTGTCGAGTACGTCATTTTCCCGGACGAGGGGCATGGTTTTGTGAAAAAAGAAAACGAAATCAAAGGCTACGGCGGTATTTTGACTTTCCTCGACAAGTATCTGAAAGGGGAGGCGAAGGTGGCGAATTGAGTTTTTAAATGAACGCTGAGACGCTACGACGCAGAGAAAAGGAGGTTAAACTCTGTGTCACGGCGTCTCAGCGTTCATCCCAAAAAAGCCCGCGTCTCATTTCATCAAATGCACCCCGCCCTCTTTGAATACCTCCAGCAACTGCCCGTCGCAGCTCAGTATCCGCATTTCGATGAACCATACGAACACCGCCGGGTCCATCGGCTCGCCCTTGCGGTGGCCGTCCCAGCACTCATTCGGGTCATTCGTTTCGAACATCATGTCGCCCCAGCGGTCGAATATTTTTAACGTAAAATGCTGCAAATCAACCCGTGGCGACACGTAGCCCCGGAAGCAGTCGTTGATGCCGTCGAAGTTGGGCGAAAAGGAATTGGGCATGTAGATCAAATTGGCCGTTGCTACCGGCTCCATCGCCACCTCGATGACCCGTTCCACCGTTTCACAGTCGTTCGTCAGTTTCAGGGTGTACGTGCCCGGGGATTTCACCCAAATCGTTTGTGCAGCTGACCCGCTGGACCACTCCCACGTCAGCGGCAGTTGGCTGAAGGCGATCGGCGCCAGTTGCACGCTGTCGCCGCAGGTGAGTGTGGCATCCTGCGTTTCCACGGAGATAGGCGGGATGGGCGTCAGGCTGATATTTTTTTCAAAAACACAATCGTTCCCGTCCTGCACGAACACGGTGTAGCTGCCGGCCGCCAGCGCATCGAATACGGAGTCGGGCTGCCAGGTCGTGCTGTCGAGGGAGAAGAGGTAGGGCGTTGCACCGCCGCTAAGGTTTTCCACGGTGACGGCCCCGTCGCTGGCGTTCCAGCAAATTTCATCCGCCGCCAGGTCAAAGCTCACCGGCGGGAAGTTCGTCACGCTCACTTGCACGACCGAATCGCAGCCGTTTTGATTTTGAAAAATGAAATCCTGCTGGTCGCCGGCGGCCAGTTGCTGGCCGTTGTAGCTGATGGTTTCGCCTTCGCAAACCTGAAGCGCCAGCGCCGTCGTATCCACCTGCGACCCCACCACCGTCACCGTCACCACCGAGTCGCAGCCGAACGTATTCATCAGCGTAAAATCCATCACATCGCCGGGGAAGAGTTGCTGCCCCTGGTACGTCACCGACGCATTGCCGCAGGCAGCCAAAGTCAGACTGGATGCATCCGCAGGTATCGACATTACCCCGACAATGGTCGTGTCGAGGCAGCCGTCCGCATTGGTTTGGGTGAAAATTTGCGAGCTGCCCGCCGGAATCTGCGTGCCGTTGTAGTCAAAAAACGACCCCTCGCAGGCGAAAGCGTCGATTACCAGGAATGTCGTCTGAAACGCCGATACCGACACCTGCACGACCGAATCGCAGCCGAGCAGATTTTGAAAAGTGAAATCCTGTGACATGCCTGGCGAGAGTGGTTGCCCGCCGTAAGTCACCGTGCTGTCGGGGCAGGCGAAAAGTTCAAGTTGGGTTGAATCAGGCCCGGAGCAAAGGTCGAAAAGCAACCAGTCGAATTCCTCCTCCACATCGCAGCCAATGAGATCGAGATTGGTGTTGACGAAGTAAGCCCCCCATCCTGTGGGCAGGTTCGACGTATCAAGTTCGAGGTTGTAGTTGCTGGCCAAAATTCCCGGGAAAACATAGCTTCCGCCCGCACCGCTCGCCACGGTGTCGAGATTCACGCTGCCATCGTTGAGGAAAATCTGGATACCACTCACCAAGGTGTCCGGCCCGTCGATGATGCCGTTTTGGTTCACATCGAACCACACGTTGCCGAGGATATCGCCGAAGCCGGGGAACAGGTCGAGCGTGAGCACCTCCGAGGTGGACGAGCAGCCGTAGATGTCCGTCATTTCAACAAAATACTCCCCGCTCTGGTCAAAAATCGGGTTGGCCTGCGTGCCGTTCGGGCCGGCCATCGGGTTGCCGTCGAGGTACCACTGGTAGCTGGCCACGTTCGGCAGGTTGGGCAGGCACATCGTGTCGGGTTCGCAACGGCTGTGGCAGCCGGTCGGGATTTTGCCGATGTCGGGGGCGTTGTTCAGCACGATCTGGTTGCTTCGGCTGCGGCAGCCGAACTGGTTCGTCGCCTGGGTGAAGTAGGTGCCTCCGGCAATCACCGTGATGCTCGTCCCCGTCTCGCCCGTGTTCCACGAGTACGTCAGCATCGGGTCAGGGCTGGTGACGCTGAGCGTAGCCGCCATGTTTTCACACAAAAATCCGGTAGGCATGGACTCGATTGCTACGGATGGCTTCGGGTTCACCGTCACTGTGAACGGCCCTTCCACGCTCGTGCAACCGCTCGTACCGTCCGTGACGGTAACGGTGAAATTGTGCGTGCCTACCGGCAACAGGTTGCCTTTGTCATCGGTAAAACTGATCTCGTTGCCCGGCTCGCCGTTCGACCAGACGTAGCTGTAACCGGTGCTGCCCTGAATGATCAGCGTCACGTCTTCGCCGTCGCACACGCTGTAATTATTTTCAAAAAACGCCACCGGCTGACCGTACTCGTTGACCTCTACACCCTTGATGATGCCATTCGGCTCGGCGATCACATCCACCGGGGCGGGCGGCGGCGAGTATTTACAGCCCAGTGCATCGGTCAGCGTTACGCCGTACACACCCGACTCGAAAGTCGTGATATTGTTGGCCACGGCGCCCGTCGTCCAGTTCCAGGAGATACCGCCGGGCGGGGCCGTAAGCGTGATGCTTTCGCCTTCGCAAATAGGCGGGGGCTGCGAGTAGCTGATGTTGCCGCTGAGTGTGTTCGGGTCCACATTAAACATTTCGCTATGGCTGGCCATGCAGCCGTAAATATTCGAGGCCGTCAGCGTGACGGTGTAGTTACCGGCTGCGCCGAAAACATGCGCAGCGTTGGCCTGGGTCGAGGCATTCGCTGCACCGCTGCCTGGGTCGCCGAAATTCCAGGCGAACGAAGTCGCATCGGCGGAAGCGTTTTCGGTGAAAAGCAGCGCCGTGCCCTCGCAACTCAGGGTGGGCAGGGTGAAATTCACCGTGGGCGGGTCGAGTACCGTCACCGTTTTTGAAACAGAAACCTGGCACCCGCTGGCCTCCGTCACGGTCAGCGTCACCGTGTAGCTGCCGGGGTTGGCAAAAGTGTGCGCCGGGTTGGTCAACGTCGAAGTGTTCGCTGGACCGCTGCCGGGGTCGCCAAAATCCCAGTCCCAGGCTGTGATGCTCGCACCAGCCACCACCGCCGAGAGATCGGTGAAAGCTGCCGGAGCGCCGGGGCAGGGTTCTTCGTAATCAAAATCCGCTACCGCAGGCACCAGCACGTCCTTGAAAATACCCATTCCGCAAGTGGCGCCGGGCGGGCTGGAAGCATTTACTTCGCCGATCAGAATGACCGTGTAGTAGCCCGGCGCTGTGAAAGTGTGCGAAGGATCCTGCAAGTTCGAAGTGTTGGCCGCCCCGCTGGCCGGGTCGTCGAAATACCAGTTGAATGAACCGGGGACAAAATTCGTGGAGGTATTGACGAAGTCGACCGTGTTGCAATCCATCGTCGTCACAGGGTTGAAATCTACCGTGCCGGCCGGGGTACAGCCGCCGCCGGGCACCGGGGGACCGCCCGCTCCACCGTAGCACAGCCCGCCCACGCAGGTGCCGCCGATCGCTGCGCAATCCACCAGCGTCAGCGGGTTGGAGAGCGCCGTGCAGCCGTTCACATCGGTCACCTGCACCTGGTAAGTACCGGGCGTGGTGGTCGAGTAGGTCGGCGTGTTGCCGCCGACAGGGTTGCCGTCTTGTGTCCACTCGTAGTCGTAACCGGCGCCGGTGGTCAGTGCGTAGATTGTGGCTGCCGGGCCGCCGGAGCAAAGTGCGTAGTACGACGGCGTGGAAATGCTCACGTTCGGTAGCGGATTTTCATCGATAAAAAACGTCGTGTCGCCTACGCAGCCGTCCGCATCGGTGACGACGACCTGGTAGGTACCGCCGCCGAGCGAAGGCATGGGATCAGTGGAAACCTGCGCCCCGCTTGCGTTTTCCCAAACGTAACCGGCGTAGGGCGTGGTGGTCGTCACGGTCGTTGTTTCACCAAAACAAACATCCGCTGCGGGCACGACCGGCTCTGGCAGTGGCAGCACCGTCACGTTGAAATTTTGGTTGCTGCCGCAAACGCTCACGTTCACCGTCGCCGGGCCGTCGCTGTGCCACAGCACGCTGATGGCGGCGCTGCCCTGCCCACTGGTGATCGTCCCTGCATCCGCCGGGCTGATCGTCCAGGCGTAGTTGAGGTTTTCAAAAGCCGGGGCGCTGTAGCTGCCGGTTGCCTCCCGGCAAACCTGCGCATCGCCGCTGAGGGTGAAATTGGATACCGGATTCACGGTCAGCGTGAGCGGCGCAGAGGTGCAGGCCAGGCCGGTGGTCGCTGTTTGTACCACTGAAACCGAGTACGGCGGCGCTGCACCCCACACGACGTTGGCGGGGTTTCCGTGAAATGTGGAGGGCGTTCCACCCGTGAAAGTCCAGGTGAAATCGGTGTTGAGCAGGCCCTGGGCCTCGTAGCTGTAAGTCGTGCCGGGGCAGATTTCCTGCGCACCGAGAATGCCGGTTGGCTGAGGCGGTGCGCCGACCAGTTTCACAAAAATATCGTAAGTCTGGTTGCAAAAACCGGTAGCGTTCGCAGCCGTCGCCCGCACGGTGTAGCTGCCGGACGGGAAGTTGAACGGAATGTTCGCCGTGTTCGCCGCTGCTCCTGAAGTCCAGACGCTCGTGCCTGTGGCGTTGAAAACCTGCCAGTTGGCGTTGATCAGGCTGCCGGTGATGGTATTGAAACTGCGGTAGGTGGCGCTGGTATTTTGACAAACTTCAATCGGCCCCGTCGTGTAAAAACCGGGCACGATGAACACATCGAGCGTGTCCTTGCCCTGGCAGCCGAGGTAGCAGTTCGTGAATTCGACGATAACACGCTGCGGGTTGCCAACGTTGGCGTCGCCGAACCAATTGACGGTGATGCGCTCCGTACCTTGTCCGCTGGTAATGTTGCCGGTGCCGAGCACGGTCCAGGTGATTTCCGTGCCGGCGTAGTCGGGGATAAAATATTCTTCCGTGCTGCCCTCGCAAACTTTGTCCGGCCCCTGGATTTGCGCATTGTCGGAGATGATGGGGATGGGTACGACGTTGGGCGAGTTACAGACGTTTCCGGCGCAGCCGCTCACATCGAGCGAGACGGCGCCTTCAGGGCCGGCATTCCATTGCACAGTGATGAAATTATCCGTTGGGCCGCCGCCGTCGAGGATGCTGCCGCTGCCGGTGATGGCCCAGTTGTACATTCCGCAACTGGCATCCGTGGAGTAGGTCACCGTTTCCCCCTCGCAAACAGTGCCGGTGCAATTGATCGAGGGCACGTCGGCGGCCAGCACTTCCACGGTGACGAAGGTCGTGTCGTTGCAGTAGCAGGCGTTCCGGGCGATGAGCGAGACGGTGTAGGTGCCCGGCGTGGTGTAGGTGTGGCTGGGTTCGAACTGGGCGGAAGTGTTCAGGTCGCCAAAATCCCAGATGTAGGACGAGGCGTTCTGGCTTTGGTTTTTAAAATAAACGGTTTGCCCCTGGCAAATTTCGATCACGCCGTTGGCGGCAGGCGGCAGCGAGCCGATGGCGGCTTGGGGTTCCTTGAGGATTTCGACGCAGAGGGATGACGAGCCGGAGCAGCCGGCGGCAGGGGGGCAGATAATTTCGAAAGTTTCCGTGGAGGAGCAGCCTAAGTCGTCGGTCAGGGTGATTGTGTAAATTCCCGGGCAAAGTCCGGTTTGGTCTTTCGTCGTTGAGCCATTGCTCCAGATAAAAGTGTAAGCGAGGCCGATGCCGGTAGTCGCCAGAGTGATTTGTCCGTCGCAGGTGTCGCAGGAAGGTGAGTGGACGATGGATGTGGGGTAGATGGAGGCCCAGCAATCGGCATCCGTGGAGGCGATGGTGAAATCACAGGTTTTGACCGTACCGTCAGCGTCGGTCACAGTGACAGAATATTGACCGGGTTCCAGGCCCGGGATGATGGTGTTTCCACCATTTGAAACTAAGTTCACCGTTCCGGAGGAACCTGCTACCGTGATATCGTAGGGCGCTGTTCCGCCATGAATTGTCACGTAGCCGTCGCCGCCCAGCCCGCCGTTCGGGAGTTGAGTGAAATCCCACATTCCACAGTAAATCTGGAGCGGCTTCGTCAACGGAGCGGAGGTGCCTGCTGTAACCGTTACCTGTCCCTGGCCCGGCGCTCCCCACTCCACCGTTACCGAATTGCCGTTGGGCGTGAAGTTTTGAGCACCAAGCACCTCCCAGGTGACCGGTGTGCCGGCCGGGATACCGGTGGCTTCATACGTCGCAGTGCCGAAAGCGCAGATGCGGTCGCAGGTGCTGGTGCTGTCGGGGCAGAGCGAGGAGGTGGAGACGATGACGGGGTTGACGGTAGTGGTGAGAAAAATGGTGATGTCGTCGAAAAACTGAGTTTGGTTGGTGGTGAAACCCTGCACGTTCAACGTGGCAAAGCCGGGCGGCGGCCCCAGCGGCGTCGGGCAGTAGGTAATTTCAATTTCATCACCGATGACGTTACCGCTGCCATCGCCCCAGGAAACCTGGGCAATGCCGATGCCCGGATCAGCGAGCACTACTTTGTAGAGTGCGCAGTCGCCAACGCAGAGCGTGTCGGGGCCGATGATGGTGGCCATGCTGGTTTGAGCGGAAAGAGCAATTTGACCCAACAGCCAAATCGAGCAGAGCAAAACGAAACGGGATGTGGTGTTTTTCATCACAGGAAAATGAGTTGTATGAGTAATCGGGTTTTACCATCCGGCGCAAATCGGGAGGATGGTAGTATTTTTTTCAAGGCCAAGATAACCAGCCCGGGGAGATGTACTTCAACAAAAGATAAGGCTAAATCTAAAGTACTTTCGGGGTTTGAAGAAATGGAATGGGGAGACAGGAGTTGTGTCTGACAAAAAAAGCGTGCGACGGGCGTCAGTTGTTGATAAAATTTTTCAAATCGGGAAATTGTTCCACGTACTGCGCTGCTTCCGCTTTTGAAATCTCCCAGCCGTTCAGGTAAGCCGCAATCCTGGCTTCCCGGTAGCCATCCCGCTCGAGTTTTTTGTGCCATTCTTCCGCTGAGGCAAAAGTCAAATAAAACCCAAGGGCGAAAAGCGTTTCGCTTTGCGATGTTCGCTCTTCCAGGATGCTTTTGGGGTAAAAACGCTGCAGCTTTTCCAGTTCGCCTTCCAACATCAGGCTGTCCAGGTCAATGACTATCTGGTAGCAGAGGCTGGTCATGGCTTTTTGAAAAAAACGGGCATCCAAAGCACCTGGGTCTACTGCCGGCAACTGAACTTCGAAGGGCAGAGATTCGGGATTACTGATGAAAACTTCTATCCGGCGGTTCTGTCCTTGCTGGTTTGAAGCTACCGGCCACGATAGCCCGGCGCAACGGAATACGAGGTTGTCAACGCTTGCGCCCTCCTGCCGCAGAAAAGCGGCCGACCTTCGGAAAGCATTCTCACAAACGGCTGCTACGTCATCGTTCTGGGCGGTGTGTACGGAGATGGAGATTTTAACCTCCGGGTATTTTTTCATCAAAACAGCCAGCAACCTCAATGCGTCGAGGCCCTTCTCAGGCAACGGCTGTCCGGGTTCCGGCGCTGGAAATACAGGCAGGACAAATGAAGTAATATCTTCAAAAAAAGAGGGCGCCGTTTGCCCGGATGATTCGGTTGCGCCTTCCAAAGCTGCCTGGTAAGCCGGCACCTCGTGAAATGAAACCGGTAAAGACCGCCTCATTTGCTCCGGCCGGGGAGGATCGAACAGGGCGACAAACAAATCTCTTTCGCCAAGCCCCTGCTTTCTGTTGGAAGCAAAAAATGCCTCTGAACCGTTGGAGGTGATGCTGAACTGTTCGTCGTTTCCAGCTGAATTGATGGGAATACCCAAGTTTTCGGGTGGCGACCAGCGCTGTGTGTGATCGAGGTAGGTTGATCTGAAAATGTCCAGTCCTCCCATACTCCTGCGGGCGGCATTGCTTGAAAAGTAAAGGGTACGGCCGTCGTTAGCAAGGAAAGGAGATGTTTCGTCGTAGGGGGTGTTGATGGCAGGGCCGAGGTTTTCAGGAATGGACCAGGCGCCATTAGAGAAGATGGAAAAATAGAGGTCGAGGCCGCCAAAGCTGCCTTCCCGCCTGCTGGCAAAAAGCAGCACTGTGTCATTGAAAAAAAATGGCGCCCGGTCGCCCTCCCAGGGGCGCATGGGCCCTTCGAATTCCGGAGAAAAAAGTGTGCGTTCAATGACGTTTTC
Organism: Bacteroidota bacterium; assembly: GCA_030147525.1. Classification (GTDB taxonomy): domain Bacteria; phylum Bacteroidota; class Bacteroidia; order Chitinophagales; family Saprospiraceae; genus UBA6168. The sequence continues at coordinate 124,747 of JASBVF010000040.1, forward strand.
CCGGAAGGTGTCTACCAGGATTTCTCCACTGAACAGTGTTTCGCCCCGAAAAAAATAGAGATGAGAACCGCTCTGGTCAAAGTCGAGCGCTACTTCATGCTGGATGGAGTTGAGGAAAACACTGAGTGGTCTCGGCGTGCCCCAGTCTCCATCCGTCAGGTCGGTAAAAAACATATCCGCCTTGCAATCATCGCTGTTACACCCCGTGTTCCCTGTGCGGCTGGATGAAAAATATAGCCGGTTTTTGCTGCCCGGGCTGAGGATGGGTTTAAAATCATCACTTGCCGAGTTGACGATATTGCCCAGATGTATCACAGCCGCAGCTGGTGAAAGGCGGCTGATGCGAACGCCGGCGCCACATCTCCGGATGTCGTCAGTAACGGCTGCCCTGAGGGAAGGGGACGCCGAATTTTTTTGTAAAAACTTTTTATAAAAAACAGCAGCCTGCTCAAATTCAAGCTTGGCGTGGTGCAGTTTACCAAGGTAAAGGAAAACCTGGGCTGGCGGTTTGGCTTTGGTGTTTAGGGCCTGGTAGAGGAAATTTTCGGCGGCATCCAGATTGTTCAGGTGGAAAAAGCAGATACCAATGTTTTGAACGACGGTAGCGTCGCCGGGATAAGCTTGCCTGTATTTCAGGAAAGCATCGAGTGCCAGATTGTATTTTTGCGCTGATAAAAACTCTTCCCCGCTTTTTTTCAAAACATACGCATCTTGTCCTGATAGGTTTGTAGAACAAAAATGAAAGCAGAACAGCAGGGTGAATAGTTTAACCTTCATGTTTGGAGCGGGTTCATTTTGGGAATGAAACAGGTTGCAAAAATGGTAAAATACGTTAACTAAATATTTTTAATCACTGAAAATAAAGAGAACGCTCGAATTGAAAGAGTTAAAGTACAGGGTTATATGTTAAAACTGAGCAACTGTCATTCAAAAAGATCACGATTAAAAAGAAAGCCGTAATTTTTCACCCGAAAAAAAAGTACTGCACAATTGTATCGCCTGTTTATCCCCATCTTTTTATTGGCCATCCATTGGCTCACGGCCCAGACGCCGGCCTATCTGCATTATGATGTGAGTGATGGCTTGCCCAGCGCATTGGTGTATTGTGCAAGACAGGACAGCCGTGGGTTGCTCTGGTTTGGTACTGATAAAGGTCTTGCCCGTTTCGATGGTACTGATTTCAAGGTTTTTAATATGAAAGACGGCCTTCCTGACCCGGAGGTGATCGATATTTTTGAGGATAGTCAGCAGCGTTTGTGGTTGTCATGTTTTCACAAAAAACCTTGCTACCGGTCAGGCAGTCGTTTCATCACCGCCAAAAATAGCCCGGACTTAGGCAGGATTGACATGACAAGCGGAATTTTTAAATTCTATGAGGATGCCGGAGGGGCGATTTGGGTATCAGGCGATTATCATAAATTTTGCAGGTGGATGCCCGACAGCATACAATGTTACGATAGCCCCGTCCGGACAGATTCGAAAAATACGAATCTGAATACACATTTTACAATTTCAGCAGTCAACGGCTTTGATGATGATCTGTATGCATTTGGTATTTCATGGATTGGAAAAATTTTACCCTCCGGGCCGGAGCCCGTTTATTATAAATCAGAATCTTTTGAAGATCTAACCTACAGCTCCCCTACTGTTGCCTTTAACGGGCATTATATTTTATTTTCTTATTTGTCGGCGATTGTGCTGATAGAGTATGCAGATGGTCAGTTCCGGGAAGTAGACAGGATGGAAATGACTCAAAATGGAAGTGTTTTTTCCGATCCGGGAGGGCTTTTTTGGATGTCAATACCACAGGAGGGCGTACTGAAGATCGGATTGAAAAACGGCCGCCTGCAAAAGCAGGGGTTATTTATGAAAGGAAAAAAAGTAAGTAAGGTTTTCCAGGACCGGGAGGGTACGATCTGGTTTTCTACTTTGAACGATGGCGTGTATGCCCTGCCCAAAAATGCGGTACTCACCTACTCGAAAATACACGACCCCTTCTTCAAGTCCGATAATTTTACAGCGTTAAACATACTTCCCGACGGCACACTGGCGGCAGGCGATGATTCGGGCAACCTCTATTTTCGAAAGAACGGGGTCTGGACCATACAAAAAGTCGGCTCAAATGATGGTTATAATCGAGTGAGGCAGATACTCCCGCTTCCCGGAAACGACTGGATGGCAGTGTCGGATGAGCTGGTTTTTTCGAAGGAACGGGGAGCGTTTAAAGTGCTGGTGGATGGTGTCAGAAACCAGGGCGCATCAAAGTTTGCTTACCATGGCGAAGGAGTTACCTGGCTGGCTAATTCATACAATCTTCTGAACTGGAGCAAAGACCCTGGCCGTGCGCAAATTTTAAAAAATTCACGTACCTCGGCAGTTGGTGCTGATGCCGAAGGCAATATCTGGGCAGGTGGACTGAATGGCCTTTTTTCCCAAAAGGATACTTTTAAAATGTCATGGGGTGATCGGTTCGTAAAGCTGGGAAGCCGGATTATTGCCATTGAACAGGCTGGCGACAATGCGCTTTGGGTTGCAACGCCTGACTATGGGCTGCTGCGTGTATACGTCAGCAAAGGTGAAGTGACTACAGTTGAGGAGGTGAATTTAATTTTGAAAAAGCCCATCGAAAATATTCAATCCATTTTTACTGAACCGGACGGGAAGGTCTGGCTGGCAACCAACAAGGGCGTATTCGCATTGAGCGATGATTATGAAGTGAGTCATTTTGATCAAAAAAACGGGCTTGCAAACAACGACGTGAATGCAGTGGTCGTCGATGGAGATACGCTTTGGGCCGCAACGGTGGCAGGCCTCTCGCAAATGTTGCTCCGGCAGTCCGATGAGGAGGTAGACTTTCCAACTTTATTTACAGCCCTGCGCTATGAGATTGGTGACCAAAAATTTGCAGTGGATTTGCTCGACACGCTCGCTGGCAGCAAAAAAATAACCCTGCCTCCCGGCACCTCTCTGCTTGAATTGACCCTGACCGCTTTACAATACCGGGGCGGAGGTGGCTTTCAGTTCGAGTTTATGACGACGGAAAAACTATTGCCGTTTTCCAGACTGACCTTTGGCAATATTGTCAGGGCTGTCTCGCAAAAATTTGGAAAGCACTGCGAAAAAGACTTTGTGGAAGGAAGCACCTGGAATTACGGGACCCACGTCTCCCCGGGGCGCTACCATTTAACAGCAACAGCCGTTCTTCAGGGTGGCGTGTTAAGCAATCAACCCGATGAATGGACCATTACCGTATTGCCTTCATGGTGGGAAACCATTTGGTTTATCTTTCTGGTTTTGGGACTGGTCGCCTATGTCATCTGGCGGTTAGTCCGGGCAGCGCTGGCTTACCGGAAACTGGAAGCTGCCGCATCTCAGTTGCAGTTGCAAGCGATTAAAGCTCAGATAAATCCTCACTTTATTGGCAACAGCATCAATGCCATCCAACAGTTTTTTTACCCGCCGGACCCTGTCAAAGCGAGTAAGTACATTTCTATTTTTTCCGGCCTTCTTCGCCGGACCATGTTTTTCTCCGAAAAAAACTTCATCCCGTTCATTGATGAGGTTGGCTACGTGAAAGATTACCTTGAAATGATTCAGTTAAGATTTGGCGACGGTTTCAGTTTTCAAATCAACGGAGCGGATAAAGTACCTCCGGAAACGCCTTTCCCGGCGATGGTGCTGCAGCCGGTGCTTGAAAATGCTACGATACACGGCCGGTCGCCTTTGGGCGAGTCGTTTTTGAAAGTTGAATTTCTTTATGAAAACGGTCGCCTTACTTGTCTGATTACTGACAATGGCGTAGGTATCAATACCTCTCTGGAGAAAAAACGGGCCAGCGATACAAATCGTCACTCCAAAGGTTTATCCTTGTTAAAAGAAAAAGTGCAAATGTTGAATAGTCTCTACGCGCTGGATCTCAGGCTGAGTTTAAAAGAAATTACCGAAAACGAGGCTGAGCAGGGCGGTACGCAGGCTGAGATATCTTTTAATCCACCCAAACAATCCGAAATACCTCAAAGAAATTAACATGGAAAAAATCAATGCGCTTCTGGTCGATGATGAAATCAGCGCCATCAACACTTTGAAGGGAATGCTGCAACAGTATTTTCCAAACGTCAGGGTAGTAGCTGAAGCTCAATCGGTCAGTGATGCGTTGCAAAAGGTAAAGCAACACGAACCCAATCTCGTTTTTCTTGATGTTGAAATGCCGCCATTCGGCAGCGGGTTTGATTTTTTGGAACAAAGCAAAGATCTCCGCTTCGGTGTCATCTTCGTCACAGCTTACCAGGAATATGCCGTGAAGGCAATCAACGCTACACAACCCTGGGCTTACCTGATTAAGCCTATCAATATCAACGGACTTACCACAGCGATTGAAACTGCTTTTGAAAAAGTGGGGCAATCCGAGTTGAACATTCCGGAAACCCAAAGTATCATCATTTCAGATGCAAGGAAAGGAAACGTGGTCATCAGAGTGCGTGATATCATCTACTGCAAGGCAGACGGCCCTACAACCGATCTTTTTTTTGAAAAAAACGGGGAAATAGCCCGGATCAAGGCCTCCGGATCTCTGAAGGAAATTGAAGACCAGCTCCCAACATTTCTTTTTTGCAGGACGCACCACAGTTTTTTGGTCAACCTGCTTTGGGTGGAACGGTATGAGCGAACAGGAAGAAACGGGCTTGTTCATCTGAGGCATGAGGAAACATCGCCGGTGTCAATTGGAAAAATGGAGGCGTTTGAAGGAAAATTTGACCGGTTTATCCACCGGAGGTAGGTTCTTCTGCATAGTTATCACTTGAAACGTCAGGGTTATTGGTTTAGGTTAGGTCTGTCGTGGCTTAGGAATTAATTTTGTTTTTCCTTGGATCCAAGTAGAACCTCCCCCACATAATGCCAAAAGCAATACCGAAAAAACACTTATCGAAAAAGACTGTCTGGCCGGCGAAACACCCGAAATCTCTGATTTTTATTCTACAACACCTCTATCTTAAAGTTTTAAGGACCAAAGCAAGCAGCCAGCCAGTAATTTTTTTTTAGCCAGGCTGGCGCTGCTTTTTAATTTTTTTCGAGAAGACCTCTTCAAAAAACCAGATGGGGCTGCACAGATTCACTTCAGTGCAGCCCATCTCGTTTTTAGGAAAAGCGGATTTGAATCTTTAACTGGTGTCAGATTACACCTCCCTGTTAGCATCGAAAGCTTCAAGATAGTCGCCTACTCTTCGCAGGAAAGAGCCTCCCAGCGCACCGTCCACCACCCGGTGGTCATAACTCAGCGAGAGAAACATCATTTGCCGGACAGCGATCAGGTCGCCGTACTCCGTTTCCACCACAGCAGGTTTCTTGCGGATGGCGCCAGCCGCCATGATGGCTACCTGAGGCTGATTGATGATGGGTGTGCCCATCACGTTGCCGAAGGTGCCGACGTTGGTAAGCGTGAAGGTTCCGTCCTGAATCTCTTCGGGTTTGAGCTTGTTCTGACGTGCCCGGTTGGCCAGATCATTGACGGCCTTCGTCAGTCCGGCCAGGTTGAGAAAGTTGGCGTTTTTGATGACAGGCACAATGAGGTTGCCGCTGGGAAGTGCAGTGGCCATGCCGATGTTTACGTCTTTTTTTACGATGATTTTATTCTCGTCAACGGAGACGTTAACCATCGGGAAATCACCAATTGCCTTGGTGATTGCTTCGATGAAAAAAGGCGTGAAGGTGATTTTTTCACCATATTTTTTCTGGAATGCTGCCTTGTTTTTCTCCCGCCAGTTAACCATGTCGGTCACATCCACTTCCACGTAGGAAGTCACGTGAGGCGACACCCGCTTCGACATGACCATGTGGTCGGCAATGAGTTTGCGCATGCGGTCCATTTCAACAATTTCAACATTGCCGGAAACACTGACGGCAGGTTTGGAAATAGTTGATGGTTGGCTGGTGGCTGGTTGCTGAGGCTGTGCTGCCGGGGCAGATGTCCGGTTTTCAACATAGGCAAGGATGTCTTTTTTGGTGACCCTGCCCTGCATGCCGCTTCCCGGGATTCGCTCCAGCTCGGTCAGGCTGATATTTTCCGTTTTAGCGATGTTTTTCACCAAAGGCGAATAAAAACGGCCGCTATTGCTTGTCGATGGGATTGGGTCAGACTCCTGCCCGATGCTGACAGGTTCAGGCTTTGGTGAGGGTGTTTGCCCGTCGCCGGAGGAGTGGCCGTTGGAAGTAGCTGTGGATTCCTGCTCGTCCTTCACTGCTGGCGATGGTTTTGGCGAAGGTACTTCGCCTTCCGTAGCGATGACGGCGATGGCTTTACCCACTGGCACGACATCATTTTCCTGAAATAAAATTTCTGAAATGACGCCAGCTACCGGTGATGGAACTTCTGAATCGACTTTGTCAGTAGCGATTTCCAGAATAGTTTCATCCACTTCCACTTTGTCTCCCACGTTTTTTGCCCACCGAAGAATGGTGGCTTCCATGATGCTTTCGCCCATTTTGGGCATTATTAAATCTACTTGTGCCATGTCGTTGTCTTTATTCGTTGTTTAACTTGTCCCTAAGCATTTACTGGCAGGACACCGGTAACAACGAAATTCGGAAAATTTGGTTAGGTGAAAATCGGGCGCAAAGTTAGGTAAAATGACGGGGGAATGTTCGACCCTGCGGCGAAATTTCGCAATGGATTCTACTCCGGCTCCACTCCTTCCACAAATGGTACGAAACGAAAATCACCCCAATTCTCTTCGACGTACTCCTCTTCCGATTTTTTGATGATGCGTTTCATTTTTTGAAAACGACGCCCGACCGGAATGACCATCAAGCCGTTTACTTTCAGTTGGTCAAGCAACTCCCGGGGTACTTTCACGGCACCTGCCGTAACGATAATTTTGTCATAGGGTGCAAACTCTTTCAGGCCTTTCGTCCCGTCCCGGAAGTAGCAACGGACGTTGGTGAAACCCATTTCCTGCAACAATTTCCTTGTTTGGTGAAACAGGTGTTCTTGTCGTTCCACGGTAAAAACCCGGGCGCCCATCGCCCCCAGAATCGCTGCCTGGTAGCCGGAGCCGGTGCCGATTTCGAGCACCCGCTCCCGCTTTTTTATTTCCAGCAGTTGTGTTTGAAATGCGACAGTGTAGGGCTGCGAAATGGTCTGTTCACACTCGATGGGCAGGGCCTTGTCCTCGTAAGCCAAGTCGGCAAAGGCGCTGTCGAGAAAAAAATGCCGGGGCACTACATCCATGGCAGCAAGCACTTTGTCATCGTGGATGCCTTTCGATCGCAGCGATTCGACGAGTTTACGGCGGAGTCCTTTGTGGCGGTAGGTGTCTTCCAAAACAGTAGATGTGATTTGTGATTTTTCGATTTTTGAGATTTGATCTTTGATTGGCTGGCAAATCTAAAATCACAGATAAAAATGATCAAACCTCAAAAATCAAGAATGCCAAAATTAAGCACTTGACCTTCAATTTTGATTTTCAATTTCACCAAAATGAAATTCACGTCCTGCAATCAATCATCCAACTCCTCAATCTCCTCCTCCGCAAAGCTGTCCACCCGTTCCTGGTGTTTTAAAAACCTGCACCACGAGCAGTTCGGCTCGCCGCAGCCTTCGTAAAATTCCTGCCGCATGATTTTTCCGTAGGTGTCTTTGATCAGGTTTTTCACAAAAACCACATCTTCCGACTGGAAAATGATGCGGCGACTGAGGAATTCGCCCTTGTTGTCCGGATCGAGGTAGCTGATTTCGCCGCTCACGATCCGGTGCGAGTTGTTGCGCCAGTTTTCGTACAAAATTTTATAAAAATGCAGTTGCAGCCAGTAGTTGCCGCCCTGCGGTTTTTTCTCTGTCGGGCCTTTCATTTTGGCGGCGTCATGGCTGCCGGTTTTATAGTCGAGGATGTGGGCTTCCAGTTTTTCCCGCAGTTCCAGCCGGTCGATGACGCCGGTTAGCGGTACGCCGTCCAGTTCCACGTTGCGGACTTCCTTCTCCACTTCCACGTTTTTCGGCCAGTTAGCGATGTTTTGACCGACGTAACTTTCCAGGTGAAGCCTGCCCAATTCCATCCGCCGGTCGAATTCTTTTTTGCTGAAAAAACCCTGAAACTGCCGCATTTTATTTTCAAAAAACCACATAAAATCCGCCACCGGCGGGAATTTCCGTTCGCCCCGTGAACGCAGCATTTTTTCAAAACCCAGTTGCAGCGCATCGTGCATCGCCAGACCGAAGTACGCCGATTCGCTCGCCAGTACCGGCACCCGCAACACATTTTCAAAATAAAAACTCAGCGGGCAGCGCAGGTACTTGTTCATCGACGACACACTCAGGGTGAAGTTTTCCAGCAGCGCCTGAACCGCTTCCCGGTCTTGCTGCGCAATGGCAGGTTTCACCTCCAGCAGCAGCGTGGCTTGGGCATCCAAAACAGCAGGGAGGGCAGCGGCTTTCGGTTGGATTTCAACTTCCGTATCCGCCAGTATTTCATCGATGAAAACGGCCCGCTGCAAGTCCTTTTCGTCGTCGTCCTGGGCGGCGTAGGAAATGTGGAGCGACTCTTTCGCCCTCGTCATGGCCACATAAAACAGCCGGCGGCGGGCTTCTTCTGCATCCGCCTCTCCACTCAGCGTCAGCGTGTCGGGGAAGGGAAACAGGTAGCCGCCGGTGCGGTTGTTCGGCTCCCAGTTGTCCTTCACGCAATCGAGCAGGAAAACTTTTTGAAATTCGAGGCCTTTCGAGCCGTGGGCTGTAACGAGATTGACAGCAGTCTGTCCGCTGCCTGTTGCGGCCTGCCCACTGCTCACTGTCAGCTGAATCCGGTTGGCGTCCATGTTTTTGAAAATATCGAGCAGACGGGCCAGCGTCAGCCGTGGATTCCGGTCAGTTTCTTTTTTGATGAAATTCGTGAAGGTGAACAGCACCTGGATCAGCCATTCTTTCTCTTCGCCTGCCAGCACGTTGCGAAGCAAACCGCTGCGATTGATGAGCCGCTCGACGAAGGCCGGCAGCGAAAGGTTGGCGTATTCGCCGAGCATGAATTCCAGAAAACCGGAGAGATCAGCGATGGCGCTGGGGTTTTCCAGTTTTATTTTTTTCAAAAAACGCCGGTCAGCGATCAGGTTTCGCCAGAGTGGCGGCTTGCCGCTTTTCGATTTGGCGTTCGGAGCGATGGCCAGCGCCAACCGGGCCAGGTCGTGGGGCGGTATTTTAAAAAAATCGAAATGCATGATGCGGAACAGCAGATGCTCGCCGCTGTAAGGCCGTCCGTGTTCGGCGTGGAGGTATTCGAGCAGTGTGCGCAGGTTCTGGATCAACGGCAGGTCGAGGATGTTCGTGCTGCGGCGGGTGCGGAATGGAATGCCTTTTTTGCCCAGTAACTCCATCAGGCGGCGGCTTTGGCGGTGCTTCGCAAAAATGACCGCCACCTCGTCGAGCGGGAAGCCGTCGAGCATCAGTTGTTCGATCTGGTTCACGATGTCCACTTCTTCGCTCAGGCGGCTGGGGTACTCAGCTACGACGGGCCGCACGTGTACCCCGGCGAATTCCTCGTTTTTGGCCGTCAGGATTTTTTCAATTCCCAATTCCCTGAGGTTGTGGACGATACGTATTTCGTTCCGCCGGATGAGCGCCCCCGACGTGTCGAGGATGTGCTGCGAGGAGCGGTAATTTTCTTTTAAAATTACCAGCTTCAGTCCTTCCCGGTAGTTGTCGTAAAAATCAGTCAGGTTCTTCAATCTCGCCCCCTGGAACTCGTAGATCGACTGGTCGTCGTCGCCGACGATGAACACGTTGGGGCTGTCCCAGAATTCGATCAGGCGGTGAAGCACCTCGTTCTGGGCGCCGTTCGTGTCCTGGTATTCGTCCACAAGGAAGTAGAGGTACTGCTCCTGGTAGCGGGCGAGTAGCGCCGGAAAATCCCGGAAAGCCCGAAGCACCCACAGGATCATGTCCTCGTAGTCGTAGCGGCGGGCCTCCTGCATCAGTTGTTCGAAGCGGGGAAACAGCGAAACGGCAGAGCGCAGGCGCTCCATTTTGACCTGCCTGTCTTCAAGTTGGGCGGTTTTAAGGTCGCCTTTTTTGAAATTTTTCCCATTGACTTTGTAGATAAACTCATCTCGGTTGGGCAGGTCATCGAGATATTCGGTGATTTTTTTGTCGACGAACTCCGGCGTCCAGTTTTCCGACTTCATCTGGCGGAAGAGGTTCTGGAGGTGATTTTCATAAAAATAAATATTCGAGCGGCCCTTGACCAGCGGGTGCTGCAGGGGCAGTTCGTCGAGCAGCCGGCGGATGATTTCCACCCGTTCGAGGTCGCTCAGCGGCTCCAGATCCCGGCGGCCGAAGAGTTCGATATTGTCCTGGATGATCGTGTTGCAAAACGAGTGGAAGGTGAAAATATGCACCCGGTGACCCTCCGGCCCGATGAGTTCGAGCAGGCGCTGGCGCATGGCCTGCACCCCGGCGTCGGTGAAAGTGAGACAGAGAATGTTGTGGGGTTGGGTATCCGTCTTCATCAGGATTCGTCCGATGCGGGCGGCCAGGATGTGCGTCTTGCCTGTGCCCGGCCCGGCGACGACGAGGACCGGCCCATCGATGTGCTCAACGGCTTCCCGCTGCGCCGGGTTGAGTCGCTCGAATTCCCGGAGGAAAAGTTGGTTGTATGTCTGGGTGGCCGCTTTTTCGGGCATTTCAAAAATCTTAATGGATCATAAAAATCAGTGTCCCATCCTGTCATGAGGGAACCTTTTCTAACACTCAATCCCTAATTGCCTTTTCAAAAAACGCCTCCACCTCCTCCCGGCTCATCGGTTTTACCGGGCTGACGATGCGGAAACCCACGAACGGCGAGTCGGGATTCCACCACTTGCTTTTTGGAATCTGGGGGTCACGGGCCTGCCAGCGAGGGTCGGATTTTTGACGAAAAGTACAGTTGCACTCGGTGGCGTTGCTGTCGTAAGAGCCGCCCCGAACTGTCCTCGAATGGCGTTTGACCGGCTGAATCCACGGGTTGACGGCCGCCGCTTCACCCTGGTTTTCAAGGTATGTTTTTTCATAAAAATCGAGCGTCCACTCGGCCACGTTGCCGAGCATGTCGTATAGGCCCCAGGCGTTGGGTTTTTTCTGGCCGAGTTCGTGGTATTTTTCAAAGCTGTTTTTGTAATACCAGGCCGTTTCATCCAGTGAGCCGCTGCTGCCATTTGCCTTGCAGGCGTACTCCCACTCGGCTTCGGTGGGCAGGCGGTAAAAAACGCCGGTTTTTTCATACAGCCATTTGCAGTAGCGCAGGGCGGCCTGCTGGGTCATGCTCACGGCGGGAAAGCCGGCCTTGCCCATGCCGTAGGTGTAGTCGATGTACTGCGGTGTGGGGCGGGTGACGGCATCAGCAGTGTAGGTTTTTTCTGGGTGGGTCGTGGCGTCCGTGTCGTATTCTTTTTGGTAAAAAATGATGAACTCGTCGTAGCTCACCTCGTGGACGCCGACCCAGAAGCTGTCGAGTTGAACCTGGGGATGGGCTGGGTCTTCAGCACCACCCATCTGGAAAGTGCCGCCGGGTATGAGCGCCAGTTTGAAAGTCACCTCCGAGCCGGGAATGGCGTCGGTGCGGGTGGTTTGGGTGAAATTTTTTGAAACAAAGCCAAAAAGTAAAAGGCTGAGGGGGAGGGTTTTGAGAAGAAAATTCATGTTGCCGTTAAAAAATTTGGTGATGCCTCAAAGATAAGATTTACAATCGCTACAATAAAGCTGCCAATAATTATTAAAAAAAAATGATGGAAATTTAATTTTAAATCTTTGATATCCAATATTTTATAAAAATATAAACGGCAAAATAAGCCTAATAACGTATTTTTACGTTAAAAAACTAAAAAAATAGTTGCTTGGCCAGAATTTTCAATATACCTTTGCTTCTGTTCAACCAAAAATTCTGAAACACATGACACAATTGACAAAAGCGGAAGAGGAGATCATGCACGTCATCTGGCGGCTGGAGCGGTGCCTGGTCAGCGACATCCTGCCCATCGTAGAGGAGCAGCGGGGTGAAAAAGTGCCGCAAAGCACCATCTCCTCCATCGTTCGCATCCTGGAAGGCAAGGGCTTTGTCTCGCACAAGGCTTACGGTCGCACCTACGAATATTTCCCCATTATTTCAAAAGACGATTACACCAAATCCAGTCTGAAAAAACTGGTGTCCGACTACTTCGAAGGCTCCATGAACAACCTCGTTTCCTTCCTCGTCAAGGAAGAGAAAATTGACGTGGACGAGTTGTCGGATTTGATTGAAAAAATGAAAGATGCTTGATGGGTTTGAGGAGTTTGATTTGTTTGACGAGTTTGATTCGCACCTCGAACGCTTCAAACTCCTCAAACAAATCACACCCATCAAACAAAACCAAAGAAAATGCTAAGCTATCTACTCGAAGTCACCCTCTGCTGGGCGGTTTTTTACCTGCTCTACCATTTGCTCCTGGGCAAGGAAACGTTCTTCCGTCTCAACCGCTGGTACCTGCTGGGCACGGCACTGCTCGGGCTGATCATCCCTGCCATCGAATTTGATTTGGCTCCGGTGGTCGAACCACAGATTTATTATCTCCAACCCATCACCATCGGCGTGGAACAACTGGAAACGGTGATCGTCACCGCCACCGGGCAGGAGCAGGGTTTTGACTTTTGGCAAATGCTCGTGTGGATTTATTGGGTTGGCGTGGCGGTTGCCACAGCGAGGTTCGGCTATGGTTTAAAGCAAATTTTGAAACTCTACCGGGCGGGAAAAATTGCGCCAGGGAAAGGCTATCGATTCGTTACGACGCCGGCGCCGCATGTGCCGTTTTCCTTTTTCAAAAACCTGTTCTGGAGTCAAAAATTTGAGGTGGATGAAACGGACCGGCAGAGCATCATCCGCCACGAGGAGGCGCATATTTTCCAATGGCACAGCCTCGACGTGGTTGTACTCGAACTGGCAGGTATTTTCCTCTGGTGCAGCCCCTTCGTTTACCTTTATAAAAAAGCTATAAAAACTACCCACGAATACCTCGCCGACGCTTACGTTACGGAGGGTTTTTCAAAAAAACAATACGGCCGTTTGTTACTCAGGCAGTCGCAGCCGGAGGGACGCCTCTGGCAACGGCAGATTGCCATTTCCAATTCGCTTTTTTCTTCACAATTAAAAAAACGTATTGTTATGATGACTAAAAACAAATCATCGCAGCGGGCTTCGCTGAAGTACCTCGCTGTGCTGCCTGCGCTGGCCATGCTGTTCCTGGCTTTTTCTTTTACGCAAAAAAACGGCGCCGGCCTGACTGCTCCCGAAACGACCATCGTCGCCGACACTCTACCTGAGGGCGAAGTTTACAAAGTGGTCGAGGAAATGCCCCGCTTCCCCGGTTGCGAGGAAATCACTGATGCCGCCGAACGTGAAAAATGCGCCCAGACGAAAATGCTGGAATTCATTTTTAAAAACATCAAATACCCGGCTGAGGCCAGAAAAAATGGCGTGGAAGGCATGAGCGTCGTGAAATTTATCGTCGAAAAAGACGGCTCCATCTCCGAAGCTGAAACCGTCCGTACCATCGGCAGCGGCTGCGACGAGGAAGTCCTGAAAGTCGTTTACATGATGCCCAAATGGATTCCTGGCAAGCAAAGCGGCAAGCCCGTCCGGACGCAGTTCATGCTGCCGGTGAAATTCAAACTGGACGCTGAAGCACCAAAGAATGAGCACCAGGCAAAGCAAGCGGAAGAGATTTTTAAAGTGGTGGAGCAAATGCCAGTTTTCGCCGGGTGCGAATCTGCCGAAAACAAGGACGCCTGCTCAAAGGAAAAACTTTTCGCCTTCATTTTTGAAAACATGAAATACCCCGAGGCTGCTAAAAAAGCAGAGGTGGAAGGTATGGTTGTCGTCAAATTTGTCGTTGCAAAAGATGGTTCCGTCCAGGATGCAGCTGTCGTTAAAGGTATCGGTGGCGGCTGCGACGAGGAGGCAATGCGGGTCGTAAACGCCATGCCGAATTGGGAGGCGGGCAGACAACATGGTAAAGCGATTAGTGTCGAGATGTCCCTGCCGTTCAAATTTGCCCTCCCTAAAACAGAAGGACAACCGTCGGTTCATGCTTCTCCGGAAGTGATCCGTTTCGACGTGTATCCCAACCCTTCCGGCGAGGATGGGTTTTATTTGAAATACAAAACCAAACCCGGCCAGCTCGTTATCCGAGTGACTGACCTCACGGGAAAGTTATTGAAAGAAATTCCGGTTGGCCAGTACGATGGCTCCCTCCAAACCACACAGGTGACCGGCATTTTTGAAAAAAATGAAGCAAAAAGAAACGTTCACGTCAGTCTTTACCTCGATGGAAAGCTTGTAGAAAGTACGACTGTCGTCATGCAGTGACAGTTGAATAAAGTTTGACGCACAGCATCTCCGGTCAAAAGTGCCGTGCGTCAAACTTTTTTCCCCGCCGGGCATTTCTTTTCCATGCCGCATAATTTTATCCAACAGCTCCAGCAAAAATTACGACACCCGCTCCCGGGCCGTGATGCCCAACTCAAGATGGCGCACATTACCCGCCGCCTGTACGTTGAGGCACCAAAGGAAGCACGTCAGGCCGCCGTGCTCGCTACATTGTTTCAAAAAAATGAAGAATGGCACGTCGTGTTCATCGAAAGGAATGCCAACGACCGGGATCACCACGGTGGACAGATCAGTTTTCCCGGTGGCAAATATGAGCCAGGCGACGGCTCCCTGCTTTTTACGGCGTTGCGGGAGACGGAGGAGGAAATCGGCATTTCAAAAAGCGATGTAAAAATTCTTGGCGGCCTGACGGATTTGTACATTCCGGTCAGCAATTTTCAGGTGCATCCATTCGTCGGTTATCTTGACTACCAGCCGGAGTATCGCCTGCAACTGGAGGAAGTCAGCGGTGTACTCGAAGTGCCGGTTGCTGTTTTTCATCGAAATGACATCCGCAAAACCACCGATATCCGTATCAGCCGGCAGCTTACCCTCCGGAATGTTCCCTACTTCGAGGTGGAGGGTAAAATTTTGTGGGGCGCCACCGCCATGATGATGGCAGAGCTGGTGGAACTGCTAACCGTCGTGCCGGTGGATTGATTGTCAGCCTGACCGGCTGAAGACTGCAAGACTGCCTGCTATTTATCGACGCATCCCTACGGCTCGTCAACTCTTTTTTTCATTTCGGTCAAATACCCTGATTTTGCCTGAACTTGATTGCTATCTGGGAAGTTGTTATTATTGATTTTACTTGCGAGCATCATAAATGACAGGCTTTCTGCGTTTTGTGCAGCAAATTTTTAAACCGACAAACGACTATTCCGAAACATGCCTTATCGTAAAACCGCCAATTTCCGTTTTGATTCCATTGCCAGCCTTTTGCTGCTGATCGCCTTTTTTGTAGCGCTTTTTTTCATTGTCCGGGGCGTTTTCATTGTCCTGACTTACGCAGCGCCGGTGCTGTTGATCGCCGCTTTCATCATTGACCGCTCCGTGGTGATCAACTATGTAAAATGGCTCGGCGGCCTCGTAAAATCCAACCCGTTGCTGGGCATCGCCGCCATCATTTTGTCGCTCGTAGGCTACGTGATTGTTTTTCCCTACTTATTTTTAAAAGCTATTTTTAAAAAGAAAATAAAAGACGTACAACAGAAATACGAACGTGAACAACAGGGCGAACTGATTGATTTTGAGGAAATTGAGAGCAAGCCCAACTTCGAGGAAAGGCTGGAGCTCCCCCGTGTTGAAAAACGCAAACCCCAGGAAAAACGTAGCGAATACGATCAACTGTTTGACTGACCCGGGCCTTTGTACTAAATTTAACCATTTCCTAATGTTCAATTGCCCTGTTCCTGTTTGCAAGCACGTCATCTTGCAGGTCAAAATACATCGTGAACATGGCAAATTCGAAAACTTCCCTTCAGCAACAACTCCCCTGCGAGTCTGAAAGCCTCTCCCATATCATTGATCAGCTTTTGCAGATTCGGGGAGAAATGCTCCGCATGGAGTCCGGCTATCAGCATCTCGAAAGAATCCACCCTTCTCACCGTAAGAGTGCTCAAAACCTTCTCCAATACCTTGCTCTCCGTATGTTCGATGTGAGAGAGTTGCAGATCCAGCTCTCGGATTGGGGGCTCTCCTCGTTAGGCAGGGCAGAGCGCAAGGTTCAGGCGACAATCGACACGGTACTTAGTGTGACACATAAACTTGAAGGTAAAGAATGGAAGCCGAAAGAGCAACCTCCGTTCTGCTTCCGGGATGGCCGCCGTCTGCTCGAAGAAAATACTACCGCCCTGCTCGGCGATTACCCTTCTGGCCGCCGGGTGCGTATTATGGTCACCATGCCCACCGAAGCTGCCGATAACTACCGGCTGGTGTACGACTTGTTGGAAAACGGTATGAACTGCGCCCGCATCAACTGTGCCCACGACGACCCCGGTGTTTGGCAAAAAATCATCAACAACATCCGCCGGGCCGAGGATGCCACTGGTCGCCGCTGCAAGATCCACATGGACCTCGGCGGCCCGAAGCTTCGCACCGGCACGCTGGAACCCGGCCCCGCTGTGGTGAAAGTTCGTCCCCAGCGCAGCCCGAAAGGCGAGGTGCTGGAGCCCGGCCGTATCTGGTTTTATCCGGAGGAAAAGCACGGTGAAGTGCCAGTAGAAGCCAAAGCCTGTCTGCCGGTACCCGGCGATTGGCTGGCCCAATGCAAAGGTGGAGACCGCATCGAACTGACCGACGCACGGGGTGCTAATCGCCACCTCCAGATAGAAGAAGCTGGAGATACAGGCATGTGGGTTTCGACCAAAAAGACAGTTTATTTCATGTCGGGTATTCGTCTGCGTCTCAAGCCGAAAAAACGTAAAGTGAAAAACAAAACTGCCCGACTCGTCGGTGAACTGCCCCGCAAGGACCCCTACCTCCAACTTTTCACCGGCGACCTGCTGCTGCTCACCAAATCCGCCGAACCGGGCCGTAATGCAAAATTCGATGAGTTTGGCAATCTCCTCCGTCCGGCAGTCATCGGCTGCTCCATCCCTGAAGTGCTCGATGACGTGCAACTTGGCGAACCCATCTGGTTTGACGATGGTAAAATCGGTGGCATCATCGAAAAAGTCGAACCGGAGCAGATTCACGTCCGTATCATGCAGGCACGGGACAAAGGCGAGCGTTTGCGAGGCGAAAAAGGCATTAATCTGCCTGACACCGAGCTGCAGCTCTCTGCTATGACGAAGGAAGATATTTCCGATTTACAATTTGTGGTGCAATACGCCGACTCGGTCGGCCTTTCCTTCGCCAACTCTGCCCGTGACGTGGAGGATTTGATTGAAAACATGCGCCAACTCTGCCCCGACCACCCTGCCATCGTCCTGAAAATCGAGACCCGCCGGGGCTTCGACCACTTGCCGGCCATGTTGCTTTCGGCCATGCAGGCCCCCGTTGCAGGCGTAATGATCGCACGGGGTGATCTGGCCATCGAGTGCGGTTTCGGGCGGCTGGCAGAGGTACAGGAACAAATTTTATGGATTTGTGAAGCGGCTCACGTGCCCGCCATCTGGGCAACGCAGGTGTTGGAAGGCCTGGCCAAGGAAGGTCTGCCTACCCGTGCCGAAGTGACTGATGCTGCCATGGGCCAGCGGGCCGAATGCATCATGCTCAACAAGGGCGAACACATCGTGGATGCCACCCGTGCCCTCGACGACATCCTCCGGCGCATGCAGGACCACCAGACGAAAAAGCGTTCGCTGCTGCGCAAACTTCACCTGTCCGAAAAGTTCTTTTTGAAAATGGGCGACCTGGAGCTGGCGCATTGAGTTTCTCCCGCAGATCCCGCAGGTTTACGCAGATATTTCAAGGAAAAAAAATCTGCGTAAATCAGCGGGATCTGCGGGAGCCCGTTTCCTCAAAACGACTGCAACTCCACCAGTTTTCCGTATTCTCCGCCCTTTTGCATGAGTTCCTCGTGGGTCCCCCGTTCGATGATGCGGCCGTCTTTCATCACCACGATTTCATCGGCATGCTGCACGGTGGAAAGGCGGTGGGCAATCACGATCGTCGTGCGGTTTTTCATCAAAACATCCAGCGCATCCTGCACCAGCCGCTCCGATTCGGAGTCGAGGGCAGAGGTGGCCTCGTCAAGGATGAGAATGGGCGGGTTGGCGAGTACGGCCCGTGCGATGGTGAGGCGCTGTCGCTGACCGCCGCTGAGTTTCACGCCCCGGTCGCCGGTGTTGGTGTCGTAGCCATGTTCCGTTTCCAGGATGAAATCGTGGGCATGGGCAATTTTGGCAGCCTGCTCGACGGCCTCCTTCGACACGCCTACCATGCCGAAGGCGATGTTGTTGAAGATAGTATCATTGAACAGCACCGGCTCCTGCGTGACGATGCCCATGAGCGAGCGAAGGTCGGCGATGCGATAGTCCTGAATGTTGACGCCGTCGAGCAAAATTTCACCCTGCTCCACGTCGTAGAAGCGGGGCAGCAGGTCTACCAGGGTACTTTTGCCTGCGCCGGATGAGCCAATGAGGGCAATGATTTTGCCCCGCTGCACGGTCAGGTCGATGTTTTCGACGGCGGGGCGGTTGGCGTTTGCGTAAGCGAAACTGACGTTTCGGTACTCGATTTTATCGTGAAATTCGCTGACAGGACGTGCATCCGTTTTTTCAAAAATCTTCAGATCGGCGCTGAGCAAATGTTCGATACGTTCGACGGCAGCCATGCCTTTTTGCACGTTGTAAAATGCCGAAGCCGCTTTTTTCGCCGGTTCGATCATGCTGAAAAAGGCGTAGAGCATGGCGAAAAAAGTCGGCACGGTGAGGATGCCCTGCTGCACTTCCGAGTAGCCGTACCAGATCAGCACCGCCACCGTCGCCACACCGAGGAATTCCGTGAGCGGCGATGACAAATCCCGCCGCCAGAGCAGCCGCACGAGCAGCCGCCGGTACTCGTTGTTTTCTTTTTTGAAATGGGCCGATTGAAATTTTTCAGCGTTGAAACCCTTGATGATCCGCAGCCCGGAAATGCCCTCCTCCATCATCGACAGCAGCAGTCCGAGCCGCTCCTGCACCAGCCGTGACTGGCGTTTCAGCATCTTGCCCACCCGCCCGATGACCAGCCCCGTGAAGGCAAGCAGCACCAGCACGAACAGCGTGAGCGACGGGCTGACGTAGAGCATGAAACTCAGCGCCCCGATGATCATCAGCGGCTCTCGCACGATAGACACCAGCACGTCGAGGATGCTCGACTCCACCTCCTGCACGTCCACGGACATGCGGGCCAGCAAGTCGCCCTTGCGCTCCTCGGAGAAGTAGGACAGGGGCAACGCCATCGTTTTTTCATACAACTCCTGCCGGATGTCACGCACCACGCCGTTGCGCACCGGGGCGAGGAAAAACTGAGAGAGGTAACGGAAGAGGTTTCTGAAAAAATACAGCCCGACGACCAACGCCAGGGCGTAGAGCAGGGCCGTGCGTTTGCCTTTTTCCAGAATGAGTTGACTCAAAAAATAATTGGCGTGTTGGGTGAAATTTTGCAAGTTCAACGCCTCTGCCGGGGCCTCGGTGACCACCGGCTGTTGGTCGAGCAGGATGTTGAGGAAGGGGATGATGGCCGGAAGGCTCGCCACCGAGAACAGCACCATCAGCAGGTTGCTGGCGACGTTGCCAGCCAACAGTGCTTTGTAATTTTTCAGATGTGACAGCAGTCGGAAAAACGGTCGCATGACTTTGGTTTAGGGGACAAAGAAAGGGAATTTTGACGGAGGTATATTTCAGAACGAGTTACCTGCTGCTGAATTTGTTTGAAGAATTTCTTCAATAGCTACGTCGGGGGTAATTTGCAGATCCTGATTTTTTACTTTCTCATCACCTCCCCCAACCCCGTAAATCGCCGCACCGCCTTGTCATTCTTAACTGCCATCGCAATCGCCTTCTTCGAACCGACCAGCACCACCAGCTTTTTGCCCCTCGTGATGCCCGTGTAAATCAGGTTTTTGTACAACATCATGTAGTGCCCCATCACCAGCGGCATCACCACGCAGGGGCACTCGCTGCCCTGGTACTTGTGGATGCTCACAGCGTAGGCGAGTGTAAGTTCGTCCAGTTCGGTGAAGTCGTAAAAGACCTCACGCCCATCGAAAATGACGACGACCTCCTGCTCCGTTTTATCAATTTTTTTGATGCGCCCGACATCGCCGTTGTACACGTCCTTATCGTAGTTGTTTTTGATTTGCATCACCTTGTCTTCCTCGTGGAAAGAGCGGCCCATCTTCACCAACGGGTCGTAGCTGGGATTGAGTTTTTTCTGTAAAACTTCGTTCAGGTTGCGGTTGCCGATGGTGCCCCGGTTCATGGGGGCGAGCACCTGTATGTCGTCGAAGGAGTCAAAGCCGTAGGCTTTGGGCAGGCGGCTGTCCACGAGGTTGACGATAAGGTCGGTGAGTTTGTCGGGGTCTTCTTCGGGGATGAAAAAGAAGTCGCTGGATTTATCGTTGCTCAGGTCGGGAAATTCGCCGGCATTAATGCGGTGAGCGTTTACGATAATTTTGCTCGATGCAGCCTGCCGGAAAATCTCGGTCAGCCTCGTCACCGGAATTTTTTCACTCAAAATCAAATCCTGCAACACGCTGCCTGCCCCGACGCTGGGCAACTGGTCCACATCGCCCACGAAAATCACCCGTGCGTGGGTGGGAATGGCTTTCAACAAGCTGAACATCAGCACCGTGTCAATCATGCTTGCCTCGTCCACGATGAGCAGGTCGCAGTCGAGCGGGTTCTCCCGGTTGCGTTTGAAACCGCCGATGTTGAAGTCGAATTCGAGCAGGGAGTGGATGGTGCTGGCTTTCATGCCCGTGATTTCCGCCATGCGCTTGGCGGCACGCCCGGTGGGTGCTGCGAGCATAATTTTTTGAGTCAACTGATGAGTGACCAGTAGAATGACCTTCGTGATCGTGCTCTTGCCCGTGCCCGGCCCGCCCGTGATGATGTGGACTTTTTCGGTCAAACTGGCACCGACGGCCTTCTTTTGGTTCTCAGCGAGTTGGATGTTCAACTTTTTCTCCGCCCATTCGATGGCGTTTTTCACTTTCACCTCCCGCAGTTCCGACTTGCCGTTACGCAGTCGTTTTAACTCGTTGCCAATGCCCTGCTCGCAGGCGTGCAGCGCCTTCAGCCAAACGCAGGCAGTCAGCGCCCCGTCAATGGTCAGCGGGGCGGTGACGATGCGCTCCTCCTGCTCGATGGCGGCGAGGCGGGCAGCGACGAGATTGGCGTCCACTTCCAGCAGTTTTTGCGCCTCTTCGAGGAATTTGTCCACCGGGTAGCAAGTGTGGCCGTCGTTGGAGAGTTCATTTAAAACATACTCCACGCCGGCATCGATGCGCATTTCGCTTTCCTTGCTGATTCCAAGTTTTTGGGCGGTCTGGTCTGCAGTTTTGAAACCGATGCCCCAAATGTCACGGGCGAGTTGGTAGGGATTGTCCTTGATGATTTTGATGGAGTTGTCGCCGTAAGTTTTGAAAACTTTCTGGGCGTAGGTAGGGCTGATGCCGTAGCCCATGAGGAAGGTCATTACCTCCCGGATGGATTTTTGCTCGCTCCAGCCGGATTTTATTTTTTCCAAACGTTTAGGACCGATGCCGTCGATTTCCATCAGTACGTCGGGCGACTGATCGATGATGTCGAGGGTCTGCTCGCCGTATTTCATCACGATTTGCTCCGCAAAATGGTCGCCGATGCCTTTGATCATTCCACTGGCAAGATACTTCTGGATGCCTTTTATGGTGGCGGGCTGCGTCACCTCGTAGTCCTGCACGACGAATTGGAAGCCGTAGTTCGGGTCGTTTTTCCAGTGCCCCCGGCAGCGCAGCGTTTCACCGACCTGCACCGAGGTCATGGTACCTACGACGGTGGTCAAATCGGGCTTCTTCGGCTCCTGGAGCCGTGCGACCGTCCAGCCGTTTTCGGCATTCTGGAAGGTGATGCGTTCGATGTGACCGGTGATGGTGTCCATGCGGGCAAATATCGGGCATGGAATGTTAAGATTGGGTAATTAAATTCAGTTCCTCACCTGTAGCCTTCGCTCCCATTCCTCGCCCATAATTTTGATGAACACCCTGTAATCACCGGGACTCAGTGCATGTATCTGCATTTCAATAACATCGCCCTCTTTTTCCAGCTCGAAAGGAACGGTAAGTTGCACCTGTCCCTTTTTATCCACCACTGTCAACCTGCCTGTTATCCTGCGTTGAGCATACACTGAGGCAAAAACCCAGTTACCGGTGGCAGGTTGTGGGTAAAATTCCCCAACAATGATTTCTATGTTTTCAGGCATAACCCGGTATGCTTACATGCTGATTTGAAAAGGAGCGTGCAAGTCTGGAGAGTAATACACATACCTCCGGGGTTTTGAAGCTCCGGAGGCATGTGTGCTTACAGAGACTATCTGACAATTTGCAGTCGCTGCGTCATTACTTCGCTGCCCGAGTAAACACTGACATAGTACAGGCCGCTGACAAAACGGCTGTCTTTAAGGCTCACAGAGAACCGGCTGTCATATTCACTTACCGGCTGACCTTGGAGCAGACGTCCATACTGGTCACGGATGTACAGATGTGCTCCCGCTTCATGGCCATGGATGTGGACGTTAACTTCATCGGTAGCCGGATTTGGTGTTACTTCGAAGAAGTAAGAAGCGTATTGCACTTCGGCTACCTTCTTCCTGTGCTCATGAGGTATGGCAGCGGGACCGTCATCTTCATCGATAGCTATGGAAGGGTTGCAATCGCCCCAGAAACAGCCGCCGTGATTGCCTATGTGATTATTGGCAGCATTGATGGGAATGCACAACTGCTGCACATTGGCTGGATTACCGGCAGGCACATGGCAGACCAGGTATTTGTTGTTGCCACAGGTGGCACAGTTTAAATCCGGTATAGTCGGGCAGGCGTCGCAGGCATCACCGGCGGTGTCGCCGTCACCGTCTTCCTGGCCGTAATTTGCAACCTCCAGGCAATTATCACAGGCATCACCTACTCCGTCACCATCGCCGTCTTCCTGCCCGGCATTGACAATATTAAGGCAGTTATCGACATCGTCGCAGACACCGTCGCTGTCGGTATCGTCGCATGCAGAAGTAGCATTGCATGAATGAAGGTAATAACCCGTTTCATTAGTGGGGTCACAACCTGGGTCCGGATAAGGCGTCACCGTATTGAGGCTTAGAAAGGTAACATTCTGAGCATTATTGGAGGCGCATCCTAAATTATCGTGAGCATAATAGAAGTTCCAAGCATTAGTAGCACCTGAGCTCTGAGGTATATTCGTGAAAAAATATGAGGTGGTAGTACTTTCCCAACAATCACAGCCAGTAGGGATAATTGGGCTGTTTCCACTATACGGTCCGTCATGCGTATAGGTGCCGTTCAAATAGGTAAGTGTACAATTGTCAACGATGACTTCAGCAGGCTGTGCCGGTAGCTGAAAAATGAAAAAACTGAGTAAAAATAAAGACATCAGGAGTCCTTTCATTTTCACATTCTTTGATTTAAAAAAGGATTGTTGGTAAAAATTAGTAAGTGTCATGGTCAATAGATTTTAAATGTTGAATAAAATACCTGTCATGAACGGGCCGGGCATGGCTCCGCCTGCCCGTATCATCAACAGGATAGAGGTGTAAAAGAAAAACCGGTATCAGGGGTTAGCCAGGTTGGGATGGAAGTTTGATGGTTGTGTTAACGAAGCTAGCTTTGTAACTGCGATGTGCACTATTGTTAAATGGTGAAGCTTTAAGGACGCCACCGGATGAACGAAGTGTTAATAATTGGTCGAATGCTGGTGACGCACTTCAATGAATACAATGGTGCTTTTTTACCAGATCTGATGATACAATAATAGGGCAGGGTGGATATGACAAACCTGCCAAAATTGAGGGACAAACCTGCCAAAACAGGGAGTCAAAACTGCCAATGCTATTGAAAAGCTCAGGAAAGCAGGTCGGACGGGTTGGAGCCAAAGCGCTGGCGGAATATTTTGGTGAAATAATAGACATCGGAAAAGCCAATGGCATAACAGGTTTCTTTTACGGTCGGATACTTTCCGGATTCCATAAACTGCCGTGCCTGATTGAGGCGTATTTCCTGCAGGTACTGGTTGGGCGTCAACCCGGTTAGTTTTTTCAGCTGGCGGTGAAACTGGCGCTCGCTCAACAGCATTTCCTGTGCTGCGAAACCCACGCTGAGGCGGCTGTCATCCATGTGCTGAAGGTAAAACT
Source organism: Bacteroidota bacterium (assembly GCA_030147525.1). Lineage (GTDB taxonomy): Bacteria > Bacteroidota > Bacteroidia > Chitinophagales > Saprospiraceae > UBA6168. The sequence continues at coordinate 148,992 of JASBVF010000040.1, forward strand.
GTTCCAGTGTTTCCAGCCACTCCCTATCGGTGGCATCCATAGCAGGCTGGGCATCAACTTTTTTCTTTTTTTCTCTCCTGAAATACACTGACTGGCGCCTCGAGTAGTTGTGCAGGAGATTCCTGATGCGGGCATTAAGCTCCTCCTCCTGAAAAGGCTTGGTCAGGTAGTCGTCCACGCCGATGCGCAGGGCTTTGAGTTTGGCATGCACATTCACCCTGGCTGTAAGCATAATGACGGGGATGTGCCACCAGCGGTCGTCGGATTTTATTTTTTTCAGCAATTGAAAACCGTCCATGATTGGCATCATGAGGTCGGAGATGATTAAGTCCACAGCCGGCAGTCTGGCAGTCTTCATTCCTTCAGTCACCAAGCCGGCTTTGTTTGGACCAACTGTGGACTGCGGACGGTGAGACTGAAGGACTTCCAAAGCTACCTGACCGTTTTCGGCAGTTAGTACATGGTAGCTGGAAAGCAGAAACCGGAGGTACTCCCGAAGATCAGCGTTATCTTCGACTATGAGGATACCTGGGGCTGGAGACTGGAGACTGGTGAAGTAATTTTTTCTTTTTGTTTTACTGCTATTTCTTGTTCAATATTAAACTGATTATCCATCATCGGTTTCAATTCACTACCCACTTTTTTCTTCGGAAAACGGCAATAAAAAACACTCCCTTTTCCCCATTCGCTTTCAGCCCAGACTTTACCACCCATGAGTTCTGCCAGTTCTTTAACCAGTGAAAGTCCGATACCGGTGCCGCCCTTTACCGGGGTGTCTGGTTGACGTGACTGGTAAAAACGGTCGAAAATATATGGGAGGTCGTCAGGGTGAATACCATAGCCTGTGTCTTTTACAATGATCTGGAGAAAGTCGCCGGACTCTTCCACTATAAGTGTCACTTTGCCTCCCGGTGGCGTAAACTTCATGGCGTTGGACAGGTAGTTCTGGAGAATTTTTTCAAACTTGCTTTTGTCCAGCATGATTTGCAGCGATTTGTCTGTCTGAAAAAAATAGTCGAAATCAAGCTTTTCGCTCGATGCGGCAGAGCGGAATTGCGCTAGCTGTTCTTTCAGTAAGGAGTAAAAATGTACGGGCTCCTCCACTACTTTCAATTGTCCGGTTTCCATTTTGGACAGGTCGAGAATTTCGTTGACGAGTTCATTCAATTGCCGGGCATTGCGTTGTACGAACCGGAGCAAACCGGTTTTTTGCTTATTGCCTTTTTCCCTTTTTATCAGTGAATTGACAGGACCCAGTATCAGGGAAAGGGGGGTACGCAGCTCATGGCTTATGTTGGCGTAAAAGCGGGACTTGAGTTTGTCTAGCGACTTCAGTTCTTCTGCCTGTCGCCGGATGGTTTTTGTCCTCCTGGACACTTCTTTTTCCAACTCTTCTTTTTGTCTTTTTAACTGACTTGTGCGCCATTTGTAAAGGCTGAAGGCAGCGGCCAGGACAAAAATCGAGGCAAGAAGGAGAAACCAGGTTTGCAGGTACAATGGTTTCAATACTGTTACAGGGATACGAAGTTCATTTTCCGACCAGTTTCCCCTGCTATCCTGGGCTTTGATTTGCAGTTCATAGCTCCCGTATGGCAAAAGGCCAAAACGCAGGGTCCGTTCGGAAATGTAACTCCAGTCATCTTCCAGTCCGGAAAAACGGTAGGCATAGCGGTTTTTATCCACATTGTAAAAATTAAGCAACGCAATTTCCAGCCGGAAGAAACGGTCATAAGGGCGAAGGGTGATATGCCAGTATCTTAATAAATCCGCTGTACGATCCATCATCCGGTTTTCACTCACATTAAACTGGTGATAAGCCGTGATGCGCAGGGGCGGATCAGTATATTCTTCCAATCCTGCCAGTTCCTCAGGGTAAAAGGATACAGCTCCGTTGATAGTACCAAAGAACAATTCTCCATCCGGTTTCTGATAATGGGCAAGGCGGTTGAACTCGTTATGCGGCAGGCCGTCGGCGGTGAGGAAGGTGCGCACCTCGCCCGTTTCCTTATTGAAACGCATGATGCCCTGGTCGGATGGCAGCCACAGATTGCCGGATTTGTCGGGATAAACAGCATAAATAACCTCGTTTGAGAGCCCGTCGAGAGTAGTGAACTGGCGGAAATGGTTGCTGGGTGCGGACATATCGTTGTCTGCAGTTACCAGTTCGAGAAGTCCGCCGCCGCCACTGGCCAGCCATAAAGTGCCGTTCGTCTTGTCTTCGTAAAAATGAAAAATGACATTGTGAGGGATTCTGAATGGGCCTTCGCCGTTTTTAGCGTACCTGGCAAGAATTCCCGCTGACCGCTCAGCCTTGAAGAGGCCTTTGTTGGTACAGAGCCACAGGTAGCCGCTCCTGTCTGTGCCTATCCAGGTGATAAGGGCGTCGCGCAGTTCGTCGAATCCATTGTATTTTTCAAATGACCGGGCCTCATTTTTTAGCAAATCAAAGAGCAGAAGGCCCTCGTCAGTGCCCAGCCAGAGGGTATTCGCAGAAGTCTGATAAACCGACCATGTGTGAACAGGCAACCTTACGAGTTTTGTCACGCCGCCCAACGCTGACCAGAAGCCCAGTGTTCTGTTTTTATTGAAAATAATCCGTCCGTCCTGTAACTGATAAAGTGCATAAGCACCGAAGTCATTGTCCGGTACATTCAGTTGTTGCATTTTACTGGCGGCCCTGTCGAATATGAAAGGCCCCAGGTGTTCCACGTTGAAGAAAACCCTTTCCTTATCGGCATAAATACCACGAATAGCATTTCTGGCTTTCCCGGTGCCAGTCAGGTAATTCCTGAAAACGTTTCTGAGGAGGCTGACTTTTTTCAAACCAAAATCTTCGCCCATCCAAATGTCACCCTGAGGAGTGAATATCATGGCCCGGAAGGTGCTGATACTCTCGTTCACGGGTTCTGCCGGCATCCGGTGTATAAGGGTGCCATTAGTGTGGTAGAAGGCAAAGTCATCATACAGCAGATCCTGTCCGATGGCAGGAACACCTGCTCCGGGCAGGAGGGATGGGTACCATAGAGGCTCATCCAGAGAACTTATCAGTCCATTACGGTTTATAACAAATACCTTTTTCTTAGCAGAGACAGACTTGTCTCCGGTAAAATAAGTGAACGGAAAAGCATGACTATGAATGGAACGATTGAACTGCACCTGTCCGTCCCATGGTATGCGTCGCAGAACATTACCCTCCCAGCCGGCTTCCACCACCTCATTGCCTGCTGACAAGAGCCAGATGGACTCATCCGCTGCAATAATAGCCCGGCCGAAATTTTCAGCTTTTGCAAAATCAAACAGCCTGAAATCATTCACCGTAATATGCTGGATGCCCCGGCGCGGATGCCAGGTAAAAAGGGTACTGTCATCCAGCCTGGCCATCAGGGTGGTATCATTGGCACTGGTAACCCATCCTGCAGGATGGGAGACTGGTAAGGGCTGATTTTTGCCAAATTTTTTAAAAAAAGTGGTGTGGGCTCTCGTCACCGGGTGCCAAATGTCAAAATCCCTGAAAGGCGGGATGGGCAGCAGCCAGAACCATCCGTCCGCATCTTCGAGAATGCGCCAGATATTGTCGTAAAGGAAGCTATCCGTCCGGGCGTTATAATTGGAAAACCGGTACCCGTCGAACCGGCTCAGGCCCTGCGGTGTACCTGCCCAGATAAAACCCCTGCTGCACTGGTGCACGGCATTTATTTCCCGGTGGGGCAGACCGTCCTCTACGCCGAATGTCTGTTGATGAACAAGGAATTCCTGGGCATACACGAAGCATGGTAACAATAGCAGACAAACCGATATGACTTGCCGGTAGACCAAGTTGACGTATAATTGGGTTGAGTTTTATTATTCCGATTGGACTCTTTCGCTAATAAAAGAAAAATTATCTGTTTATGGAAGGAATAATGAGGAACTAAAACTGCTGTAAGTCAAAACAATTGTAAATCCGGCTTCTTCTTCTCTTACAGCCGTGCGATCGTCCAGCCGTTTTCGGCATTCTGGAAAGTGATGCGCTCGATGTGACCGGTGATGGTGTCCATTGTTTATGAAATCATTGTCCGTTAAACAGGGTTGTAATATCCGCACATTGCTTTTATTTTTACAAAAAATGACCAAAATGACAAGACTCGAAATTCAAAACTCTATCATTCAGGCCATCCAGCAACTGACCGAAGCTCAGCAACTCAAACTGCTGGAATTTATCCATTCTATGTTAGGTAAAAAGAAGCCGCAAGCTGCGAATGCGCTGGTTCAGTTCGCCGGGTATTTTTCAAAAGAAGACCTGGCACAGATGTCGGCGGCTATTGAAGACTGTGAGAAAATAGACACTAATGAATGGTAGATTTCTTCTCGACACCAACATCCTCATAGGCTTTTTCGGGCAGGATTCCGGCATAGTCGATGCCGTCAAGAAAGCAAGGGAGATTTTCATCCCATCCATTGTTATCGGCGAACTCTATTATGGCGCTTTCAATTCCGGCAAACCGGAACAAAATATCCAGAAGATTGACGTTTTTAAAAACCAGGTTCCTATCCTTTCCTGCGACAGCGAAACAGCAAAATTTTACGGTCAAATCAAGTTTCAGTTAAAAAAGTCTGGTACGCCCATCCCTGAAAACGATATTTGGATTGCCGCTCTTTCCTTTCAACACCAACTCCCGTTGGTGAGCAGGGATAAGCATTTTCAACAGGTAAAGAATCTTGATATGGTGGTTTGGTGATGTGCTCGATGGGACTGGAAGTGATGTCAATCAGAACGGTATTTTTCCAAACTTCTTTCTCGCCGTATCAAGGAACACCAAAAACTTTAGTCGCTGTTGGCACTCCGGGCAATATTTATCCCATTCGGTTTGTGGATTCTCAATTTCTCTGACGAAGTCCATTTTTAAAACACTTTTGTCAAACGGTTTTTTCAAACCAAAATAAGCAGGGTCATAAGAATAAAAATCTGCATCGCAGAAGTCACACAGAACCAGGTGAAGTTCCTCAAAAACTTCATACTCCCGGTACTTGTGATAACCATCTTTCAGGTCTTCAAGCTCTTCCGGTAAATCTCCGCATTCGTGGCAAGGAGCACATAAACGGCTTTCTAGCGGCGTATAGCAGATTGGGCAGTTTTCCATCTCACAACGGTATATTCCCATGCTTTTTCCTCGGCAATTTTTCCACCTTATTCTCCAGCATGGCGAAGGCTTTTATCAACTTCCGGCGGGTATCCTTCGGATCAATCACCTCGTCGATGAAACCCCGCTGTGCTGCCCGGTAGGGATTGGCGAAGGTTTCCTTGTATTCCGCTTCCTTTTGCGCCAGCATCGCTTCGGGGTCGGCAGCTTCGCTGATTTCTTTTTTGAAAATAATCTCCGAAGCGCCCTTAGCACCCATCACGGCGATTTCGGCGGAGGGCCAGGCGAAGTTCATGTCAGCGCCAATGTGTTTGGAGTTCATTACGTCGTAAGCGCCGCCGTAGGCCTTGCGGGTGATAACGGTGACACGTGGCACGGTGGCTTCGCTAAAGGCGTAGAGCAATTTTGCCCCGTTGACAATGATACCGTTCCACTCCTGGTCGGTGCCGGGGAGGAAGCCGGGCACGTCTTCAAGTACGAGTAGCGGAATGTTGAAACAATCGCAGAAACGCACGAAGCGGGCACCCTTGCGGGAAGAATTTACGTCGAGTACACCGGCAAGGCTGATGGGCTGGTTGCCCACGATGCCGATGCTGCGGCCCGCCAGCCGGGCGAACCCGACGACGATATTTTCGGCCCATTCCTCATGGATTTCAAAAAAAGAATCTTCGTCCACGATGCCACGGATGACTTCCCGCATGTCGTAGGGCTGGTTGGCATTTTCAGGAATGAGATCCGTCAGTTGCTCCCGGAGTTCGTCGCCCAGTTCGTAGGGCAGGCGAGGTGTTTTTTCTTCGCAATTCTGCGGGATGTAGGAGAGGAGTTTTTTTATTTTTTCAATGCAATCCAGGCCATTCACAGCCGTCAGGTGCGTTACGCCGGATTTGGTAGCGTGGGTGTGAGCGCCGCCCAATTCCTCGGCAGTCACTTCCTCGTTGGTCACGGTTTTCACCACGTTCGGGCCGGTGACGAACATGTAGCTCGTATGCTCGACCATGATGGTAAAATCCGTCATGGCGGGCGAATAAACCGCCCCACCTGCGCATGGCCCCATGATCGCTGAAATCTGTGGAATGACGCCTGAGGAGCGCACATTCCGGAAAAAAATATCGGCGTAGCCGCCCAGCGAGTTCACACCTTCCTGAATTCTTGCCCCACCGGAGTCGTTAAGGCCGATGACCGGAGCGCCGTTTTTCATGGCCAAGTCCATGATTTTGCAAATCTTTTCTGCATGGGTTTCTGAGAGGGAGCCACCGAAAACAGTGAAATCCTGTGAAAAAACATACACCAGCCGCCCGTGGACGGTGCCGTAACCGGTGACCACCCCGTCGCCAGGCACAATCTGTTTATCCATCCCGAAGTCGTTGCAGCGGTGGGTAACGAACATGCCGATTTCCTCAAAAGAGCCTTCGTCAAGCAGGAAGTGGATGCGTTCCCGGGCGGTGAGTTTACCTTTTTGATGTTGAGAGGCGATGCGTTTTTCACCGCCGCCGAGTTTTGCTTCCGCAATTTTTTGCTGGAGTAGTTCTAATTTTTGATCCATAATTTTGGTGGGCTGTTTTTGTTTAGTCGCAAAAATGCAAAATGAACGGGGAAGTTTTGAGCAGTGGGCGATTTTCAATGCAGCGTATGCAGGTAAGCAGTATACTAGTAGGCAGTAAACTACGGTTTGCCTGAGAAAAAAAAAGCAAGGCTTGAAATGCAGCCTTGCTTTTTTAGTGAAATGTCTTGAAGTGCCTACTCGCCTACTCCTATCCCTGCTCCTTCCGCCGGTTGATCTCGTCCCTGATTTTGGCGGCCTGTTCGTAATCCTCTTTGGCCAGAACATCATCCAGCAGGCGGTTAAGCTCTTCTACTGAATAGCTGCTGAGGGCTGCGCCTTTTGGCGTCCGTTGGCGCTGCCGGCCGCTTTTGGCACGGCTTGAACCACTTCCGGCAGCGGGTGATGTCGCTTCCGGCTCTTCCAACACGACACCGGCGGCATCGAGAATAAATTCGTAGGTAAAAATCGGACAATTGAAACGCACGGCCATAGCCAATGCGTCAGAAGTGCGGGAATCAATTTCGAAAATCTCACCGTTTTTTTCACAAATCAGCCGGGCATAAAAAATACCGTCCAGCAGATTGTTGATAATCACCTCTTTCAAATCGATCGTGAAGGTTTCGAGGGCATTTTTGAACAAATCATGCGTCAGTGGCCGGTTAGGCGTCATACGCTCCATCGCAACGGCGATGGCCTGAGCTTCGAAACCTCCAATAACGATTGGCAATCTTCTCGTCCCTTGTTGTTCGCCCAACACCACGGCGTAGTTGTGAGATTGGGTAACGCTGTGAGAAAGGGCTACTATGTCTAATTCTATTTTTTTCATTGAAGCCATAGGTCTTGTGTTGAAATTTGTCTGTCCTTCAATTTTTGGCTAAACCCGAACAATACGGAGGACAAAACTTCGGCAATTTTCAATAGTCGCAAGCCATTTTACCGGCCAGATAGCGGCATTTTTCAAAAGGATTGCGAAGTTCTGTTATTCAAACGAAATATACAATCGCCTTTTCAATTGAATCAACTTTCCAGACAATTTTTTCAAGCAACAATGCAGAAGTGCGTCGGGTTGGTGTAAAAGTAGAAAATCAGTCTTAAATGTGGGATTCTTCGCCATGCTTTGATGCGGGTAAAGAAAAACTAAACCGTCATTCAATTTGCATAAAAATCTGATTATCAGCTTTTTTCAATAAAAATTTAATCACTTTCAAACTAAATCACGCCACCTTCATTCGTTGTCGAAGTGTCTCGTAAAGCATGATTCCGGCCGCAACGGAAACATTGAATGAATCCGTTTCACCCTTTTGAGGAATAATGAACCTTTCCTGAACCCGGCTGAGCAAAGACGGATGCACACCGTCGTCTTCCGATCCGACAATCAGGGCAGACGGAGCCGTAAGGTCAAGGTCAAAAATAAATTTCTCCGCCTTCAGGTCACTCGCAAAAACCTGAATACCAGAATTTTGCAAAAATTCCACCGCCGTCACGAGGCTGTTTTCACGGCAAACATTCAGGCGTGTCAGTGCTCCGGCCGAAGTTTTTAACGCATCGGCATTGATGAGGGCGCTGCCGGATTTCGGCACAACGAGTGCATGCACACCACAAACTTCCGCTGACCGGGCAATGGCTCCCAAATTCCTGACGTCCGTTACCTGGTCGAGTAAAAGCAGGAGCGGCGTTTCTCCTTTTTCAAAAATACCGGGCACAACATCTTCCAGACGATAATAATCAAGCAGTGCAAGAAAGCCGACAATGCCCTGATGGTTGCCTTTCACCATTTTATTCATTTTCTCCTTCGGAACATACTGAAGCGGCACGTCATGCTCCCGGCAGAGTCGGCGGATTTCTTTTTCAAAATCGCCCCGGATTCCTTGCTGCAGGAAAATTTTATCGAATTGAGCACCTGACTGCAAACTGTCCACGATGGGATGGCGGCCAAATACGAAGGTTGTTTTTTCAGAAACGGACATAGTTTTTTAATGATGTGGCGCAAAGGTACCAAGAATCAAGCGCCTTTGATTTTAAAGCAATAAAAAAGGCGGCCCCATGGGAACCGCCTCACTTCTTCACTTAAAAACTAAATTAGAAACAATATTCATTGCTTTCGATCATGGTATCTGCGATCAGCCTGCGAGCAACTTTTACATTGGTCGGGGTGTATTTTGAAAATCGCTTTACACCCATCAGGAATGTTTTCAACAGATCGCCTTCGGCAAACGATACGAGCGCATCGGTTGCACTTTTAGTGATACGGCTGCTTGCGTCTGTAAAGTATACCTTCAACATGGCGTCATAAATATCCTGACTGTGCGACTTGGCTGGCATTTCGCTCAATCTTTCGACCCGAAGCAGCAACGACTCCGCAACGAATACATCGATCATCATGTCAGCGATATTCATCACGATCTCCTGCTCTTCCTTGATATCGAGCTGGCCTTCCATTTGCATTTTCACGGCAGCGCCGGCGGCCATCAGGATGATCTTTTTGAAATCTTTCAATGCTTTGCGCTCTTCGGCATAGCCGCCTTCCACGGTTTCGAAGGATGGCATGGATGCCAGTTCTTTCTGCACCGCCCAAGCTGGACCCACCATGTCGATCTTGCCTTTCATTGCCCGCTTGAGCAACTGCGAAACCATGAGCAGGCGGTTGATTTCGTTGGTGCCTTCATAGATGCGATTAATACGGGCGTCCCGGTAAGCACGTGCAGCGTGGTATTCCTCGGAGAAGCCGTTCCCGCCGTGAATTTGTACGAGTTCGTCGACCACGTAATCCGTCACTTCGGAGCCATAAACTTTGATAATGGCGCATTCGATGGCGTACTCCTCGGCAGCCTCCAGGGTAGCATCGGAGAAAGCGACACCTTTTTCTATCAGTGCAGCTTTTTTATCCTGAAGCAGGTCGGAAATGCGGTAGCACAGACTGTCCAGCGCAAAAGTGCGAATGGCCTGCTCAGCCAGTTTGTATTTGATGGCGCCGAAATTGGCGATGGGCTGGTTGAATTGTTTACGCTCGTTGGCGTAATTTACGGCTACGTCGATGGCTTTTTTCGCACCGCCCATACACATGACGCCAAGCTTGAAACGGCCGATGTTCAGGGCGTTGAAAGCGATGAGGTGGCCTTTGCCGATTTCACCCAGCACGTTTTCAACCGGTACTTTTACATTTTCAAAAAATACCTGGCGGGTGGATGAGCCTTTGATACCCATCTTATGCTCCTCGGCACCAAACGTGATTCCGGGCATATTGCGCTCAACTATGAAGCCGGTGAACTTATCACCGTCGATCTGGGCAAAAACGATGAACATATCGGCAAACCCTGCATTCGTGATCCACATTTTCTGACCATTGATGAGGTAATGTTTGCCGTCGGGCGTGAGGTCGGCCCGGGTTTTTGCAGCCAGTGCATCGGAGCCGGAGCCTGGTTCGGTGAGGCAATAGGCGGCTTTCCATTCGCCGGAGGCGAGTTTTGGAAGGTATTTGGTTTTTAATTCCTCGGTACCGAAATAAAGAATCGGCAGCATGCCAATACCAGTATGTGCGGCAATTGTCGTAGCGAAGCCACCGCCCATTGCACCAAGTTCCTCACTGATAAAAGTGTTGGTATTGGTATCGAGCGGCATTCCTCCGTAAGCTTCCGGAATGTGGCAGCCCAGGAGTCCAAGCTCTCCTGCCTTGTTCATCAACTCGACCTGATAGTCCAGTTTATGAGGTTTGTCGCCCGATTCTTTGGCGAAATCTTTCACCATCTGGCGCACCATTTTTTGATCTTCGTTAATGTCTTCCGGGATGAAAGTATCTTCTGCGGCTGATTCTTTAACGATGAATTCTCCACCTTTGAGAACGTCGGATTTTATAAGTGTGTCTTCCATGATTACCATTTTTGGTTGTTTGAAAAAGATTTTAGCGAATATTCGCTGACAAAATTAGGTCCGGTTTTCAAAAAAGACAAGTAATGGCTTAAATTAATTTGCGAAAATTCGCTAAAAAGCCGACATTCCTTGTAAATTATTTAACGCTCAGGCTCTTTATCCAAAGGGAACTGCCATGTAGGAATGCAAAATGTTATGAACTGCCTTCAGACATTAAACTTTATTTAACGGTGGTTTGTCCATGGCGAGGCTGCATTTCTCAATAAAAATTGGCTGTTTTGTAGAAAATACCTCTCTTGTTATCGTTTTTACGGTCTGTTGAAAAATTTTTTTTGCGGTTGCGCTGTTTTTAAAAACATCACCTTCAAAACCAAACATCTCCCCGATTATCCACTCCTTATAAATCAAACCTGAAGCAACGTTTTCAATCACTCATAAAAATCACCTGAAATTTAGCGCTTATGAAAAAGTTAGGAATTGCCATCGCAGCTACACTGTTACTCAATGCGATTTTTACCCTGTTTTTATTCAATGGGCTTAAAAACTCTATCCGGGAAGAACTGGCGCAACAATCTTCCACTGCCCAGTTTGCCAGCTACAACCAACCAGTCGCAAAAGCCAGGCTGGCCGGAAATTTCAATGTTCCGGAAGATTTTGTTGAAACTGCAGATATCGTAACGCAGGCCGTCGTAAATATTTCAGTTAAGAGCAAGAGCGGGTACGAACCTGTGGCGGGAGGTTCGGGTGTTGTCATTTCACCCGACGGCTACATTATCACGAATAACCACGTGGTAGATGGCGGAGGTAAAATCGAAGTGACGCTTTTTAATAAAAGTACTTACACTGCCGAAATTGTTGGCAAAGATCCCAATACCGATCTCGCACTTTTAAAAATAGAAGCATTTGGCCTGCGTCCATTGCGCTACGGCAACTCCGACGATGTCCAGGTTGGCGAGTGGGTGCTTGCGGTTGGCAATCCTTTCAACCTCAACTCCACGGTCACAGCCGGCATCATCAGCGCCAAAGGTCGAAATATCAACATTCTCCGAAGTCTGTACTCCATTGAAAGTTTCATCCAGACCGACGCTGTCGTAAATCCGGGGAACAGCGGTGGCGCATTGGTCAACATGAAAGGTGACCTGATTGGTATCAACTCCGCCATCATGAGTGAAACGGGAGGTTACGAAGGTTATTCGTTTGCGATTCCTTCCAACCTTGTGAAAAAAGTGATTCGTGACCTGAAGGAGTTTGGCACTGTTCAGCGGGCACTGTTAGGCGTATCCATCCGGGAAGTGAACAACGAAATCGCTAAGGATTTTCGCCTTCCCTCTGTAGAGGGGGTTTTGGTGACAGAGGTCAGTTCAGGAAGCAGCGCTGAGGCTGCCGGGGTACGCATGAATGATGTCATTGTCGGCGTCAACGGCATTAAAACCAATTCAATCCCTGAGCTTCAGGAACAGATAGCCCGCTTCCGCCCCGGCGATTCTGTTTCGATTGAAATCATCCGTCACGGTAAAAAAATCAGTAAAAACGACATTGTGCTGCAGGGAGTGAAAAATGAACCGCTGGGGAAAAAGTAAATAACAGGGCTGTTTCATCATTGACGCTGACCAGACTTCAATGATGAAACAGCCCTGATATTAAATTTTATTGGCATGTAATTTGCCCGGCTATCAGCCATTGCATCGCAAGAATCAATTGTTAGAGACATCATTCACATCAGCCCCCTTCAATTTCAGTGAATGTCAAACATGCGCCTGAGAGGACTGGCAAACATTCACTCAATCTGTCCCGAAGCAAATCTACCCTCAAATTAGCTTCGGGATTTTTTTTTTGTTGAAATCTGAAACTGGCTTTCAGAGGCAGCTTTTATTAATCCCCAGGACGTATTTTTCCACCACATTAATTTCTCCGGCCGTTTCAGCGCCTTTAAACCCGCCGATCATTTCATTTTTTAATTCACTGGCGGCAAGGTTTGTCAGCTGTTGAGCAACGGGAATGAACGACCAGTGCCATTTTTCTTCATTGTAACCGTTGGGGCGTTCCGAACCTTTGGCCGTATAAGGCTGGCAGAAGCCGTATTCGGCAGCGTGTTTTTGGAGCCAATCGTATACTTTTTTACCCTGGCCATGCTCAAAAGTGTAATTGTCAAGGTCGTTGAGATCAATATCAGTGCCCCAGTGGTGGCGGCTGGTGCCGGGCATGGAGCTGTACTCCAGAATTTTCAGCGCACGTGTTTTGGGGTCAGGGTATTTTTCAGCAGCATTAGAGCCGTTTTCGATTTTTCGGGCGCCCGTCCATTTGGCTTCCCAGATTTGTTTTTGGCGGTTAAAATTCCGGGTAGCCGAAACGATCGTCAGCGTGATGCCGTCAGCCTTTGCCGCTTCCCACATTTTTTGAAAACTTTCGTAAGTCGCCCGATGCAGGTAGTAGCCTTCCCCGTCGGCGTATTTTTTATCCACTTTCACAAAATCGGGATGTTCGGCAGGTTCAAATTTGCCTGTAAGGTATTCGATTGAAAAATCAGGCCTTACCGGCTCAGGCTGTTCAACCGTCTCGGCAACTTCTTCGAGTGATGAGGTGTCCTGGGCTTGGCCTGTGAGAGCCTCCGAATCTTCAACCTGATCAGGTTGTTCAGGCTGGGCTTTACCGGATTGAGTACAGGCGACAGGCGCAAGAAAGAGAAGGAAAATGGGAAAATATTTCATCATTCAGATTTTTTTTGATGCGAAGATAGGTTGACACACTACAAAATCACGCTTTTTTTCGGGGTTTAACGACAGCATCAATACCTTTACCAGCTCAGAACAAACCCGCCCTTTTACAACCATTTCATTTTTTAATAATCAGTATGAAAAAGACAATCGCTACTCTTTTGGCAGCCACATTGGCTGTATTCGTTTTTTCACAAACGAAAAACAATCCCTGGCAGGATGTGCCGGAAGCATCCTTCGCCACGAAGACGGCTGAGCGCCAGATCATTCCTTCGAAATACCGGACGCTTGCCCTCGAGCAGGCGATTTTAGATGAAATTTTAACCCGGGCGCCGATGCGTTTTTCAGCAGAAGCGGCAGCCAGCCAACCGGCACTCCTCATTCCGATGCCGGATGGTTCCTTCGAAAATTTCAAAGTTGTGGAAGCGCCCGTCATGCATACTGAGCTGGCAGCAAAGTATCCGTACATCCGGTCGTTTGCAGGGTGGAGCAGGGAAGACCCCACGGCGTACCTTCGCTGCGGCATTACACAGAAGGGCTTCCACGCCGTCATTTTTTCGGCGAGGCACAGCACGGTTTACATCGACGTGTTTGCCGAAGGCGACACCGAACACTACATCAGTTATTTCAAAAAAGATTTTTATAAAAACGAGCCCTTCGAATGCCTCGTTGATGAGGTTCCTGAAAACAAGACCGTCACTCCCGGTTTTCCTGCGCCGAAAATGACCGGCGACTGCAAGCTGCGGACGTATGCACTCGCCCTTGCCTGTACCGGCGAATACGCCCAGTTTCATGGCGGCACCATACCAGCTGTGATGGCGGCGTACAATATTGCCATGACACGGATCAACGGGATTTACGAAAGAGAAGCTTCCGCAACCATGGAACTCGTGCCCAACACTGACCTGCTGATTTTTTTAAATGCGAGCACGGACCCTTACACCAACGGCAACGGAAGCGCCATGCTCAGCCAAAACCAGACTACCTGCAACAATATCATCGGAAATGCCAATTACGATATCGGCCACGTTTTTTCCACCGGCGGCGGTGGGGTGGCTTTCCTCAATTCTGTTTGTTCCACCAACAACAAAGCAAGAGGCGTGACCGGGCAGTCCACCCCCACCGGCGACCCGTTCTGGGTGGATTATGTGGCACATGAAATGGGCCATCAGTTCGGGGGCAATCATACCCAAAACAACTCCTGCAACCGCAACGGGGCTACGGCCATGGAACCGGGCAGCGCCAGCACCATCATGGGCTATGCCGGCATCTGCTCCCCCAACGTCCAGAATAACAGTGACGATTATTTTCACGCCATCAACCTCGATGAAATTGCTTCGCATGTTACGGGTTTTGGCAATTCCTGCGCCACTACCACTATCACCGGCAACAGCGCTCCAACCGTGACGGTACCCGGCGGTTCTTACAACGTTCCTGTTTCTACACCCATCGTTCTGACGGCCGATGCTACGGATCCGGACGGTGATGTGCTGACCTACTGCTGGGAGCAAATGGACAACCAGGTGGGGCAGATGCCTCCGCAACCCACAAATACCGGGGGACCTGCTTTCCGGTCGCTTCTGCCGCAGGAGTCTCCCAGTCGCTACCTGCCCAACCTGCCTGCCGTCATCGGTGGTTCGACGCCCACGTGGGAGGTGCTGCCATCTGTTAGCCGTACCATGTTTTTTCGTTGTACGGTGAGGGACAACCACCCCGGCGCCGGATGCACGAACGAGGCAGATGTAATCCTGAATTTTACAGCCAATGCCGGACCGTTCAGGGTGAGTGACCCGAACGTCTCTTCAGTTGTCTGGAACGCCAGTTCGCCGGCAATTGTGACCTGGGATGTTGCGAACACTGATCTGGCGCCGGTAAATTGCAGCCAGGTAGATATTTTACTATCCATCGATGGCGGTTTTACCTATCCGTTCACGCTGCTTTCCGAAACGCCCAACGATGGCTCGCAGACGGTGGTCGTTCCAAACGTAACTTCCAGTCAGGCAAGGGTCATGGTGAGGTCGAGGGATAATGTTTTCTACGATATTTCGAATCAAAATTTCACCATCGCCCCTCCAGCCGCACCAACTTTTTTTATGATAGCTGAGCCACCGGTCGTTACGACCTGCAAGGATGGCGAGGCTGGATACACCCTGACTTTGGAGTCAATTGCAGGCTTCAACGAGACCCTCACGCTCTCTGCCACCGGGGTGCCAGCCAGTGCTACGTTTGATTTTTCTATCGTTAATCCGGTGCCACCGGCAACGGTGATGCTAACCGTAAGTGATCTTCAAAATACGGCCGCCGGCACTTACCCGATTACCGTGACAGCCGTTAGCGCTTCGGTCACTCAATCGACGGATATCAGCCTGGTTGTTCTGGATTCGGTTACTTCAGCAGTAACGCTTTCCGGCCCGGCCAACGGAGCGGCCGGTCAGGTTTTTGGCCCTTCTTCTGTTAACTGGGAGGCTGTTACCGGCGCTTCTGAATATGCCATTGAAGTTTCAACCAATCCATCATTCCAAAACCTGTTCCACTCGGCGGTCACCGGCGGCACCAGCTACCAGGTGCCAGGTACGGAAGCCGGCCAGATTTACTACTGGCGAGTGAAGGGCATGAATATTTGCAATGAGGGCGATTTCTCCCAAACTTTTGCTTTTCAAACAGCCGAGCTGGCATGTGAGGAATTTTTCAGTGCCAATACACCCGTTCCAATTCCTTCCGACACGGTTTCCACGGTATTTGATACCATTTCAGTGCCTAATGCCCTGGCAGTGGCATCGACTAAAGTGAACCTGGATATTTCACATACCTACACCGGCGACTTGAAGGCTACACTAACTTCGCCGCAGGGAAGTATGATTTCATTGTTCGATCAGCCTGGGGTTCCGGCTACCACATTTGGCTGTTCCAACGATGACCTGTTGGTGAGCTTCTACGACGATGCCGCTAACACAGCCGCTGATTTTGAAAACACCTGTAACTCAACTGCCCCTTCCATCAGTGGCGACTACCAACCCATACAGCCTCTTGGTGCCCTCCAAGGGCAACCTGGTTCAGGCAATTGGATACTCACTGTGGAAGACGTCTTCGACGAAGACGGCGGAGCGATTAACGAATGGTCCGTCGAAATTTGCGCTGCAGTGAGTTTCCCTCCGGCTGTTTTGATAAAAAATGACACCCTGGTCGTCATTCTGGCACAAACCAAAGCCATCACCGATGCCGAACTGCTGGTCAGTGGCAACAGCCCAGCGCTTAACGTTTTCACCCTGCTCTCACTCCCTGAACATGGCGTACTCTACCTGCAGGGCGACTCGCTCGAAATCGGAAGTACTTTCACCCAGGAGCAGGTCAACAGCGGACTCCTGACCTACGAGCATGATGGCAACATGACCGGCATGGATAGTTTTACTTTTGACCTTTTGAATGAGGCCAATGGCTGGTTGCATGGGCAGGTGTTTCACATTCAAATTATTGAAAACACCCTTGCAGCTTCAGCTGCACTCACGCAAGCGGTCGACTGCAACAATGGTGGTAACGCAATCATCACGGTGACAGTTGCAGGAGGAGTCGCTCCGTTCGAATTTGCGCTGAACGGCGGCAGCTTGCAGCCAAGTCCCGTTTTTGAAAACCTGATTCCCGGCACTTACTCCGCTGAGGTCGTGGATGCCACCGGTTTTACCGTCACAACCAACGATGTGACGATTAGCAATCCGGCAACCATTAATGCCTCCGCCACGGTTGATGACGACGATATCACCGTCAATGCCAGCGGTGGAACCGGAGTCTTGCAGTACAGCATCAACGGCGGAGCTTTTCAAAGCAGCAATATTTTTCAAAATATGCCCAACGGCGATTTCACGATCACCGTTCAGGACGAAAACGGCTGCAATGTTTCCGTGATGGCGACCGTTGCGGTCAACACATTGGTCGTTACAACGGCGATCACGCATGCCATCGATTGTTTCAACGGAAACGAAGGCGAAATCACGACATCCGTGAATGGTGGTAACCCGCCTTACGAATACAGTCTGAACGGTGGTGCGTTCCAGAGCGGTAACGTTTTTCAAAATCTCAGCGCCGGTACCTACACGGTCACCGTCCTCGATGGAGATGGTTTCACCCAAACCACTCTGCCGCTGACATTGTCCAACCCGGCTCCGATCAGCGGATCGGCAACAGTCACCGGCTACACGGTTGAAGTCATGGCAAATGGAGGGACTGGCAGTCTGGAATTCAGCCTCGATGGCGGAGATTTTCAGGCGAGCAACACTTTTTCGCCGGTTCTTTCCGGCAACCACACGGTGACGATTCAGGATCAAAATGGCTGTGAAACCAGTTTTTCTTTCACGGTCAACATACCTGCCCTGGGCGCCAGCGCTGTCATTTCACAAAACCTGCCTTGTTGGGATAGCGCAAATGGTGAAATCACTGCCACGGGCACGGGAGGTGTTTCGCCCTATGAGTACAGCCTGAATGGCGGGGCTTTCCAAAGCAGCAATATTTTCAGCAACCTCGTTCCGGGCGATTACGAGGTTACGATTAGAGACGTTGGTGGGTTTACAGCTGTTTCGGCAATGGTTACGCTCACCGCTCCACCGGTTTTGGTTGTGATGCCAACGACATTCAACAAGACCGTTACCGTCAGCGCCAGCGGCGGCACGCCGCCTTACCAGTACCAACTGGATGGTGGCCCGCTTCAGTCTTCCAATATTTTTGAAGATGTTCAAAGCGGTACTTACCTCGTCAATGTAGTGGATGCAAACGGCTGTGAAATGTCAGCTGACATCACCGTAACGAACATTGCGCCTCCCGCAATCACCATTGGAATTGACCAGGAGCTTGCTTGTTTCGGGGATGAAAATGCGGCCATTTCGGTGCAGGTGAGCGGAGGGGTTCCACCTTTTCAATTCAGTTTAAATGGTGGAACTTACCAGCCGGGCAATGTATTTGCCGGGCTACCGGCCGGAACCTTCACCGTCGAAGTGCAGGATGCCGATGGCGATATCTTTGCCGCACCGGGATTCGAGATTCTCAGCCCGGCGGCTGTCAACGCCTCGGTAAGTGCATTTGGCACTTTGATAACCGTGACGGCCAGCGGTGGTACGGGCAACCTGATGTATAGTTTTGCCGGAGGTGCTTTCCAAAGCAGTAATGAGTACAACGCACCCGCCAATGGCACTTACGCCGTTTCGGTTGTTGATGAAAATGGCTGCATAGTTGAAATCGATGCGGAGGTAAACATTGTCGAAGCAGTTCAATTTGACGTCAACAGCCCAAGCTGCCCCGGACTGGAAGACGGCATCATCGTCATTCAGGGTGTAACAGGGGGTATCCCTCCCTACCTTTACTCGTTGAACGGCGGGCCATTCACGGCCAGTCTGAATTATCCGGGTCTCGTTGCCGGGGAATATATTTTCACCGTGCAGGATGCCACAGGCTACCAGTTTGAAGCGCCGGCAGTCACAATTGAACCGCCCGTTCCCTTGGAAGCTACCATGGAAATTGATGAAAACAACTTGACCATCGTAGCTACCGGAGGAACCGGACCTTACCTTTTTTCGATTGACGGGGGACAAAGTTTTCAAAGTGAAAATGTATTTTCTGATCTCCCGAACGGGATTTATGAGATAGTCGTCGTGGATGAAAACAGCTGTGCGTATGGCACAACCGTGATGATTGATTTTACGGGAGTGGATGACGCCTCACAAAATTTGGAGTTTGATGTACTACCCAATCCCAGCGATGGTTTGTTTACTTTGCGGATGAATTTACCCGCCCCGGGTAAACTGCAACTGTCCATTTTCGACGTGGCCGGAAGGCTGGTTTTTCGCCAAAGCATACCGGCTTCAGGCCGGGTGGAAGCGCAAATTGATCTTCGCTTCCTCGCCAATGGCAGCTATCAGCTACGAGTGAACGACGAGAAGACCTGGGGCGTTAAAAGGCTGGTGATTACAAGATAAACCGGAGATATGCGGGGCTGCGTCAAAATTTTTGAAGCAGCCCCGCCCCGGATTTAACCCCGACCACTCTATTTTAAAGAAAATGTGGCAACCCTACATCAAAGGATTTCATGCTTACCTGTTACTGGAATTATCGCACTCCGGAAACACCGTCGATGCCTATCTACGGGATATCGGAAAATTTGTACAATACCTTGACATCCATCAAATTAGCGTATCGCCCGCCGAGGTCGAGCTTTCCTTGTTACAAGATTTTATAAAATGGCTGAACGAACTTGGGCTTGACGTCCGATCACAGGCAAGGGTGGTTTCCGGCATTAAATCATTTTACAAATACCTGCTCATTGAAGATATTCTTCACACGGATCCCACCGAACTGCTGGAAGCCCCCCGCCTCAGCCGTAAAATCCCGGAGGTTTTAACCTATGATGAAATTCACCGCATTTTTGCTGCCATTGATCATAGCGAAGACCATGGTGTAAGAAACCGGGCCATGCTGGAAACGCTTTACGCCTGCGGCTTGCGAGTTTCTGAACTGATCAACCTCAAAATTTCAAATCTGTATTTTGATGTAGGTTTTATTAAAGTAATTGGGAAAAACGATAAGGAGCGGCTTGTGCCCATCGGTGAAGAAGCGATTAAACACATAACAATTTATATCGATAGCATACGGCGGCATTTAAAAATCAAAAAAGAAAGCGAAAATATTCTCTTCCTCAATCGCCGGGGCGGCAAGCTCAGCCGGGTCATGGTTTTCCTGGTCATTAAAGAGTTGGCTAAACTGGCAGGCATCGAAAAAAATATCAGTCCGCACACTTTCCGGCACTCATTCGCCACTCACCTCATCGAAGGCGGTGCTGATCTGAAGGCAATTCAGGATATGCTCGGTCATGAGAGTATTACCACAACTGAAATTTATACCCACCTGGACACGGGCTACCTGAAAGAAACTGTCCTTAATTTTCACCCAAGGAATATAGAAATGCGAGGTAAAAAATCTGGATAATATGACAATCAAAGAGACACAGGAAATTGTAGATCAATGGATCAAGACAGTTGGTGTTCGTTACTACAATGAATTAACCAACACTGCCATTCTGATGGAAGAAGTCGGCGAAGTGGCCCGGCTTATGGCTCGTTTGTACGGCGAACAATCTTTCAAAACGCCGGAAAAAGCAGCAAGCGCCCGGGAAGACCTGCGCGATGAAATGGCAGATGTACTTTTCGTGCTGATTTGCCTGGCCAACCAAACAGGTGTGGACCTGACTGCGGCACTCCTGAAAAACCTGGAGAAAAAAACGGGAAGAGATGCGTTGCGCCACGCCAACAACGAGAAGCTAAAGTAGAAAAGGACTAAAATGCAAAAAGGGCAGTACCGTATTGACGGTCACTGCCCTTTTTTAAAAAAATAAAAAAAGTGAGTATAAGACTCAGCTCTACCCCCCAAACGAACTGGTCTCACTCACTGTCCCGGAGCACTTCTGCCCCGAAGACCTCTTTGGAATGAATACGCCTGAAAACCGGCGATATTCAAATGAAGTCAGGGTCGACTTCTCCATATCTTCGAAAGCCGTATCGGCTTATATAAATCGATTAAAATCAATTGGCCTGGTTTGAGGGAAGCGGGGTATATATGCAAGATGTCAAATTTGTATGCGGGGGAAGAAAACTGTTCCGATATTTCGTACCGGAAACGATAAGGATAATTTCGAAAATCATGCCACTTTTAATGCTGGTGAAATATTTTTGAAATTATTTTTTGGCACCTCTATTAAAGCATCCTTACCTCTTGCCTCCTGCAACTCACTGAAAGCTTTTTTATACGCTGAGTAATCTGTAAACTCCTGGAAGAAAACTGTTTTCCCTCCCTCTAATTGAAGTAAAATATGAAAGCACAAAAAATTATCTCTGTAAAAAAACTTTGTTACAAGGTCCTTTACCTGCCCTCCCCGGATATTTCCTTCTAAGTGCATGGTGTCAATTTTTTATTTACTGCTTTCGGTAAAACTACTTCATCATTCTTTACTGCTTATGATGTTGCGTCACTCATAAACAACGCCACAATATTACAGGCATAATTGAAGGTGATTTTGCGTAAAATCAAATTATTGTGACATTGTAAATGGGGATTTTATAAAAAAATTGATTTATGTCATTTTTTTAAATTACTTATAAACCCCAGTAAAAACAGTCATTTTGTCAGTAAAAACCTCATGGCATGTCCTTTGAAGTGCCCGAATACGGGATTTATTTTCGATAAATCTCACTCGGAGAGGTCATTTTGACCTGTAGCTCCATTGTTCTTTTATAAAATATTCAAAAACAAATAATGACAGGCTATGCAAAAAGGTAATATTTCCGTTCAAACCGAGAACATCTTTCCCATCATCAAAAAATTTCTTTACTCTGATCATGAAATTTTTCTGCGGGAGCTGGTATCCAATGCCGTTGATGCAACCACAAAGCTGAAGTCGCTGGCATCAAAAGGTGAGTTCAAAGGTGAGCTTGGCGACCTGACCATCGAAATCCTTTTGGATAAAGAGAAAAAAACACTCACCATCCGGGACAAAGGTATCGGTATGACCGAGGCTGAAGTCAACAGGTACCTCAATCAGATCGCCATCTCCAGTGCTCAGGAGTTCGTTGAAAAATACCAGAACGAAGCCAATATCATCGGTAAGTTCGGACTTGGTTTTTACTCGGCGTTTATGGTCGCAGGAAAGGTGGAGGTCGTAACAAAATCCTGGCAGGAAGGTGCTGATGCCGTTACCTGGACTTGCGAGGGAAGCCCGGAATACGATATAGCTCCAAGTGAAAAAAATGTAAGAGGAACTGATATCGTTCTGCACATCAGCGAGGATAGCGAAGAATTTCTGGAAGACCACCGCATCGAGGATTTGCTGAAGAAGTACTGCAAATTCCTGCCGGTGTCCATCAAGTTCGGAACCCGGAAAGAGACGATCGAAGAAGGCGAAGGCGAGAAAAAGAAATCCAAAGAAGTAGAGGTTGATAACATTATTAATAATGTAGCGCCGGCCTGGAAAAAACAACCTGCCGACCTGACCGACGAAGACTACACTAATTTTTACGAAGAGCTTTACCCGCTTTCCTTCCAGAAACCACTCTTTTGGATTCACCTGAATATTGATTACCCCTTCAACCTGACTGGTATTCTTTACTTCCCCAAGCTCAGCAATACACTGGAAGTTCAGAAAAATAAAATCCAGCTTTACAGCAACCAGGTCTACGTTACCGATGAGGTAAAAGAAATTGTTCCTGAGTTCCTTACCCTGCTGCATGGGGTGATTGATTCTCCGGATATTCCGTTGAACGTAAGCCGCAGCTACTTGCAAAGCGACAGCAACGTCCGCAAAATCACAGGCTACATCACTAAAAAAGTAGCTGACAAACTCCACGAACTTTTCAAGAACAACCGGGAAGATTTCCAGGCAAAGTGGAAAGATCTTGGCGTGTTCGTGAAGTACGGCATGCTGTCCGATGAAAAATTCAATGATCGGGCCATGGATTTTGTCTTGTTAAAAAACACGGACAATGAATTTTTTACCCTCGAAGATTACAAAAAGAAAGTTAAAGACACGCAAACGGATAAAAACAAGCGGGTCATTCTACTCTACACGCACAGCCCGGAAGAACACCACAGCCTGATCGAAGGCGCCAAGAGCCGGGGTTACGACGTACTTGAAATGGACACCATGATCGACGCCCATTTCATGCAACACCTTGAATATAAGTTGCAGGACGTAACCTTCGTAAGGGTGGATTCCGACACGCTTGACAACCTCGTTCAAAAAGACGAAAAAAAGGAAAGCGTGCTGAGCGAAAAAGAACAGGAAACGGTGAAGAGTGTATTCGAAGACCTCGTCAAAGGTAAGCCCGGAAATTCCGTCACCCTTTCACCACTTTCACCTGACGATCAGCCAGTCCAAATCACTCGCCCTGAATTTATCCGCAGGATGAAGGAAATGCAAGCACTCGGAGGTGGTGGTTTTGGCGACATGGGCGATATGTACAACGTCGTGGTAAACACTAACCACCCGTTTATCGCTGAAAAACTACTCAAACTGGAAGAAGGTGATCAGCGCAAAGACCTCGGCAAGCATTTGCTCAACCTTGCTCTGCTCAACCAGGGTATGTTGAAAGGCGCTGACCTGACAGCTTTCGTGAAGAAAAGTCTGGAGTTTTTGAAATAAGCACCTTCCGTTTTTCATAAAAATGAAAAGGGAAGAGCTGCCACTCGGCGCTCTTCCCTTTCTTTTTATCAAAAAAAGCTGAATTACATTCTGACAATCCGGGTCACCACGGCCTGTGTGCCGTTTGAAACGACAAGGTCGTAAACTCCTGCTTTGATGCCTTCGAGCCCAAGCTCAAATTCGAGGCGATCACCGGTTTTTTCAACATCCATCGTCCTGACCGTCCTGCCAACTACGTCGAACAGGCGCACCTGAAGCTCACCTTTCCAATTGTTCAGGAGCGTGGCTTTCACGCTACGCACAACCACAGGGTTAGGCGCCACGCTCAGCATTCCCTGGTTTTCGAGCACCGTTTCCCTGACATTCACGACGTTTTGATTTTCCAATGCTCCGATATCAACGGCATTGATGCGGGGGTTTCCGGCAAGGTCAAACTCAGGAGCACCGGCATCAACACCCGCATCGATGCAAATGCTGCCTTGCTTCAGGCTGAAATCAAAATCATCCGGATCCACAAACCCTGCATCTTCCAGCTGAATATCCTTTGGATGCGTCAGATAAGCCTCCATTGAGGCGTCGTCAGAAAGGTTACCTCCGTTGGAAGTAACAGTGGGCGTTCCATCTTCGATGGCGTAGTTGATGCCGCCGTCGTGCCGGAGGATCGTATTCTGAAACGTCATATTTGAGGTAGCTGCATTGAGGCCGGTCCAGTTAGCGATGCCTGCCGCCAAAACACCGAAGTTGTCAGCAAAAGTGGAGTTCATGATCAGTACTTCCACGTGATTCGAGTCGGAGGTGTTGTTTGAAATAGCCCCTCCGGTACCGATATCTCCGGCTAAGTTGTTGAAAAACAGGCAGCTGGTGATCGTAGCGTCACAATTGCTCATGTTGATGGCGCCGCCCTGCACCGGTGCGATGTTAAAACCAAAAAGTGTGTTGCTCAATGTAAGCGAGCCAATGTCATCATCGCCATTTTCGGCGACATTGATGGCTCCGCCAACACCCGTTAGCGTTTCATTGGTCCAGAATTGACTGTTGTCTACAACGACGATGGAGCTGCTGGTGCTGGCTCCGGAAAAAATAGCGCCACCGCTGCTGTTGGCTTTGTTATCATTAAATTCAGAGTTCAGAATGACCACTGTTGTGGAATCATTCTGAAGTGCGATAGCGCCACCTGCGCTGTTAAGCGAAGTGTTACCGTTGAAGGTGCAGCCGTCGAGCGTCACCATCGCTACGAAGCCACAATTCATGGCGCCTCCCAGGTTCGTCGTCGTGTTTTCCTGGTAAAGGCAATCTTCGATCTGGTAAGTTCCCAAGCCGTAGCAAGTGTGAGCGCCGCCCCAACCGCCGGAAGTTCCTTTGATGAAACTGCAATTTTTGTACACCACATTATCTCCGTTTGTATCGTTGCGGATTTGGCCGCCAGAGCCGGTGGCAGTATTGCTGTCAAACATGCAGTCTTCCAGCGTGTAACTGCCGTTGCGGTTTCTGAAGGCTCCGCCGATGCCGCCGGTCGTGCTGTTAGTTTTAAAAATACAGTTTGACACAACGAAGTTGGCCGGATCTGTGGTCGCCAGCTCATTGCCATCGTAGTAAAGTGCGCCGGAGTTAACGGCAACGTTACCTTCAAACAAAGTACCGGAAAGTGAAACGTTCGTGCTGTTGAAATTGTAAAAAGCACCACCTGCGCCGTCTGTGTTCACATTAAATTTGAACTCGCAATCGCTCACGCTGATGTTGCTGGAGTAAAGTGCGAAAAATGCACCACGGGTTGTCTTGTTGTTTCTGAAAGAACAGCCCTGAACCGTAACATCCGAAAGTGCATTCACCAGAATGCCTGCACTCTGAGAAGTTGAGTAGTTCTTCGTGAAAGAGCTACCGGAGATATTCGAACCGGAGGCAGCTCCTCCCAAAAAAATACATCCACCCGAGCGGCCGAAGTTGTTGAAAAAACTGCATTGCGCAACATTTATCGGGCTGAGTGCATAGATGCCTCCACCGCTGCGAAAATAGCTTGCCACCGCATCGGAATCACTGGTGTGACCTCCGATAATGGCAAATCCGTCAATTGTTACCGCAGTACTCAGCAGACTATCCACGTAAATGACATGCTGCGTGTTGTCTGATTTGTTGGCAGTAAAATTTTCTGAAATGTCGTCTCCGTTGATATCGCCACTGAGCGTGGTGATATTGGTAGCAGGATTACGCTGACTGAGGCTGCTTTCAGTACCTGCAAAACCTCCGTAGAGTGCAATACTTTTGCTGATGGAAAATACCGACGATGTGCCGCCAGGCTTGTAAGTGCCTGCAGCCACCCAGATTTCACCGGAGAAAGTGTTGGCAAGGGCTGTTTCCAGCTTAGTGTAAGCATTTTGCCAGGAGGAGCCATCGTTGGCACCTGCCGCATCGTGCTTTACATAAACCTGGGCCTGAATATTCGCCACTGCCACAGCGAAGGCAAAAACCAGGATAAAACGAAAAAAGTAGACTTGCTTCATGATGAATGTTTTAGCAACGTACCAGCCAGAACCTGCCGATTAAGACCAAACCAAAAAAGAAGAAACAGGCATCAACAAGTGAGGAGAAGGTAACTTTGGAACACTGACTTACAATTTTTAAAGGTAAACCTGCCTCACAAAAAACGCACGTTTCTATTCGTATTAAAATTGAAGTTACGCTGTGTTTTTGGGCCTGGCAATCAGGGAAGTTACTGTCGGCACGCTTTGTAAATAAGTTGGAAAGTCAATAGGGGGGAAAAGATAGGGCGAGAAATGAGAATTTAAAATGGAAGAAAAAATTTTTGTCTGCCAACGTACCTATCGGCAGTATTTTTTTCAAAAAAAATCCCCGGCCCAGGAGTTAAACCCAGGCCGGGGACAGCAGGTGAAATTTTCACCAATTATATCAGTTACGCTTCGGTCTTGTCGTCCGCATCGCCACCTTCCTGCTCTGACCACTGCTCTTTGAGCTGGCTGAAAGCATCGAGGTCGCCCAATGTCGAACGCTCAACTGAAGATTGTTGCTTCTTCACAACCTGGCGAGTTTCCTCACGCTCTGCGTCTTTTTCTTTCTTCACCTGCTCATCAGCCTCACGACGGATGTCGTCGAGGTAGCGAGAGTGAGAAACCAACAGGCGCTTATCGTCACGGTTGAATTCAATCACTTTGAAAATCAGTACATCTTCCACTTCAGCAGTGGTGTTGTCTTCTTTCCGCAGGTGCTTGATCGGAGCGAAAGCTTCAAGTCCGTGTGGCAGCTGAATGATAGCGCCACGGTCGTCACGGCGAACAACTGTTCCTTCGTGGTAAGAACCAACCGGGAAAACATTTTCAAATGTATCCCAAGGATTCTCTTCTGTCTGCTTGTGGCCGAGAGAGAGTTTCCGGTTTTCTTTATCCACTTCCAGGATGACAGATTCGATATCTTCGCCAACTTTAGTGAACTCTGACGGGTGAGAGTAACGCTTCGTCCAAGACAGGTCGGAAATGTGGATCATACCGCCGATGCCATCTTCGAGTTCAACGAACACACCGTATTGTGTCAGGTTTTTCACCTTTACTGTGTGGCGGCTGCCAACAGGGTAGCGCTCTTCGATTTCATCCCATGGATCTTTGCTCAACTGCTTGATGCTCAATGACATCTTACGGTCTTCACGATCGATGGTAACGACTTTGGCTTCCAGCTCAGAACCCATTCTGAAGTAATCCTTGGCATTGATTTGCTGGTTACCCCATGAAACTTCAGAAACGTGGATAAGCCCTTCAACACCAGGCATAACTTCGAGGAATGCACCGTAGTCTTCAACATTGACTACTTTACCTTTCACGACGTCGCCTTCCTTGATGTTGTCAGCCAGAACTTCCCATGGATGCGGCTGGAGTTGCTTCAAGCCGAGCGAGATACGCTTCTTGTTCTCGTCGAAATCGAGTACAACCACGTTGATCTTCTGATTGATGGAAAGTACTTCGCTTGGGTGGTTGATACGTCCCCAGGAGATATCGGTGATGTAAAGCAGACCGTCCACGCCACCAAGGTCGAGGAATGCACCGAAGTCGGTGATGTTTTTAACCAAACCTTCGAGTACCTGACCTTTTTCCAGCTTCGCAATGATAGCATCACGCTGCTCGGCGAGGTCGCTTTCGATGAGTGCTTTGTGAGAAACAACGGCGTTTTTGATTTGCTCGTTGATCTTGACCACTTTGAACTCCATCTGCTTGCCCACGAACTGATCGTAGTCGAGAATTGGCTTGATGTCGATCTGCGAACCGGGGAGGAATGTTTCCAAACCGCCACAATCGGCGATGAGACCACCCTTGGTTTTGCTGATGACCGTACCTTTGATAACAGTACCGTTTTCGTAGGAATCCTTAATGGCTTCCCATGCACGCAACAGTTTCGCTTTGCGACGGGAAAGTACCAACTGGCCTTTTTCGTCTTCCTGCTTCTCAACGTAAACATCTACCTTGTCACCAACCTTCAGGTCAGGCATATCACGGAAGTCGTTGAGAGAAACAAGGCCGTCAGATTTTGAATTGAGATCAAGTACAACGTCGCCGTTATTGATGGCAGATACTGTTCCTGTAACAATTTCATTTTCCATCAGCGAAGTCAGCGTGTTGTCGTACAACTCAGTGAAGTTGGCACGCTCTTCTTTGCTGTATGTTTGACCATGCTTGTTAGCATTGTCCCAGTTAAAGTCACCGGATGAACCACTTTGAGCAAACAACTCATCGATGGAAACTTCGTCGCCTTCCTCCTCTTCCTCTTCTTCCTCGTCGGCTTCGTCGATCACATCGTCAATGTCTTCGTCATCTTCGTCAACATCGGTGTCTTCTACGTCCGTTTCATCAACGGCTGTTTCGGAGAGATCTTCTTCGCTTGTTTCGATCTCTTCTACTTCTTCATTTTTCTTTTTTTCTTCGAGCATTGATAGAATGCTTTTTAAATGTTAAAAAATATGGTGATTGGCAGTTGGTAAAAGGTGACCGGCGCTTCAGCCGTTCACGTGTTTTTTCCTGACTTCCAATGACCGGGTTTAAAAATGCTTTTGGATGCTGGTTTTTCGTGAAAAAATACCCCTTGCCAAAAGCGGCGCAAAGGTAAGCCTATAAGCCGTGTCCGCAAAGAATAACACCTCTTTTATTTTCTTTTGAAAGTTTTTAGCCTGCTGATTTACCCTAATTGCCCTTAAGGTTGTTCATTTTTGCAAATTCATTCACCAAATTTTCACCAAAAATGGAAAAACAACGGGACCTCCCCGCTGCTCCTCAAATCCAATACCTCGACGACATGTCTGCTCTTTTGGATAGCCGGTTCCGGATTCCGGGAACTAACATTCGTTTTGGCTTTGATTTCATTATCGGGCTGGTTCCTTACGCAGGCGATGTGGTTACCTTTGGTTTCTCGGGCATGCTGGTCATTGCCATGGCAAGGCACGGGGCAAGCGGCATGGTGATCATCAAAATGCTGTGGAATATCCTGCTCGACACAGTCGTGGGGGCCATCCCCATCCTCGGCGACATTTTTGACCTTCAGTACAAAGCCAACCGAAGAAATTATTATCTGTTAAAAGAGCACTATCAGGAAGGGAAACATACGGGAAGCGTCCTGCCGGTCGTTTTAGGCGTAATTGTAGCACTGTTACTTATGCTAAGTTTCGTCGTTTTAGTTGCATGGAAAGTCTTACAATGGATATTTTCCTGAAAGAACGTGAGTTTTGGCAATATTAAATTTTGCGAAGCAAAACTAAGTCCTGACAAACACCGTTTCTTTTCTGACCAATCCACCAGTCCGATGTCATGAAATACTTATACTTTCTGACATTTTTGTTCGTCAGCCAATGTCTCCTCGCCCAATCGGTCGTTACCGGAGATGCTGAAAATATTATCCCCAACCCCAGCTTTGAAATGTATTCCTCTCCGCCCATCGGCTGGTTTTACAAAGGCGAACACTACACTGCGGTAATGAAATACTGGTCATCGGCCACCAACGCATCTCCGGATGTTTTCGGACCGAGAGTCAGGATACCGGCTCACTGGGCCGAAAAAGGTTTTGGCAAACAGGTTCCCCGAACAGGCCAATCCATGTCCGGCATCACTGTATACGGCTGCGAACAAGGAAAACCTCATTGCCGGGAATACATCCAAATTCAAATGAGCGAACCGCTGGTGGAAGGACAGGCCTACCAGGCGGAAATGTGGGTCAGCCACCTGCCTCAATCCCTCCGGGTGAACAACCTCGGTTTTCATTTTTCAAATGAAAAAATCGAAGAAATCACGGACGGCGTCCTGAATTTCAGCCCACAGGTCATCGCTGAGGAAATCATGGAGGGCAAAAACCACAAATGGCTCAAAATTTCCGGGCGCTTCACCGCCGAAACCGCTGCTGAATACCTCGTCATCGGAAACTTTTTCCCCGACAGCCTGACCCAGACAAAGCCAGGCGACGAAGGCAGTCTGCCCTACGCCTACTACTACATCGAAGACGTTTTTGTAAAAAAAATCCCACCCATTCTGCCCATCCCCGTGCCGGAAGACGACCTTTCAAGGATTAAGCTTGAGCCCGGCAAAGTCGTCCCTCTGAGAGACATTTACTTCGAATATGACAAATGGGAGCTCATGCCACGGTCCTACGTTGAGCTGAAAAAACTCCTCAAACTCATGCGGAACAACCCCCATCTCGCCATCGAAGTGTGTGGCCACACCGACAGCACCGGTGAAAATGACTACAATCTCACCCTCTCCGAGAAACGGGCCAGATCAGTTGTTGACTACCTCAATGCCAATGGTATCCCTCACAGCCGTACCCGCTTCAAAGGCTGCGGCAGCGCCCAGCCCATTGCCACCAATTCCACGGCAAAAGGCCGCCAGCTAAACCGACGGGTCGAATTCATTGTTCTGCAAGACGAATAAGCGAGGGGGAAAAACTGTAATTCTCTACCCGCTTACATTTGCTATTTTTTTCTTTGCAAAAAATAGCTGTACCAAGCTACACCCCGATGGCCGTACATTTAAACCTGTAAACTTTTAAACATCTCAACTGCTTTTCATGGCTTTTACAGAATCCAACATGCTGCCGCTCGGAACGGCCGCTCCTGACTTTTCACTCCCTGACACCGTTTCAGGAAAAACCATCAGCTTCAACGACGTAGCAACCGACAAGGCCACCGTTGTCATGTTCATTTGCAACCATTGCCCCTACGTCATCCATGTGAACCCCGAGATCGTCCGGGTGGCAAACGACTACCTGAAAAAAGGCGTGGGCTTCGTTGCCATCAGCTCCAATGATGTCAAAAACTACCCTGATGACTCACCCGAAAAAATGAAAATCCTGGCCGAAAAAGAAGGCTACCCATTTCCCTACCTCTACGACGAGACACAGGAAGTCGCCAGAGCCTACGATGCTGCCTGCACGCCCGATTTTTACATTTTTGATCAAAATAAAAAACTGGCCTACCGGGGCCGGCTCGATGATTCCCGACCCAATTCCGGCACACCGCTCACCGGCAAAGACCTTCGTGAAGCGCTCGACGCCGTGCTCGATGGCCGCAAACCCACCGACCGGCAGTACCCCAGCGCCGGCTGCAACATCAAGTGGAAAAAGTAGCCAACCATGAAAACCTACCCTGCAAAAATTCTCCTCTTCGGTGAGCACACCGTCAACACCGGAACTCAGGCATTGGCAGTGCCTTTCCCTGTTTTTTCGGCCCGGTGGCGGTTTGCTCCCCAACTTTCAAGGCAGGACCTGGCAAAACAGCAGATGCAATTGCCACAATTCGCTGCTCATCTCGAACAGCTGCAACATCGGGGAAGGCTTCTCTGCAAGCTGGACGCCACCGCTTTTCGTGAGGCATTGCATCAGGGGTTAATTTTTGAAT
This sequence comes from Bacteroidota bacterium, assembly GCA_030147525.1. Lineage (GTDB taxonomy): Bacteria > Bacteroidota > Bacteroidia > Chitinophagales > Saprospiraceae > UBA6168. Next base: position 180,283 of record JASBVF010000040.1, read on the forward strand.
CAAACATCCCGACCGGTTACGGGGCCGGAAGTTCCGGTGCTTTGGTGGCTGCCGTTTTTGGCGAGTGGGCAAAAGACAGCAGCGACTGGTCTACCGGTATCGAGCATGTTTCACCAAAAAAAATTCTTGAGCTAAAAAAAGCGCTGGCACAGTTAGAGAGCTTTTTTCATGGCACCAGCAGCGGCACCGATCCGCTGATTTGTTTTTTACAAAAACCACTGCTGCTGGGCGGACACGACGGGGTCAAAATTGCAAGTATCGCTGACAAACAATTTGAAAATAGCACGCATCAACTTTTTTTGCTGGATACCCGCATTGAACGCAAAGCCACGCCGCTCATCGAATATTTTTTGAAAAAAATGAAAACCGAGGCCTTCCACACCCGCTGCAAAAACGAGCTTCTGCCAGCTGTGGACAGTGCCATTCAGTCCTTCCTCTCGGCCGATGGTAAAAAACTGTTCGCCGAAATGCACCGCATCAGCGAATTTCAGTTGCTTTTTTTGGATAAAATGATTCCTGAAAGTTTTCATCCCCTCTGGAAGGAAGGGCTGGAAGGCGATTTGTTTAAACTAAAAATTTGCGGCGCTGGAGGCGGCGGCTTCCTCCTCGGCCTCACGACTGATTTTGAGGCCATGCAAAAACGTTACCCCAACTATCGCATGCTGAGCGTTTCGCCCAGGTGAAATGTCAGGCAGGCAAGGCTTCCTGTTTTACGGGTTCGTCGGTATCCACCCAGCCATCCAGCAAATTGATGATGCGGGTACCGTACTGCGCATTTTTTTCAGAATGAGTTACCTGCACAATGGTCACACTTTCTTCCTCGTGTAATTTTTTGAACACATCCATGATCATTTCGCCTTGGGAAGTGTGAAGGTTTCCGGTCGGCTCATCGGCCAGCAGGAGTTTTGGTTTGGAGATGATAGCTCTGGCTACGCCCACCAACTGCTGCTGTCCGCCGGAAAGCTGGTTGGGGAAGAGGTCTTTCTTGGCTACAATATTGAAGCGGTCGAGAATGTCGGCGACCAGGCTTTTGCGTTCGGAGCTTTTGACCTTACGGTAGAGTAGCGGCGTCTCGATATTTTCATACACTGTGAGATCATCGATGAGATGATAGGCCTGAAAAACGAAGCCCATGTAGTGTTTGTGCAGATCGTTGCGTTTGCGTTCGTTGAAATTATGCACCGGCTCATCAAAAAAATGATATTCACCGCCAGAAGGCTCCTCCAACATCCCGATGAGATTCAATAGCGTTGATTTACCGGCGCCACTCGGCCCCATGATGGTGACAAATTCGCCTTCCCTGATTTCGAGGTTGATATTTTTCAACACCCAGGTTTTGTGAAAACCGGTTTTGTAAAACCTTTCAATCCCTTTGAGCTTGATCATACTTCGCAAGTGTTTGGTTTAGGTGAAACAATACTTGTCCGTTCTGATGGTATTTCTCTGGCAATGGGCATGCCATCAATTCAATATGCTGGTTATCAGTTTTTTATAAAAAAATCAACTTAAAAAGCTGTACACATCCGGACGCAGACTGTCCGGTAACGGACGGCGACAGCGGTTTTGCATCCCAGGAAACAAAAGTTAAGAGCTTCAATTTTGGATCACTGTCCGGAATCATTTTAATTTTGCCGCAAAAACTTGAAAACATGAAAAAAATCGTTCTCTTTTTAATCACAGCAGCTATCATCAGCGGTTGCCAAAACATGAAAAGCGAGGAAAATCGCAAAAAGCTGGCAGAAGAAATTTACACATTGGAAAAAAAATTGCTTGAAACAAAAGATGCCTCCAAAGACAAGCAATCAGCTTTGATGCTCATAGAAAAAACAAAGCTGTACGCCAAAAACTTCCCCAGTGACTCCCTTTCCCCCATTTTACTCTTCAAAGCAGGCGACGTTGCAAAAGGCGCCCGGGAATATGGCAAGGCAATACACCTGTGGGGGTTGGTCTGGCGGAACTATGAAAACCACCCAAAATCGCCTATGGCACTTTTTCTGCAAGGGTTTACGTTTGATAGCGATTTACGGGACCCCAAGATGGCAAGCAAGTATTACAATGACTTCCTGACCAAGTATCCCGACAACCCACTGGCCGAACAGGTGAAACAACTCCTTGCTGTTGTGGAAGTCAATCCCGACGAACTTATCAAGCAGTTTGAAGGGCAGTGAGGACAAGCCGGAATTGCTAATTTGCTCGTTATCAAAAAGTTAAAAAATAGATGAATGACCCGGCGGCAAGGTCCGTAACGGGCAATTCAACGTTGAATCCCTTTACTTTGCCCTCTGTTTTGAAAAAAAAGTTACAATGATGAGGATATTAATTTTTGCATTTCTGTCATTTTATATGGCGGCCCAGGCAAGCGCCCAAGGCATCGAATTTTTCCATGGCACTTGGAACGAAGCACTTGAAGCGGCAAAAAAACAAGGTAAACCCATCTTCGTGGATGCCTACGCCGAATGGTGTGGCCCGTGCAAGCGCATGGCGGCTACTACTTTTAAAAGCGAGGAAGTGGGCGAGTATTTCAACCAGAATTTCATCAATATGAAAATTGACATGGAGAAAGGCGAAGGGTTGACTTTCCGCAAAAAGTACCCGGTGAGCGCCTTCCCGACCCTGTTTTTCATCGATGACAAAGGCGAAGTGCTCCACAAAGCCGTCGGGGCGCAGGATGCGAAAGGCCTGATCAAGTTGGGTGAGTTCGCTTCCGGCAAAATCGACTATAGCAAAGAGTACGCTAAGTTGTACGAGGAAGGAAACCGGGAGCCTGAGTTGATTTTTAACTACGTGAAAGCCCTCAACAAATCAGGCAAACCCAGCCTGGCCGTTTCCAATGAATACCTTCGCTCACAGAAAGATTTGACGACCGAATTCAACCTGCGTTTCATTCTGGAAGCAGCCGTGGAAGCCGACTCCCGTATTTTTGGTTTACTGGTGAAACACCAAAAGCAAATCGGAATGCTGGAAGGCTTACAGGCGGTGCGGGATCGCATCGAATTTGCCTGTAAAAACACAGCCGACAAGGCCGCCGAATTTCAGTACCCCGAACTGCTGGAAGAGGCCAAGTCAAAAATGAAAGCCAACTACCCTGAAATGGCCGATGCATTTGCTGCCAAAGCAGACCTGTATTATTACAAAACTACCAACGACGGAAAAAACTACGTCAAAGCCTGCAGCGCCTATGACAAGGAAGTAGCCCATGGCGATCCCAAAGAGTTGCATAAAATTGCCGGCGACATTCTGGCCTATTTCAGCAGTGATGAAAAATGCATGAAAGCGGCAGAGAAGTACGCCAAAGAGGCAGCAGAGAAAGGTAAGACCTTTGAATTTTACCTGACCTACGCTGAAATCCTGAATCAGAACGGCAAGAAAAAACATGCCATCGAAGCTGCGAAGGAGGCCCTCGAACTGGCAAAGGCCGCAAGTGATCCTGCCGAGCGCCAAATAAAAAATTTCATCCAACAACTGGAAAGCTAAAAATTACAATTGATTGATTGTTAGAGGGTTGAATTGAACTAAGTACGAAACAACAATCTAGCAATCAAACAATCAAACCATCACTTTTAATGAAAAAGTATCTCATTTTGCTGGCCTTCGTCTTTTTGATGGGCAGCAATACTTACGCCCAGAGCGGTATTCAATTTACCCAGGGAACCTGGAAGGAACTGTTGGCGAAAGCCGACAAAGAAAACAAACTCATTTTCATGGATGCCTACGCCGAATGGTGCGGACCCTGCAAAATGATGGCCCGTGACGTCTTCACGGCCGAGGAGGTAGGGAATTATTTCAACACCAAATTCATCAATGTGAAGATGGACATGGAAAAAGGCGAGGGGATTGGCCTGTCCCGGGATTTTGGCATCATGGCTTACCCGACGTTACTTTTTATTGATGAAACGGGGGAAGTCGTTCACCGGGCAGTTGGGTATCACACCAAAGATCTTCTGCTCAACCTCGGAGAGGCTGCTTTGGACCCTTCCCGGAACTTCGGGAGCATCAATGCCAAGTACGAAAGCGGCGATCGTTCACCCGATCTGCTCAAAAACCTGGCTCTGGCAAGGTACGATGCCATGGACGGCAGCTACAGTCAGGTGGCCGAAGAGTATCTGGCCACACAAAAAAACTGGAATACAGAAGACAACATGGAATTCATTTTCCGCATGGTTAGCGACCTGGATTCGAAAATGGCGGACTTCATGCTCAACAATCAGCAGGCTTTCGTAACGAAATTCGGCGATCGGGCCATTGCCGGCAAGGTCAATGAGTTGGTGCAAAACACCATCTCCCGTGCAGAGACCGAAGCGGATCTGAAAAAAGTCGAGCAACTCTACGCCAAAATCTATCCTGAACAGGCCGGAGAAATGGCTATGCGCCTGAAAATGGGCTTTTACGCCCAGCGGGAAGACTGGAGTAACTTCGGGAAAGCTGCCGATGCGTTTTACAAAAAATACCCAGCTCAAAGCTGGGACGAACTGAACGAAATCGCCTGGATTTACTACGAAGAAGTCAACGGTAAAAAAGAACTGAAAACGGCCCTCAACTGGGCCAAGCAGTCCGTGAAAATGGATAAAAACTACTACAACATGGACACCATGGCATCGCTCTACTACAAGCTGGGCAAAAAAGGCAAAGCACTGAAAACCGCCAACGAAGCCATCAAACTTGCCAAAGCTACCGGCGAAGATTACTCGGCGACGGAGGGGTTGATTGAGAAGATTAAGGGGAGGTAAACGCTTGATTTTCAGACAAAAAAAATCCCGGCTTCGAGTGAGGCCGGGATTTTTTTGTTTTACAGCTATTACCTGTTGTAAAAGTGATGGTCACTATCAAGAATTCTATTTTTTATCAGGAGTTTCCGGCTGCTCAAATTCAACGTCTTCATATACCGTAGCGAGGTCGAGCTGGCAACCAATGGAATAGAGCTGGATGGATTTTTCAATGCCCCGTGCATCGCTGGCCCGCCAAAGGTCCTCTTCTTCCCGGAACATGGAAGTTATGTAATGCGAGTCCTGACTGACGAGTACATATTCCATGAAGGAGGGCAGGGTGCGGTATTTGTAGAATTTCAAGTTCCGGTCATATTCCTGAGTAGAGGTGGAGGCTACCTCCACAACGAGCAAAGGATTTACAATTACATCCCGGCGGCCTTCCCAGAACTCCGGTTTTTCGCAAACTACCACCGCATCGGGATAGACAAAACTTTGGAATTCCGGGATTTGTATCCGCATGTCGCTGTTGTACACCTTGAATTTGTTCTGATGTTGTTTGATCGCCATCTTTAAAGCAAAAAGCATATTAGTAGCAATCTCATTGTGCAAATATGTGCCTCCAGCCATAGATATTAGTTTCCCGTTGTGAAATTCATGTTTCACCGCCGACCTTTCTTCCAATTCGAAGTACTCTTCGATGGTGTACAATTTTTCTTTGCTTGCTACGGCAACCATGTCTTTGATTTTAGCCAAAAATACGAAAGTTCGGTTACATATTCCTCCGGTACTGCCCCCCCACCTCATACAACGCATTCGTAACCTGCCCCAACGAGCAGCTTTTTACCGTCTCCATCAGTCCCTCGAAAATATTTTCATTGTGAACTGCTGCGGCCTGGAGTTTTTTCAAATTGGCCGGACCTTCCTTTACGTTGGCTTTTTTCAAATTCTCAACGGTAGCGATCTGTGCCAGTTTCTCCTCCTCCGTCGACCGGATAACCTCCTTGGGCAGGATGGTCGGCGAGCCTTCTTTCGAAAGGAAAGTGTTCACGCCGATGATCGGAAACTCGCCCGTGTGCTTTTGGTGCTCGTAGTAGAGGCTCTCCTCCTGGATTTTTCCACGCTGGTACATCGTTTCCATCGCCCCGAGTACGCCGCCCCGCTCAGTGATTCGGTCGAATTCTGTGAGCACGGCCTCTTCTACCAGATCGGTCAGCTCTTCGATGATGAAAGCGCCCTGCAGCGGGTTTTCATTTTTCGCCAAACCCAACTCATGGTTGATGATCATCTGGATGGCCACCGCCCGGCGCACACTTTCCTCCGTCGGCGTGGTGATCGCCTCATCGTAGGCGTTGGTGTGCAGCGAGTTGCAGTTGTCGTAGATGGCGTAGAGCGCCTGCAGCGTCGTACGGATGTCGTTGAAATCGATCTCCTGGGCGTGCAGCGAGCGGCCGGAAGTCTGAATGTGGTATTTCAACATCTGGCTGCGCTCGTTGGCGCCGTATTTTTCCTTCATCGCCTTCGCCCAAATGCGGCGGGCCACCCGGCCGATGACGGCATATTCGGGATCGACGCCGTTGGAGAAGAAGAATGAGAGATTCGGCGCAAAATCGTCGATGTTCATGCCCCGGCTGAGATAGTATTCTACGAAAGTGAAACCATTCGACAGCGTGAAGGCCAGCTGCGTGATCGGGTTAGCACCCGCCTCGGCGATGTGGTAGCCGGAGATGGACACTGAATAAAAATTCCTGACTTTCTTTTCGATGAAATACTCCTGCACGTCGCCCATGAGTTTGAGCGAAAACTCCGTGGAGAAAATGCAGGTATTCTGCGCCTGGTCTTCTTTCAAAATATCCGCCTGCACCGTACCCCGGACGCTGGCCAAGGCCTTGGCTTTCAATTGATTGTAAACACCCGCAGGCAAAACCTGGTCGCCGGTAACACCGAGCAACAGCAGGCCGAGACCGTCATTTCCTTCGGGAATTTCGCCCCGGTAAGTTGGCCGTGGTACGCCTTTGTCGTCGTACAATTCTTTCAACTTCGTTTCGACGAGGTGTTCCAGCTTGTTTTCACGGATGTACATTTCGCACTGCTGATCAATGGCCGCATTCATAAAAAATGCGCAGATCGTCGCCGCCGGGCCGTTGATCGTCATGCTCACCGAGGTTTTCGGGTCGCAGAGATCGAAGCCGGAATAGAGTTTTTTTGCATCGTCGAGGCAGCAGATGCTCACGCCGGAGTTGCCGATTTTACCGTAAATATCAGGCCGGTGATCCGGATCTTCGCCGTAGAGCGTCACCGAGTCGAAAGCGGTGCTGAGGCGGTTGGCCGGCATGCCGTGGCTGAGGTAGTGGAAACGGCGGTTGGTGCGCTCCGGTCCGCCTTCGCCGGCGAACATGCGGGTAGGGTCTTCGCCCTTTCTTTTAAAAGGAAAAACGCCTGCCGTGTAGGGGAATTCGCCCGGCACGTTCTCCTGCAAACACCAGCGTACGATCTCGCCCCAGTCTTTGAATTTGGGTAAAACGACCCTCGGAATATTCGACCCGGACAGGGATTTAGTTTTCGTCGGCACCCGGATTTCCTTACCACGCACGTGGTAAACGAACTCGTCGGATGCGTAGTTAGCCTTTTTGGCTTCCCAGTTTTCGATGATTTGTTTGACCTCACGATCGAGACCAAGTTCCACTTCCGTGTAGGTATTTTTCAAAGCTGCCAGCACCTCGTCTTTGTTTTCCAGCTTCGAATTTTCGATGGATTTGATCGCCTCGTGCAGACCGAAAAGTTCACGTGCCACTTCTTCCTGTTTCCGTGCCCACTCGTCGTAGCGGCGGTTGTTTTCTGAAATTTCGGAGAGGTAGCGCACCCGGCTGGGCGGGATGATGTAAATTTTTTCACTCATCTCCTCCGGGGCGTGGAAGTCGGAGCGCAGGTCAGCGCCGGTTTTTTCCACCAGCATTTTCATCAAACGGGCGTAGAGCAGGTTCGTGCCGTGGTCGTTGAATTGCGAAGCGATGGTGCCGATGACTGGCATTTCATCCACACTTTTGGTGAAAAGCGTATGCGCCCGCTGGTACTGCTTCCGTACGTCCCGCAGGGCGTCCTGTGCTCCCCGCTTGTCGAATTTGTTGATGGCGATGATGTCGGCGAAGTCGATCATGTCGATCTTCTCCAGTTGCGAAGCGGCGCCGAATTCGGGCGTCATCACGTAGAGCGACACGTCGCTGTGGTCCACGATTTCCGTGTCCGACTGGCCGATGCCGGAAGTTTCCAGCACGACGAGGTCATAACCGGCAGCTTTCAGAATTTCCACCGCCGAACTCACGTGTTTCGACAATGCCAGGTTGCTCTGCCGGGTGGCCAGCGAGCGCATGAAAACCCGGTCGTTCGTCACCGCATTCATGCGGATGCGATCGCCGAGCAGGGCGCCTCCGCTCTTGCGTTTCGACGGATCGACGGAGACGATGGCGATTGTTTTATCCTGAAAATCAATGAGATAGCGCCGTAAAATTTCATCCACGAGGCTCGACTTACCGGCGCCACCCGTGCCGGTGATGCCCAAAACCGGCGTTTCTTTCAGCTTCGGATTTTTTGAAAAAACAGCCTGCAACTGCGGGCGAATGGCCGTTTCATAATGCTCCGTGTCGTTCTCCGCTGCCGAAATCAGGCGGGCGATGGCCACGGGATCTTTGCTTTCAAATTTTTTCACCTCGCCGTTCAGGTTCACGCCGACAGGGAAGTCGCACTGTTTCATCAGGTCGTTGATCATGCCCTGGAGGCCCATGTGGCGGCCGTCGTCCGGCGAGTAGATTCGGGAGATGCCGTAGCTGTGCAGTTCCTCAATTTCGGAGGGTAGGATGGTGCCGCCGCCGCCGCCGAAAATTTTGATGTGGCCGGCGCCCCGCTCCTTCAACAGGTCGTGCATGTATTTGAAAAATTCGGTGTGGCCGCCCTGGTAGCTTGTGATGGCGATGCCCTGCACATCTTCCTGGATGGCAGTGTTCACAATTTCCTGCACGGAGCGGTTGTGGCCGAGGTGGATGACCTCTGCGCCGGTAGCTTGCAGGATGCGCCGCATGATGTTGATGGCAGCGTCGTGGCCGTCGAAAAGACTGGCGGCAGTGACGAGACGGATTTTATTTTCCGGATGGTAAGGCTTTACTTCTTGCATGGCTCAAATTTGGTTTTACTGGTTTTTTTGTGGTTTAAATTTTAAACGATCGTTGGCTGGGCAGCTATTTTCCAAAACAAATTTGGAAGGAAATGGCTTAAAAACGGCGGCAAAATTACGAAAAATGCCCGACCGCAAGCACGGCCGGACATTTTTCAAAACACAATTTAAAACGCTACCTATTTTTTTATCACCGTCATCACCCGATCATAACTCAACCCCGTGAAAATCCCGACGGCATTGGCGTCGCCTTTCAGGTTTGAAACTATACCACTCGGCTGTCCGAAAGGATTGCCATTCGAGCTGAAAGCGTTGAACGTGCTCTCCCAAAACTCGAAATACGCCCGGTCGATGTGGAAAATGGTGTTGTAAATCGTGTCGCCTTCTTTCAAGTCATACCCACTGCCGAACACAATTTTTCTATCATCCACAAAATCATCGTTAGTGGTAAAATCCTGATCCGGGATGGAGTCCAGCGAATTGATATGGTACATCCGGCGGTAGTAATTCGAAGTGTTGGGATCGTCGGTCAGGTAAGTGAGTGCCCGTGCGAGGGTGTCCCGTTCTTCATCGAACTCCACAACAACGCTGTCGATAGGCACAACAGGCAGAATGCGGGTAGTGGCGGTGATGGTCTTGCCGTCGGGTGTGATGATTTTCAATGAAAAATCATTGTCAAAATCGGCGGGTACCTTCTCGGGCAGGTGGTAGTTGTACACCTTCGTTTGATTGATGAATGCCGCTAAATCGAGTTCATTTTTCAAAATATAATCCTTCCCGGCGTGGGTGATCACCACCTCAGCGCTGTCCACTAAAATATTTGACACAAAATCTGCCGGATCGCTGGGGAACGGCTCGAAGTACGGCACGCTCCGGCTCAGCGCCAGCCGGAAATTTTCGCCCGGCTCCAGGTAGCATTCCACGATGTACTGACTCTCGTATACCGGCAGGTTCAGGTCGATTTCTTTTTCCAGATTGCCGCAGGCACTAAAAAACAGGATGCCCGCAAGGATGGATAAAATGCTTAAATATTTCATGATCAATAGATTGCGATTTGGTTAAAATTTAAAGTTAAACGTCAGCGACCCAATGATCGGGAACAGCGAAACCTGCTTCGCCGCTACACCGGTCGGGATGGCCAGCGGGTTTTCCTCCGGATCGACGCCCTCAGCGTACTGCGGTTCCAGGTAGAGGAAAAACGCATTGCGGCGGTTGGTCAGGTTGAAAACGCTCAGCGTCAGGTCACTCTCGCCCCACTTGGGGAAAAATTTGTATACCAAACCAAAGTCCGTCCTGAAAAAATAGGGCAAGCGATAGGCATTTCGTTCGCCATAGATCGGCACAATTGGCTGAAAATCAGCTCCGTAAACGTCCTGGAAGGTGAAGCGCCCCACGGGTAGCCAGGTCCGGTCACCACTGCCGTACACTGCCGTTCCCGACACCGTGATCCGGCGGGTGAGGTCGTACATCAGCACCACCGAGAGGTCGTGGCGGCGATCGTAGCGGGGGAAAAACGAGGTGCCCGCCCCGCTGAACAACCTCGTCGGGTCGATGGGCTGGAAGTCAGTCCGTTTCACCAAAGCCAGCGTGTAGCCGATCCAGCCTTTGAGTTTGCCCTCCTGTTTTTCGATGCTCAACTCCATGCCGTAGCCGTAGCCCCGGCCGATGGCAAATTCCTGCTCCAGGTTGTCGTTAGCGAAGAGGCGGGCGCCGTCCACGAAGTCTACCTGGCGGTTGAGCCATTTCACGTAATATTCATTGGTCAGCAAATATTTATCGCCGAGCAGTTTCTCCACGCCGATGGCGATCTGATCAGAATATTGCGGTTTGATCTGCTTCGAAGAAGGGTACCAGATATCCGTCGGCAGAGCGATTCCGGAGGTGGAAACGAGGTGCAGGTACTGGTACATCCGGGCGTAGCTGGCTTTGAGCGAAAGTCCTTCGTTCACGTTGTAGAGCGCAGCCAGGCGAGGCTCGATGCCCGCATAAAATTTGTCGTCGTTGTAAAAACCGGACAACCGCAAGCCAGCATTGATCTTCCAATGCCCGCCGAAGCTCATCTCGTCGGCCACGTAAGCGCCGAGCGAGAGGCCCGTGTAATCATCGCCGCCGGAGAAGGACACCTCGCCGTCGTCGCTGCCGGCCTTCAGGCGGCCCACACCGAAGCTGTGCCGGGTCACGTTGCCGCCGTAACGCAGGGTATGATCGTTGTTGAGGTTGTAATAAAAATCAGATTTCAGGTTCACGTCCCGCACGTCGGAGCCGACTTTGAAGGAAAAACCGGTTACCCTGGTTTCGATGTTGTAATCGTAATCCGAGTAGGTGAGCGTGAGGTTGTGGAAGAGTTTTGGTGAAAAAACGTGGTTCCAGCGGGCGGTTGCTGTAGCGTTACCCCAGTTGAAATTGAAGTCAAAAAAATCGCCCTCAAAACCGAACACATCCCGGCCGAAGTACCCGCTCAGGTAGAGCCGGTCTTTTTCACTCAAAGTAAAATTCACCTTCGTGTTCAGATCGTAAAAATAGTAGTCGGGGATGGGGTTGTAGTCTTCGTTGCCCTCGTTAGCCTTGTTCACCTGCCGGGTGATGAGATCTACGTAGGTGCGCCGTCCGGAGACGATGAACGACGACTCGTCCTTCTGGATCGGCCCCTCCAGCGTCAGGCGGGAAGTGATGAGGCCGATGCCGCCCGTGCCGGCGAAGCGCTGGTTGTTGCCGTCCTTCATCCGCACGTCGATGACCGAGGAAAGCCGCCCGCCGTACTGTGCCGGAAAGCCGCCCTTGTACAATTTCAGGTCCTTCACTGCATCAGTATTGAAGGTGCTGAAAAAACCGAAGAGGTGGTTGGCGTTGTACACGACTGCCTCATCGAGCACAATGAGGTTCTGGTCGCCACCGCCGCCCCGAACGTACAGCCCCGTGGTGCCCTCCGAGCCGGAGGGAATGCCGGGCTTGAGCTGGATCGTTTTCAAAATATCCGTTTCGCCAAGCAGCGCAGGGATCACTTTGACTTCTTTGGTTGATATTTCCTCCACGCTCATCTCCGTCGAGCGCATACGTTCCTGGTAAGAGTTAGCCTTCACGACGACTTCCTGCAATTGCACCCCTGTACCGAGGCGCACGTTGAGGGTCACGTCTTTGTTAGGTAAAATGCGCAGCGTCTTTGCCTGGAAGCCTACGTAGCTGAACTCGATGGAGACCGAATCTTTGCCTGCCGGAACGGAGAGGGAGTAGAAGCCGTACTCGTTGGTGGCTGTGCCGTTGCCTGAGGCCAGTTCGAGTATCGTGGCGCCGATGAGCGTTTCGCCGTTCGAGTCGTCAATGACGGTGCCGCTCACGGTGATGTCACTTTTTTGCGCCAGTAACATACCAGCGCAGCCAAGCCAGATGGCGAGTGTAAAAAGTTTTCTTGGAATCATTGCCGGGTGTTTAGTAAAAAAATAAAGCCGGAAACTCCGGCCTGAGGTGCGGGGACGTTTTCCTTTTTTTGTCCCGATCGCAAATCAGGCGGCAAAGGTATTCCCGCACTGAGCAATGGCTAACAAATTTCTACGAAAGGTGGTTTTGGGTAAACGAAGGCAGTGCATATTTTCGAAAAACTTTCTACCTTCATTTCCTTTTTTACCCTCAAAATATAATACTATGGAAGAAAACAAACTCACACCTACCGAGGAGCAGCGCATTGAAAACGAACTCAAAGCCCTTAACCTCGAACTTACCTTTGGAGCCAATACTTTCATCAGTGGCGATGCCCCGCCAGAAATTATCAGTCAATGGCTCGATAATGTGAAAAATTACGAAGAAGAGTATGTCAATGCACCGAAAGTGACTGTGTACGAATTCATCGGCCAGCCGGATATCCGGCCGCTTGAAAAGCTGGAAAGTGAAGAACTGGAACTGGCTATCGAACGAATCGTGAAGTTACTGGAAGAAAAATGCGTATTAATTGATCGCCCCGAACACCTCTCGCCACGAGGTTACTACCGTTTTCTAACCGAAGAATTCATGCAACATTCCATTACTCATCACTCGGCGCCAGGCATGATGCACTTTTTCAACTATGATGAATTTCATCATGACGGACCTGAGTTTATCAAAGAGCATGTATCGGAATTCCTGCTTGATCTGCTGAATCTTGACAGCGACTTCGAAGGAGTCTGGCTCAGTGAAAACTGTCGCGACGACCATGATGCCATTACCCGCTCCGAGGTCATGTTGCGCTGCAATACTTTTCGTGCACTTCACCGGGAGTTAAAACCCCTGGCCTTTCAGCCGGAAAGTGTTCAGGTACATGATGGTACGATGTATCTTTTTTTCGGAATTGCATGGGAGGCAACTCCGTTGAATGGTGAAAAACAAAAAAACGAAGGCCTTGGAATCTGCCAACTGGGTTGGGAGGATGGCGAATGGATGGTGCAGGGGGTGAATATGCCGGGGTTTGCTTTTTGAAAATAGGGTTAAAATCAGAAAAGAAGGCAGGCTGTCAGTAAACAGGACTGACAGCCTGCATTAATTTAAGCCTCTTCCATCGCCTTCATTTTTTCCGCATTTTCCGCTATCTGAAGTCCTTCCACGATTTTTTCAATATCGCCTTCCAGCACCTGGTCGAGGTTGTAAAGTGTTAAATCGATTCGATGGTCAGTGATACGGTTTTGCGGAAAATTGTAAGTCCTGATTTTTTCGGAGCGGTCGCCGGAGCCAACGAGCGACTTGCGCTGGGCGGCAATATCGGAGTTAAAGCGCTCCTGCTGCATTTCATAAATTTTCTGGTAAAGGCGTTGCTCTGCAATTTCCCGGTTCGAGTGCTGCGAACGACCTTCGGTGCATTCTACCACCACGCCGGTAGGGATGTGCGTGAGACGAACGCCTGATTCTGTTTTATTGACATGCTGACCACCGGCGCCACTTGAACGGAAGGTGTCGATTTTCAGGTCGGAGCGATTGATGTTAACGTCTTCCATTTCCATTTTCGGCATCACGGCGACGGTTGCGGCAGAAGTATGCACCCGTCCTTTTGATTCAGTGTCGGGCACCCGTTGCACCCGGTGAACGCCGGACTCAAATTTCATTTTACCGTAAACATCCGTGCCTTTTACTTCCAGTGAAATTTCCTTGTAGCCGCCGACAGTACCTTCGTTTTCGTACAGAATCTCCGTTTTCCAGCCCTGTGTTTCAAAATATTTAAAATACATCCTGAAGAGGTCTCCTGCAAAGAGGCTGGCCTCGTCCCCGCCTGTTCCGGCCCGGATTTCAAAAATGATATCTTTAGAATCTTCGGGGTCTTTGGGAATAAGCAGGGTTCGGAGTTGTTCCTCCATTTGCTCCTTCTGCGGCTCAAGCTCCTGGAGTTCGACACGAGCCATTTCACGCAGTTCTTCGTCTTTTTCTTTCAAAAGTGATTTAGCGCCTTCGATATTTTCCAGCACTTTGGTGTATTGCTGGTACACATCTACGATTTCTTTCAGTTTGAAATATTCCTTACTGATCTTGGTGTATCTCGTTTGATCATTCACCACTTCCGGGTCGGCCAGTTGTTCCTCCAGGCGAAGAAAATTGTTCCGAATGGCATCGAGTTTATCTAACATGGTAATATTTTTTGATTTTTGCGCCGGTTTAAAATGCCAGCTGTTTGGACAAGAGTAAGTTTTTCACCTTGATTCTTTTAGGTAAAAGATAGCTAAGTATAGCTACAAAAAGCGGTGAAAAAGCGGATGGGTCATAAAAGTAAGTTGTGAAAAACAGCGGCGCAAAAATAGAAAATTAAACGCAGTCTTAACATCCTGAATCGTGTCTGAAATTCCTTTGATTTTAAATATCGAGACAGCAACGGAAATCTGTTCTGTCTGCATTTCCAGGGGGGAAGAAGTGTTGAGCCTGAAAGAGCCTGACGGCTCCAATGACCATTCGAAGCTCATCACCACTTTAATTGATGCATGCATGAAAGAGGCCGGTTTAAAATTGAGTGACCTGAATGCGGTAGCAGTTAGTTCAGGACCGGGGTCATACACCTCGCTGCGGGTGGGGGTTTCGACGGCGAAAGGAATTTGTTTTGCACAGGAAATCCCTCTCATTGCGGTTGACACTTTACAGTCACTGGCGATGGCAGCCTGCCGGCAGGAAGGGCAGGAAGGAGTGCTCTATTGTCCAATGATCGATGCGAGGAGAATGGAAGTTTACTGCGCCATATTTGATCACGAGAACAAAATCGTCGAAAAAACATCAGCCAGGATTATTACCGGGGAATCATTTCAAGCATATTTCGATGCCGGACAAAGGATAATTTTTACAGGTAACGGCGCAAAAAAATGCCAGCCAATCCTCGGGTCTCCCCATGCAAGTTTTCTCACCCTGCGATGCTCAGCCAGACATTTGCCATATTTTTCTTACAAGGCTTTTCTCGAAAAATCCTTTGCAGACCTGGCTTACTTTACGCCTAATTATTTGAAGGCACCTAACATCACAACATCAAAACAAAAACTTTTTAAATAATTGATTATTAGATGTTTAGCTCCGGCTTTGAACGTGTTGGTAAAATACTTGCGGAATTTTTTTAATTTAGGATAACTTTGTATTTTCGCCTTGTCTATACGTTGCTTACGTATGCTAAAAACAAACGATTTACCGATTGGTATAATCTTTGGTCATGCAGGTATGAGATTTTTATTAATTTGAGAAAACTTAGAATGTTCTTTTACACAATTTTTTAACCGTTAAAAATAAACATAGATATGAGAAAGCAAAAGAGCGAAACTATCGTTTTGAAGAAGGGAAAGGAGGAAATTCAGCTCGATTATGCAGAGCTGAGAAAAGCTGTACTGGTACTTAGAGCCATCAATCACAAGCTTCGTCAAAGGGTTATTGATCTACTGGAGGAAAACGAAAAAATGACCGTTACTGACATCTACATCAAACTAAGGCTCGAACAATCCGTTGCTTCCCAACATTTGGCCATTCTTCGCCGTGCGGGCGTTGTAGCTACCGAGCGGCAAGGCAAATTCATCTTTTACGCACTTGACAAAGACCGACTGTCTCAAATCTCTAAATTGGTAGAAGATTTGGCAGCCTGATAACTTTTGAGTTTAATCAGGTTTTCGGCATGCTGGTAAAACGTCTGTTCTGACATTTTACTTTGTCCTAATTTATCAAATCCCATGATGCAAAAATCTTACTATTTACACTGATTTACAGCTGGTAATAAAGTGTGTTTTTTTAAAATGTGCGTACATTTTTCCTTTAAAGGCTTTCATGAAAAATGCTGTAAATCAACCAGTTTGCAGCATTTTTTTTATAATGGTTTTGAAAAAATAATTAATTAGCGCATATTTGCCATTGCACATTTTTTCTCCAAAATTTAACTTCTATGAGAAAGGCTAAGGTAAACATCAACGATGACAAGTTGCAGGTGTCTTCGGAGATTCTCAGGGCGTTAGCACACCCTTTGAGGATGAAGATTCTGGAATTTATTGATCAAAACGAGGTAATCAACGTTAACAAAATCTACAACACTCTCAAGTTAGAGCAGTCTATCACTTCCCAACATCTGCGCATACTCCGCACTGCTGGCCTGGTTGAAACTGAGAGAGAAGGTAAATTCATCCACTACAAGGTTGATTACGACAAACTGAGCAATGCCGTCAAGGCTATTGGCAAGTTCCTGGACAAACCCAAGTAACTTGCCTTTATCATTTCCGGTAAAGCCTTCAGTTTCGTTATCCTTCAATAAAAAGCGCCGAGATCGACCGATGCTCGTGCGTGTTTCTTATTGCTCGTGCGAATAGTTTTGCAGTAGAAAGGACTTTGATCTTTTTTGGCCGGTTGGCTGATGGGATTGGTATCGTATCGCATACGATCAGCTCCTGAAGAGAGGATTTTTCTATATTCTCGAAGGCTTTACCGGACAACACCGGGTGTGTGCAAATGGCTCGAACGCTCTTTGCTCCTTCCTTGAGTAATATGTCGGCCGCCCTGCAGAGTGTACCGGCGGTATCTACCAGGTCGTCCACCATAATCACGTCTGCCCCTTTTACGTCGCCGATGACGGTCATTTCTGCAATCTCGTTGGCTTTCTTGCGGTATTTGTCGCAGATGACGAGATTCTTTCCAAAGTATTTAGCATAGGTTCTGGCTCTTTTTACTCCGCCGACATCCGGGGAGGCAAAAGTTACGTTTTCAAGGTCCATTTCCTGAAGGTAGGGCATGTAGATGGCCTCGCTTTTGAGGTGGTCGACGGGAATATCGAAGAAGCCCTGAAGCTGATCTGCGTGCAGATCCATCGTCATAATTCTGTTGGCGCCTGCTGCCTGGAGGAGTTCAGCAATGAGCTTTGCCGAAATGGGTACACGGGGTTTGTCTTTCCGGTCCTGGCGGGCATAGCCGAAGTAGGGAATAACTGCCGTAATATATCCGGCGGACGCCCGCTTCGCCGCATCGATCATCAGGAGGAGCTCCATCAGGTTTTCAGCGGGGGAGAAAGTCGATTGAACGAAAAAAACAAATGCACCCCTGACCGACTCGTTGATGACCGGTTGCATTTCGCCATCGCTGAACCGGTTGACGACAACGTCGCCGAGCGGTTGCCCATAATAATCAGCGATTTTTTCTGCCAAATAACGGGATTGGTTGCCGGAGAAAATTTTAACTTCAATCATAGTATTTGTTACAAAGGAGGACGTCACGCCGGGAGTGGGATGCGGCACTCCCACCAACGGCCGGATTAATGTTTCGGTATATTCCACAAGGAACTGATTTTTTTGAATTGTTTGACTTTCGGAAGATCCCTACTTTTTGTCGCTTTTAACAATTTTACGGCGTTTTTTCCGCCAGAACGCCATTGTTTTGCGCAAAAGTAGAAATTCTTTAAACAAAGGGTGGGGGCTCGGCTGTTGTTTTTCCAATTCAGCCAGTGTTCCATCGGATTTCAGTTTTACCTTTACCATTGTTTTTCACCGAGTCATAAAGCCATGCAATCAATTTCCTGCTTCTTTTCCGTTGTTTACCCTTTGATGATCATTTTGATGGGTAGCTGCCACCCCGGCGGAAACCCGGCCGGGCCCAATTCATTGAGAGGCGAAGAGGCTCTCAATAAATTCGCTGCCTACTGGTACAAAGGCGAAGGCGAACTCAACAGCTACCGCCTGGAGCAATCCCGCTACGGTGAAATGCGGGAGGGTGAAGCCGTCATGGTGTTTGTCACGGAAGATTTTTCAAAATCTAAACAGGTGAAGCTGGACAACCCCGCCGAGGCAGGCAAGGACAAAGTCTCCGTCCTCAAACTGAATCACCTCCGCCGTTTTGAGACCGGCGTTTACGATTACTCCATGATGGAGTCGGTTTTTACCCCGGTCAATGTCGGGGAGTACCCTCACTCGCTGAAAACCACCACCACCTCGCAGGACTGGTGCGGCCATACTTTCACGCAGTTCAACCTGGACGGCAATGATTTTTCAGTAAAAACCTTTTCCTACTTCGAGGAGGAGGGCGATACGGAAAAGTCCGTTGACGCTGCCCTGCTCGAAGATGAGCTTTGGAATCGCATCCGCATCAGTCCGGAAAGCATTCCTACCGGGGAAGTCGATGTTATTCCCGGAACATTTTACGTCCGGCTTTTACACAAAAAAATTGCACCTAAAAAAGCCCGCATTCGCTTCGAAGAACGGGACGAGATGAAGTTCCTCGTGCTGGAATACCTGCACCTGGACCGTACTATTACTATCGGTTTCGAGCCGGAGTTTCCTCATAAAATTCTTACCTGGACGGAACAGGACGGCGGGCAAATCTCCTCCCGTGGCGTGCTGAAGGAAAGCATCAAGTCAGCTTACTGGCAAAAAAACTCCGCTCAGTACGAATACCTGCGGGACACCCTGCAGCTGCGCTGACCTCCTTTTTTATACCATTTGTGAATCCATCCACAGTTTCATATCCCGCTTGCTGATGGCGGCTTCCATGAGCGCCGGAAAGCGATCGGGCGAGCAGGCGAACGACGGAATGTCGAGCGAGGCCAGTTTGGCAGCCATGTTTTTGTCAAATGACGGGGCGCCCTGGTCGTCGAGCGCCAGCAGTACGATGAAATTCACGCCCGCCGCTTTCAGGGATGCGGCTTTTTTCAACATTTCACCCTGACTCCCACCTTCGTAAAGATCGCTGATGAGCACGAGTATGGTATCCGCCGGCTGTTGGAGGATGGACTGGGCGTAGCCGAGCGCCTTGTTGATGTCCGTGCCGCCGCCGAGCTGTACGCCGAAGAGCAGGTCCACCGGGTCTTTCAGGTCTTCGGTCAGGTCGGCCACGGCGGTGTCGAAGGCGATGAAATGTGTTTTAACAGAACGCAAAGACGCCAGAATGGCCCCCATGATGCCTGCGTACACGACGGAGGAGGCCATGGAGCCGCTCTGATCCACCAACAAAACAACGTGCTTTAACGACTGCCCCCGGCGCCCGTGGCCGATGAGGTGTTCGGGGATGATGGTTTTGTATTCCTGCTGGTAATTTTTCAGGTTGAGGCGGATGGTGCGGTTCCAGTCGATTTCGTTGAGCTTCGGGCGGCGGTTGCGCACGGAGCGGCTCAGGGCGCCTTCGATGGCCTGGCGCAGGGGGTTGCGCAGCTTTTTTTCCAATTCTTCCACCACTTTTTTGATGACGGCCCGGGCGGTTTCCCGGGTTTTTTGCGGCATGACCTTGCCGAGGGAGAGCAGTGTGGCGACGAGGCTGACGTCGGGCTCGACCATTTGCAGCAGTTCGGGTTCGAGGAGGAGTTTTTGCAGGTCGAGGCGTTCGAGGGCGTCTTTTTGCATGACCTGCACGACGGAGGTGGGGAAATACTTCCGGATGTCGCCCAGCCAGCGGTTGACGTTGGGGGAGGATGCGCCGAGGCCGCCCTGCCGTTCGGAGTTGTAGAGGGCTTCGAGCACGTCGTCCATGCCGGCGGCCGTGCCTTCGAGGCTCATTTCACCCTCGGGGTCGGACTGTTTGCCGAGGATGAGGCGCCATTTTTTGATGCGGGAGTCCATGGGGGTAAAGGTAGGGCTTGAATTGTTTTTCACCCTGGTTTTTGTTGATGGTTGAGAGGGGTTGAGAAGGGTTGAGATGGTTGAGGCAGCACTAAACCATCTCAACCCTTCTCAACCCATTTCAATTTCACCCCACCCTCTTAAAAA
>JASBVF010000059.1 GCA_030147525.1 Bacteroidota bacterium
GTTAAAATGGGTTTATTCAAATTGCTCACACTTCGTTGAGGCCGGTTTTTCTACCCGGGTTTCCATTTGAGACATCGCGGTTTTTATAACCCGGCCTCTCCGGGAGTCGAAATTCGTGGTTAAAACTTATTTCCACTTAAAAAAAGGTATGAGCAAAAACCAAAGATCAACCTCGTTCAGGCCCTCTTCAAGAAAAAGCGACGACGTGCCTGGAGACATCAACACTTTACTTTCACCATGTTAAAACTTGACTTATGAAAAGATTTATGCAAAACTCCTGGCTCATCCTGTTGGCCGCTTCCCTGGTATTCTATTCGTCCTGTAAAAAGGACAAGGAACTCGAAGTAATTTCAGGATTCACCTTCACCATCGATCAGGCGGATTTCAAAAAAGTAACTTTCACAAGTGCCGCCCAGAATTTTGAAACACTTGCCTGGGACTTCGGCGACGGCGCTACTTCCACGGACGAAAATCCCGTGCATACTTACGCATCGGTGGGTTCCTACACCGTAACGCTGACCGCAAAGCGGGGCAACGCCACGGACGTTTCCAGCCAAAACGTTACCATCACCGACCCGAACGCTCAACTGACGGCCCTGGTCGGCGATGTTTCAAAAACCTGGAAACTGCTGCGCACCGTCAACGGCAACACCTGGCCGCTGGAAGTCGGTCCGATCGACCGGTCTTCCGTTTGGTGGGGCCTCGGCAGGGGCAACGATGACATCGTGAAACGGGAATGCACCATGAACGACGAGTGGATTTTTGGTCGTGACGGCAGCATGACCTACAATTCCAACGGTGATTTCTGGGCGGAAGGCGGCATGTTCCTCGACCCAAATAGCTGCAAGCCTTCCGATGCTACGAACCTGGTCGGTGAAAACGGCGAAGATTTGACCGCTTTCGGTGACGGCACGCATGGGTTCCGGATTTCCGGTAGCAAACTGACGGTCATTGGCAAGGGCGCTTTCATCGGTCTGCAAAAAATCGGTACCGATCTCGAAGTGAAAGCACCGCAGGATTCCGTGACCTACGACATCGTGAAACTGGACGCCAGCGGCCCGGTCGATACGCTGATCATTGAGTCGAAATACAAGTTTTCCGCCAGCTCACCCGCTGACGAAGCTTACTGGAAAATCGTCCTGGTTTCCTACGACGACCCGGGCAAAGAACCGCCGGTAGCCGGTTTTGACGTGGACGTAGCCGGTGCGGTCGTTACCGTCACCAACAAATCCTACGATGCGACCAGCTACAGCTGGGATTTCGGTGACGGCGGTACCTCTGCGGCTCAAAACCCGACTTACACCTACGCCAACTCCGGCATTTTCACCATTACGCTGACTGCTACGAAAGGCAGCGCCACAGCCACAGCCTCTAAGCAGGTCACAATTTCCGGCGTGATGACGCAGGACAACCTCATAGGCGGCGCCTGGAGAATCCGCAACGCAGCCAACTCCATCGTTGTAGGTCCTGGCCTCGGGGACGGCAGTTGGTGGCAGGTACCCGCCAACTTCCTCGACGGTTCCTCAACCGGCGGCGATGACTGGTCGTGCATGACCAACGACGAGTTCATTTTCAACGCAAACGGCAGCTACGAATACAAAACCAACGGCGACGCCCGCAACGACGGCTACATGGGCAGCCCCAACGGCTGCTGGTCCGACGCTGAAGTTGCTGCCAGTGGAAACGGCGCAGCCTTCGGCTCCGGGGTACACGAGTGGACGTTCACACCCGCTGCTTCTTCGCCTTCCGGCAGACCAATTTTGACGGTGAAAAACGGTACCACGGGCGCTGCTTTCGTCGGATTTTACAAAGGCTTCTACGGCGGTGAAAACACTGACGGCGCCAACCCGCCCAACGGTGGCAGTTCGACCAATCAGTACGAGATTATGAGCTACGTGGACGACGGTACTACAGAAACACTCACCATCTCCGTGGACATTTCGGATGTTCACGACGGCTCCAAGGCCTGGACGATGGTGTTGGTGCGGTAATTTTTATGGATAAAGTAAAGTGGCATGCCTGGCGATTCAGGTTGCCGGGTGTGCCCTTTTACTTACCAAGTGCTGTTAGTGCTTGAAGTGCTAACAGCACTAACACCCATCCATTTCAGCAGCTTTGGTCACCCTTTCTGTTTCAATAAAAGTAAAATCACATGGCCAGGATCATACTTACCATCATCAGTTTTTTCATAGCCGTCAACAGCTACGCTCAGGTTACCGGAACCGTGACTGACGCCGCTGGCGAACCCCTCATTGGGGCGACGGTCGTGCTCAAAGGCACGACGGACGGCACCATCACCGATGTGGACGGCAGCTACAGCATCGGCGTCCGGGATGGCATCCTCGTTTTTTCCTATACCGGCTACGAATCCCGGGAAATTTCCATCGAGGGAAAAACCCGCATCGATGTTGTTTTAAAAACCGCCAGCTACATCCTCAGCGACGTGGTCGTCATCGGTTACGGAACCCAGAAAAAAGCCGACCTGACCACCGCCGTGGTGACGGTTGGTGAAAAAGATATTGAAAACCGCCCGATGGTTTCTGCCGCTGAAGCCTTGCAGGGCAAAGCTGCGGGCGTGCAGGTGGTGCAGCCTTCCGGCAAACCGGGCGGCGACATTTCCGTCAGAGTGCGGGGCGCAACCTCCGTACTGGCCGGTAACGAACCGCTCTACGTCGTGGACGGCGTACCCACCACCGACATCCGGGGCCTGAATCCCGCCGACATTGCCACAATGACCGTTTTGAAAGACGCCTCCTCAGCCGCCATCTACGGCGCACGGGCCGCCAACGGCGTGGTTCTGATCACCACCAAACGGGGCCAGGCAGGCACTTCCACGATCACATTCAACGCCTACGCTGGTGTTTCCGACATTCGGAAAACGGTGGAAACGCTGACCACCAAGCAGTACCGGGATTTGATCAATGAAATCATCCCCGGCGCACTGCCCCCTGACGCCACCGGCTACACCGACTGGCAGGAAGAGGTGTTTGGCTACGGCACCAACCAGAGCTACCAACTTGCTTTTGCCGGAGGCAATGATAAAACCCGCTACCTGTTTTCAGCCAACTACCTCAACCAGACGGGCATCGTGGAGCCTGCCAGTTTCGACCGCTACTCCGTGCGCTTGAACCTCGACAACCAGGCTACCGATTGGCTGAAAACCGGCATCAACATGAACGTGCTGCGCTCCAGCACCAAGGACACCCCCGACAACGCCAGCAGCGGCCGGGGCGGCGTTATCATGAGCGCACTGAATACCCCGCCGTTCCTCAGCATTTACAAGGATGCAACCGAGACGCAATACGACCCCAACCCGTTCCAGCCCTCGTGGGAGAACCCGGTGGCCTACATGTTCGGCCCCGACCAGGAGGCGACGGACACCCGGCTCTTCGGAAATTTCAACGCCGAGGCCACTGTTTTCAAAGGTTTTTCATTAAAAACCAACTTCGGCGCCGACATCAACGCCCATCAGTGGGACTACTACCTCGACCCGTTCAAAACCAACTACGGCCGCCAGCAGAACGGCATCGGTCAGGCCGATAAATCGAACAGCGCCATTTGGCTTTGGGAAAATACTGCCAACTACACGACTACTTTCGGTGAAAACAAAGTGTCGTTTCTGGCGGGAAGCAGTATCCAGAAGTCCCGCTGGAGCAATTCGTACATCTACGGCAACGACTTCCCGGACGATGTTTCCGTGAAAACCCTCAACGCCGCCAACAGCGTCAGCGCCAGCACCAACGTGCAGGAGTGGTCGCTGGCTTCGTTTTTCGGGCGTTTCACCTACGACTACAAAAGCAAGTACCTGCTGACGGCCTCCCTTCGCCGGGACGGTTCCTCCAAACTGGCGCATCACTGGGGCACCATGCCTTCGGTTTCGGTGGGCTGGCGTATTTCGGCAGAGCCATTCATGCAGGATTTCAAAGCGATTTACGACCTGAAACTGCGGGCCGGTTGGGGTAAAAACGGCAACCAGGAGGGCATTCCGAACTACGCCCGTTACGGC
The DNA here is from genome assembly GCA_030147525.1 of Bacteroidota bacterium. GTDB lineage: Bacteria > Bacteroidota > Bacteroidia > Chitinophagales > Saprospiraceae > UBA6168. The sequence continues at coordinate 4,007 of JASBVF010000059.1, forward strand.
CTCGTCTCTTACTACCGCCGGGCACTGACGAACCCGCTTTCCGGTCCGGCCTCGGCGCAGGTGACCTACGGCAACCCGGACCTGCGCTGGGAAACGACCGCCCAGTCCAACATCGGCCTTGACCTGTCGCTGTGGCAGGGGCGCTTCAATTTCACCGCCGATGCCTACTACAAAAAAACGGACGACGTGCTGCTGAACGTGCAGCTTTCCAACTCGTTGCCCATCACGTCCATCCAGACGAATGCGGGTAAAATTGAAAACAGGGGTCTCGAATTCAATATTTCAACAGTAAACACAACCGGCGAACTGCGCTGGAACACGGATTTCAATATTTCATTTAATAAAAATGAAGTACTGGAACTGAACTACACCGACGTGTACTACTTCGGGCGGGTTTACAGCAACAACCAGGACGTGGCCATCGTGCGTGAAGGCTTGCCGCTGGGCGTCTTTTTCGGTTACGTTTCCGAAGGTGTGAACCCGGAGACGGGCGACCTGATGTACAAAGACGTGAACGAAAACGGCATCTTCGACCCGGGCGACCGCACCGTTATCGGCGATGCCAACCCGGATTTCACCTACGGCATCACGAATACGCTGTCGTGGAAAAATTTCGACCTGAACGTATTCTTCCAGGGCAGCCAGGGCAACGATATTTTCAACGCCACCCGCATCGACCTGGAAGGTATGTTTGACAGCAAAAATCAAAGCACCGCCGTGCTGCGCCGCTGGACGCCGGACAACCGGGACACCGACATTCCGAGGGCCATCGGCGGCGGCAAGGTGGACAACGTGCGCAACTCGACCCGCTTCGTGGAGGACGGTTCGTACCTGCGCCTGAAGGCCATCACTTTGCAGTACAATTTCAACCCGCAGCGCCTGGAACGCCTGAAAGTACAGCGATTCTCCGTGTACGTGACCGGCCAGAACCTGTTGACTTTCACCAAGTATAGCGGCTTCGATCCCGAGGTGAACGCCTTCGGCAGAAGTGCTACCGAACTGGGTATCGACTACGGCACCTACCCGCAGGCAAGGACACTGACGGCGGGGGTGAATATTGAGTTTTAAAAATTACCACTCCGCCGCCGCCCGCCCCTGACCCCTGAAGGGGGACCACATCTGCAATGACCTCGGTACTTCCAGATATGGTTCCCCTTCAGGGGTCAGGGGCCGCGAGCGGCGGCAAAAAAGAAAAAAATGAAAAATTACATAGCCATCTTTTCCTTCCTGAGCTTGCTGGCCTTCACGTCCTGCGAAGATTTCCTGGACCTGGAGCCGCACTCACAGAGCATTGCCGTAGGCAATACCGACGCCGATTCCATTTATTTTAAATCGGCAGCCGAAGTGGAAGCGGCGCTGGCCGGGGCGTATTCCGATTTTAAAAACGAATACTGGCAGCTCGATTACTTCGTGAACGGAGACGCCCAGTCCGACGACGCCTACGCCGGGGGCGACAACCCTGACAACTTTCAGATCGACGAGTACCGGCTCGATGCCACCAACCGGAACGTGAGCCGGGACTGGGCCTACCTCTACTCGACCATCGGCAAGTGCAATACGATTTTGAACAACATCGGAACCGTCACCGACCCGGCGTTGACCGCCAACCGCAAGGAGGAGATCATCGGCGAGGCGGCGTTCATCCGGGCGTTTATGTACTTCCAGTTAGTGCAACTGTGGGGCGATGTGCCGCTGCAATTGACCGAGGTGAAAACCATCAGCGCCGAAAAGCTGGATGAAATTTACGCCATCATTTTCCCGGCCCGTTCTCCGCAGGCGGAGGTGTATGCTCAAATTATCGCCGACCTGGAAACGGCGCTGCCACGGGTGCGCACCACGGCCCCGCACAAGGGCTACGCCACGAAAGGGGCCGTGAATGCCGTGCTGGCGAAGGTGTACGCAACCCAGGAACCGCACAACTGGGCGAAAGTCCGGGAATACTGCGACGCCGTCATTGCCGGAGGCTACTCGCTGCTGCCGACTTACGAGGCGCTTTGGGACAATGCCAACGAGAACTCGGCCGAGTCTATTTTTGAAATCAACTACACAGGTGGCTCCACTGACGGCAACTGGGGCGTGAAAATCTTCCGGGGGGACGACTGGAAAAAATTCAACCTGCCAAGCAATGACCTGCTGGCTGCCTTCAATGCGGAGGGGGATAATATTCGTAAAAACGCCTCTATTGTCTTCGGCGACGTCTCCGGCAAATGGTCGGACCCGCACTACCCGCAGACGCAGTACCCTTTCATCAATAAGTGGCGCAATTTTCAGGAGGGCAGCGACCAGAATTACATTTTCATCCGCCTCGCCGACATCCTGCTGCTGAAAGCTGAGGCGCTGAACGAACTCGGCGACCAGGGCGGAGCGGCTGCGCTGGTGAACCAGATCCGGGCGAGGGTGAACCTCGCCCCTACGGGAGCCTCCTCGCAGGCTGATCTCCGTCTGGCTATCGCCAAAGAGCGCCGCCTGGAACTGGCCTTCGAAGCTCACCGCTGGTTCGACCTGAAACGCACGGGCAGGGCCATCGAGGTGATGGGTAAAACGATTGATCACACCGGAAATCCCATCGGCTACGTGCTGACGCCGGAGCGGCTGGTTTGGCCGGTGCCGCAGGCGGAGATGGATAAAAACTCGAATTTGGTGCAGAATGCGGGGTATTAATTTTTGAAATGTTTTGCCCGTAGATAAGACGTGTTAGCACTTGAAGTGCTAACACGTCTCCGCTCAAAAATCAGCCTTGCAGCAGTTTAAAAATAAAATTAATCATCATGCAAACGAAAATCGCCACCATCCTCCTGCTCGCCACCCTCGCCGCCTGCACCCAGCCGGCGGAGAAAGCGGAGCCGTCGCCCAGCCCCGAACCTCAGCCCGTCGAAAGAAAAACCGTCACCGTTTTCACCACTGCCGAAAACACCACGCACCGAATGGCGCAAACGGAAACGCTGACCTTCGCTCCCTTCGGACAGCCCGTAGAAACCCAACCCTGCGTGTTCATCGACCCGGCGGAAACATTTCAAACCTTCCTCGGCATCGGTGGGGCGCTGACGGATGCGGCAGCGGAGACCTTTGCCAAACTGCCGGCCGAGCGGCAGGCCGAGTTGCTGCAAGCCTATTTCAACAAGGAGACCGGCATTGGCTACACCTTTTCCCGGACGAACATCAACAGTTGTGACTTTTCCAGCGACATGTACACTTACGTGGAGGACGGCGACAAGGAACTTGCCACATTCAACATCGCTCATGACGAGCGTTTCAAAATTCCGTTGATCAAAAAAGCCATCGAGGCGGCGGGCGGCAATTTGCCTATGTTCGTCAGCCCGTGGAGTCCGCCGGCGTGGATGAAAGACAACAACGACATGCTGCAAGGGGGCAGCCTGAAACCGGAGTTTTACGATGCCTGGGCGAATTATTTCGTGAAATTCATCCAGGCCTACGAGAAGGCGGGCATTCCGGTCTGGGGCCTCTCCGTGCAGAACGAACCGATGGCCAAACAGACCTGGGAATCGTGCATTTACACCGCCGAACAGGAGCGGGATTTCATCAAAAACAGCCTCGGCCCGGCGCTGGCTAAAAGCGGCCTCGGCGATAAAAAACTCATCGCCTGGGACCACAACCGGGACCTGATTTACCAGCGGGCCTCCACCTACCTACACGATCCGGAGGCGGCGAAGTACATCTGGGGCATCGGTTTTCACTGGTACGAAGATTGGAACGGTGGGCTGCAATTCGATAACGTGAAGCGGGTGGCCGAGGCGTTTCCCGATAAAAACCTGCTGCTGACAGAAGCCTGCAATTTCCCGTTTTCGTGGGAGACCATCAACCAGTGGAAATGGGGCGAGAGATACGGGACCAACATGATCCACGACTTCAACAACGGCGCCGTGGCCTGGACGGACTGGAATATTTTACTCGATGAAACGGGCGGCCCGAACCACGTCGGCAATTTCTGTTTCGCTCCCGTTCACGCTAAAACCGGCGAAGGCACGCTCCATTACATGAATTCGTACTACTACATCGGGCATTTTTCGAAATTCATCAGGCCGGGGGCGAAGCGCATCGTCAGTTCCTCGAGCCGGGCGCAGTTGCTCACCACCGGATTTTTCAACCCAGACGGCAGCATCGCCGTGGTGGTGATGAACCCCACAGAGGAGAAAATCAGCTACCGGCTGTATCTTGGCGGGCAGGCGGTAGAGACGGTAAGTTTGCCGCACTCGATTGTGACGCTTGTTTTATAAAAATTAAAAATCATGCACCATCTCTTTTTTACACTCCTGATCATCAGCGCTTTAGGCTGCAAAGCCGATCCCAAAGACGACCCCATCATCAACGAACCACCGCCCGTCCTGCCGGTCGAAGTCTGGACGACTTCCGGTGACCAACTGAACCTGCTCTACAAAAAAACGATCGACTTCGCCACGGGTAAGGACGACCGTTTTCAGACCCTCGAAATCTTCCCGGATCAGACTTTCCAGCCTATCGAAGGTTTCGGATTTACCCTGACGGGTGGCAGCGCCATGCTACTCCACCAAATGGGGGCGACCGAGCGGGCAGCACTTTTGCAGGAGTTTTTTGGTAAAAACGACAACTCCATCGGCGTCAGCTACTTGCGGGTTTCCATCGGCGCTTCCGATCTGGATCCGGTGGTGTTCAGCTACGATGACCTGCCTGCCGGGCAAACCGATCCCGATCTGCAACAGTTCAACCTGTCGAGAGACACGCTGCACCTGATCCCGGTTTTGAAAGAAATTTTAGCTATCAACCCTGAAATCAAGCTGATGGGTTCGCCGTGGAGCGCCCCGGTTTGGATGAAAAGCAACGGCAGCAGCATTGGCGGCAACCTGAAGCCGCAGTATTTCGGTGTTTACGCCCAATATTTTGTGAAATACATCCAGGCTTACCAGGCGCTCGGCATCAAAATCGACGCCGTGACGCCGCAGAACGAACCACAGCACGGCGGCAACAATCCGAGCATGGTCATGTCCGCATTCCAGCAGGCGGATTTCATTAAAAACCACCTCGGCCCGGCGTTCCAGGCGGCGGGCATTTCAACCAAAATCATCATCTGGGATCACAACTGCGACAACCCTGGCTACCCCATCGAAATTTTGGACGATCCGGCAGCTAAACCTTTCGTGCATGGCTCGGCATTTCACATGTACGCCGGCGATGCAGGCGCCCTCTCTACCGTCCACAACGCCCACCCCGACAAGGCACTGTATTTCACCGAACAATGGACCGGCTCGAACGGCTCCTTCGACGGCGACCTGAAATGGCACATCAAAAACATCATCATCGGCACGATGCGCAACTGGAGCCGGGTGGCCTTGGAATGGAATCTCGCCAATGATCCCGATTTTGGCCCCCACACCCCCGGCGGTTGCACCCAATGCAAAGGCGCCGTGACGATCAACGGTTCGACAGCGACGAAGAATGTGAGTTTTTACATCATCGCTCAGGTGTCGAAGTTCGTGCCGCCAGGATCGGTGAGATTGGGCAGCACAGCTTCCACGCAGTTGCCGAATGTGGCGTTCCGCACGCCGGAAGGAAAAACGGTGCTGGTGGTGCTGAACGAACGCACTGATCTTCAGACGTTTAACATCAATGCGGGTGAGAAATGGATAACTGCTTCGCTGCAGGGCGGGACGGTTGGGACGTTTGTGTGGTGAGCAATCAGCAGGAAATCGAAAAGTAATAAAAAAGCCGTAAGTTGTTGAAGTGAAACGACTTGCGGCTTTTAGTGTAGTCCCGATAGGAATCCCACCTTTGTTTTCCATGTTTCTATCCTATTCTCAAAAACCCTTTAAAAACAAGGGTTTACACGTGGAATAAATCACCAAAGCACAAAATTAGCACACCAAAGCCTAAAAAAACTGTCACCAATAGTGTCACCACCTCTTTTTCTTTTGTATTTTTGACGTGCGAAACAATTCAACCACATTTAAAGCCGTGAACCATGTCAAAAGTCCGTTTCTACTTAAAGAACCCATCCACCGGAAAAGGCCACAGTGAGGAACATCAAATTTTCCTGAACTACTCATTTAATGGAAAGCGCCTCCGATACTATACCGGGGAAAGAATAGACCCGAAGTTTTGGAATAATGATGACCAAAGAGCAAGGAAAACAAAACAGTTCCTCGAATCTTCTGATCTAAACAACAAATTGGACAGCCTCGCCGCCGAAACCAAGAACATCTACCGCCGATTTCAAAATGATGGAAAAGTCCCTTCCCTTGCGCAATTCAAAAGCGAGTTAGACGCCGTTACGCTTCGGGGAACCGTTGCCGGGGAAACTTCGCTTTTCGGTTTCTTTGAGCAGTTAATTCAGGAACGGGCTAACAATCCGCAATTTTCACCCAATACGATTAAAGCCTATCGGAGTACATTCAACCACCTGGAAACATTCGCCAAGCAAAAACGCCGGAACCTCGACTTTGAAGACATAGACCTTGACTTCTTTCAGGACTTCCAACAATACTTATTTTCAACCACCGGATTAAGCCAAAACACCGGGGGCAAGTACGTCAGGGTTTTGAAAACCGTGCTGAATGAAGCCACAGAACGGGGACTAAACAAAAACGCCGCCTACAAAAGCCGCCGGTTTACTATTCCTAAAACAGACGTTGAAAGCATTTATCTTTCCGTTGACGAACTTACCCAACTTTACCGCCTCGACCTCTCCCAAAGTGAACGCCTGGACAAAGTGAGGGACTTGTTTTTAATCGGAGCATTTACCGGATTGCGTTTTTCCGATTTTACGAACATCAAACCGGAAAACATCCGCAACGTTGACGGGGTAGAAGTTATTCAGATCACAACGCAAAAGACCGGGGAACCCGTCACCGTTCCTGTCAATCCGATAGTGAGAGCCATTTTGGACAAACACGCCGGGAAGACGCCAAAGCCATTGAGCAATCAAAAAATGAATGACTACCTCAAAGAACTGGCAGAAATGTCAGGACTTACCGAACCCGTAATTCTCACAAAAAACAAAGCGGGCAAAAGGTATGACCGGCAGTTTAAAAAATGGGAGTTAGTGACCTCGCACACTGCCCGCCGCTCGTTTGCAACAAACGCTTTCAAGGCAGGTATTCCAGCACTTTCAATAATGAAGATCACCGGCCACCGTACCGAAGCCGCTTTTATGAAATACATCAAAATCACAAAGGAGGAAAACGCCGTGTTGATCTCTCAAAATGCCTTTTTCAAAACATCACCTTTGAAAGCCGTCAAATGATTTTTGACCGCTTTCAGTTTTGGACAAAAAAGAAAAAATAAAGAAAAGGAGATTACTAAGAGGGAAGCCCCGAATTTGGGCAATGCCTTCAATCGAACATACATCAAAGAGAGAGAAAGCCAAAAGGAGGGAATGAGTAGAAAGCCCCGCCCGGTTTATGCCGGGAAGCTCCACCGGGACGGGGAAAACGTTAAATTTAATCTGTCAAAATTATGCAAAATGTAACGAACCGCCACACGTTGCACACTTCGGACATTTACGCCGAACATTTCAACGCCTTCCAAGAATCACAGTTTTTCCAACAACTGGAAAGGAAGTTTCAACCGCTACCGTATTACCTGAAATTCCGACCGCTTCAACGAATTGCGCTTTTCACCTCGTTTCTATTTAATGGCTTTTCGGCCCTGACCGCCTCGACACTGGTTTTCTTTTTCGTGGAAAGCATGACCGGCCACCGGGGAGCCGCCGCCGCCGTCACCGTTTGCGCCCTGGTTGTTTTGGAAGTCAGCAAGCGAAAAACGGGGAGCCTGTTTTTTAAAGATTGGCTTCAATTCAGGAAAGCAAGCGCCGGACTTGCGGCCCTGGTTGTTTTGTTGGCCGCCCTTTCGGTTTCGTCTTCTTACTTCGGAGCTAAACAGTTGGTGACGCAATTCACGCCGCCGCCCGACTTGGAAGATGCCACCGCCGCCGCCGCTCCGATACGTGACCAATTAGCAGAAATTGACCGGCAGATAAAAAAGCACCTCGACAACAAAAACGACCGGGGGGAGGTGTACGTCCGAAGTCAGCGAGCCGCCGAAAGTTTGACCAAGCAAAAAGAAACGCTTTTGGCGCAATGGGTGAACATCGAAAACCGGACGGCCACCAAGAACGAAACGACCGCCGCCGCCCACGTCCAACAAACGAGCCTGAACGCTGAACACTTCGCCGCCGTCACCCTGCTTTTGGAATTGCTGTTTTTGTTATGCGCTTACTATCTGGAATACTTCGATTTTCGGAGTTTCACAGAATTTGCCGGACGTGCTGAAATTACAAACGACAACAATGTGAATTTTGCATATACAAAGCCCGGCAGTACATCACCGCCCACCAAACCGGCCACCGGGAACGAGAAGCCGGACGGCGAAAATGACACCAGGAAAACGCCTGAAATTGCCCCAAACGGGAAGCCCTTAAACGGTAAAACAATCCACCTAAACGCCACGTCCGAAGATGCAATTCAGAAAGCTATCAAACACGTGAAAGGAAGGATTGCCAGCGCCGCCCACCGTTTGCGGAATGGCATAGGAAGACCGGAAACGAGCAAAGCGAACATCGAAAAGCACGCCGCCGAACTTCGGGAATTGGAAGCCATGTTGACGTAAAATGATGGTAGTAAGGTAAAAGAGGTAAAAGTCTCTTTACTATGAAAGGAAAATTGAAGCCTTGCCGTTTGGCGGGGTTTCTTTTTTCTATTCAGCTTTTTTAAATTTGAGGTGCGAAACAATCAAAAGCAGTGACCGATGGAATTAGATCAAATACGAGAAAAGATTGAGGAAATTTTTCCGAAGTACAAACATCATTGGTTTGACCTTTTTCCTAATTCGTCTTCAAATGAAGCAAGTGAGAGGGTAATAATTACAAGCATAGTTGAGGAAATTAGGCCAAAGTACCAAAAATTGGAAATAATAAAAGGAAGTGATAAGGAAAGCGCTAAAAAGGAAATTTTGGAAGTTATTGAAAAGCTAAAAAATTATAGTGTCCAGGCTGTTAGAAAATTCATGGAAGTACCTGAACGCCGATGGATGGAAAATTCATTGATGCACTACGAAAGGGATTGGAAATTTGATAAAGTAAAAATAGAGGTTCAAATTGGCTTTTGGGAGTGGTATCTATCAGAGCATTTGGTGCAAAACAAAACGGTTAAAGCGACTAATGAAAAAGAGGAACCTCCCACCGCCGTTTTTTCCAATGTGAAACAAGACCCTGCCACCAGCCCGGCAGGACAAAACCCGTTGTCGGTACTTTCACAAAGACAATTGGCACTTTGGATTTTCTACCGGCAGCAAGCCGGGGAAATGGAAAGATTTGAAAACATGGGATTTCCCACTAAGAAAAAAGCTATTTGGTCATTTGCTGAAAGTATATCAAAGGAAGACGGTACAAAAAGGAGCGGGCAAGGCTTTTATGATGAATGGAGAATTTTAAATAAAAAATGGCCGGATAAGTATAACCAGGAATCTAAGCTCAAAAACTTTGAAGCTCCAACAAAAGAAAATAAAGATGACCACCGGGAAATTTTAAAGCATTTAGAACCAAACTCAAATGCTTACAATCTTGCCAAAAATATATCTGAAAAGATAGTCACCCCGTGACCCGTTTTTTAGTCACCCGTGACCCCAACTTTCTGTTTTCCCTACCCTCAATTTTGCTCCGAATCAAATTTTAGCAAATGGAGCAAGTATTATTTTCAATCAATTTGAGAGACTTTGAAAACCTTCAACGGCAATGGATGAGGGAGGAAGCCGCCAAAGCCATTGAAGCAGCACTTCCCAAAATTCAGGGTGAATTTTCAGACCTCCCCGACTTCCTTACCCGCAAACAAGCGGCCAAGATGTTATCAGTTTCTTTGGCAACCCTGGACACCTGGACTAAGGAAGGCAGGATAAAAAAACACCGTGCCGGGGGAATTGTCCGTTTTCGGAAAGATGAACTTTTGGCTAACTTCAAAAGCCTGAAAGACAGCCGCTACCAACGTTTTTTAACCTCCAAATGACCAACATGGAACAACTGAATTTATTCCAGCCACCGCCACCGGAACGCCTGGAACGGTCAATTTTGAAGGGCAAAAACAGGATAGCAGCCACGTCTATTTTATCGCACCGGGAAGAAAAGGCGAAAGGTAAAATTGACACCCTCGCTGAAAAAATCATTTTGCTTTTGCAGGCAAATAGAATGATGACTTCCCGGCAGATTGCAAAGGAGTTGGGGAGCGAAAGAAACAGTGTGACCGCTCCGATAAAGAGCCTGGAAGTTAGCCGTAAAATTGAGATTGCGGCGGTTGCACCTTGCCCCGTCACCGGAAAAAGTGTCCGTTGGTATAGGCTTCGACAAAGCGCCTGAATGATGAGAGAGCGAAAATTTTACCTCATCCCGCTTTCGTTGGTGGAACTGGTTTTCAGGGAACGGCTATACCGGGAATTTCAAATCTGGATGGAATTAAAACACCGCTCCAACGGTCATTTGAAAATTACGCCGGACATTGTTAGGTCAGTAGCAAATGAGTTAAAAATTTCGCCAAAAACTGTTTCCCGAACTATCGAAAAGCTAAGGCAAAGAAATTGGATAGGGTACAACCCGAAAAGCGGTTTTTCATTTATCCGAAGTTTTAAAGCCGTCCAAATTATTGAAGACCTTCCCGGCAGGTTGGGAGTTTGGTTTGACGTTGACCGCAAAAAGGAAAGCCGGGGGTTTATCGCAGGAAGTGTAATTTCAAAGTTAGTCAGAGAGCAAAGAAAAAAGGTATGGCAGGAAAGGAAGGGGGTACAAACAAAAGGAGGTACATTTCAACCCGTCCGCCTGCCTGCCTTTTACCCTGTTAGTTGTTCATCGCTTGAACAAATTTACAATGTTTCCACAAAAAGAGCTTGGAACGCCAAGAAAAACGCTACAAATGGAAAATTCATTCAACTGAAACACGTGAACAAACCGCTACCAATTGACCGCCTTAAAAGTTACCTGGAAGGCTATCCCGAAAATAAAGGTAAAGTTTTCAGGAAAGGCGGCAATTGGTTTTTGAGGTTGCCGGACTTGGTTCAAATGAAGATGACCTTTGGAAGACGTGAACGGGTGAAAACATTGAAAACAACAACAAAAAACAGTCAAGATGCCATTTCAAAAAGGAGAGAGCGGAAATAGGAACGGCAGGCCGAAAGGAAGCCCAAACAAGGCCACAACTACTGTTAAAAAATTGGTTGCCAGTTTCCTAACTGAAAATTTTGAACGCTTCAAAATGGAGGTGGCAAGTTTGGAGGGAAAGGAATTTTGTATGATGTATTTGAAAATGATTGACTTTGAAGTTCCTCGACTTTCCCGGCAGGCCACCGCCGTTGATTTCAGCCAACTAAGCGAACAGGAAGCCGAACAGGTTTTAGACTTGCTCGCCGAAAAAATCCGAAATGAACAGTAAACAGACATTGGAGCAATTAACGGGAACGGCCATCGAACGAAAAAAGGCTGCAATTCAATTAAAAGAAGCCCGGCAAAGGATAGGTCAAAGCATTAAAGAACTTTCAGTTGAAGAAATTGAACGCCGTTTGTGGGTTTTGCGACATGGAACGCAGGATGAAATAAACGCTTTGGAGCCATTGGATTTTTCAGGTTTTGAATACACCGAAGGATTAACGGATGACCAAATAAAGGAAAGACTGGACAGAATAATAAACCGAGTATGAGAAAGGACAAACGCACAATTTTAAAAGCAATTACCACCGGCAGCCCAAAGGAACGAAAAGAGGCAACGGAACAACTGAAAGGAAACGGCAAGATTTTATTTTCAATAAATGGAATCATTGACGGGCTTGGAATCGCTGAAAGCGAAGCCCGGCAGCGTTACCCGGATGCTATCATTTTCGTTGTTCCAACACCGTCACCGGATGACCATGTAAGTGACCCGATAGAATAGCGGGCAAAGGTTTTCTTACACTAAAAAAAAGAATGTAGTTTGTGAATGTTTATCTTTGTCGAAACCGTTTGCACTTGGATTGTTTCGCACCTTTCCCCGCCTTTTTCACGGCTTAGTGCAAGCGGTTTTTTTTTATTGAAAATGGCAATCTTATGATAATGTTACTGTATCCTGAATTATAGAAGTAACATATTGATTTAAATCCGGCCTTCAGAAAAAAATTATTGGATGCGAACTTAAAATTTTGACAAAATGAAAGGTAAAGCAGTCTTAGAAACTCTTAGTATTGGAATATACCTTTTAATAATAGTTTTCTGCGGTTTATGTCTTAATGTTTTCCACCCAATGGTGATTTTCGTTTTTTATATCATCGCTATTTTCTACCTCACACTTTCAGTATTTTGGCAAATTTCCAAAGGAGAACCTTGGCAGCAGTGGTTCACCAAACGACCTGCCCGGTTTTTCATTGTCGGTCTTATTGAGGTTTTTCTAATTGTTGGTTTTTTTGATCTTTATTACCTGTTTGACATTGATAACGGGGAATACCCTTTTGGAGAATGGGATAACATTTTGATTGAAGCGCACGGATTGGTGTTTGATTTGTTAGTATTTGGCCTACTTCTTACGATTTTTGAAGCAATAAGATCAAAAAAGGATTCAATAGAGAGATACAAAGAAGAGCTGGATGATTACCGAGGATGGACAGAAAATGAAGCTGCCTATAGGGTGGCGGGGATTATCAGGAGGTTAAAAAAAATGGGGGTTAAAGACATAGACTATTCAAATTTGCACTTGGGACAATTAGACAAAGAATCAATTGTTGAGGCCATAGTTGAAAAGGGAGTTACAGCGGCTTCATTACAGGGTGCAAATTTGGAAGGAGCCGATTTGCAGGGTGCTAATCTGGATAGCACCAATTTACGAGATGCTAACCTAATGCAAGCGAATTTAAAGGGTGCTAATCTGATGTTAGCCGAATTACAAGGTGCTTTCTTGGTTGACGCCGATTTACAAAGTGCTTTCTTGGTTGACGTCAATTTACGGGATTCATTTCTGACAAGGGCTAATTTACGGGATGCTAACCTATTGGATGCTGATTTATCTGGTGCTTCCCTGATAAAGGCCAATCTGGAAGGTGCGAAACTGGATGATGCCAATTTAGGAATGGCTATCTTAGATGATGCCAATTTACGAAGTGCTACCCTGAAGTTATCTAATTTAGAAGGCGCTAACCTGAGAAAGGCTAATTTAGAAAATGCTAACCTAACAGGTGCCAATTTAGAAAATGCTATCCTGATAGCCAATCTAAAAGATGCAATCCTGGTAAAAGCCAATCTAAAGAGCGCATTCCTCGAAAAAGCCATTTTAAAGGGTGCTAACTTGGATAATGCTAATTTACAAGGTGCTTACTTGACGTTAGCCAATTTACAGGGTGCTTACTTGGAAGTAGCACACATTGAAGGTGCGAAACTTAGGCAAGTCAATTTAGAAGGTGCGAAACTGCCGGGAGTCAATTTAAAAGATGCTGACTTGGAAAAAGCCAATTTACAAATTGCTAACCTGATGTATGCTAATTTGAGAGGTGCTTACCTGAATGAGGTCGATTTACAAAAAGCTAACCTGATGTATGCTTATTTACAGGATGCTTCTTTGAATAAGGCAAATTTACAGGGTGCTTCCTTAGTGATGTCCGGTTTACAGGGTGCTTTCCTAATAGAAGCTAATTTAGAGGGTGCGAACCTTACGCAAGTCAATTTAGAAGGTGCAAACCTGATGCACGCCAATTTGAAAGGCGCTGTTTTAGATGGAGCCAATTTAGAAGGTGTTATCGTTGAAAAACCAGATTGGATAGAAAGCCTGAAAAAAAGCGTGTTAAAGACGAAAGAGATTAAGGCAAAGTACTTTGTTGACCCTACTCCCATTAATAACCTACCGTCTAAACAATACCTTATAAAAGAAAAAACCCATAAATAATAACTCATTCAAACAGTATCTTTTACCCTCTCATTTCAACTACTTTACGTCCAAAAGAGGGTGAAGGAAAATGCGCATTGTAAAATTGTTAGGCTGATAGAATTGGAAAAATGACACTGGGAGAATGAAATTGGTGCATTGGGACTTCAAAAAGGAGATTAGCGTTTTGCCATTATTTAGAGCATTTTACAGTAAACTGTCACCAATAGTGTCACCAAAAAAAAAGAAAGCCCTCGTAATTCACTGATTAACAAGGGCTTTTGAATTTAAATGGTAGTCCCGAGAGGAATCGAACCTCTATCTCAGGCTCCGGAAACCTGCATACTATCCGTTGTACTACGGGACCAACTATTTAATACTGCAAAGAAAACGGCTTAAAATATGGATTTGTTCCGCTCCTTTTTGCTTGGGGCCGCAAATTTAAAAACTTTCTCAGCATTCTTGATTAAAAAAGATTTCCAACCTCACATTTTACCCCTCCTTTTTTCACCCTTTCAATTACCTTCTCAAATCATAATCTGGCTTGTACTGAAAATGATTGTGAAACACACAGCGTACACATCTTGTCCAGTCTGCACCAGACAAAGTTATATTTAATTGATTTTCAACAACTTGAGAGTTGAAACAAATTTTCAAAAATTAGCACTTTTTACCGAACAAAATAAAATTTGCCCATGTTAAGGTGGAATGCAAGAGGTTGTTACTTTTGCAAGGGATTTAAGATCCGCACCATTTAACTCATTATTTAACAATTCAATTTTTGACTATGAAAAAGGTATTAGCCTTCGCCGCATTCGCTCTTATTTTCGCTGCTTGCAGCAACGTTGCAAAATTCAAACCTATGGTTGAAGAACTGGCTTCCAAGTGGGACAGTACTACAGCTGGCGTAACCGAATTCGCAACTGCTGTAAAAAGTGAACAGTCCAGCCTGATGAACACTGTAAACGAAATGCAAGTTGCTCCTGAGACTATGGAAAAGTGGGGTGACGATGCAAAAGCAAAATACAGTGAAATCCAGAACGCTGCTTCTGCAAGCACCAGCAATCTTGCTGGCCTTTCTTCTGAACTGGACGCTTTCGTAACTTCCTGGGCTGAAAAAAGCCAAGAGGTGAAAGCACTGCAGGATGGCATCGCTGCCGGCAAACTGGAAGGAGACGTAGCTACTAAAATTGCAGACCTGACTGCATCTGCTAACGACGCTACCACTAAACTGGATGGCTGGAAAGCAAAATTTGAAGAAGCAAAAGCCGCTGCTGCTCAGGCTCAGCAAATGTATGCTGAATTCATGACTGCAAACAGCGCTAACGCTACTACCGGTAAGAAGTAATTCTTTCCTGGGCAAGTCACAAAAAAACCTCTGAAGTTCACCCTTCAGAGGTTTTTTTTATGAAACTTTCAAAACGATCTTGCCAAACTGTTCCCCCCTCGCCATTCTTTCAAACGCCAGAGCTCCCTCTTCTATCGGAAAAACAGTATCAACTATCGGGATAATTTTGTGACGGTTAACAAAAGCGAGCATCTGTTCAAAATCCTGATCGCTTCCCATTGTTGACCCCAGAATAGAAATTTGCCTCCAAAAAATAAGCTGAGGACTAACACCTGATATCACACCGTTCGAACCTCCGTATATACCTATTCTTGCTCCAGGATTGCACAGTTTTACTAGCTTAGCAAAACCTTCCCCTCCAGCGCTATCAATGATTACATCGAACCCGCCTGCAATTTTTTCCAACTTTTCTGACCAATCAGCCTCTTTATAAATGACGCCATTCTTTGCCCCCAGAGTAATTGCCCGCTCTATCTTGTCTGGTCTGCCGGATGTCACATAAACTTCTGCGCCAATAGCCAATGCAAACTGTAAACAAAAAAGCGCCACTCCTCCACCTATACCGGTAATCAAAACTTTTTCACCAGACTGGACCTGACACCTTGAAAAGAGCACACGAAAGGCGGTCAGACCGGCAAGCGGAAGCGCCGCAGCCTCTTCAAAAGACAAATGAGAAGGCTTGTCGAAAAGCTGATCTTCATTTACACCTACACTCTCTGCAAAAGTTCCATTCTCTGGTAAGCCAAGTATATGATAATCTTTTTGCTGAAACCGTTGATCGATCCCCCAATTGATTCCTGGCTGAATCACTACCTCCCTGCCATCAACCAATCCTGCACCGTCAGAGCCCAAAATAGCAGGGAATTTGATGCCGGGATACATTCCCTTGACGATCCAAACATCCCTGTGGTTCAGAGCTGCTGCCTTAATCTGAACCACTTTTTGGGATTTTTCAGCCTTTGGAGCAGGTACCTCACTTAAAACTGGAGTTTGATTCTTTTCTGTTAACTGAAGCGCTTTCATGAATTGTACTGTTTAGTAAACTCAAAGAAAGGAAACAAATGCAGGAAATAAAAAAGGGTACAGTTTTTTGCTGCACCCTTTGCTAACAAACAAAACCAACTAAAAACCAAGTAATTCCTACGATTTCCCGGGGATTGAGAGTCTTTCTAATAACTTCCGAATTCAGAAAAAAGTTCTGATTGACGAACAAAAAAAAAGTCGCTTCGTGAAGCGACTTTGTAAATTATCCCATGAACATATCCAAAACAAATAAATTTTTTCTAAAAAAAAATAGAGCGTCATTGCAAGAGTGTAAAAAATACTCTTACCTTAGCGACAGCAATAAGTTGTTCATTAGAACGCTTGCTATTAGCAAATTATAGTCCCATGAACATGTCCTAAAACACAGGCTGGCTTTTTTAAGTCAGCCTTTTTTTATTTTAACCAAGATTATAAACCTTCCAACCTCAGCATCATCTTTCCAAAAAATAGTAAGCCGCCCCAGAAAAAGTGTTGGGACGACCCACTATTAACAAATTATAATCCCATGAACATATACATTTTCAAAGTGGGCGCATCTCCTTCTTCTTCTAATCTTTCATTCGCCCGTTCTTCCGGCATTCCGGAAGAGAAAAAATAGCAAGCTGCAAAGTGAGGGAATATTGCAACTTGCTACTAACAAATTATAATCCCATGAACATATTTCAAATTTAAGTTCCCGCTACTTTCTGCGGGCATTGTCTCTTCATCTGCCGCTATTCACTTTTCACGTTACAAATATGAAACAATCAAACGCCTGAAACAAAGACAAAATTTGAGGCTTGTAACATTTTTTTAATCTTAAATTGACTTCACAAAGAATGTTTCATCCCCTGTTTTAAAAGAAATTAACAGCTATTAAAGTTTAAAGGTTCGAGCCGATTTGTGAAAAAAAAATTAAATTTTATGCTGGGTAATGCTCAAAAGGTGGGTAAAAAAAAAGTGCAGATAAGGTAGTTTTTAGAAAAAAATAAGTCGCACTGATTGGGTGCGACTCACTAGCAATGATAAAATTCCACGAATATAAATTACTTCTTCAGGCTTTAGTGGAGCTTTTTCGCCGCCAGAAAGTCATCAAATTAACGTCCGGCAGCCTTGATTTGTTGTATTAGCTTTTCTTTTTACCTGAAGGATGCGGTTTTTCAATCACACCCTTCAGGTATAAAGCAGTTTTATTAATGAATTACTTCAATCTTCTTGCTCAGTACTTCTCCGTTAGCAAAAACCTTAGCAGTGTAAACACCGGATTTCAAATCTGAAACATTCAGCTGCATTCGTTTTGCCGTCATTTCACCTGAGTCAAACACAAGAGCGCCCACCATATTATACAGCATCACTCTTTGCATCTCGTTACCCTGTCCGTTCAAGTGAAGATTAACCGTTTGGGTGGCAGGATTGGGGTAAGCCACTAGCTGCTCATCTTTGATAGTAGAAGAGCCACCATTTGCATTCAGCGTCAACGTGAAGCTGTTACCATTCAGCCCCAAAGTCTGACCATTTCCGTTCATCATACCCATCGGATTGAGGGTTACGGTAGTGGATTTTCCTTTTAATCGATTACCTGCAACATCATCAATTACGATAAACTCTACGACTCCAATAATTCCATACCCGCTGGCTGACACCCCGCTTGTCCTCGTGTAACCCGCATCAAGTTTACCGGGGAAAGGCTTGTGGGTTAGCGAAAGAATCGGTGAATTATACTTCATCCAAGCTGTATCACTGAAGAAAACACTTACATTTTCAAAAAAACCAGGATCGTAATCAATAGAAAAAGTTAAACCGTAGGAATTGATGGCGTGAGTAGTGTCATTTCCGAGATAAATCGGCGCATACAAAACATCACCGGGAGAAACATTGGTGAAATCAGGCTCCTGAATGTAAAATGGCAACTCATTGATGGCATTCACAGGTTCAGGTGTCAAGTTGTGATATTTACCATAAAATTCCTTGATGGCTGCTGTATCAAGTGCACTGACAATACCGTTGCCATCTGTGTCGATATGTTTTGAATCAACGCCTAAACCGCTTGGAAACAGACTATTCCAGTTGGTGGAGTATTGACCATACCAGGCAACACTTCCATTTTGTCTTACCGGTCCTACCTCTCCCATGCAAAGACCAATTGGAAGGATATCTCTCACATCCACAGCTCCATCACGGTTTGTGTCACCCGCCCAAACGCATTCATTGCCGGCACACTGAGGGCTGCTCATGTCCATAATGTCCACAACAACTTTCACCAGTGGGCAACCGTAATTTTGTGAGCCCGGGCAATAGTTAAACTCAAACTCATCCGGACCAGTCTCTCCAGGATACGGCTCATAAACCAGCATATTCACCCCTGAGAAAGTTTGTCCATGCTGACTCGTGATTGTTTGATAGCCTGGGTAGAATACTACATCTCCCTTATTACCCCCAACAGCGTAGTTGGTGAAACTGTAGGATTCAATCGGTAAATGATCTCCCAATACCATCGGGGTATTTTTAGGTGTAGCAATTTGAAACACCGGTTTTACCGGGTTTTGATTGCTAACCACGATGTAGCACCATGCTTCTTCAAAGTAACCGCTATTTGGTGAATAAGCTCTGTACTTGAATTTATCGATCCCTGAAAAACCAGCAGGTGGAGCGTAATTGTAAACGCCAGGTCCTACCTGCGGAAGGTAAGTCAGCAGGCCCCCTTGCTGTGTGAAAGGATATCCGGAGACACTGAGGCTAACAAGGTATTGACCTCCGTTATCATTTGCCAAAACCCTAATCTCTTCAAGCTCTTCATCAACCGGCGTGTAAACGATATCATCAAAAAGAAATGTATTTTTCCCTGGAACGTTTAGCACCCTTATTTGAACGACCCTGGTTTTGTTATTCACGGGATCACTGAAGATGATTTTATCGAATCCTGTGAAATTAAGATCCGGAACATAAACCAACGTTTCCATCGTATCCAGATCACCGTGCTGCGGAGCAAGCGACAAAACATAGTTGCTATCTACCTCGGCCAAAACAACCTGCGGAGCATTTTTTTCAGTGGTAATGAAAATAGAATCGTAAGCAGGCGTTGAAGCAGGGTTCACACAAATGCTAACAGTAGCCATGTCGCAGGAACCCTGCGCATCGCAAATAGTGTAGTTCAGGTTCGCAACTCCATTGAAACCAGTGGAGGGGTAAAATCTGATTTTAGTGTTATTGTTAATTCTTTCTGCACTTCCATTGTTAACGTTTGGAATGTCTGCAACAGCAAGGTTTGTACCGTTACCGATGTCGTTGGCAAGTACGTCAATGTCAATAGATTGACCCTCCAGCGTGGCCGCATAATCATTTTCAGCAGTAAGGAAAGAATTGAGAACTGTGATGTAAATCATTTTTATGGCATCCTGAGACCCGTAATTACCAAACTGGCGTTGGTATTTAACAGCGATGGTATCCCGTCCTGTGAATCCTGTCGGTGGAATGTAATAAAGATGATTGGTTGCAGGTGTTCCTTTGATACCTTTTTGACCTGCGCAACAAGATGATGGAGAGAAATAAGCACTGGCCCCATTTACCTCAGGACCATTATCAATTTGAGGAGCGTAAGACAGACCATAATGGTTGAATTGGAAGTGTAGCGTATCATTTTTCATCATTTTTAAATGATGCACCTCCAGCGTCGAAGTCTGCCCCATAACACTTCCGGCACCAAAGGTCAGGAAGACCCCAAGCAGCAGAAGCATTAACTTTATTTTGTGTAATGATACATTCATGGATTCGTGGATTTTCATTGCTTTTAAATAGTGTTTCATCTAACCGGTTTTCACCAGTTTTTCTTTAATCCTGGAATTTAAAAATCGTTTTATCAACAACACACTGCACTGCACTTTCAATCACGCTACAAGTTTAGACAATAATTTATAATTATTAAAATACAATAAAAAGAGGTTGTGATAAATTTTTTAAGTCAAATAAATTTAAGTTTTACTTTTTAAAAAATTGATAATCAGGACATTTTCTGCAAACGAAACAAACATTTCAATAAGGTGTTGTGAAATATTTATTATTCTCTACTTTTGAAACTAAAAACTGATTTTAACATTCAGGCTTTACCCGGATAGTTTAAAGCCCTAAGTTAACAACATTTACGGAAATGCAAAACAGCAAATTGTATTCCATACTTGAAGATTTTAACAAATATGAGCAAAATAGGCTCAAAAAATTTCTTCTTTCCCCCTATTTCAACCGAAACGAAGCACTCGTCCTCATTTTCGACATCCTGACCGACCACATCAATGCAGGAAATCAGGGAGAAATTTTCAAAGAAGAAATCTGGGAACAGGTTTATCCAGAATCTAACTACGATGATGTCCTTTTCAGGAAGAATTGTTCAGATTTGCTGAAGTTGATCGAAAACTTCCTTGCTCAACAAGTTTACGAAGAAAATCCAATCCACCAGGCTACTTACCTGATTGAAGCGGTCGGCAGACGAAAATTGGAGCGATTGTTCAATTCTACCATGAAAACTGCCAGAAGGTTATCCAACCAACAACCTTTCAGAACAGCCAGTTACTATCTTGCTCAGTACCAGGTCGAAAGAAACTTTTACGATCTGATGGAATTAGAGCATGACCGGACTGCCAAACGAAATGTGGAAGAAATTTTAAATAATCTTGATCGCTTCTACCTCGGCGAAAAATTAAGGTACAGCTGTTCGGTTTTAAGCCAACAGTCACTAGTTTCGCATGAGTACAAATTGTTGTTTCTTGATGAAATCACGTCTCACATAGAAAAGTACAAATTTGAAGAGGTTCCGCCAGTAGCCGTTTACTATCAAATTTATCTGACCTATATCGACCCTGAAAACACCATCCATTACTTCAAATTAATTGAACTTTTAAATAAGTACGGCGACCTTTTCCCAAGAAATGAGGCTGAATTTATTTACACCACAGCACTAAATTATTGTATCAAAAAATTAAATCAGGGTAGCAGACAATTTCTGGAGGAATACTTTAATGTTTTTGTTATCCTTCTTGAAAAAGAATTGCTTTTAACAGACGGTGAGTTGTCTCCTTGGCATTTCAGAAATATTGTAGTCATAGCCTTAAGGTTAGATAAATATGACTGGACCGAAAACTTTATTAACAACTACAAATCTTATCTTCCTGAATCCATGCGGGAAAATGCTGTCTCCTTCAACCTGGCCCAACTTTACTTCTCTCAAAAAAAGTTCGACAAAGTGATTGAATTACTACGAACCGTTGATTATGAAGACTTTACATACAATTTGAACTCTAAAACCATGCTACTATCAACTTACTATGAAATCGACGAAATTGAACCACTGTACTCTTTGATGGATAGTTTTAGGACCTATCTAAACAGACATAAAAACTTTCCTGCGTCCAGACGTAGCCTTTACACTAATCTCATCAAATTCACCAAACAGCTGACCAAGATTATTCCGGGTGATAAAAAAGCACTGGAAAAACTCAAAAAAGAAGTTGAAGAGGCCGAACCAAAAGGTATTGCCTCCATCACCTGGCTCAAAGAAAAAATCGCCGAGCTTGAATAACTACCCCACTCTCCTACCCCACCACAACGACCACCACTCATTTGACCAGGCCATCGCCACATGTACCAAAAAAGCGATCCAAATTGTGTCGGTTTGCAGGGTGAGCAGGCAGAGTACCAAACCAAGAGGAACTGCTCCGATGGTTTCTTTCCAACCTTTTGGTACGTGAACGAGAGCATAAAGGGAAACATTCACCGTGATGGCGAGCCACTTTCCTATTTCATCGACACAGGTAAACAGCAGGTAACCACGAAACAAAAACTCGTAGGCCAGCAAATAGGCAGCCCAGGTTAAAGCACTGCCAATCAGCAACCCTGAATGCCAGGGCGGCGCTACCCGAATCTGAGGATACATGACCAAATTGTCAGGTGTGCGGGCAGCAAAGTAATTCATCAAAATGACGACTGCCCCAAGTCCGGCCGTCCAGACCAATGTTGTTGTAAAATTTTGAAAAGAAAGTCCAAGTGCCTGAAAGTCAAGCCCTTGAAGAAATACCAAAATCACTGGAATCAGACCGTAAAAAAATACGCCCGTCATTCTCTGGAAGTAAATCCAATAGATTTTTGAGGACTCTTCCCCCCATTTTTTTTCAAAAAAAAGCCGCACGCCGGGTGCCTGCGTGATGAAGTGATAACAAATAAACCCAAAGGTCAGGGCTGCGATGGATAGCGTGGCGTTCATTTTTTGATATCAGATTTTGGCTTGTGTTATTTGAAGCGCTGTTTTTCCAAGGCGCAAAAATAGCCTTAAACTTTTACCCCAATACCAAAAAATCCACCGCCGTTATTCGATGCGTTCCATGATTTTTATTTCAACCCGCTGGTTTCGCCGGCGATTTTGAAGGCTGTAGTCCTTCGTAACCACCTTTTTTTTACCGAAAACCTTGCGAATAAGCCGGTCTCTCTCGATTCCCCGGTCAGCAAGCCAGGTGATTGCTGACTCGGCTCTTTCAGTTCCAAGTTTGGTACAATATTCATCTGAGGGGATGTTGTTGGTGTGGCCCTCGACGAAGGCTATTTGCCGGGGGTTTTCCTGCAGAATTCTGAGCACTTCTTCTAAAACTTCAATGTCCTTCTCCTGAATGGAAGAAGAATCGGCTTTAAAATAGATCACTGCCTCATAATTCACCAAGTATTCAACGACAGTTCGTGTAGTATCAAATCGCTGACCCGGCTGCAAAATTTCCTCATCTTCTTCTTCCTCCTCCAATGGAGACGGAGGTTTTTCCATTTCAGTGACTGGCATCGGACCGACGGAGACTGAAGCCGCAGGCTGGCTGACCGGTTCCACCAAGTCTTCTGGAGCTGTTTCGGCCTCTTCCGGTTCGGGCTCTTTGACAGGTGGCGGCGGGTCAGGTGCCTCCACAACCTGTATGTTTCGCACTTTGGTAACCTGGCAACCATTGCTGGTTTCAATCAACAACGAGATGGATTTTTTGCCGGGTGAGCTATACTCCACAGCGTGTGGGCCGGCTCCACGTGCCGACTGTGGTTTTGCCCCAACGCCAAAATTCCACTCCCAGTTTTTAATACCTCCGGGAAAACTGGAAGCATTTTTCACCCACAATTTTTGGCCTTGTGAAATTTTTAACTTATTCACTGTAAAATGAGCTTTCGGCCCGGCAAAAGTTCCCGTCCCTCCGAATTCGATGGAAAAGCCATTGCCTGTATTATGGTAATTATTGACCATGAGCGCATACGTTTTCCCGGCCTCCATCAGTAGCGGCGCTACAAAATTATTATCCCATTCGGCGCAGCCTTCTCCTTCCGAAATATCAGATTCTCCTCCTCGCAGGCCAGTTGCTCCTGAGCACCTGGCCCAGGCGCTGTAGGGAGCACCGACGTTTTCGCCGGAGGCTACACATCTCAATGGCACTTTAAAAGCGTGATTGTCGATGCCACCCGGCAATGCAAATACCACAAAATCAAGGTCATCGGAGGGGTTCACAGGTTTGAGCGTGAAGGTGAGAGTTCCCGGCTGATCGCAGGTCCATTTGTACCAAACAGACTGAGACTCCTCGGGCACGCAAATTCCAGGCGGCAGTTCCCGCCGGTCACGTCCTGCACTGGTTACACTCGGGACTGTAAAAGGCGACTTATCGCATAAAACCACTGCCGTAGCACAGTCAGAAGATGGTGACGGCACGGGGTTAAAATTATTGATACAAAGTTGGAAGGTACCGGTCCGGCTGTTTCTGCCGTCCACACGCAGGTAGTAAGTTTCACCAATGGCAAGGTTGCTCACGAAAGTTTCAACGATGTTATAGCCCTGCGCATCTGACATGCAGGCAATTTCACGCAAACCAGAACAAGAGCCACGGTAAAGTGCGAACTGTGGATTTTGCAAGGTGCCGCCAGGGTTGCTGGCGATGGCTCCCGTCACGCTAATGCTCGCCGTGGTGGCAACTGCCGTAAACTTAAACCAGACATCGTTGTCAGCATCGGAAAAGAAGGAAGGGAAGCAGCCCGGGCTTTCAACACCCGAAGGGGTGGCGGCGTAATTGGTAAATTGCCGTGGAGAACTGCACCAGTTTGTGACATCTCGCAAGGGAAATGCTTTGGAGCAATCGTCATTCACAGGAGCAGCAATCACAACTCCCATGTTTAACCAAAAACAAAAAAAGATTAATAAGCCGGGTAATCGGAAATTCATAATACAATTTGAGGTTCTTTCTGATAAAAGGCTGGTCGTTCGTTTGTTTGCTATACTGACTTCAAATTGTCAAAGGTCAAAGTTAAACGTAATTCCCGGGGCAAAAATTAAAAGCATGCTGCAACATTCCACCTTTCTTTTCATTCAATCTGGTTAATTTTCCCGCTAAAAAAATTTTTATCACATGAAATTTTTCGCCCTCACCCTTACTATGTTCTTAGGAATCAGCCTGTTAGCTCAAAATGACGCCTCAGAGAAAACACTTCGGGATCAGGCTGAACAACTTGCGCACAAATTTATCATCACCGACGGTCATGTAGATCTGCCCTATCGCCTCAACGTAAAAAACTTTCGACTGACGAAAGAGTTTACCGGCATCCCCATTGAAACAGACCAGGGGGATTTCGATTATGTCAGGGCAAAAAAAGGTGGACTTGACGCTCCATTCATGTCCATTTACGTCCCATCATCCTACCAGGTGACAGGCGGCGCCAAGGCGTTTGCTGACTCTCTGATCGACATGGTAAACGGCATCATCGAGATGCATCCCGGCAATTTTGGCCAGGGCCGTTCCCCTTACCAGGTGGAGCAAAATTTCAAAAAAGGCATCATCTCCCTACCCATGGGCATGGAAAACGGTGCGCCCATTGAGGAGATTGGTGATGTGGCGCATTTCCACAAAAGAGGCATCCGATACATCACGCTCACGCATGCCACTGACAATCAGATTTGCGATTCTTCCTACGATACCACCCGCACCTGGAACGGGCTGAGCACTTATGGCCGCCGGGTCGTTGAAGAGATGAACCGGCAAGGCATCATGGTGGATATTTCCCACGTTTCCGATGCTGCGTTTTACCAGGTCATCGGTATCACAAAAGCGCCCGTGATCGCTTCGCATTCGTCTTGCCGGAAATACACACCTGATTTTCAACGAAATATGAGCGACGACATGATCAAAGCGCTGGGTAAAAACGGCGGGGTAATTATGATCAACTTTGGCTCCGACTTCCTCGATGGCCAGGTCCAGAAAATGCGGGATGAAATGCGGGAGAAAATGATGGCGACGCTCGATGAAAAAGGCTTGACCCGTGACAATGAACAAGCTAAACCCATCATCGAAGCATTTAAAAAAGAATACCACGACCAGCTCTTTTCAGATGTGGAAATGGTGGCCAATCACATCGACCATGTCGTAAAACTGGCAGGAATTGACCATGTCGGCTTCGGCTCCGACTTCGATGGTGTAGGTGATTCGCTGCCCGTTGGTCTAAAGGATGTGTCTGCTTTCCCTAACCTGATTTTTGTGCTGTTGAAACGGGGATACTCCGAAGCTGACATTGAAAAAATCTGCTGGGGCAACCTCTCACGGGTCTGGCGACAGGTCGAAACCATAGCCAATGAACTGAAAAACAACTGACGCCGACTTCAATATTTAAACATAATCAATTCATTATGAATCGTTTACTCTCACTTTTCACTCTGCTTTTTTTGGTAAAAACTCTGGTGGCACAACCCGTCTCCATCGAAACGCAACTTTTCAACCTGCCTGATATTTCATTTAAAAGAATTGAAACACCAAATGGTTTTGAAGCTGCCTACGAGCTCAGAATCAGGCAGCCGCTTGACCACAAAAATCCGTCAAAGGGCTACTTCTACCAGCGTGCGTTCCTGACGCACAAAGGCTACGACCGACCTACCGTCATCTGCACGGAAGGCTACCAGCGCCCACGTAACCGAATGTACGAACTGACTGAAATACTCGATGCCAACCAAATTGACGTCGAGCATCGTTTCTTTGGTGAAAGCATACCTGATTCGCTTGACTATCAATACCTTAAGTTGGAGCAAGTCGCCGCTGATCTTCACCATATCAATCAACTTTTCAGACAGATTTACACTGGAAAATGGATCAGCACCGGCATTAGCAAGGGCGGGCAGACCACGATTTACTACCGCTATTTTTATCCAAATGATGTGGACGTAAGCGTTCCTTACGTCGCCCCGCTCAATCTCGAACTGGAGGAAAAGCGTATTTATACTTTTCTCGATACCGTTGGCTCGAAGGAATGCCGGGATAAAATTTACAATGTGCAGACCAGACTGCTGAAAAACCGGGATGAAGTTTTAACCAAACTTTACTGGTTCACGAAGGGTGCAGGGCTTCAATTCACCTACCTGACCCTGGAAGAGGCTTTTGAATACGCCGTTTTGGAGTATCCGTTTTCCTTCTGGCAGTGGGGCCACGATTGTGCAGAAATTCCCGACGGAAAAGTACCTATCGACAGCACGATCAATCATTTTCTCGGCATCTCCGGACTTGACTTTTTTGCCGACGAAAGCATGCAGAACTACGCTTCGCATTACTACCAGGCAGGTGACGAAATGGGCTACTACGGCTACGAAACCAGCCGTTTCAAAGGATTGCTCAAAGCACTTCCTGAGCAGCTGAACCCTTCCGCTATCTTCATGCCCGGCAAATCCCCCCTGAAATTTGATGGAAAACTGCCAAAACAGGTGCTCGATTGGCTGAAAACCAACGGTAATAATTTCATCTACATCAACGGAGATTCTGACACCTGGTCGGCAACGGCCGTTCGGCCTTCCGGTAAAACCAACGCAGTTTTCTTCTTTATGCCGGGAACCGATCACGCAAAAGCCAGGATAAAAAACATGACAGACAGCGACCGGGAAAAACTGATTTCAACGCTGGAAAGCTGGCTTGGAATGGAAATCGAGCGATAGGGAAAGTAAAAAGGCTCGGCTTTTTTTGCTTTCGAAAATTTTCGGGGCTCAATTTTAATCCAAAATTGAGCCCCGAAAATTTTGACTGAACCACCTTATTTTTTCAAAATTTTGAAAAAACCAACCTCTCCACGCTGCTCTATTTTTAACCAAAAAACTCCTGCCGGATAGCCCTCCAGATTCACCTCGAACTTCAGCTTTGCCGTGTTTTTATCAAAAATCCGGGTCGCATTGACCTGCCTTCCGCCTGCATCAAAAACGGAAACTGCCAGCTCGCCGGCCCACTCATTTTCAACAGAAACCGAAACGAGCCTGTCAGCAGGGTTGGGTGAAATGACTACGTTTTTTCGACCCAGCGCCTTCTCACCGGCGGCCGTAGCTCCGGTAGCGATGAAAACTTCGTTGCTGTAACCCGAAGAGATACTCCCCGTGATCGCTTTCACCCGGTAAAAATAACCGGTTTGTGGTTCGAGGCCAAGGTCAGTAAACCCGATCGAATTGGCAGGTAACGTGGCCACGACCTGATAATTGGTGTTAAAACTTTTCGAGCGCTCCAGCACGTAGGCCGACTCATTGGTGGCGTTGTCTTGCCACGTAAGCTCAACATCATCGGGAGCAATCAAGGTAGCGGCAAGTTGAGTGGGAGCATTCAACGGCAATATCTCACAGCCATTTTCAATAAAATTGCTCACGGATTGCCGGATGTCTGGCAGCAATGGATAGAACGAATCACCCGGGCAACTCGTGGAGCAGCCGTCCCGGTGACCTGAAATCCGGTTGAGCATCAGCCCGGAACTGGGGTGAATGCCGGAGCCAAGCGGGTCGAGATCCCGGTCGCAACATTTCCAGGCCAGCAATTCCTCTAATTTCAGGATGGCGCCGGACGTGGGCGTGACATCTGTAAAATCTCCCATCACACAAACGCCCATTGTCGCACCGTTGGTCCCGCAAAAATGTGCACCCACGACATTATCGCCCCGCCCTTCGTAAAGTATGCCGTTGGGGTCCACCAGCCAGTTGTAGCCGATATCCGCCCAGCCATTTACGTTGACGTGAAAATCCCAGATAGCCCGCACCACGGCAGCCCAGTTGCTGGAAGTATTCGAGCCCGCCGAATGATGGACGATGAGATGCCCGACATTCGTCGGCGTAGGGTTGGGATTAGGGGGGCAATCGCCATTCGGGCACCAGGCGCTGCGATTCAGGAAGGCAGGTTGTGGGCAGGTGCAGGCGGAGCGATCTGAGGGTAAATGATTTGAGTCGATTGAAGAATTCAGAGATTCCGGCAGTGCCGGCTCCGAAAAACCGGGATTATAAAAATGTACCTCCACGCTGTCAATATTGGCAGTGCCGGCGAATTGCAAGCGAAATTGCTGCGCATCATTTTCTAAAAAATACAGCTCACTCACGTAGCGGTTGCCCTTTCTTTCGGCATGGGTTTCGAGTGAAACAGGTTGTACATGAAGCTCCTCATTTTTAGAGGTAAAAACGGCAGCGATCCGGATGTTTTCATTCCAATTCGCTGAATACCAGACAATTGAATAAGCCAGAAATGGCTCGGTATTTTCCAGCGGTACCGTTTCGAAATTGGTTGTCCTACCAATGGTTTTCCCAGCGGCAGAAGCCAGCGATGTCCAGATAAATTCATTGGGGTGAAAGATCACAACTGCCCGTTCCGTCTCGTTTTGAGCGTTGAGCATTTGAAAGAAAACAAGAAAAAGAATCGTGTTAAGGAATATTTTCATTTTAAAAACTTTGATAAAAAAGTACTGCCATTTTACAATTTTCAAAATTAATAACGCTAACAAAACCCCGGAAGCTGCAATCATTCGGCACATCGCCACAGCGTAAAATTTTCTTTCGCACAACCATGTAAACCCTTGTAATTACTGCAATTCTGCCTTGTCAGGTTTTTTGAAAAATGCCTTACTTTGCAGCAAATCTAAGATAGCCGGAGTCAAAGTAAGGTTTGAACGAATTTTAATTTTTTCAAATCTGCCGGCCAATATAAACATCCAGAAAAATGATCAGAATTCTCGCAAACGACGGCATTCATCCAGACGGTAAACTCCTCCTCGAAGAGGCAGGCTACGAAGTGGATACCAAAAAAATTCCACAGGACGAGCTTCCGAAAGTACTTCCAGACTACGATGTCATCTGCGTACGCAGCGCCACGAAGGTACGCAAAGACCTGATCGACGCATGCCCAAACCTGAAGATCATCGCCCGTGGCGGTGTGGGGCTTGACAATATCGACGTTGATTACGCACGAAGCAAAGGTATCGAGGTGTACAACACTCCCAATGCTTCGAGCAGGGCTGTAGCGGAGTTAGTGTTCGCACACATGTTCAGCCTGGCCCGCATGTTGAATATTTCCAACCGGGAAATGCCCGCCAAAGGTGATTCTGAATTTAATAAACTTAAAAAAATTGCATCCGAAGGCATCCAACTCAGGGGCAAAACGCTCGGCATCATCGGCTTTGGCCGCATTGGTCAGGAATCTGCCCGCATCGGTATCGGAATGGGTATGAAAGTTCTTGCTACCGACCTCGTGGTCAGCGAAGCTGATATCGACCTGAATGTTTACAAAAGCCAGGATGTCAGCCTTTCCGTTCGGGTGGAAACCACCAGTTGGGACGAAGTGCTCCGCAAATCGGATTTCATCACCCTGCACGTACCGGGTGGCAAACAGGCCCTCATTGGCGCAGCCGAATTCGAAAAAATGAAAGACGGCGTTTACGTCATCAACACTGCTCGTGGCGGCACGATCGATGAAGATGCACTGCTCGCAGCGCTCGAAACCAACAAAGTTGCAGGTGCCGGCCTCGATGTATTCGTTGGTGAACCTACTCCACGGAAAGAAATTTTGAACCATCCCCGCATTTCAGTTTCCGCTCACGTCGGAGGCTCCACGCAGGAAGCCCAATCTGCCATCGGCATGGAACTGGCCGAACAGATTATCGACTTTTACGGTCATTAAAATAACGATGAACGATGAATGATGGACAATGCCTTAACTGGCGTTCATCATTCATCATTCATAGTTCATCGTTATTTCACCATCTTCATAAAAGATTTGACAAACCACTCCGAGTCGGCTTTGAGGAGGGTTTCGAGCAGAGAGTCTGCTTTGTTGGAGAACAGCCGGATTTCCTGAACTGTATTCAGGAATTCTTTCACTTCGGGCGTTTCGCCCTGAACGGCAGAGACCTCGTCGAGGACTTTGAGTACCGGTTCAAGTTCTTTTCGTTTACGGTTGGTGATAATTTTCCGGACGACCTCCCAGATATCTTTTTCCGCCACAAAAAATTCCTTTCGTTCTCCCGGCTTCAATTCCTTGTAAACGAGGCCCCAATCCACGAGCGCCCGCAAGTTCATGTTGGCGTTACCAATGGAAATCTGCAACTCGTCCATGATATCCTTCACACTCAGTGCTTCAGGTGAAATAAGCAACAGGGCATGGATCTGGGCCATGGTCCGGCTGATTCCCCAGTCGCTGCCAAGCGTACCCCACACCTGGAGAAATTTTTCTTTTGCCTCTTGATATTCCATTTTTTGATTTTAAGGTTTGAAGTCAGTGGCAACAATTACGCAAAGGACGGCAAATGGTTTAAAATTTCCTGAAAAACAGGCTCCGATCTGGTTTTAATTTCTGCTTACGCCTTGCTGAAACAGGGCCCGAATGATACTGACCCGGGCTAAAGCAAAGGTTTTTCACAAAAAAAACAAGGTTTTTACCTCAAAATTTAAATTTACAATCTGCCTTACCGTGCTTGCTATTCTTTTTTCACAATGTGGCATGGCGATTGTTCCTCTGTGATATCTCCCTTCAATTCTTACCCTCCGTATTTACAAGTCTGAAATTAAAAACTATGATGATGAAAACTCACAGCACTCATTTGCTATGCCTTTTTTTGCTCCTTTCCTCTTCCCTTTTCTCTCAAACATATCCGATTTACATGAAGGCGCAGCTGCTTCCGGGCGGGCAATCCTGGGGGATTTTTGCCAAAGCTGACGAATCGTTTTCCCCTTCCACTTTTACTATCACCGGCTCTGCGCAGGCTACCATCGTGGTGCCGACAGGCTTTCAGATTGACAGCATCATCAGCGTATCAGGGCTCTGGACCAACAACGCCACGGTCGTTAACCCGGTGGAAAATCCAGGCAAAACCTACATTTCTTTCGGCCTTGTCATGGACAATCCACCCATTCTCTATAACAATGGCGAAAGGCTGCTTTTCAAATTTTACAGCCATTCGGCATGCCCGGATTCCATGCATTTGATCCAAAATGGTGTGGACCCCTTCGATCAACTGCCTAACTCCATGAATACCAACCCCGGAAATGAAATAACTGTCATCGACTTCGGCGCAGGTGCTGCCATCTATAATTATGGTGGTATTTACGCCCCGTCGGCCTGGAACTGCCACGATTGTGACGGCGACGGCATTCTCAATGCATTCGAAGATACCAACGGCGACGGCGAGTGGACACCCGGCGTGGATGCATCTCCGCTCTGCGGCGAAGGTGGCGGCGGCGGCGGTTGTACCGACCCTGAGTTTTCATCACAACCAAATAACGCAAAATCCTGCTCCGGCGAAAGCCTGACGCTTTCCGCTGCAGTCGGTAACGTAAGCGATCCCACTTTTCAATGGCAAATGAGCAGCGATGGAGGCCTCACCTGGACGAACGTCATCGATAATTCCAATTTTGAAGGCGCCCAAACCGGCAGTTTATTTATTGAAAATGTGGCGGGCATGCATAGCTTCCGCTTCCGGCTCAAAGCAGCTGACGATACCTGCGAAACAATTTCCAACGCTGCCACACTGACCATCGAAGGCCCGATCACCATCAGCGGCCAAATGCAGGAGCAGGAAGTGTGCAGCGGTGAGCCCACATCTTTCACCATTCAGGCCAGTGCCGGCATGGCAGGCACA
Source organism: Bacteroidota bacterium (assembly GCA_030147525.1). Taxonomy (GTDB): domain Bacteria; phylum Bacteroidota; class Bacteroidia; order Chitinophagales; family Saprospiraceae; genus UBA6168. Next base: position 36,131 of record JASBVF010000059.1, read on the forward strand.
CTTGCCTACCAATGGCAAACCACCCAAAACGGCGGCTTGTCCTGGACCAACATCATCAGCTCAACTGATAACGGAATTTATACAAACTTCACCTCTAAAACACTGAACATCAGCGATGTATCCGGATTGCACGGACGTTGCTACCGGGTAAAACTGACCACGGGCGAATGCGATGCATTTTACAGCCAAAACACCTGCCTGACAGTACTTGGGCCTGTGGCCATCACCAGCCAGCCGCAGGACGCAATCGCCTGTGACGGCAGCGAGGCGACTTTCTCCGTCGAAGCGGAAAACCAGTCGCCAAACCCGCTCGGTCCGCTATTTTACCAATGGCAAACCAGCACAGACGGTGGCGCCACATGGACGGACCTGAACGACAACGCTGAAACTTCAGGCGCCCAGTCCGGCTCGCTTTCACTGTCCAATGTTTCAGGAAAAAACAAACACCGTTTCCGGGTACTCGTCAGCACAAACGACTGCAATGCCAGCACTTCGGCTGCTGCCGTGCTGTCAGTGGTTGGGCCATTCTCCGTAACAGCTCAGCCTGCAGGGTTCACCGGATGCGACGGCTCAGCAGCTGTTTTTGAGGCATCCATCAGCAATGCAACCGGCGAAGGAACTTTGAAGTTTCGCTGGGAACTAAGCTGCAACGGCGGACTCGACTGGGTTAATTTTATGCCGGGTGGCCAAAACGATGCGACCGGTTTCACAACTGAAAAACTCGAAATTGCAGACGTCAGCGGCCTTGGAGGATGCCAGGTCAGGCTTCGCTACTGGACGGACGAATGCAGCTACGGCTGGACCGAACCGGCAACCATCAACGTGGAAGGACCGGTAAAATTCACGGAACAGCCACAACCTGCAACCACCTGCACCGGCAATCCAATTTGTTTTGAAACGGCCGTCGAAAACGAAGGCGCCGGCACCCTGAACTTTCAATGGCAATACTCGAAGGATGGAAATAACTGGCTGACAGTCAGCGACGATAATATTTTCAGCGGCTCAACAACCACGCAACTTTGCCTCTCGGACGTAAGCGGCCAGAACGGAAGTTGCTTCCGCTTGCTGGCGCAAACACAAACCTGTACTTCGGTCGCATCCGAAGTTGCCTGCCTTGAAGTTGTCAAGCCTGTGGAAATTGCGGTGCAGCCGCAAGACCTGACGGAATGCGAGACTGGCACTGCCGCCTTCAGCGTGTCTGTCACAAACACCAGTGCTGACGATGTGACGTACCAGTGGCAGGTTTCCACCGATCAAATTAATTTCACCAACATCGAGGAAGGAGGGCCGGAAGGCTACAGTGGCGTCAATTCCACCGCCTTCCAAATCGCCAACCTCGCCGGGCTCCATGGCACCGACTACCGCCTGCAGGTAATCACCCCTGGCTGTAGTGCTTTCTTTTCTGAAACGGCACACCTTACCGTGGAAGGCTCGCTGGCGTACGATCAGCAGCCGGAAGCCGTCACGACTTGCGCAGGTTCCGCCGCAGAGTTTGCTGTAGCAACCACCAACGCAACCGGCATGGGCAGCATGGTTTACCAATGGGAAATAAGCGGAGACGGGCAAACCTGGGAGGATGTTTCAGCTAATTCCAATTTTAGCGGAACAAATTCCAACACCTTGAAAATCAACGACGTATCTGGTTTTGACCAACATCAATTCCGCTCAAAGGTACGTACCGGCGCCTGCGGGTGGCTCATTTCAACACCAGCAATGCTCAGCGTGGAAGGTCCGCTTTCGGTTACTTTACAGCCGCAGGATGCCACGGTTTGCCCCGACAGCGCACAGGTTTTTGAGGCGGCAGTAACAAATGCCGGCGCAGGAAACATGAATCTGCAATGGCAAATGAGCACAGATGCCGGCAATACCTGGTCCAATATTTCACCCAACCAATCCACCGGATTCGGCGGAAATTACACGGGAGTGAATACCAAAAAGTTGAAGATCAGCCGCACGGAAGGTCTCGGCGACAATCGCTACCGTCTGACGGCCAGCACTGCGCAGTGTACTGCACACTCTGCCGGGGCAGTTTTGTTTGAAAGCGAGGACACCTGTCCCGACCCGATCGCTTACGAGTGCCTCGGCATGAAACTCAAGTGGCTGCCGGAGCAGCAACGTTGGGCCGTTTTTATAAAACCGGAAGGATTCACGCCACCGGTTTACAACAACGCCACTTCGGGCCGGGTGACGGTCGTGGCGCCGGTGGGCTTCACCTACACGGGTCTGTCGAGCAAGGCGGGCGGTACCTGGAAGCCGGGTATCGTCACCTTCAACCCTCCGGGAGCGCCCGGCATGCAGTTTATGATGTTTAACCTGACACCGAACAACAACCAGCTCTTACTCGCTGAGGGTGAGGAGATTATGCTATTTTCCTTCGCAAAAGTGGGTGACTGCCCGGCGAATATTTACCTGATGGACGAGTACGTGCCGCAGTCGTTCCAGCCCAACGAGCTGACGGGCATCGGCCTCGGTCTCGGCTTCGGGCCGGACATGTACTTCAAGCTGTGCAGTATTTACGACCGGGAGGCGGCGAAGTGTAACCCGGGACATGCGATGGGCGCCATTCAAGGCCCGATTGGCGGAAATGCCGCACCGGCGGAGGCCGTGGATTGGTTCCGCATGTCGCCGAACCCGGCGAGGGACTGGCTGGATGTTTCCTTCAAAAATGACTGGACGAACGCCAGAGCCACGCTGCGGGTGCTGAACCTGAAAGGCCAGGTTGTACACACGGAACCGAACGTGACGGGCGGCTACCTGAAACTGAACCTGCGGCACCTCATCCCCGGCCAGTATTTCGTGGTGCTGGAATCGGAGGGTAAGGTTTTGCAACAAGAGAAGTTGATGAAACACTAACCCGTTTCAAAAACAAGAAATGCTGTTTTGCTGAAATTGGTTGAAATTGAGAAATTCTATGACTATCAACGAATTGCATTGAATTTCCCAATTTCAACCAATTTCCAAATTTCCATAATGCTCCCCCCCTTAAAATCACACAGATGAAAAAACTCATGACGCTCGCCCTGCTGTGCCTTGCCACGGCTTCTTTCCTTTCCGCTCAAATACCTGCGATAGAATTGAAACTGCAATTACTAAGTGACATGGAGAGTTGGGGGGTTTACGCAAAAGCAAAAAATACCATCTCTCCTAGTTCCGCCACGATTACTGGCTCAGCGCAGGTTACAATAGTGATGCCGACTGGTTTTGATTGGAGTAACTTAGTAAGTAATTCTGGTACATGGTCAATGGATGCAGTCGTTTCAGGGCCAACTGAAAACCCAAACATGGCATACTACTCATTCGGTCTTGTAACCGATAATCCGGCGATTCATTATCAGCCTGATGTTGAAACGCTTCTTTTCTTTTTTAAAAGTGCCGGAACCTGTCCGGATTCAATTTATCTTATTGATAATACAACAGATCCTTTCAACGACTTGCCCAATTCCGTTAATAGCAATCCAGGCAACCAATTTTCCATCATAGATTTTGGTGTTTCAGGGGTTCCAATTTATTCGTATTCAAACAATTATGCACTATCTGCCTGGAATTGTAAGGATAGCGATGGAGATGGCTACTTGAATGCATACGAGGACACCAATGGGAACGGCGCCTACAATTCCGGAGATATGTCTAATCTCTTTGATCCGCTTAGCCCTAATAATTATGCTCATTTGAATCTTAAGCTCCAACTCTTAGAAGATGGAGAACGTTGGGGAGTTTTTGTAAAACCTGATTCTACGATTTCATTTTCGACTTTTACTATCACCTCTATAGCAACCATCAATTTGCTGATGCCGTTGGATTTCACATGGTCCGATCTTCACAATCATGGTGGTACTTGGACAAATTTTGCCACTGGACTATATAAAATTGATGGTGAAACCTGGCGGATGAACACATTTGGGTTAGTGACGGATTATCCTTCTATCCAGTACACACAGAATGGTGAAACCTTATTATTCTCGTTTAAAACAATGAGCGAATGCCCTGATACATTATTCATTTTAAAAAATGTACATCGCCCTGTTTGCCCAAATGATTGTCCCTACCCTTATAATTACATAGAAATGATAGACTTGGGGACACCAGGTGCACCTTCCTATAACTATGCACACAACTACGCACCCTCCGCCTGGAGTTGCCACGACAACGACGGCGATGGCATCCTCAACGCCCACGAGGACACGAACGGGAATGGAGTGTATGACCAGGGATTGGATGCTTCCAACCTCAACGGGGGGCCGTACAAGGCTTTGGATTTCAAACTCCAACTCATGCCCGATGGAAAAACCTGGGGCGTGTACGTAAAGCCGGACAGCTTTATCTCGCCCAGTACGAATACCATCACCGGCTCGGCGCAGGTGACGGTGGTGATGCCCTTTGGGTACCAATGGAATAGTTTGGTCAACCACGCAGGCACTTGGACGCAAAATGCAACCGCCGCCGGACCTGCCGAAAATCCGGGCAGGACTTACACCTCGTTTGGGTTGTTGACATACTTGCCACAAATTAATTATGTTTCGGGTCAGGAAACGTTACTGTTCACTTTCAAAGGAATAAGTGCGTGCCCTGACACGATGTACTTGATCGACAATGAAAATGATCCGTTTACAGACTTGCCAAACTCATTCAACAGCAACCCTGGCAACGAAATATCGGTGCTTGATACTGGAACCATTGACTGGAAAGTTTACTATTATGGAAGCAACTACGCCCCCTCCGCCTGGAGTTGCCACGACAACGATGGTGATGGCATCCTGAATGCTCACGAAGATACGAACGGGAACGGGGTGTATGATCCGGGGGTGGATGCTTCCGATCTTAATTTGAATAATTGCATTACAATCACACAGCAGCCGGAAGATGTGAATGGATGCACTGGAAGTTCGGCCATATTCACTACAGTAATCAGCAACCCTACAGGAGTCCAGGCAAGCTACCAGTGGGAAGTAAGCACAAATAGCGGAGTCACTTGGTTTAAACTGTTCAATAATTCCATTTATGATGGGGTAGTCACCCCGGTTTTGAGCATTAATTCCATCACCAACCTAAACGGAAATTTTTACCGGCTCAGAATCAGTACGCCGGATTGCGATCCGATTTACACGGTTCCAGCACTGATCCAACTGAATGACCCACTCACCCTCATCGACGAACCCGATAACGCCACCTCCTGCTCCGGCAACGGCATCACGATGCAGGCCACTATCATTAACGCTGGCACAGGTACCATTTCTTACCAATGGGAACAAAGTTGCGACCTCGGTCTGACCTGGGCGGATATATCGGAAGGCGGCGTGAATGGTTATGAAGGAGTTAACTCCAACAAGTTGATAATCAACGATGTAGTGGGACTGAATAGTTGCCAGTTTCGGCTACGGTACTCCTCAGGGGGATGCGTAGAAAAATGGTCAAACTTTGGACTGTTGACGGTACAGGGGCCGCTTTCCATCGCCACGCAGCCTGTTGATTCAGACACGATCTGTTCCGGAAATCCGGTTTGTTTCAGTGTGCAGGTTGTCAACGAAAACTCTGGCTTGATTACCTACCAATGGCAAATCAAATATGCCAACGCTACCACTTGGATTAACCTTCAAAACAACGCCACTTTCAGCGGCACCAAAACAGCGAACATGTGCTTAGCCACAGTCGCAGGGTTGGACAAAGCGCAGTTCAGGGCTTTGGTAAAAACAAGTAATTGCAGTGCAATCACATCCGATGTGGCGCTTCTGAGGGTTAGCTTTTTAACAGTTATGAAAAATCCTTATGATGTTGTAATCTGCTCGGGAGAAGCGGTTTCATTCACTTCTTTGGCAACTTACTCAGTTTCAAGTCAAAACCCGGGAAGCGATATTGAATACCAATGGCAGGTATCTACCGACAATGGACTGTTCTGGAGTGATATAAATAGCACGACTGATGGAGGTGTTTACTCAAATTTTAATACATCCACCCTCAACGTCAGCGATGTGACCGGCTTGTATGGACGATCATATCGCTTGCGTTTTGAGGCAAATGGCTGCTCGGAAATTTATAGTGTCAAAGCGAAACTGAAAATCAGTGGACCTATTTCGATTATTAATCCACCCGAAGATTACAGCACTTGTGGAAGTGGGTATTTGTTCCTTTCTACCGGGGTATTGAATGAATCATTAGATTTTCCCAACGATGGAATTTTTAAATGGCAGGAAAGTAAAGACAATGGATTAACCTGGCATTATTTAGATGACAATATAATTTATGGAGGCACAGAAACGGATACGTTACTTATCACAGAGGTATCCGGGAAAAACAATTATCGATACAGACTTTTGTACTGGACAAGTGTCTGCGATACGATAACTTCCAATGCGGCAACCCTAACCGTCGAAGGCCCGCTCGAAGTCACCGCCCACCCACAGAACACAACCCTGTGCCCTGACGAAAGCGCTGTTTTCAGTGCATCGGTCACGAATGCTGGTGCCGGGAATGTTATTTTCAAATGGCAAACCACCAGCAACGGCATCACCTGGACAGACATTTCTGAAGGCTCGCCCACCGGCTTCGGTGGCACCTACTCTGGCACGAACACCGAAAAACTCGAAATCAGCAAAGTGAAGGGGTTGAATGGAAGGAAATACCGGCTCAAGGCAAGGACTGGCGAGTGCGATTTTATATTTTCTACCGGGGCGATACTTCAGGTCGATGGTTCGATTTGCCCCACAAAAAAATGCATCCAACTAAAACTCGAATACCAACCCGCCAAGGCGAACTGGGCCGTAAAACTCCGTGCCCAGCCAGGCTCACCGGCCACTACGGGCAATGTCCTGACCTCGGCGAGCATTACCCTGGTAGCGCCCCAAGACTTTGACTATCAGAATTTTACCAGTAAAAAAGGCGTGTGGGAATTGAGCGGCACGCTCGAAAATCCGGCCGAAAATCCCGGCATGAAATACCTGACGTTCGAGCTGCAACCCGGCGCTGCCTCGCTCAACCTGTCGCCGTGGACGGAAACGACGCTTTTCACTTTCAAAAAAATGGGCGATTGCCCGGACTCGCTGTACCTGATGAACGGGATGATCCCGCAAGGGATTGAACCCAATGAAATCAAAGGTCACGGCCAATCGAGCGGCCAAACGCACTCCCTCCAACTCTGCGGAGTTTACGACCCCGCAGCGTGGAGTTGCCTCTCCCCTGCCCCGCCCGACGATCTGCCCATCGACACGGACGTTCAGCTTCAGTTTGCCGGAGGCATCCAAACTGCTCAAAGTCAGGCGCTGGAAAAGCAAAAAACTACCACGACCGGCGAGCCGATCCGGTTCTCCGTTTCACCTAACCCGGCCACAAGCTGGCTGGATATTTCTTTTGAAAATAATCGGCCAAAGGCCAACGCCACGCTGCGCCTGCTGAGCCTGCAAGGTCAGCCGCTGCACCTGCAAAGCCTGCCGGACACCGGCCACCTCCGCCTCGACCTGACGGCACTGCCACCTGGCATTTACTTCCTCACGCTGGAAGTGGACGGGAAGGTGGTGCAGCGGGAGAAGGTGGTGAAATTTTGATCATAAAAAACAAAAACTGTATGCCCGGTCAGTGCTGTGAGTGCTGGCCGGGCTTTTTTTCTCCCGCAGATTTTAAGATGAAAGAGAATGATCTGCGAAAATCTGCGGGATCTGCGGGAGAAAAAATAATTGGAAAGGAAGTTTGGATTTTCCACCCGCACTACTTTACTTTGCATTTCAAAGTTCTTTTTGAAAAACACAATTATGGTGAAAAACCAAAACGATCCACTCGAAAATTTAGCCCAGATCCGCTCGCTGATGGAGCGCAGCAGCCGGTTCATTTCCCTGAGCGGGCTGTCGGGCGTGGCGGCAGGCACCGTCGCACTGATCGGGGCTGCCGTTGCCTACATTTATTTCGGGCTGCCGGTTTTTTCCGGTAAAAACGAATACTACTTCGAAGTCATCAAAAACGGGAACTGGGGCATGGACTACGTGACCTTTTTCCTGCTCGACGCCGCCGCCGTGTTTGTGCTGGCGCTGGCCGGCGGAATTTATTTCACCACCCGGAAAGCCCGGAAAAAAGGCTATAAAATCTGGGATGCGCTCTCGCAGCGCATGCTCGTCAACCTGGCAATCCCGCTGGTAGCCGGCGGCATTTTTTGCATCGCTTTGTTTAAAAATGGCGCCTTCGGACTGATCGCTCCGGCCACGCTGATTTTTTACGGACTGGCGCTCGTCAATGGAGGGAAGTACACCCTGAACGACATCCGCTACCTCGGCCTCCTGGAAATTGGTCTTGGATTCATCGGGCTGTTCAAACCCGGCTACGGGCTGGAACTCTGGGCGCTGGGCTTCGGCGTGGCGCACATCGTGTACGGAATTATCATGTACAACAAATACGAACGAAATTGACAGAAACCGGCCTGCTGCCTGCTGCATACCGGCCTGCTTGCCTACTAAAAAATGAAACATCTCCTCGACAAACTCAACGACACCAAACTCGACAACCGCATCCGGCTGGGCATCATGTCCATGCTGATGGTGAACGATTGGGTGGACTTCGGCACGTTCAAGGAGATGCTCGGCCTGACGGACGGCAACCTCGCCAGTCACATGAAAGTGCTGGAAGGCGAAGGCTACGTGGAGTTGCGCAAGCAGTTCGTCGGGCGCAAACCGCAGACTTCGTACACGGCCACGGTGGCGGGACGGCAGGCGTTCAATGACCACCTGGCGGCTCTGGAGGCTTTATTAAAAGGGGATTGAACTAGGATTTCCAGGATTATTCAGGATTATTTGGATTAAACGCAGCGTGATAGAATCCAACCAATCCTACCAAATCCTGAACATCATAGTTCAAATTTTTTTTCACCATAAACTTTGTATTTCAAAGTTCTTTTTAAAAATTGCAACAAATGAATCCGGAATCATCCAACCAGGGCAATGCCTTCCAACGTTTCAGCCAGTGGCTGAAAGAATCGCTGATCGTCAAATTATTGGCCATCGGTTTCATCGTCATCCTCTTGCTGATCCCGAATATCATGATCAGGGAACTCATCCGGGAGCGGCAACAACGTCAGGACGAAGTGGCCCTGGAGGTGAGCCAGAGCTGGGGCGGTTCGCAGGCCATCCGTGGCCCGCTGCTCTCCATCCCCTACTCCACCTGGCAAACTTTCGACGACGGCAAGCGCACCGAAACCCGCCACACCGCCTGGTTTTTACCTAAAAAACTCGTCGTGGACGGCAACCTGAGGCACGAAATCCGCAAGCGCAGCATCTTCGACGTGGTGCTTTACCAGGCGGAGATCAAACTCACCGGAGAGTTCGAACAGCCTGATTTTCAAGCCCTTCACATCAATCCGGCAGACGTACACTGGGACGAGGCACGGCTTTCCACCGGCATTTCGGGTATGACCGGCATCAAGGAAATCGTGACGGTGGACTGGTCTGGCGAGGTGCTTCAATTGGAACCGGGAACCACCGCCAATTCCTTCCTTGGCTCTGGCGTGAGTACGGAAATCCCCCTCAGCCAGGAGGGTAAAACCTACGCATTTTCCATCCCGGTCAAAATCAACGGCAGCGAACACCTCAGCTTCGAGCCGGTCGGCAAATCGACCACGGTCAACCTGCGATCCGACTGGCACTCGCCGAGTTTCGAGGGTGCTTTCCTGCCCGACAACCGGGAAATTTCACCAACCGGCTTCACAGCCCAGTGGCAGGTGCTCGATCTCAACCGGCCGTACCCGCAGCAATGGAAAAATGATGAGGCAGCCTTCGGCCAATCGAACCTCAGCGTCCGCCTCATCAAACCGGTGGACGAGTACCTGAAAAACACCCGCTCGGCCAAGTACGCCATCCTCGTCATCGGGCTGACGTTCCTGCTGTATTTCTTTTTCGAGGTGTTGCAAAAACTGCTGATCCACCCGTTCCAGTACCTGCTCGTCGGGTTGGCGCTTACGGTATTTTACCTGCTGCTGCTGTCGCTGTCGGAGCATGTGGGTTTCAACGCCGCCTACCTCACGTCGAGCGTGGCGACGATCGGGCTGATTGCGGGGTACAGTTTTTCTGTTTTAAAAATAAAAAGGCTGGTTTTTCAATTGTTGCTGCTGCTCGTAGCGATTTACGGGTTCATTTTCATCTTACTCCAACTGGAAGATTACGCCCTGCTGGCCGGCAGCGCCGGTGTTTTCATCGCCCTGGCTTCGGTGATGTGGGCTTCAAGGAAAATTGACTGGTATAACCTCGGCAGCAGGCAGTGAGCCGTTGGCCGTTAGCCAAGTTCATAATTCAACATTCATCATTCATCATTATTTATGAATCTCCCGATCCAAGAATTTTTCGCTTCAAAAAAACAGTATCAACTCTTCAGGCTCCTATGCCTGACGACCCTGCTCGACCTCGTGCTGGTCGGGTTCCGGATGGTGTACACCGGCTTCGATTTCACGCAACTCGACAGCGCACGGGCCATCGCCGACTGGCGCGGTGCGACTTTCCTCTTTCTCGTCTGGAACCTGTTCCTGGCCTGGATTCCGTACCTGATTGCCATTTCACTGGAAAAAATACCGGCCAAAAAATACCTGGCCATCCCTGCGCTGCTCGCCTGGCTGGTGTTTTTTCCGAACGCCCCCTACCTCGTCACCGACCTGTTGCACGTACACCACCGCTACGGTGTGCCGCTGTGGTACGACGTGATGACGCTCTTCTCCTTCGCCTGGACGGGCCTGCTGCTCGGATACCTCTCGTTGATTGAAGTGCAGCATTTTCTGGAAAAACGGCTGGATAAAAAACCGGTGAACCTGCTCGTTTGGGCATCCATTGGGCTGTGCGCTTTCGGCGTCTATCTGGGCCGCTACCAGCGCTGGAATTCCTGGGATTTACTGACGAATCCCTACCAGCTTTTCTGGGACACGGCGGCGGTGCTGGTGCATCCCGGCGCCTACCTCGGCACGCTGGGTCTGGCGGTAGTGATGGCGGGCGTGCTGGGGGTGGGGTATTTGACGGTGAGGACTTTGGTAAAAGATTGATTATCAACAAATAATATAACGACATTAAAAACCACCACGATGAAAAAGCACCTTGTTGCCAGTATCCTTTTTCCTGTCTGCGCCCTTGCGCACAACCTTCTTTTTTGGAGTGAAAAAATGGGGCTGAACACCCTGCTTTTTGCCATATTCATGATCGGGGCATTGTTTTTCCTGCACCCTGATAGCTGCCACTCCCGTCCTGCCCTTCTCTCATCGGTAGGGGTGATTTTAACCGCAACCATGATTGTTTTGCACAATTCACTGATGGCAAAAGTGACGCATGTACTCTTTTTTGTTGCGCTCATCGGTTTCGTGCAGTCCCGTGAATTGAAGTTTATTTTTAACGCATTTTCGCTCGGCGTCGTCAGCTTGCTGGACATGCGGGTGAAGGTATTCCAGGAAGTTTTCAAGCCGGCCGGGCATAAAAAACCAGCTTGGCGGCTGGCTTCCAATACAGGGATGATGATGGTGGTGCTTCCGGTGTTTGTGGTATTTTTTGGACTCTATTTTACTGCAAATCAAAAGTTTGCGGAGATTTCCGGGCAGTTTTTCACCAGCATCTTCACGTACCTGTGGGAGACATTTTCTCTCACCCGCTTACTTTCACTCGCAATTAGCGTCCTTGTTGCAGGCAGTATTTTATGGAAAACTTCAGCCGATTTTTTTGAAAAACTGGAGGCAAAACAAAGTTTTCAGCTTGCCCGACAGCGGGTCGTTTCAGCGAAAAACTCAATCGCCGGAACGCTTGGATTGAAAAGGGAATTTCAAACCGCCGTTCTGCTCGTTGCATCGTTAAACCTGCTGCTGCTCATCGTCAACATTGTGGACATCCGTTACGTCTGGTTCGGCGATGCGCCGGACAATCCGCTGACCCTGAAACAGTACGTACACGAAGGAACTTACGTCCTCATTCTGGCCATACTTTTGGCCATGGCCGTGTTGCTGGTTTTTTTCCGTCGCAATCTGAATTTTTACCCCGGTAACCAGGCTATCCGATGGGCCGCCTACGCATGGATCGTTCAAAATGCCATTCTCGCTTTTTCAGTTGGCGTTCGAAACGTGCAGTACATCGAGTCGTGCGGGCTGGCTTACAAGCGGATTGGCGTGTTCGTTTTTCTGCTGCTGACCATGTTTGGACTTTGGACGATGTACCTGAAAATCAGCCGGAAACGCAGCCTTTATTATTTACTTTTTCAAAATGGATGGGCAGTTTTCACGGCCCTGCTGCTCGTTTCGTTCATCAATTGGGATGTGTTCATCAGCCGGTACAATATCCATTTCAGCACAAAATTTCCGCTCGATTCCGATTTTTTGATTGAAGAGGTTTCAGATAAAAACCTGTTTCTGCTCACGCAGCACAGGGCCGAAATTGAGCGAAAGTCTGGCGCACCCAACCCCGGCTATCCTATCGAGCAGAAATGGAAGCGATTTATAGAAAAGCAAAAGGAATATTCGTGGCTGTCTTGGAATTGGTCAGATCACCGGAATCTGAAATTTCACAGTCAGGCATTTTGACGAACGCAGAGACGCCGGGGCGCAGAGACTTCCGCAAATCTTCGCCCCAGCGCCTCCGCTTTCAATCTAACTTCCCACCATCTCCAGCAACCACTCCCGCTCCGTCAGCCGCTCCGCATTTTCGATTTGCTGGCGCAATGCCGTACTTCCCACGTCCGCCGAAACCATTTTCCTGGAACTGGAATGGGGCATGAGCTACAACGGCATCCCTGTTTTCTCCGACACAACGATCATCGAAAACCTGACTGCCGCCAATGTTTGCGACAGCATCGTGATAGCCAGTATCACTGTAGTAACCGGGGTGAAAAAAGCCCTCGAATACGATCCGAATGTGAGCATTTTCCCCAATCCGGCGAGCGGGGCATTTTTTTGTGAAATTTGAGTTGAAACAACCGAAAAATGTAAGCTTGCGGATGCTGGATATAATCGGGCGGGAGGTTAAATTTGAACTGGAAGATGTCCGTTCGAGCACTAGAGAACATGTAGTGAAAATCGAGACAACCGGCTGGCCTGGTGGGGTTTATTTGGTTCATTTTCAGACGAGTGGAACAATTAGGTCGGAATTAATGATCATTCAACGAAGGCCTTAGAACAACGAAGCAGGCTTCTTCCGACAGGGTGCGAATTTAATTCGCACCCTGTCGGAAGAAGCCTGTGTTTTTAATTGTGTTTTAAAACATACACACTATCCACCCCCGGCGGCAGCCAGCGCACATAAGGGAAGCCTTTTTCTTTGGTGAAATTCGACAGGTCGCCGAAGGCAACGACGTAGTCATCCCGGTCCACCCACCACCAGCTTTTCCAGGGGCCATTGTCTTTGGGGCCTGGCTTGTGCCAGCCGTTGAACTCGAAGCCGCCGTCGATGCGATTGGGCGGGATGTTTTTTTCTTCGGTTAAATAATCGAGCGCCTGCCAGCGGGCACGGTTCCAGGATAGATAGTCGTGGGTAGCAGTGATGGAAAAAACTGCCAATACCAGCAGGGTACCCACAGCAATGCTAATGGTTATCTTATCAAAACTCCAAACCTGGTTTTGCAGTAAAACAGCCAGCAGCAATGGCACCAGGATCAGGTAGTACCGGTCGAGAAAGTACAGCTCCAACAGTAAAAACCCGAAATACGCTGCAATCATCGACCAGAAAAAAATGGCGAGATTGCAGGCCGTACCGGTCTGCCTGATTTTTTTCACCAGAACAACCACCAGGCCCGGCAACAGCAGAACAGCACCAGCAGTGCCGGCAATTTTCACCCAAAGCATCCCGTCCGGGCTGAGTTGTGGAGAAACGTTCAACCAAATGGCTGCATCCTTGAGCGTTTTGGGGCCGAGGCCGAGGTTGTAAAGCAGGTTTCCATAAAAAATCCAGCGCCAGGCGAAAATCAGAGTCACTGCCAGCAGCACTGTTAAACTCACTACCTGCCACTTGAGAGAGCGACTGGCCGCTTTGAAATGAATTTTAAAAAGCAAAACGGCCAACGGCATCAAAAACAATCCGTAGCTGAACACCAAAATGCCGGTCCGCTGAAGCGATGCCTCGAAAAAACCTGACTTAAAGGGCCGGTCCAGCAGTTTTCCGATGCTACCGTAGGAATCGGGCAAGCCGTGTGTTGCTTCCAGCCAGCGGGTAAAAAGCAGGTAAGCTGCCATACACACAACCAAGGGCATGGCGGCCCAGGCAATGGATTTCCCGTTCAGGCGATTGCGAAGTACCCAGGCAAATGCGAAGGCCAGCGGCGACAGCATACCGAATTGACGCACCAGCGTCGCCAGCAGGGCAAACACGGTCGCCCAGACAATGAAACGATAGCGCCCGGTTTTCAGCGATTTGACAAAAAACAACACCGAAGCGAGGAACAGCGTCAGGAAAGGAACGTCGGTCATGAAGGTATATGAAAGCGAAAAATAAAGCGGGTTGAAGGCCAGCACCAAGCTTCCGGCTACAGCCAGTCGCTTATTGGTTCCCATTTCAACCAAAAGAAAATAAAAGACCAACAAGCCTGCAAACCCGAGCACTAGGGTGGAAAAGCGAAGTACCTGGAAAGAAAAACCGAACACCTCGCACCATGCCGCTCCCCAGAAAATCTGCGTGATGCGGGTCATGGCAGGGAAGTCGTCGAGGAGGAGACGGCCTTGTTCCGAGAGGTTCCATACGTCCTTTGAGTAGGCCCAGTCGTCGTTGAGCGGGAAGTTACCCAAAGGATTCACCAGTAAGATGGCCCCAAGCCAAGCGGCCACCAACACCACGACGTGAACAGGTATGTTTTTGAGCCTCAACAAAGATTGAATATCAACAAACTGGGTTAATTAATAGAAACCGGACCGCCTCAGTGCCCACCTCCCTGCATGATTACTTCTTCTCTGATGTCCCGCTTTTCTTTGATGAATAGCGTCAGGATGGCAGCAATGAGCAGCAATACCCCGGCAAATGAAATGGCATTGCGGGGATCGTTGTCAAGGAAGTGTTTGAGAAAATACCCGAAAGTCAGTGTTTGGATGAGCATTGGAATAACGATCATCATGTTGATGATGCCCATGTACACCCCATAGCGTTCTTTGGGTATGCTGCCGATAACGATGAGGTACGGGATGCCCATCATGCTCGCCCACCCGACCCCGAAACCGGTGATCGCCACGAACAACATGTATTTGTTGCCAATATGCGGGAATGCAAGAAAACCTACTCCCGCCAATACGAGGCAGATAAAATGCACGTGTTTTGCCAGAAATTTTCTTGCTAAAACAGCCAGTCCGAACGCTGTCATGAAGGTAACGATGTTGTACCACCCGTTGACGAGGCCTGTCCAACCCACAGCCTGTTCGTACAAGGCAGGGTCGGTTTTTGGTGTGGCATTCCAAACGGAAAGCGCCACGCTCTTCGAGGAATTTTGCCAGTAACAAAACAAGGCATACCACTGGAAAAGGTAAACCAGGCCAAGCTGCCACATCACGCCTGGCATTTCCCGAATGGCATCCGGAATTTCTTTAAAAGGAAGCCAAATGTTAAAGGGGGTTTTCCTTATTTCCTTCAATTCTTCCTCTGTAGGTGGAATTTCAGGTGTGGTGCGCATGCTCCACCAAACAGAGGCAACAGAGCACACAGCTCCGAGGAAAAAAGAGCCGTAAACCCAAGTGGGTAACTTGCCTATTTTACCAAAAAGCAACAAGGGAAAAATGAAAAGGGAAAGATTGGCCAGTGTCTGACCGAAGCCGGTAAAAAAACTTTGCGCCTGATAGCCCATTCCCCGCTGTTCTTCCACCAGACGGTCGGCGACAAATGCACGATATGGCTCCATGGCTGTATTGTTGCCTACGTCGAGGATCCAGAGCAGACCAACAGCCATCCAAAGCTCAGAACTGAACGGGTAAAGAAATAAAGCGAGGCTGCAAAGAATAGCTCCGATGAAAAAGTAAGGCTTTCGCCGGCCCCAACGAGGACTCCAGGTCTTGTCACTCAAAGCACCAATGATGGGCTGGATGAAGAGCCCCGTCATGGGCCCTGCCAGATTGAGGATGGGAATCTCTTCCGGCGAAGCGCCCAACATATCGTAAATCGGATTGACGGCACTCTGCTGTAAGGCAAAGCTGTACTGAATGCCGAAAAAGCCGACGTTCATGTTAATGATCTGGGCAAAAGTCAGTCGAGTCTTTTTGATAGCGGCAAGCATGATTTTCGTTTTGTGTTTTAATGGAAGCAAATAAAGGCAAATCAAAATTGCTGTCCTAATAAAATAAACCGGAATCTACGAACTCCGCTCACCGGCAGGCTACACCATCAAAAAGAAGGGAGAAATTTCATTTGACCCATCTTTTTTAAAGTTTTCTTAAAATTTTATCAAAAAAAATTCGGAGGTATTGTTGAAAGAACGTTAATTTGCCAATCAGAATAAAACTTGCATATTTCTAAGAATCAACAAATAACAATTTTTCAATCTTTTTGAAAAACATAAAAATTTCTGGAAATCAACCTGGCAGATCAAACTTTCCTGGGTTAAATGGTTTAAAATTAAATGGTAGTATATTCTTTTTTTGTGAAGGTTCTTTAAATCCTTCATAATAACAGTCGGGTGATTTCTTACAAGAGCGAGGCATAAAAATGCTTTCGCTCTTTTTTGTTGGATAAAATGCAGTTTCATATCCCATTTTCCCGCCCCATCCATTTACTTTGCACCCACCTGAAAGAATTTAAAGCCATTGTCTACTGACATGATCAAAGCCACCAACATTCACAAATCCTACGGCGACCTGCACGTTCTCAAAGGCGTCGACATCGAAATTCAGCCCGGCGAAATCGTCTGCATTGTCGGAAAGTCTGGCGCCGGAAAGAGTACCCTGCTCCACATCCTCGGCACCCTCGATAGCGCTGACAAAGGTCAGGTCGTCATTGACGGCACGGATGTCAGCCGCCTGAACGTCAAGGACATTGCTCATTTTCGCAATCAGCGCATCGGGTTTATTTTTCAATTTCACCACCTCCTCCCGGAATTCACAGCGCTTGAAAATGTCTGCATTCCCGCTTTCATCAAAGGTGAAACGGAAGCCACAGCCCAAAAACGGGCAAAAGAACTGCTCGACTATCTCGGCCTATCCGAGCGCCTGACGCACAAGCCAACCCAGCTTTCCGGCGGCGAACAACAGCGGGTTGCTGTAGCTCGATCCCTGATGAATCAGCCTGCCGTTGTATTCGCCGATGAACCTTCCGGAAACCTCGACTCTTCCTCTTCCCAGGAATTACATCAACTTCTTTTCAAACTTCGGGATGACTTTAACCAGACTTTCCTCATTGTGACACATAACAAAGAATTGGCAGAAATGAGCGACCGGACGGTCGAGATGAAGGATGGTTTGCTGGCAATCTGATGATTTTCAACTTCCTGAAATTGACGCTTCGAACCTTGTTTTCAACCAAAAAAATCGAACCTCGGGCCAACATGGCTCACTGAATGCACCAATCAATCGTAGCCTTGCCACGCATGGCTAAAAACTCATTAGCTTTGGAAAAATGGCGGGACCCATTGTAAGCACCGCCCGCCAACGGCGAGGGATGCGCAGCTTCGAGTATGAGATGTTTGAAAGGGTCGATCAGAGCGGATTTTTGCTTCGCAAAATTTCCCCAAAGCATAAAAACCAGCCCCTCCCTGCCTTCCGAAAGTTTTCGGATGACAGCATCCGTGAAGGTATGCCATCCAATTTTTGCATGTGAATTGGAGCTTCCCCGCTCCACCGTCAGTGCTGCGTTAAGCAAAAAAACACCCTGTTCCGCCCACTTCGTCAGGTCGCCATGACCGGGAACCGGACAAGCAAGATCTGCCTCCAGTTCTTTGTAAATATTTTGCAGCGAAGGTGGCACCCTGACGCCTTTAGGCACCGAAAAAGAAAGCCCCATGGCCTCCCCCGGCTTGATGTAGGGATCCTGACCCAGGATGACGACTTTCACTTTTTCAAAGGGCGTAGTGTTGAAAGCATTGAAAATCAGCGGGCCCGGCGGATAAATGGTTTTACCGGCTGCCAGCTCTTTTCGCAGGAAACTTGAAATCGCCTGAAAGTATGGTTGTTCGAATTCGTCTTTTAAAACTTCCTTCCAGCTATCTTCAATTTTTACGCTCATTGCAATACAGTTTCAGATTGGGAGGTCAAGGTAGAAAAATTTCGTTGCAGGGTGGAACAATGATTTATAAAAACAGGTTTTGAAAAATGCTTGCCATGCAGGGCTTGTTTTTTTAAAAAAGGAGTACATTTGCGGCGCAAAAGAAAAAAGTTCTTAAAAATCGGTCCCGTAGCTCAGCTGGATAGAGCATCTGCCTTCTAAGCAGACGGTCACAGGTTCGAGTCCTGTCGGGATCACGATTATTTCATACAAAGCTTTGTAAATCAATGATTTATGAGGCTTTTTTATTGAATGGTACAACATAGGTACAACATTTTTAAAAAAACTGTCTCCCACCTTACTTTTTGTCCTGGCTTTCTTTCCAAGTGCCTTTTGCTGGTTCCTGCATCTTTTTGTGTTTGACAGCTCGCCCGTTTCCTGCCGACCTTTGCAGTTGATTTTCAACGTTTTCTAATCACAAAAATGTAAAGCTATGGCAAGGCAAAAAGGTCTAATCAAGTATGTCGGCACGATCGGTGATGTGCGGCATTTTAAAATCAAGGGCGAGAAGGGCTACTTCGCCGGCTTGGTCGGCGGGCCGACCGCAGACCAGGTACTCACCGCCGATGAGTTCAAACGCACGAGGGAAAACATGGCGGAATTTGCTGGATGTGCTAAAGTCGGTAAGGCTATCCGCACGGCGTTTAGTCCGCTGAAACACATGTTCAACAGACGGCTCACCGGGACGCTGACGGCTATCATCAAACGCATCAACCTGGAAGACGCTTCCGAGGCACGTGGCCAAAGGGCGATTCTCATTACCCAAGTTCCGCAGCAACTGCAGGGATTGGATTTCAACCAAAACATTTCACTGTCCACCGTGCTCCGCACTCCATTCGATCTGGTTGAATTGGATGCAAGGAAAGGCTCGACGCTGGTGGTACCCAAGTTCAATCCTCAGAATTTGCTGACTGTGCCAAGTGGTGCATCCCACTTCCGCTTGGTCAATGCGGTGGCTGCAATTTCCGATTATGCGCTCAGTCCGGAAACAGGGAACTACGAACCGAAGAATGCCGAACAAAACGGCATGACCGGGACCGCTTTCTCGGATTACATTGAAGTAAACAAAGAGGCTCCTGATGTAAGCCTGGAAGCAAGGTTTCTGAACGACATGGAACCGGCCGCTGAAGTATCGGTGCTGAATGCTGTTGGTATCGAATTCTTCCAGAAAGTGGGTGACAACTATTACCTGTTCGCCTCCGGCAATGCAATGCAGTTGGTGGACGTGTTCTGATTAATTCCCTGATGAGGGTACGGTTTGCACAATTGTTTTATCCGGGGCATGGGCTGAAGAGATCCATGCCCTTTTTCATCCAAATTAAAATTCATAGGCTTATGGAAACTCAAAAAATGTCCATCATGGAGCGGCTGGTCGCTCCGACTCCCAACTTTTTCAAAACCATCAGGAACCTGGGGATTGTCCTGGGCGCCATTGGCGGTACACTGATAACTGTTCCGGTTGCCCTGCCTGCCTGGATACTTGCGGCTGCTAAAGTCCTGGTTGTTGCCGGTTCGGTCGCCGCAGGGGTTAGCCAAACTGCAGTGAAGGGCGACCGATGAGTAGTGTTTTGGATCTGTTCTTAGGATTATAATTTTAAGCCCGGGCGGTGAGCCTGGGCTTTTTTGCTTCCATTTCTTTGAATAGTGCAATTATGTGTGGCTCACGTAGGGGACAAATAGGGCTTATTCATGCTTTCAAAATATTTTGAAAAGCCATTTTTATTTTAGAAATTTACGGCTGATATTGATTTTGAGCCGTAGAAATGAAAAATACAATTGAACCTGAATCGGTATTTGAAAAGCACGGTGGCGTCGCCAATGCCAGTGAGCTTCTTGAAGATGGTGTTACCTATTACCAACTTCAGGAGCTACTGGATTCGGGACAGGTAATAAAGTTGAAACGTGGCCTTTATCGGTGGACGGATGTCCCGGTTTCTGAAATGGTGGAGGTATCTTACATTGTGAAAAAAGGTGTGTTCTGTCTTTTCTCTGCAGCGGCCTACCTTGAACTATCTACCTTTGTTCCTGCTGAATATCATGTGGCGGTACCAAAAAAGTACAAAGTTGTTTTGCCCGAATATCCACCTATCAAGCTCTACTACTGGGAAGAGGCTGCCTATGAAACAGGTATCATAAATGTAGAAGTTGAAGGTGAGATGGTGGAGATGTACGATGCAGAAAAGACCGTTTGCGATATGGTCAGATACCAGAAAAAAGTGGGCATGGACATTTTGAAAGAAGTATTGAACACCTATCTCCAACGGAAGCCTCGCAATATCCATAAACTCCTCGAATACGCTTCAGCCCTTAATATCGGGGAGGAAGTCAACAAACTCGTCACCCTCTTGGTATGAAAAACTTCGTTGCCAGCGTCCAGGACAGGCTGAAAAATATTGCCCGTTCTGAACAAAAGAATTTCCAGCTACTGCTCATCAGGTATTTTCAGGAAAGGATTCTTTACCGGCTTTCCTGCTCAAACTACCGGGAACATTTTTGTCTGAAGGGAGGGGCGTTGTTGTATGCTTTGGAAATGGAAAAGAGCCGTCCGACCATGGACCTGGACTTGCTGGGCTTAGGATTATCAAGGCGGGAAGCGGATTTCCATTCCATCTTCCGGGGTATTTTGAAGCTGATGTATGAAGAAGACGGGGTGACTTTTGACCTTGACACTATCACCACAGAAGAAATCGCAAAGGAAGGGCATTACAGCGGAATACGGATAAAGGTGATTGCACGGTTGGGTAATATCCGCCAAAGCATGCAGGTGGATATTGGCTTCGGGGATTTCGTGACACCAGCTCCTGTACAGATGAAATTCCCTACTCTACTGGAAATGGATGCCCCGGAACTATTGGCTTACTCCCCTGAAACGGTCATTGCCGAGAAATTCGAGGCTATGATAGACCTGGCAGAAACGAACAGCCGCATGAAGGATTTCTACGACCTCTTTCGGTTGCTGCAACCTGGTCGGCATGACCCGGAAATCCTACGGCAAGCTATCTCGAATACCTTCAGAACAAGGGAAACCGCCTTCACCAAAAACCACAGCCTGTTTACGGACGCCTTTGCATCAGATGAAAAAAGAATAATGCAGTGGCAATCTTTTCTCGCCAAGTCCAATCTTGAGGTCATTCCATTCTTAGCCGTACACCAGCAGATTGTCAATATATTGAAGCCATTGTATGAAGAGCTTTCGAAAGAATTCAACCAACCAAATTTAGAGGGTTAGCCAGGGGCAACTACGCCGTGAAAAACAGCCAGTCTTTGCCGTGTTTGGCATTAAAGCAGGGGTAGTCACCGCCATGAACGCAGTCATGCGAAGTGAAATGACTGTGGCTACTCCTGCTGCGGAGCGCCGGATGCTGGCTGGTGCTTGCCAATGAAACGGGAAGCGTCAGCTTGCATCCGGTGCTTTGGCTTGCGGGTTTTGGGGCTGTTTTCCACACCGCTGGATTGGGTGGGTGGGAGTGGAGGAGGTCAACTTCAATCGGGCGGGACAAATCAAGTTGTGGAAAACGGGAGCGTTTGGATAAGCTTTGCAGAAAAACAGGGGCATTGTCAAAGTGAAACGGAACCATATGTAGTGAAATGGCGGCGCTGTGCCTGTTGCGGAGACGCTGCGGCTGCCTGGGCTGCAAGGCAGGAAGAGAAACGGACTAACTGAAAGAACGGGCTGCGGCAGCGTCTTGGCCGTGGGATTGGATTTTCGATGGCCACACCTTTGAAATGGGTGGGTGGGAGTAGTTCCTCTCCGAGGATGAAAATTTTCCCTTAATTCTTCTGATTGATCAGGTTGACGACCAGTTTCACCATGATATCCTTTTCATCTGGGCGGCTTTCGGCAATCATTAAAGTGATGGCAACGAGGGCATTGTCGGCAATGCGTTTTTGTCCATCAGGACGGAGGAGGATTTCGTTTTTGTCAAGGAAATAAACGAACAGGCCGGCGGCGATTCGTTTGTTCCCGTCCGTGAAAGAGTGGTTTTTTACAATGAAATACAACAGGTTGGCCGCCTTCTCCTCGATGCTGGGATAGAGGTCGTTGCCACCGAAGGACTGGTAGATGGTTTCGAGGGAGCTTTTGAAAGAGTCGTCTTTTTGATTGCCAAAAAGAGTGCCTGCGCCTTGTTCGATGCGCCATTGCTCGATCAGTTGGACGGATTCCTGAAAGGTCAGGCGATAGGCTGTTTTTTCGATTGTTCCGGAAATGGCAAGGCGTTGATGGTCGTATTGGTCAAGGATATCAAGAGCATAGGCGTACAAATCCAACACTTTGAGAATGCCTTCGCTTTCGTCGTGGCTAAGTGACTGAATTTGGCTGACTTTTGCGGCCAGTGCGACGGCTTTTTGCAGTTGCTGAAAACGGTCTTCTGATTCCCGGAGCCGCTTTTCGTTGAGGGTGAAACCCTGCACCAGGTGGTCTTTCAGTACCTGTGTTGCCCAGATGCGGAACTGGGTTCCCCGTTTGGATTTGACCCGGTAGCCGACGGAGATGATGACGTCGAGGTTGTAGTGTTCAATGTCCCGTGTTACTTCACGATCGCCTTCCACTTGAACTGTTGCAAATTTTGCAACAGTTGCCAACTGGTCTAATTCTCCTTCTTTGAACACGTTGGTGATATGCCGAGAAACTACCGATTTGTCCCGGTGAAACAGGTCGGCCATTTGATTTAAAGAAAGCCAGACGGTTTCTTCTTCTAATCTTACATCAATTTTCGCTTGCCCGTCGGAGGTTTGGTAAATGACGATTTGATTGTCGTTCATAGCATGAAAAATTTAGAAGGTTAAAGGTAAAATGAAATGGAGAAGTTCCTGGCAGGTCCTCTTCGAAGATGACAAAAAAGCACCGGCAGCAGGAGTTTTGACTGCCTGTGCTTGACAATTTGATTCATGCCGCTTGAAGCTGTTCCTCTTCTTCCAGCATCTCGACAACTGTTGCAGCCGTTCCCTCAATCAAGAAATTGGCGGCCCGCTCGGCGGCACTGGCTGCCGTCATTAGCAGACGGGAGTCACCAAGCAGGGCATTAATCCAGGAACGCAGATAGGCGGCGCTATTCTCCACCAAATCCTCTACCACGATGCCGCAATGGGCGGCGAGGAAACAGGCGGACATTTCTGCAATGAGTTCTTCTTTGCTGTACTTTTCGTCACCGAAGCGGTTTTTGATGTCACGATTCAGGCGAGTGTGGTGGCCCGTCCAATGACTCAATTCATGGAAATACGTGTGGTAGAATTTCTCCGGGCTGTGAAAGTCCTTGATGTCAGGCATGAACAATTTGTCCATCAGGGGCGAGTAGGCGGGTTCGCCTTTGCTGACTTCGTGCGGGTTGCCGGAAAGGATGGCTTCACATTCATCAATCCGGGAAGGGATGTTTTCGGGTTTGTCTTCTCTGAACATTTCAACTGTAAAACCTTCGATGTCGAGGACGTTAAAAACCCGGTACTCTGCGACATAGGGAACAATTTTTTCCGCTTCCTGCCGGGTCTCTACCCGTTTGCCGTTGGCGTCGAAAAACAGGATTTTCCAGAAATAAACGGGAAGGGATTTTGCACCCTTGCGGATGCGGTGTCCTGCGTTGCTCACCTGGTTGAAGGTGGCGAAGCGGGGAACCTCCCCGCCTGACCGTCGGGCAGGAAAACCGTCGAGGATGAAACGGTTGATGCCTCGGTAGATGTGTCCTGAAAAGTGGTTGCGGGCTGCGCCCATTGTGATTTGGTTCCACGTCCTGCGCCAAGGCACGATGCCTTTTTCCAGTTGGGCAATGATGCGGGCTGTCATTTCTTCAAATTTATCTTTTTTCATGGCGGGTTGAATTTTAAAGGTGAATGTTTCCTGCGTTACGTGAACGGTTCTCCTGGCGGGGATGAAAAGAGGAGGGTGTCCCGGCCAAAGAGACCGGGACGGACGACAACAGCTTTTCAAGCTGCCTTTCTTTCCTCTTTCGGTGTGAACTCTGTTAGCAGGGCGGTTTCCCTTTCTTTTTCAGCTTCGATTTCTGCCCTCGTTGGCTCCAGGTGGGTACTGTAATTTTCGGCAAACAGTGTTTTGGCTTCCATCGTATCGGAGCGGTAAATGTGAAAGTAAGTGGCTTCGATGTCCTGAATCAGCAGGCGTTGTTTTTCGAGTTCCTTTTCTGCCAGTGGCTTGAAGTCGAAAAAAGCCATGTAGTAAGGCTGGTTCTGTTTGTTGACCTTTTTTTCCAGCTTCACCGTCCATTGTACTTCGCAAAGTCCCCGTTTTTCGTAAAACAGGTCACGGGCTGCCTCGCTCAGGTTCTGCACGCTGAATCCGTGGAACATGAAAACGCCAATGTGTCCATCTTCATTCACAAAGTACACTTCGCACCATTTCTTTTCAGGCTGGCCAAAAAGCCCGTCCTGCAAGCAACGGAAGGCAATAGGGATGACTCTAAAGGTTTCGCCGGGTTTGGTGACTTGTTCCCGGCCTTCAAGGTTCAGGACGCCTTTCCCCAGGTCAAGACGGTAGGAACGGGGATTCCCGGGCATGTAGCGGATATCGAGGTTTTCAAGTTTCTTGATGTCGGATATTGGAAGCAGATTTTTCATGGTTGAAAATGGTTTGATGGAACAGTTCCCTACGGGATGACAAGGGCCTTCGTGATGGAACGGTTCCTTTCAGGATGAAAAAAGGTGGGGAAAGATTCCGGCTTTCCCCTTTTCCGGTCCGGGCTTAACGTCTCCGGCTTTGTGAACGGCGTTTTTTCGGAACTGCAAAACCGCTGGCCATGCCGCAGGCCAGAAAGCGGCGTTCAAACTTTCAGATTTATCCCCAACGGGAAAGGCTATTTCTCAAAGGAACTGCCAAGGAAAACTAAGCCTGTACTAACTGCGCAGCAGGAAAAGGAAAAAACTAAAAGGGAAGCATCCAGCCTTCCAACTCTTCGGCGACCTGTTCGGCACTGGACCAGGGCGCAGCGTGAACGGAGTAACGGCCATTGCCATAAGGGACGATAAGGCGGATGAACTTAAAGCCCTCTTCTTTTGCCGCACCCGGACAGGCTATTTCCGGGAAGAAATAAGGGGACGGCAGATAGACTTTAAACTGTTTGAAAACGGGTTCGATGTCGAAAGGAAATTCGACGGCGGGAGGCGGCTGCATTTGCCGCTCGGCGGAGGCTACACGGGCAACCTCCACACTTTGAGCAAGATAATCTGTGTTAAACATGGTGTCATTTATTTTGATTAACAATACTTAAAGATAAACAGAAAGTTTGATTTAAGCAACTGATTTTCAACAACTTAAAACATTATTATTTCATCAAATTATTAAAAAAGAGAGGGCTGAACGGCAGGCAGAAACCACCAACCGCCACCCAAAAAGCCACCCAGGGAAGACCAAGCACCCCACCTCGAAGGAGGCACCACGCCAACAGGCAAAAAAACCAGCACCGGGACTCCCAAACCGGCAGCCAGGGCAGACTCCGACCACGAGCCGGAACCACAGGAAACCCAGGAGCGGGAAGGAACAACGGCAACGGGACAAACCCCACCCGGAAAACAAACCCACAGCGGGGAAGGCGAAGCAGCCAAAGCACGAACGAGAGCAGCAGCACGGGCAGCGAAGGCAGCACGGCCCAAACCACAGAAAGCAGGGGACGAGGCACTGAAAAACTGGCAACCGGGAAAGGCAGCGCCCACCACAGATGGCGCACCTGCACCGCAGGAAGTGAGAACCGAAACAGCCGGAACACCAGCACGGCGAAGCGAAGCGACAAAGGCAGCAGCGGCAACACCGGAACAGGCAGACGGGCGACGGCTGCCACCCACCCCAAAGGAGGCGAAAGACGAGAGGGAGAACATATTAAAAGATTAAAAATTAGAAAAAAGGAAAGGGAAAGAGCGGGGGACAAGCCCCCACAAGGACTAAGCGCTAAAGACGCCTGAATGGTAAAACTCGACCCAGGCCAGCAGCGCATCAGAGGCCGAAACACCAACGGCGGCCATGAGCGGCGACAGCACGGGGGACGATGCATACCAAAAATCATCAATCTGAACTGCGGACACCTCGTAAATGAAAACGAGGAGAGCGGGAGAAATGGAAGTGGTTTGTGTTGTCATGTCATTTATTTAATTAACTCCTACAAAATACGCAGAAAAAACGACATAAACAACTGACTGTCAAATATTTAAAACAATATTTTTTTGAATAAATTAAAGAAAAAAAAGCAGGCAAAAAAGGCCACAGGCAGGAGCAGAAAGCAGGCAGGAACGGCAAACGAGGCAGGAGCGGCAAGCCGCACACCACCCCTAAATGCCTCTAAGTTTTGAGGGCTGTGAGAAGGGCTGTCACGGCGGGCGCATGAGCAGAAACTTGGCTTACCTACACCAATGATGCGCCCGCTCAATATGCGCAAGGAACGGCGCCCACTATGCGCAAGCGGGCTGAGCGGCGCAAATAAAAGTCCCGAAGCCTTTCGGGACGGGAATGCGATATTAATCGGTAGAGCGCCAGCGGAGCCTCAACAATGCGCAAGTTTTACGGCGCTCAATAAACTACTCGCTGCCTGCGTTCAGCACCTTAGAATGGAAGCCCTCTCCTACTTTAGGGGGCTGGAATGGTAACAGCAGAACGGAGTGGAGCGCCCATAAAGCCCCGTCAGCCTTGCGGGGCGGGAATGCCGATTGTGTCCGTTAGAAGTGCTGTCAGAAGGGTTGATTTAGTTGCTGAAAGTGCGCTTATAAAGGTCTGTTTTTACTACAATTTTAGCTGGTATTTGCGTATCTTTGGAACGTCATTTATTTGATTAACACTGTTAATCGAAACAGGGCTATCCGGTTGGGTGGCCCTTTTTTATTCCGAAAACCAGTGCTGTGCTTTTTCAAGATCAATGCTTATTGCCGTAATGGTTCACTACTTTTTGGAATTGAGTGCGTTTAAGGTTTTTTCAAATTTTTCCCTTCAAGCTTTCCGTATTCTTTTTTTTAACGACAATGCTGCTCCTTTGGACCTGGAAGGCGAATAGACCATCATCTGGTCGCAGTCATTTATTTGGTCTTTGTGGCCGGAAAAAATTATCTCAACCCGGCAAGGTCTAATTTCCTGATTTTCAGGGATTTATCTGACTTGTTGGCGATGTAAATTTTGAATTAACAAAAAAAAAGTTAAATCTTACGCCAACAGGGGGGGGGGTGGTGTATTTTGTGGGCTAAATAGATGCCGGGTGAAATTTTATTACGTGGTGTTCTTGGCCATATTGATTCTTTAACACCCAAAAGGCGCAAATTTTCCCGCCTTCGATCCGGCTTTTCATACTACTACTTGGATTTATTTAAAAAACATTTTGGCGGAGGATTCTCCTGAAATGCTGCTTGCAGGTATAGCTGATTTTCAGTTTGAAACATTTGACTTGTTCTCAGCAGCCTGACCGGGAATCTTCAATGGTGGCACCTGCATCTTCGATGAGGATGTGAGGTGAGTACCGTGTTTTTTGCCGGGAATGACCGGTGAAAAGCAGCCATTGTTATTCGGAATTTCCCAACCGGATAACGTTCAACACAAAAAATCAAATCACTTATTTAACCCAACTATGTTATGCACCGTACCAACTCGTCTCTCGGATCCAAGACCCGCCAGCAAATGGCCCACGAATTCAACTTCAGTTACCCTACCTTTTGGCGTAAGCTGAAAGAGCATGGCATTGACCTGCCAAAAGGGCTGATATGCCCGAAATGGCAAACGATCATTTACGAAAAATTGGGTTACCCGCTCCCACCTGGGCAAGCCCCGGAGGGACAAGCAGGGGTTCTTCCACCGCAATTGGCGTAAAACGGCAGCAATTCAGTACGTGGGTGAAATACTATGAAATGTTTTGAAATGTTTTTGATGCATTTGGCGTGGTATTTCAGCCGATATTTGTGCTGTCAGTTGATCCGTTTTTAAAATGAAATTTTGCAAGCGGATCATGCTGCCATTTTATCTAAAGATTCAAAAAATCAACTATGAAAAGAGCTTACCTCCTTGCAGGATGGCTGTGCGCCTTTTTTGCAGCGCAATCGCAATCCACTTTTACCAATTGCCCGGGAGCATTTGCCGTGTGCAGCCATGAAACGATCGTGTTCGATGAACTGGCCATTTCCGGAGAGGCGGCCGGCGTGGGCGTCACGAGCTGCTACCGGCAGGATTTTCCTGAAACACACAGTGCCTGGATAAAATGGCAGGTGGCGTCGGCAGGAAAGCTCGGCTTCACCATCGTGCCGCTGGACGAACACGACGACCTGGACTTCGTGCTTTACCGCCTGCCGGGCGGATGGGACGAATGTGGCGGGAAGGAGGAAGTGCGATGCATGGCATCAGGCAAAAACTTCGGAGAGGAGGACCGGCGCTCTTCCGAACCCTGCACGGGCGCAACCGGTCTCAGCCTGTGGGCCGTCGATCGTACGGAAATGCCAGGCTGCCGGGAAGGCGATGATAATTTCCTTTCAGCGGTGGATGCAACTGCCGGCGAGACGTATGTGCTTTTTGTGAACAACTACCTTTCCGCCAACGGCTTTATGCTGGAGTTTACCGGCGATGCCACCTTCAGCCAGGCGCCTGCTCCCTGCGCCACTTCCGGGGAGGAAGACCGGGCGGTGCTGAACGGCATCCTGGATGAGGGGCTGACTATCGGCGACCTGTATCCCAACCCTGCCGGGACTACGGTGACCGCCGTGATTGAATCGGGGAGGGCTTACGACGGGCAGGCGGAAATCATCGACCTGCGGGGGCGGGTGCTGAAAATACGGCCCGTGGGCATCGTGCCGGGTGCGCAGCCGGTCAGCATACCGGTGGATGAGCTGCATACGGGCGTCTATTTCCTGAAAATCAGGCTGGGCGATAACCTGCACGTGGCCCGGTTTGGTAAACTTTAAAACTCTTTGCTAAAACCAACCGCACGAATTAGTATGAAAAATAGACCCAACAAACAGTGGTTTGCAAAAGTGCCTGGCTTTGAACAGTTGAAAATCAGCCTGTTTGCCTACCCGCCTACTCGCCTGTTTGCCTGCTTTACCCTGCTGCTCCTATACAGCCTGCCGGTAGCCGCAGTTATGGGGCAGACCGATACTTGTTACGTAATGAAGCAGGATGCTTCCGGCTTCGACGTGGCCTCCCGCTGGCCGGCACTGAATGCCAAAGCCTGCAAACTGGTAGCCGCCTTCGATTCTACGGACTATGCGGACAGCTTCAAGGTTTTTGGCTTCGGCTTTTATGCGGAACTGGAGTATTACGATGGCTACTCCTACCCTGAAGTGTTTTTGGAAATGAAGGAGAAGGTGGCAAAAAAAATACCGTACTATCTACTGATCGGAAGACAAAGTGATCATACAGGAATTTATACAAGATTTTGGGTAGATCTGAAGTTGCCTGAAGGAGGGTCATTTATGTGTTTGGATGAGCAAAAAAGATTGAATTTAACGAACAGACTTCAAATTGCTGCAAACAAGTTTAGAGACAATCATTTATCGTTCGTCGAAGGAGAAAAGGCTTTAATGGATGTTTTGATTTGGAACCTCCAACAAATCATTGAATGTGAATGCCATCTACTACAAAAATCAAGTGGGTGTGATCTGTGTCCTTCACCTTCAATGATGGGACTTGATCTTGAAAGTGCAGGTTTTGTATCGAAGTTTGTATATGCTATTACTCCGACTAATACATCCTCTAATCCTGGTGCAGGCATTATTGACTCACTAAAGCGAAGTTTTAAGATTTCATTTTCAGAAGCTAATGCTTATAATGGCTTAAATGGAGTTGTAATTAGCATTCCAGACGAAATTAATGAATCAAAGCAAAAATTCGATGCTATAGGTTTAGTTGGAAAAGTATATATCCTCAGGGGTAAAGACGTCTGCTCTCCGTTATGGGATCAAATTTTTGAAGAATTAAGCAACGGTACTTATGATTATATAGAATTACATGTTTTAGTTCAAGAAACACTAAGCAATGGTACTCTCAAAAGTGAAGGCCTGTTATATTCAAGATACTACCTGAAGGAATACGGAACAACCGGCAATAAAAGTCCAACACTCGTTTATAATGCTCTAAAAGTATTAGGGAATGCGGCCATTGATGTTGGAGTTCAAATGATTTTCAATTTGGCATTTGATTCTGAAGTAACAAATTTCAGGCAAGCATGGGAGAAAGTTGATCCGGTCAGTGCAGCTTGGAGTGGAATATCAAGTCTTTTACCATGGAAAAATATTGGAAAGAAAGGACAATATATGAAATATGCTGTTGACGGGTTTGTATTTGCCTTGTCAGAAGCAAGACTTCATCCTGGCACTTTTACTTATTTGGACTTTGGAAGAGATTGGCTAAAAGGAGCAGGAATAGCATTTTTGTCTCAACTTTGCATCGGTAAAATTGGACATTACTATCCGGTTATAGTGAAAGGTTTAACAAAGTTATGGGGTGTTATTCCTTTCGGTTCTTTATGATTTTTAGTGGGTAGATTGACTATAGCCTTTTAGCTTTGACTCCAAAAAACGATGAATAGTAAGCAGCTTTTTGAAATCGCACTTGGGGATATTCGTCCCTGGGAAATCAAACATATCGAATTCAAACAA